>CALWDW010000009.1 GCA_944376795.1 uncultured Christensenellaceae bacterium
GGAAGGGAGGGGGCGCGGGGGAGGGAAACCTTTTTCAAAAGGTTTCCTCCCCCGAAAAAACGAGCTCACGTAAGGATTTCAGACGGAACTCCCATAGAGAGCGAAGGCGCGGGTTCATTCCATCGCCCCACCCTTCCCCCAAAGTTTGAGAAGGGAGGGGGCGCGGGGGAGGGAACCTTTTTCAAAAGGTTTCCTCCCCCGAAAAAACGAGCTCACGTAAGGATTTCAGACGGAACTCCCATAGAGAGCGAAGACGCGGGTTCATTCCATCGCCCCACCCTTCCATTCAAAGTTTGGGAAGGGAGGGGGCACGGGGGAGGAAACCTTTTTCAAAAGGTTTCCTCCCCCGAAACAACCGAGCCTCCGGATGGCATCCGCAGACGCACCCAGACGGAGCGAAGGCGCGGGTTCATTCCATCGCCCACCCTTCCCCCAAAGTTTGGGAAGGGAGGGGGCGCGGGGGAGGGAACCCTTTCTCAAAAGGTTTCCTCCCCCGAAAAAACGCGTTTCCGAAAAAACTGCTCCGCATTCCAGGCTATACCACGCTGTGGCTCCGGGCCAGGATTTCCTCCTGGAGGCGGCGGTTGAGGCGGACAAAGTAGTCGCTGTAGCCGCCCACCCGGACAATGAGGTTGGGGTGCTCTTGGGGGTGATCCATAGCGTCCCGGAGCAGGGCGTCGTCGGTGACGTTGACCTGGAGCTGCTGACCCCCCGCCTGGAAAAAGCCCGCCAGCAGTGCCGCGGCCTTGTCCAGGTTCCGCAGGAAGAAGTCCCGGTGGAACTTAAGATTGAGCACCACGCTGGTTACCAGGCCGTCCAGGGGTATGGCCAGCACCGAGCGCATCAGGGCGGTGGGCCCCAACCGGTCCATGCCCTGGCTGCTTCCTGCCGAGTCGGCCAGCACGGCGCGGGCCCCGCGACCATCGGGGGTGGCCCCGGTTAGGGCGCCGTTCCACTCGTGGGCGACGAAGATCACCTCGCCGGGAATGTAGTGGCCGCCCATGGCTCCGGGATGGGAGCGGATGGCCCGGTAGATATAGGCGGTGATCTCCCGGCGAAGGGCGTCTACCTCCCCGCTGCCGTTGCCAAACTTGGGTACCCGCTGCCGCAGATAGGCCCGCAGGCTGTCATAGCCAGCAAAGTCCTGGGCCAACGCCTGGCGGAGCTGGGCCAGGGAAACTTTCTTCTCCGTGAATACCGCCTGTCGGACGGCGTAGAGGGAGTCGGCGGCGTTGGTGATGCCGATGCATTCCATTTGCACGTGGTTGTAAGCCGCGCCGCCCTGGAAGATCCCCCGTCCGCTTTCGATGCAGCCCTGGGTGAAGAGGGAGCGCAGCACATAGCCCTCCCGCGCCCCCCGCAGGCGGATATCCTTGTTGTTGATGGAGGCGTGGAGGACGGCAAAATAGTCCACCTGCCGGTAGAAGGCTGCCAGAAACGCTTCAAAGCTGGGAAAATCTTCCCCGGTAGCCGGCCCCACCTGCGCGCCGTCCTGGGAGGGATCTTTGCCGTTGTACAGGGTCAGCTCCAGGATCTTGGCGAAATTCATCATGCCAATGTCGTTGACAAACTGGCTTTTACCCCCCACAATGATCTGGGAGCAGCCGGCCAGGCAGTAGTCCCGGGCATCCTCCAGGGGGATCCCCTCCCGCTGGAGCATGGGAATGACCACCGTATCGCTGTACAGGGCCGGCAGCCCCTGTCCGGTGGCCAGGCTCCGGCAGACCAGTTCCCAGTACCGGGAAGGCATGGAGGGATGGATCCGAAGACAGAGATTGGGCCCCTTGAAGCCCATGGACCGGACGGCCTCCAGTACCAGCTCGGTCAGCGGGGTGTAGCAGGGGGAACCATCGGGGAATACCCCGCCCAGGGTCATGTTCTGGATGGCCTCAAAGGTTTCCACCTTGATGACGGCGCTCTCTAGGATGCCCAGCGCCTCCTCCCGGGAGAGGACGCCCCGTTCCCAATCCCGGTGGAAGTAGGGGTCCAGGTAGGCGTCAAAGCGGCCGAAGGAGTCGCAGTCGGTGGCCAGGTGAATGAGAATGACCAGCTGTACAGCCTCACGGAAGCTTTGCGGCGGGCGGTGGGCCACGGCTTCCAGGGCCTCGGCGGCCCGGCGCATATTGCCGGCCAGCTCCGGTTCGGTAGCCTGGGCGGCCAGGCCCCGGCAGACGGCGGCGTGGCGGAGGATCAGCTCCTGCAGGGCGGCCAGCACGGTGGACAGGGCCTGGTAGTATTCCTCCCTCTCGGGAGAGGCTTTCCGGCGCGCCGCCTCGATCCGCTGGGCATAGCCATCCAGCCCCAGGGACAGAATCGAAGGGTAGTCGGGCACCATGTGCCCCCCAAACCAGGTGGAGGTGGCGGCCGACGAGGCGATGGAGCGCCGCTCCTGGGGGGTGAAGAAGCCGGGCAGATCTTGGTCAAAGCGGGGGCTTCCCACGTCCTGGTAGGCGTGGCGCCCCACCTGGCTGGCCCGGGCGCGAAGGGCTTCTGCTGCCTCTGCGTCCAGCCCCTCCTGGAGGATATAGCGCTCCAGCCGCTGGGTATCCAGGCGGGTGCCGCTGCCAAAGTGGAAGAAGCAGGCCTCAGCATGGGTGATATTGCCTACGATCTGCGCCGCGGGATCGATCCGGATGCCACAGGTACGCCAAAGGGCGTCCAGGGCCCGGGCCTCCCGCAGGGCAGGGGAAGCGTCCAGGTTTTCCAGATAGGCGTTCAGATAATGGAGGGTTACCGCGGGAGCCTCCCGAGGGGCGGCCTGTGCCACGCAGCGTGCGCGTTCCAGCTGGGACAGAGTCATGGCGGTCATCCTTTTCTTTTCGGGTAAGATGCCTTCACTATAGCCCAACTTGCTTCCCACGTCAATACGGGCATGCAAACCCTCCGCAAGTATGCTATACTTTTCCCATCGACTACGTTCATAAAGGAGGCCTCTCTATGGCAGCACCGCTTCGTTTTGGCCTGGTAGGCTACAAATTCATGGGCAAGGCCCACAGCAACGCCCTCTCCCGGATTCCCATGTTCTTCGACACCGACCGTCCCATCCAGCGGAAGGTTCTCTGCGGGCGGGACGCCGCATGGGCAGGAGAGGCAGCCCGCCGCCTGGGCTGGCAGGAGGTGGAGACCGACTGGCGCGCCCTGGTGGCCCGGGAGGATATTGACTGCGTGGATATCACGGCGCCCTCCAATGTCCACAAGGAAATCGCCCTGGCCGCCGCGGCCAACGGTAAGCACATCTTCTGTGAAAAGCCCCTGGCCCTGAATCTGGCCGATGCCCGGGAGATGCTCCAGGCCGCACGCAAGGCCGGCGTGCGCCACCAGATCGGGTTCAATTACCGCTTTGCCCCGGCGCTGGTGTTGGCCAAGCGGATGATTGAGGAGGGACGGCTGGGAAAAATATTCCATGTGCGGGGCAGCTTCCTCCAGGACTGGATTATCGATCCGGAGTATCCCCGGGTCTGGCGGCTGGATAAGGCGGTCTGCGGCTCGGGCTCTTTGGGAGACCTGGGCGCCCACGTCATTGACGCCGCCCGCTATCTGGCGGGGGAGTTTGCTTCGGTAACCGGTATGAGCCGTACCTTTGTCCGGGAGCGTCCTCTGGTGGAGCGCATGGAGGGGCTTTCGGGAAAAGCCGCCCAGGGCGCGCCCCGCGCCCCGGTGGAGGTGGACGATGCTACGGGCTTTGTCTGTGAATTTGCCTGCGGCGCCATGGGAATGTTTGAAGCCACCCGCTTTGCCCAGGGGCATAAGAACGATATGCGCATCGAGGTCAACGGGGAGAAGGGTTCCCTCCGCTTCGCTTTTGAGCGGATGAACGAACTGGAGTACTTTTCCGCCCAGGACGACGAGGGGCTCCAGGGCTGGCGGCTGATCCAGGTCTCCGAGGGCGTGCACCCCTATTGGGACAAGTGGTGGCCCGCCGGCCACGTCATCGGCTTCCCGGAAACCTTCTGCCATGAGCTCTACGAGTTTATACAGTGTGTAGCCCAGGGCCGGGAGTGCGTCCCCAGCTTTGAGGACGGCGTCCGCTGCGCCCAGGTCATGGAGGCGGTGGAGCTGTCCATCCAGCGGAAGGCTTGGGTGGACGTGGACAGTCTGTAGAGGGACTTTGGTCCCGCACCCGTGATGTGAAAGAAGGCGATTTCCTTTGCGTTATATTCTCAGCCTCATCCGTAGGCACCTGGGCATGTTTATGACGGCCCTGTTTTTCCTGACGGTGGAGGCGGTCAGCGACCTGCTGCAGCCCACGCTAATGTCCTATATTGTGGACGACGGCGTGGCTTCGGGAGATACCCGTACGGTGCTGCTCTATGGCGCGGCCATGCTGGGCGTGGCGCTGGTGGGGACGCTGGGAGCGGTGGTACGCAATATTTACGCCAGCCGCACCAGCCAGATCATTGGCATGGAGCTGCGCGATACCCTCTATGCCAAGATCCTGTCCCTTTCGGCGGCCAATGTGGATAAGCTTCAGCCTGCCAGCCTCATCACCCGGATCACCAACGATGTCACCCAGATCCAGAACTTCATCAACGGCTGCATGCGCATCCTAGTCAAGGCGCCCATCACCTGCATTGGAGCCATTGCCCTGATCGTGGTGCAGACCCCCCGACAGATTCCCATGATTGTGGTGATTCTGGTGGTGTCTTCCTTGCTGATTGCGGGAAATATGCTGCTGGGCTATCCACGGTTTGGAAGGCTGCAGAAGAAGCTGGACCGGCTTTCGGCGGTTAGTCGAGAGTTCTTGGCTTCCATCCGGGTGGTCAAGGCCTTTGGCCGGGAGGAGTTCCAGCAGGCCCAGTTCGACGGCGCCGCCGATGAACTGGCGGAGGCCAGCGTCTCCGCCACCCGGGTTACGGCGGTGTTCAGCCCCCTGATTAACCTGACGGTGAACGTGGGGATTGTGGTGCTGCTCTATCTGGGCCGGTTCTCCGGCGGCGGGGAGGTGGGCAAGCTCATGGCTTCGGTGAACTACATGACCCAGGTGCTCTTTGCCCTGGGCATGGTTTCCAATATCCTCAATATGCTGGTGCGGGCCACCGCATCCGCCCACCGGGTGCAGGAGGTTCTGGCGGAGGAGCCTGCCCTGGCGGAGCCTTCTTGTCCCGATACCGGGGACTGGCGGGGAGACGTGGACTTTGAAGGAGTCTCCTTCGCCTACCAGGGAGCGGGGCGGGATTCCCTGCGGGCGGTTTCCTTCTCGGCCAAGGCGGGGGAGACCGTGGGCATCATTGGGCCCACCGGCGCGGGCAAGTCCACCCTGATTAACCTGGTGCCCCGCTTTTATGACGCTACGGCGGGGGTGGTGAAGGTAGGCGGCCGCGACGTGCGGCAGCTGGATGGCAGCCGGCTCCGCCAGGGCATTGGCCTGGTGCCCCAGAAGGCGCTGCTTTTCTCGGGCACCATCGAGGAAAACCTGCGCTGGGGCGACCGGGAAGCGCCCTGGGAGCAGGTGGAGGCCGCTGCCCGCGCCGCTTGTGCCCATGAATTCATCCAGGAGTTCCCCCAGGGCTATGAGACCGTGCTGGGCCAAGGGGGCGTAAACCTCTCCGGCGGCCAGAAACAGCGGCTCTCCATTGCCCGCGCCCTGATGAAGCAACCTAAGATCCTGATCCTGGACGACTGCACCAGCGCCCTGGACGCCAAGACCGAGGCGGCGGTGCTTCGGGGGATTGCTGCCTATACCGGGGGAATGACGGTGCTGCTCATCAGCCAGCGGATCAGTACGGTGATGCGGGCCGACCGCATTCTCTGCCTGGAAGAGGGACAGGTGGCGGGCTTTGGGACCCATGCCGCCTTGATGGCGGAGTGCCAGACCTATCGGGAAATCTATGCCTCCCAGATTGGAGGGGATGACCATGAGTACGTTTAGAAACGTGCCGGGGATGGGCGGCGGCTCCCGGGGCCGAGGGACGCTGGTGGTGAAGCCCAAGGACATGCGGGGGACGCTGCGCCGGCTGCTGGAGCTGACCCGGGGCAATCGTCAGGGACTGTGGATAGTCTTCCTGCTCAGTGCGCTGGCTTCCCTGTCCAGCATGTTCACCCCCCTGCTCATCGGCAAGGTGGTGGACGCCGTGGCCGCCGGGAACGCCGCCATGGCCCTGCTGGCTCTGCTGGCCTGCGTCTATGCGGGAGATTGGGCGATCCGGTTCACCCAGGGTTACCTGATGGCCGCCGTCTCCCAGCGCGTGGTCAAGGGGATTCGCAAATCCCTATTTGCCGTGATGAAGCGGCTGCCCCTGTCATTCTTTGACCGCAACCAGCACGGCGACCTGATGAGCCGCCTCACCAACGACATCGACAATATCTCGGTGACCATCTCTGACTCATTGACCCAGCTGATGATGCTGGTGTTCACGGTGGTGGGGATCTTTATCGTGATGCTGACCCTCAATCTGTGGCTGACGCTGACGGCGCTGTGCACCGTTCCCCTGGTGATTCTGCTGGCACGGTCGGTGACCCGGCGTACCCGCCCGCTCTTCAAGGATCAGCAGCGGGTGCTGGGACGGCTGGGAGGACATATCGAAGAGAGCGTCTCCGGGCTGATGCTGGTGAAGGCCTTTGGCCAAGAGGGTGAGGTGACCGAAGTTTTTTCCTCCTACAACCGGGAGCTCTGCCGTGTGGGCACCCGGGCTTTGATCTGGTCGGGTTACCTGATGCCCATTATGAACGTCATCAACAACCTGGGTTTCATTCTGGTCTCCGTGATCAGCGGCCTGATGGCGGCAGAGGGGATGATCACCGTGGGAGTGATCTCCAGCTTCCTGCTTTACACCCGGCAGTTTACCCGGCCCTTTACCGACATTGCCAATATCTACAACGTGTTCCAGACGGCGGTGGCGGGGGCCGAACGGGTCTTTGAGATCTTTGACCAGGAGCCCGAACCCGCCGACGCCCCCAATGCCCTGGCCATTCATAATCCCCGGGGGGACATCGTGTTTGACCATGTCTCCTTTGGCTACGATCCCCAGCATCCGGTGATTCACGACCTGTCCTTCACCGTTCCGGCCGGGACCCGGGTGGCTATCGTGGGAAGCACCGGCGCGGGGAAAACCACCATTATCAGCCTGCTGGCCCGGTTCTATGACGTTACCGGCGGCGCAATCCTGCTGGACGGCCACGATATCCGGGACTACCGGCGGCGGGACCTGCGGGACTGCTTCGGGGTGGTGCTCCAGGACAGCGCCCTGTTCTCCATGTCCGTGCGGGAGAATATCCGCTACGGGCGGCAGGATGCCTCCGACGAGGAGGTGGAGGCGGCCGCCCGGGCGGCGGGGGCCCACGGGTTCATCAGCCGCCTGTCCCAGGGCTACGATACCATCCTGGAGGACGGAGGCGGCGGGCTCAGTCAGGGGGAGCGGCAGCTCCTGACCATTGCCCGGGCTATCCTGTCCGATGCGCCCATTATGATCCTGGACGAAGCCACAAGCTCGGTGGATACCCGTACCGAGCAGAAGATCCGTACCGCCATGCACAGCCTGACCTCCGGCCGGACCTCCTTCCTGATCGCCCATCGGCTGTCCACCATTCGGGACTGCGACGTCATCATCCTGCTGGAGCATGGCCGCATTGCTGAGATGGGCAATCACGAGACCCTGATGAAGCTGGGCGGCACCTACTGTGCCATGTATCGCACCCAGCTGGGCTGGCGGGAGGCAGAGGGGACTCCTTCTGCAGAGAGCGCAGACCCGGTCTAAGGCAATCTGCGGGGTTTTTTGCGGGGGAGAGGTATGCGGGGGAGGGGAACCTTTTGAGAAAGGTTCCCCTCCCCCGGGCCCCCACCCTTCTAAAACTTTGGGGGAAAGGATGGGGAGAGTAGAAGGGGAACGGCGGCAAGAAGAGCGCAGCCGTTCCCCCTATTTTTTTGTAATTTACAAAACGCGGCGGCGTGAACGGCGCGTTTTGCCCGATGAGGGGTTTTGCCGCTTGCGGCAAAACTGCGGGGTGCGGGGGCCGCGAAAGGCTCCCGCCTTTTCTATTTGAGGTCGCGGAAAGCCTGCTTTCCGCGAAAAGCCCCCGCAGGAATCCGTCAGGATTCCGAGGAGGCGGTCTCTGCGGGGGAGCGGAACCTTTTGAGAAAGGTTCCCCTCCCCCGGACCCCCACCCTTCTAAAACTTTGGGGGAAGGTTGGGGAACGTATGAGAAAGAACGGCTGCAATCCGAATACAGCTGTTCCCTAGATTTTCCCAGCAGTCCTTCCCCCCAAGGTTTTGGGGGAAAGGGGTTTGGGGGAGGGGGCCCTTTTGCAAAAGGGCCCCCTCCCCCAAGAGACGTGAACGCATGAAGAAGCGGGGGCCGCGAAAGGTCCCCGCCTTTTCTATTTAAGGTCGCGGAAAGCCTGCTTTCCGCGAAAAAGCCCCCGCAGGAATCCGTCAGGATTCCGAGGAGGCGGAAATGAGAGAGGGGGCCCTTTTGCAAAAGGGCCTTCTCCCCCAAGGAACGACAGGGCCTCGAGGCTTTGCGGCTACTGGGCGTCGCTGCCTTTGAAGAAGGGGAAGGGGCCGGCCGCAATGTCGTTCATGTCGATGGTGCCGGCGATGTCTTCGTCAACGTTGTAGTAGAGCAGCAGATGGATATTCCGCTCCGGCATGCTCAGTACCGTGGGATACAGGCAGTTGCTGTCGTCTAGCAGGGTGGCTTCGCCGGTGGCGATCTCCATGCAGTAGAGCTCATGGGTTTCGTCGCGGACGTAATAGATGTACTGTCCATCGGTGTTGAACTCGTAGACCGCGTCTACGGTGCCGATGGTCTCCACCGTGGAGGGATTATCCAGGTTCATCCGCTTCATCTGGGCGCCGGCCTCGGTGCTGGTGCCAAAGTAGGCCCACTCGCCGTGGATGATGAGACCGTAGGCATTGATGTCGGAAAGCTTCTCCACATTCTCACCCAGCAGGTCGGTGCGGTAGATGCCGGTTTCGCCGCCCAAGTCAGCTACGTAGATGTATTCGCTGGTGACATTGAGGAAGTAGAAGCTGTCCTCAATAATCAGGGTCTTGCCGGTACCGTCGGTGTTCATCCGGTAGAGGGGGCCGCTGGAGGAACCCTCGCGGAAGTAGAGGTAATCTCCAGGCTGGGAGCTCATTTCGTCCCGTACCGCTGTGAGGTTGTAGGTGCTGACCTCGTCATAGAGGATCTTGGAGGAGCCGGTGGCCCCGTCGATGGAGGCGATAACATTGGGGTCGTCGTCCTCGTTGCCCAGTACGTGGAAGTAGAGGGTGCCATCCAGGGCGTTCAGATTGTATCCGAAGACGCCGGCGCTGTTGACCTCTGTGGGCGCGCTGGCTCCCGGCGCAATCTTGTAGAGACGGCCGTTTTCGGTGTAGTCAAAGAAGTAGAGGGTTCCCTCCTCCACGGCGGAGAAGGCCAGGCACTGGATATTGCCTATGGAATTGCCGCGGACATTGGGCGCCGGGGAGAGATAGCTGTCGTACTCCGACCCGTAGAGATAGAACCAATCCTCGTAGTTGATGCCGTTATTGTCCAGGTAGCGGCTGGTCACCGGCGGGTTAACCCAGCTGACCTCCACCCCCGCCGGAATGACAAAGCGCAGGGTGCTGGCATCGGCATAGACGGTTACCTGGGCCGTGCCCTGATCCAGGGTAAAGTACAGGCCCGGATTGGTTTCCGTAACCTCGGATGCCTTGAAGGCATCGTCATAGGTGAGAATCAGCAGGTAGTTGACCACCTCTTCCGCGCCGATATTGGACACCAGGATTTCCTGAGAGCCGTCTTCGCCGGTGGTGGAAGTAGCCTGGGACGGCGGATAGAAGATCACGGGGTCGGGAATAGAGATGGTTCCCGAATAGGCCGATGCCGGCGGTGTTTCCACAGGCGCCTCGGTAGGGGCCTCACTGGGTACGATAACGGGCGCCTCGGTCTCTGCGGGCGCGGGGGTCTCCGCTTCAGCAACAGTGGGCGAGGGAACGGAGACAGCCTGCGTGGCGATGGGCTCCGGCGTCAGGACAGGAGGAATGGAGGCGCTGGAAGGCCGCAGCAGCAAGGCCACCAGCACCACGATCAGTGCCACGGCGCCCAGCCCGCCGAAGACGATGCCCATCAGCTTGCCGTTACTGAGGATGGGCTTGGGCGGCTGAGGAGGCGGCGGTACGGCGCTGCCTCCGGAGGACGGCACGGTGTGGGAATCCTGGGAGAAACCGGACGGGGTGGTTGACTGGTTGGAAGAACTTTGGGACGAAGTGGTGACCGGCATGGGCGTGCCATAGAGGGCGGCATATAGGGAGGACAGATTTTGATAACGGTCCTCCTGACGGATGGACATGCCCCGCATCAGCGTCCGCTCCTGGGCGGGCGTCAGGCCGCAGCCTGGGGCGGCGATGGTGGGAGGCTGGAGGGTGTCCTCCCGCATCCGGTCCAGGGACTCCGGCGGGGTGACGCCGGTGATGAGCTTATACAGTGTGGCGCAGAGAGAGTATATATCGGTCCAAGGCCCCTGCTGCCCATGAGAGCGGTACTGTTCCTCCGGGGCGTAGCCAGGCTTGAGAAGGATGGACATGCTCCGCTCATCGGCGGCGGCAAAGGAACGGGCCGCGCCAAAGTCGATGAGCTTGATATCCCCGGCGTTAGTGATCATGATGTTATCGGGGCTGATGTCCCGGTGAATGATACCGGCTTGATGCATCTGATCCAGGGAACGAATCAGAGGCTGTACCATGGCCAGGGCCTGGGCTGCAGGGATGCGGCCGTTCTTTTCCAGATATTCCCGCAGGGTAATGCCCTCGATGAATTCTAGGATAATGTAGGCGGTATTATTTTCGCGGAAATACTCCTTTACCGAGACGATGCCGGGAAGCGCATAGAATTTGGCCAGGTTGCGGGCCTCCTGGATGAACTTATCCCGGCTCTCCTGGTAGAAGACCTCCTTCTGCCCGGTGAAGGGCGCCAGTGTCAGCCCCTGCTCCCGGACGGCAAAGCCCGAGGGGAAGAACTCCTTGATGGCGACGCGAATCCGCAGAGTCAGATCGTACCCTATGTAGGTAATGCCAAAGCCGCCTTGCCCCAGCACACGGCCCACGATATATTTCCCGCCTAGAATGGTTCCAGCGGGGAGCTGGTGTAGGTCGTTCTGACGCTGGGAATTGTCCCAACCGCAGTGCGGGCAGACCCCCGGCGCATCCAGCAGTGACATACAGCCTAGGCATAGCTTGGTAGTATCGAAAACATCCGTCATCCAAAGACCTCCTCCGCATACCGGAGCGAAATGGGCCACCACGCTCATGGAGGGTGGGCATATCCCGCATCCGATGATTCCTACATATATTAAATTATAATATTCTTCCCAGCGTATTGCAAGCAAAACCGCGGACGTTTCCCAAAGGTTTCGCAAAATATCACCAGATACCACGGATTTATCCATTGCGAAAACCCCGCCCTGCGGATAGTATAATATTTAATTATGCAATGGCGAAACCGGTGGGAATACAGGGCTGAAGGCCCCCTCCCGACAGGGCGGTGTCCGGCGGGGGCCCACCTGTTTGTGAGGGTCCCGCGGCTTGACGCCTGGCGAACGCTGTGCGCGGAAAAGGAGGAGAAACCATGGCGGAGAAGCAATACAATCCACAGAAACTCCAGGATTTTTACAGCCAGAAACCAGGAGCGCCCATCGTACAGGAGGAGTTCGGCTACTATTGCCTGGATTTGTGGAAAGCCCAAGGGCATATCACCCAGGACACCGACCTGGAGGCGCTCTTTGGCTTTGATCCCAGCACCAAGCTGTCCTTGGGCCAGCTTGGCTGGTGCGAGGCGGCCTTTTTCCCCTGCTTTACCGAGGAGATCCTGGAGGACCGGGGCGACTACGAGCTGGTGCGGGATTTCGCGGGCCGCAGCGTGCTCTACTTCAAGGGCCGCCGCAACGGCTTCATGCCCGAGTATGTGGATCATCCGGTGAAGGACATGCGTACCTGGCAGGAGGATGTCAAGTGGCGCCTGGATCCCCGGACAAGCGGCCGCTATGCCGGTCTGGAAGACCGGATGGCGGAGGCACAGGCTCGGTCGGAGGGCGGATGGATCATTTGCCAGAATCTCATCGGCGGCTACATGTACCTGCGCTCCCTCATGGGGCCGGAGGCGCTGCTTTATATGTTTTATGATGATCCCGGGCTGATCCATGACTGTATGCGGGCCTGGCTGGAGCTGGCCGACGCGGTGACCGCGACCCATCAGAAATACGTAGCCCTGGATGAGATCTTCTTAGCCGAGGACATTTGCTACAACCATGGCCCCCTGATTTCCCCCGCCATGATGCGGGAGTTCCTCTTCCCTTACTACCAGCAGCTCATCGCCAACGCCCGGGCCCGCCAGCGCCAGTCTCCCAAGAAGCTGCATATCCAGATCGATACCGACGGCTGGGCGCTGCCGGTGGTGGACGTCTACCGGGAGATCGGCATGGACTATATGTCCCCCTTCGAAGTGGCCGCAGGCTGCGACGTGGTGCAGGTGCGGAAGGACTATCCCGACCTCCTGATCCGGGGCGGCATCGACAAGCGGATCCTGGCCTCGGGTCGGGATGCCATCGCCCGGGAGGTGGACCGCATCATGCCCTTTATGCGGGAGCGGGGCGGCTTTATTCCCACCTGCGACCATGGCGTGCCCGAAGAGGTGCCCTTTGAGGACTACATGTTCTACCGGGAGCGAATGCGGGAGTTTGCCCGGTAGGGGCCTGGGGGATCTGAAAACGCGGCGGCTTTCTGCGGGGGAGGGAAACCTTTTGCAAAAGGTTTCCCTCCCCCGGGCCCCCACCTTTCTAAAACTTTTGGGGGAGAATTGGGGAACGTATAAGGGGAACGACTGGAATCAGAATACAGCCGTTCCCCTATTTTTTTGTAATTTACAAAACGCGGCGGCGTGTACGGCGCGTTTTGCCCGATGAGGGGTGGCGGCGCTTCGCGCAGCCACTGTGGGGTGCGGGGGCCGCGATAGGCTCCCGCTTTTTGTAATGAAGGTCGCGGAAAGCCTGCTTTCCGCGAAAAGCCCCCGCAGGAATCCGCAGGGATGCCGAGGAGGCGGTTTTTGCGGGGGCGGGGGCCCTTTTGCAAAAGGGCCCCCTCCCCCAAGAGGATCCGAGAGCATGTATTTTTTTAGCAGGGCGCCTTACCGCTGCTGTCGCGGGCGAAGCATGGCCAGGCTGGCGCCATAGGTGGCCAGGAAATAAGCGCCGTAGATGACAGCCAGGATGACGGCTGCCACCAGCACGTTCTGCCCGATGTGCAGGTCGCCCAGGTTCCGGACCACGTCGGCTACCACGGTGACGCCCACCACCGAGTGGACGGCCGCCAGCGCCAGGGGCAGCAGGAAGTATAGGGCGATTTGGGTAAACAGGGCCCGGCGAATCATCCCTTCTTCCGCGCCCATCCGGCGCAGGATGGCGTAACGGGCGGTGTTGTCGGCGGATTCGCTGAGCTGCTGCAGAGCCAGCACCGCCGCGCAGGTGATGAGAAAGATGACCCCCAGGTAGATGGTCAGGTACGAACCCGTAACCTTGACCCCGGCATTGGCGTTGCGGATGTCCCGGCCGGTGTTTTGGGACATGTACAGAGGATTCTCTTGGTGATCCTCTTCCTGCCTCACGATGGCATAGAACGCATCCAGGAAGGCCTGCTCATAGGCTTCATCATCCTGGAGCAGCTGGACGTTGGCCAAGGTGCGGCAGTAGAATTCTTCCACGGGCAGCGCTTCCAGCGTGGCGTCCGGCAGGACCAGCGTGCAGACGTTTTCGGCGTTCCCGCTGTCGAAAAGTGCCAGGGTCAGGACTTCCCGGCAGGGCCCGACGGACAGGGTGCGGCCATAGAGCCGCACCGGCGTCTCCGCGGCCAGCATCCCCTCCAGGGTATCCCGGAGCCGGCCGTCATTGCTGCTGAGGGCATAGGTGTTTTCGGGCAGAGAGAGGGGTTCCAGACCGTGCATGGCCCGCAGGGCGTTGTAGTCGGAGAGGGAGACCGCATCCAGTTCCCCGGAAACCGGCGGGGCGGCCTGCCCTTCTGCCGTCAGCAGCTGTTCGATGGCCAGGCCCGTACTGTACAGGCGCAGCTCCGTATAGGCGGAGGCATAGTCTTCCAAGGTTAGGCCTCTTTCTTGGAGGGCCTGTGCCAGCGTATGGTTTTCCTCCTCCAGCACGTCCTGGCTGTGGCAGATCAGCGTCACATCATACGGAGCCAGGGCCTGCAGGTCGGCGCTCATCACCTGGTTGATGCTGACGCCGCTGACTAGGCAGCCAATGGCCATCAGCAGCATGAGGCAGACCATGGTCATGGAGACAAAGTTGGTATTGATCTTGTGATTGAGCTGCCGCAGCACGAACATGTGCAGCCCCGTCAGGTACAGGCGGCGGTTGGTCTGCACCACCCGCAGCAGGAAGCCCGACAGCGACAGGAAGAAGAGGAGAGTCCCCAGGCTTCCCAGCAGGATGCAGAGGGTAAAGGGCCACCCCAGGTAAAGAAGCCCGTTACGGAGGATCAGCACATAGGCCGCGGCCAGGCAAGCCAGCGAGAGCAGGAACAGGACCACGCACAGGGGAAGGCTGCGCAGCCGGAGCTCCTGGTTTTGACGATGGGCGTTAACCAGATCGATGAGCTTGTAGCGGCCGATGGTCCAGACGTTGGCTGCCATGACCAGCAGGTAAATGAGCCCAAAGTACAGAATGGACTTGCCAAAGGCCTCCGGCGAAAAGACGAAGGTAAACGCCTTGAGGCGGACCTCAAACAGTTGGGCGGTGATGACGGCCAGGAGCTGGCTCATGAAGATCCCCAGAACCAGCCCAATTCCCAGGGAAACCACGCCGATGGCCAGGGTCTCCAGCACCAGCAGGGTGGAAATCTTTCCCTTATCCATTCCCAGAATCCTATAAATTCCCAGCTCCCTTTTCCGGCGGCGGATCAGAAAGCCGTTGGCGTAGAGAATGAGAAAGCCCAGTATGATGGAGACGAAGACCGATACATAGCCCATGATACGCGTAAGGGACTTCAGAATCTCATACTGAGAGGCAGAAATGTCCATCATCAGCGACTGGGTTTCGATGGAATTGAATACATAGAAGATGCAGATGCCCAAAGTGAGCGTGAGGAAGTACACCGCATAGTCCCGAAAGGACCGGCGCGCATTGCGCAGGGAGAGCTTATAGAACATGGGCGTTGTCTCCTCCGGTCAGGGTGATTACCTCGATGATCTGGTTGAAGAATTCCTTCCGGGTGCCGTCCCCCTTGATGATTTCGTTGAAGATCCGCCCGTCCTTAATGAAGAGGATGCGGTCGGCATAGCTGGCGGTGAAGGCATCGTGGGTGACCATGAGGATGGTGGCCTTCAGCTGGGTATGCAGGGCGGTAAGGCTGGTGAGGAGCATTCGGGCGGACTTGCTGTCCAGGGCGCCGGTGGGTTCGTCGGCCAGGATGAGGGAGGGCTTGGCGGCGATGGCCCGGGCCGCGGCCACCCGCTGCTGCTGGCCGCCGGACAATTGGGCGGGATACTTTGCCAGCACGTCGTCGATTTCCAGGGCTTGGGCCACTTCGTGAACCCGGGCGTCAATTTCCTTGGCCGGACGGCGGAGTATGGTCAGGGCCAGGGCGATGTTTTCGTAGGCGGTTAAGGTATCCAGCAGGTTGAAGTCCTGGAAGATGAAGCCCAGTTCTTCCCGGCGGAACCGGGACAGCCGCCGCGGGGGCAGCGCGGTGATGTCCGCGCCCCGCAGGTAGATATGCCCGGAGGTGACGGTATCAATGGTGGAGATGCAGTTGAGCAGCGTGGTCTTGCCGCTGCCCGACGCGCCCATGATGCCAATGAATTCCCCCTTCATGACCGAGAAGGTGATATCGTCCACGGCTTTGGCAATGTTGCCGCGGTTCCCGTAGTATTTGACCACGTTTTGCGCATGCAGAATGGTTTCCATGGGGTTCCTCCTTGCCTTTTGCCGCCATTGTACCGCCGCCTGCCTGAGGCTGCCATGGCTTTGGCTTACGGGAAGCTTACAGTTTTGTAAGGCAGCTGCGGCCGGGGACCCTCAGCGGGCGGGCTCCTGGATATCCCGCTCCAGCAGCCGGTGCATGCTGCTCATGGGGAAGTGCACGGTCATTTCGGTCCCCTTTCCCAGGATGGAGACCACCGACAGCGCAATCCCCATGCGGGAGCAGAGCTTCCGGGCCAGGTAGAGCCCCATGCCTGTAGCGTGGGCCGAGCGGCGGCCATTGACCCCAGTGAATCCTTTTTCGAAGATCCGGGGAAGGTCCTGGCTGGGGATCCCCAGGCCGTGATCGCCCACCGTCAGCGTGACACTGTCGGCCCCCGGACGGCCGGTGAAGGTAATTTCCGGCGGGCCCTGGCTGTACTGCATGGCGTTTTTCACCAGCTGCAGCACCACGAATTCCATCCATTTGGGGTCGGCCATCACCCGGGTATCCAGGCCTTCGGTGTGGATGCGGGCTTTTCGCTCAATGAGTCCGCGGCTCAGGCGGCGCAGCGCCGGATGGACGATTTCGGAGAGAGGAACCTCCCGAATCAGGTAGTCCTTCTCCACATAGCTGCTGCGGGCGTAGAAGAGGGCCTGATCTACATACTCCTGGATCTCGGCCAGCTGCACCGCAAAGGCGGAGGAAAGGGCGCCGGGGTGGTTTTCACAGAGCAGGTGGCTGGCGGCGATGGGGGTTTTGATTTCATGCACCCAGCTCTCGATAAATTCCTTGTATTCCCGGGAGGCATGACGGTAGGCGTCCACGTGGTCGTTCATGGACTTTTCGGTGGCGGCCAGCACCTCGTAGAGGTACCGGCCCTCATAAAAGGAGGCGGGAGGGATCACTTGGCTCAGGAGGAACTTCTTTTCCAGCTGGTGCAGCGCTTCCTCAACCTGGCGGTAATAGGCGCGCTTGCGAAGGAACTCCACCAGCAGGCTGCTCCACACCGACAGCAGGAAGAGCGCTAGGATGAAGCACACGGGATAGAGCTCTACCCCCAGCAGATAGAGCAGCAGCCCGGCGAAGGCGGCCGCCCCCAGGGTGCTGAGCAGGAGCGCCAGCCGGTCCCGGAGAAAGACGGCGCCCTTCATATCGAATACCCCAGTCCCCGCCGGGTGACAATATAGTCCGCCGCCCCCAGGGCCTCCAGTTTTTTCCGCAGGCGGTTGACGTTGACGGTTAGGGTATTGTCGTCCACAAAGGCGTCGCTCTGCCACAGGGCCTCGATGATGGCGTCCCGGGTGCATACTTCACCCGGGTGCTGCATGAGAAGGTGGAGAATTTTGAGTTCGTTCTTGGTCAGCTCCTGGCAGTTCCCTTGGTAGGAGACACGAGCCGATGTCAGATCCAGGGTTACCCCCCGATGGGAGAGCCGGGCCGGGGCATTCTCGGGATAGCTCCGGGTCAGTACCGCGGCGATGCGGGCCAGTAGAATCTGGGAATTGTAGGGTTTGGCGACAAAGTCGTCAGCGCCCAGGTTCATGCTCATAAGCTCGTCCAGCTCACTGTCCCGGCTGGTAACGATGATGATGGGAAGCCGGCTCTCCTGGCGAAGCTGGCGGCAGAGGGTGTAGCCGTCCACGCCAGGCAGGTTGATATCCAAAAGTACCAGGTGGGGCGCGGCCTCCCGTAAAAAGCCTACAACGTCCACAAAGCCTTCGGGAGCGCAAGTTTCGTAGCCGTATCGCTCCAGGAGGGCGCACAGCTCCTGCCGGAGGGCGTCGTGATCTTCAATGACGGCAATTTTCAAGGAATTTCCTCCTTTGCCGGATGGTTTTCAGGGGCATTGTAGCAGGTTTGGCAGGGAATGTAAACGCCGGGCCTCTGCTTGCCCCATGGCGGTCGGTCATGGTATAATAGCAATGGATACAATGTGCGCGGGCCGGATGCATCCGACGCCGCGCGGATAGGGAGGCTGTGCGATGGAGACTTCGATGGAGAATCGCGTGATTTGCAACTGTAAGCAGGTAACCTACCACCAGATTGAGGACGCCCTCTACAAGGCGCCCCGGCTGGAGGACGCGGTAGCGGCCTTTGACGAGGTACAAAAGCAGACCCACTGCTCTACCGGCTGTGGGAAGTGCCACGATAAGATTTTGGACATTATCGCCGATTTGATGTATCGGCGGTAGGACGGCGGCTTTCCGGGCGACGGAGAGACCGGCGCGGCATACAGAGGACAAAAAGAGACGCTTCCTAGGTCCTAGGCGGAGAAGCGTCTCTTTTCCCATGCTCCTAAAATGGTGCGCTAGCGTGCGGCAGCCTGCTGCAGGATCCGGGCGTCGGCTTCGGACAGGGCGACCACCGGCTCTCCCTGGAACTCAATCCGGCAGGGAAGGCCCAGGGGGTCAATCCCGGCCACCGTCTTGGCCAGGCAGAGGGCGATGAGGTAGCTTCCCGCTGGGGAAGCGTGGCGCCGGTCGGTATGATATAGATCCAGTGCCGGATGTTCCCGGGCTACGGCGGCGAAAGCCTCTCCCACGGCGGCTACCGGGAGTTGGAAATGGTCTCCGGCGGCACGGCAGGCCTGGGCCAGCATAGCCTGACGCTGGGGCTGTCCCTCGGGGGCAAAGTTCATGTACAGCGCTGCGGAGATATGGGCGCGGCGGGCCAGTGCCAGCAGCGGCTCCAGGCTGCGAATGTAGGCCGCTTCTCCAGGAAACTCGCTCTCTACTTCCTGTAGGACAACGTGGTCATAACCGCCATAGAGCAGGTTGAACCGCACCTGCTCGCTCTTGCCGTGTCCGGCCAGGGATTCGCCGCCTCGGGTGAGCATGACCACCTCCGCGTCGATGCCTCGCGCCCGGCAGAACTGCTGGAAAATATAGGGCATATCGTGAAAATAGGTGTGGCTGTTGCCGACAAAGAGTACCTTCATGGTGGAATCCTCCTCTGTCTTATTAGGAGGGAGATTCTCCGTGAAATCAAAAATTCCTGCGTAGGCTCTTCGCGGAAAGCGGGCTTTCCGTGTTTCCTTGGGGGAGGGGGTCCTTTTGCAAAAGGGCCCCTTCCCCCAAACTCCCTTCCCCCAAAACCTTAATGGAAGGACCTCTGGAAAAACAAGGGAACGGCTGAATGCGTCTTGCAGCCGTTCCCTTTATACGTTCCCTAACTCTCCCCCTAAAGTTTTAGAAAGGTGGGGGCCCGGGGGAGGGAAACCTTTCTCAAAAGGTTTCCTTCCCCCGCAGAAACCCTCCCTACAAGAATCCCCACGTTTCCCTCGGGGAACCCCCGGCGAGGGTTCCCCGCCGTCCAGCGTCCTGGGGGACGCTGGACGCCCCTCCTGCGCTTTGCGGGGCAGGAGGATTTCGTCCTCTGCGGAGGACGACGGGGGCGCTGCCCCTCGACCCCGCCGCCTTTTGCAAAAGGCGGGCGAAAACCTTGGGGCGGCTTCGCCTTTGACTCGCTCCAACACAAAAAATAAGGGAACGGCCGCACGCTTCTTGCAGCCGTTCCCTTTTTACGCTCCCCATCTTCTCCCTAAAGTTTTAGAAAGGTGGGGGCGCGGGGGAGGGAAACCTTTTTCAAAAGGTTTCCCTCCCCCGCAGGAACCTTCCCCCGCAGGAACCTTCCCCCGCAAAAACCTCAGCAAAAAAGCTCTCGCCCGATGACCTAGAACCGCAGGGCGGCCAGCCGGGCCATAGCCTGGCGGGTGGCGTCCTGGTCGCCGAAGGCGGTAAGGCGGAAGTAACCTTCTCCATTACGGCCAAAGCCCGCGCCAGGCGTACCCACGACTTGGGCCTCCTGCAGGAGCCGGTCGAAGTAGGACCAGCTGTCCAGACCGCCGGGACAGCGCAGCCACAGGTAGGGGGAGTGTTCTCCGCCGGTGAAGGCAATCCCCGCCTGGGTGAGGCCGGCCATGATGACCCGGGCATTTTCCCGGTAATAGTCCAGGTTTTCCTGGATTTGGGTTAAACCATGGGGGGTGAATACAGCCTCTGCACCCCGCTGGACGATGTAGGGGACGCCGTTGAACTTGGTGGTCTGGCGACGGAGCCACATGCCCGCCAGGGACATGCCCTCCCGGGTCAGCCCCTGGGGCACGATGGTGAAGCCGCAGCGGGTGCCGGTGAAGCCAGCCATCTTGGAAAAGGAGCCGAATTCGATGGCGCAGTCCCGGGCGCCGGGGATTTCATAGATGCTGCGGGGCAGGGCCGGGTCCTGGATGAAGCAGGCATAGGCTGCGTCAAAGAGAATGACGGCGTCCTGGGCCAGAGCGTAGTCCACCCAGGCCTGGAGCCCCTCCCGGGTGTAGACCGCGCCGGTAGGGTTGTTGGGAGAGCAGATATAGATGATATCGGCCTTCACCGCCGGATCGGGAGCGGGAAGGAACCCGTTTTCCCAGGTGGCATCGGCAAAGAGGATAGGCCGTCCGGCCATACGGTTGGTATCCACGTAGACCGGATAGACCGGGTCGGGGATGAGTACGGTGTTATCGGCGGCGAAGAGGTCCAGGATATTGCCCAGGTCGCTCTTGGCGCCGTCGCTGATGAAGACCTCTTCCGGAGAGAGCTCCACACCAAAGCCGGCGTAGTAGGCGGCCACCGCTTCCCGCAGGAAGGGATAGCCCTGCTCGGGGCCGTAGCCGCGGAAGGTGGCAGCTTCGCCCTGCTCGGCGGCAGCCCGTTCCATGGCCTCCACCACCGCGGGGGCCAGGGGCCGGGTGACGTCCCCGATGCCCAGGCGGATCACTGCGGCGTCGGGGTGGGCATCCTGGTATTCCTTGACCTTGCGGCTGATGGTGGAAAACAGATAGCTTTCGGCAAGCTCACGGTAGTGTGGATTGACGCGCATAACGGCCTCCTATTTGTCCGCCAGGCTGGCGGCGATGAATTCCCGGAACACGGGGTGGGCACGGTTGGGACGGCTTTTAAACTCGGGATGGTACTGCACTCCCAGGAAGAAGCGGCAGGCGGGATTTTCTACCGCCTCCACCAGTCGCCCATCGGGGGAATGGCCGCTGATCCGCAGACCCGCCGTCTCCAAGGCGTCTCGGAAGGCGTTGTTGAACTCATAGCGATGGCGGTGGCGCTCGCTCACCGACGAGCAGCCGTAGGCACGCTCCAGGAGGGTGCCCGGCACGACGGCGCAGGGATAAGCCCCTAGGCGCATGGTACCGCCCTTGGGGATATTCCCCATCTGGTCGGGCATCAGAGCGATGACGGGATGTCCGCTCTCGGGGGCAAACTCACTGGAGTGGGCGTCCTCCCAGCCGCAGACGTGGCGGGCAAATTCCACCACGGCGGTCTGCATTCCCAGGCAGATGCCTAGGTACGGGATGTCATGCTCCCGGGCGTAGCGGGCGGCCTCGATCTTTCCCTCAATGCCCCGGTCACCGAACCCGCCGGGAACCAGGATCCCTGCGGCGCCCTCCAGCAGCAGGGGCGCCGTCTCTGGTGTGACCTGTTCGGCGTCCACCCAGTCGATGTCTACCACCGCCCCGTTCTCATAGCCTGCGTGGCGCAGGGCCTCGGCCACCGACAGGTAGGCGTCGTGGAGCTTGACGTACTTCCCCACCAGGGCGATCCGGACCCGGCGGCTCCGGCTGTGAATGCGGTCCAGCATCGCCTGCCAGTCCCCCATGTCGGCGGGGCCGCAGTCCAGATGGAGATCCCGGCAGACGATGTCTGACAGGTGGCTCTTTTCCAGCATCATAGGGGCCTCGTAGAGCACAGGCACGGTGAGGTTCTCGATGACACAGTCGGGTTTTACATTGCAGAAGAGGGCAATCTTTTGTTTCAAGGAGGTCTCCAGAGGCTCATCGCAGCGGCAGACGATAATGTCCGGGGTGATGCCCATTCCTTGGAGCTCTTTGACCGAGTGCTGGGTGGGTTTGCTCTTGTGCTCGCCGGATCCTTTGATGTAGGGCACCAGCGTTACATGGATGAATAGGCAGTTTTCCCGGCCCACCTCCAGAGAGACCTGGCGGATGGCCTCCAGAAAGGGCTGGCCCTCGATGTCACCGGTGGTGCCGCCGATCTCGGTAATGACCACGTCGGCGCCGGTCTTCTGGCCGACGGCATAGATGAAGCTCTTAATCTCGCCGGTAATGTGGGGGATCACCTGGACGGTCTCCCCCAGGTACTCGCCCCGGCGCTCCTTGGTGAGTACGTTCCAGTAAACCTTCCCCGTGGTGAGGTTGGAGAACTGGTTCAGGTCCTCGTCGATGAAGCGCTCGTAATGGCCTAGATCCAGGTCGGTTTCGGCGCCGTCCTCGGTGACGAAGACCTCGCCGTGCTGGTAGGGGCTCATGGTGCCGGGGTCGACGTTGATGTAGGGGTCAAGCTTCTGGGCGGCGACGGTCAGGCCGCGGCATTTGAGCAGCCGCCCCAAAGATGCCGCCGTAATGCCCTTGCCCAGTCCGGATACAACGCCGCCGGTTACGAATATATATTTTGCCATCGGTTCTCTTCGGGCTGTAAGTTTTTACAGCCCTTACCTCCTCTTTATGATATTCTGTTTGCAGCACCGCCGCTTGCGGGGCGGTATATTTCGGGGTTTAGATGCCGTAGTCGGAAAGCTCGACGCTGCCGGTAAAGGCGGTCACCGCCGGGCCGGTCATATAGACGGTCTCTTCGGTATAGCGGATAACGAGGTCGCCGCCCCGCAGGTGGACCAGCACATCCTCTCCCATCCTGCACCGGCCGTTTAACACCGCCGCGACGACCGATGCACAGGTCCCGGTCCCGCAGGCCCAGGTCTCCCCGCTGCCGCGTTCCCAGACCCGCATTTTGAGGGTCTTTTCATCCAGCTGCTGGATAAACTCGGTGTTGACCCCTTCCGGGAAGGCGGGGTGGTGCTCAAAGAGCGGGCCGATTTTTGGCAGGTCCAGCTCCATCGGGTCGAAGTCGATGAAGACGACCGCGTGGGGGTTGCCCATCGAGACGCAGGTGACCTTGTATTCCTTCCCGTCGACGGTAAGCGGGACCGAGACGGCCCTCTCTCCCGGGAAGTCCGCCGGGATCTCCTTCGGGGTGAGGACCGGCGCTCCCATGTCGACGGTGGCGGCGACAGCCCTGCCGCCCTCCACCTGCATCCGGAGGGTCTTGATGCCGCTGAGGGTCTCGATGGTGATTGTTTCCTTCCGGGCGATGCCGCTGTCGTAGACGTATTTCCCGACGCAGCGCACCCCGTTGCCGCACATCTTCCCCTCGCTGCCGTCGGCGTTGAACATCCGCATCTTCGCGTCCGCTGTTTCCGACGGGCAGATGCAGATCACCCCGTCGCCGCCGATGCCGAAGTGCCGGTCGGAGAGGGCAACGGCCGCTTTTTCAAAGTCAAATGCCGGCGTTTTAAACAGGTCGACATAGATATAGTCGTTGCCGCAGCCGTGCATTTTTGTAAACTGGATTTCCATTGGCGGGCCCCCCTTACGCCTTGTGGGCGTCCATCAGGGCGGTGAACTCGTCGAAGAGGAAATTGGTGTCGTGGGGGCCGCCGCAGGCCTCCGGGTGGAACTGGACGGTGAAGGCGGGGATATCGGTGTAGCGGATCCCTTCGCAGGTGCCGTCGTTGGCATTTAGATAGCTCATCTCGCCGCCCTGGGGGAGGTGGGCGGTGTCGACCGCGTAGCCGTGGTTCTGGCTGGAGACGAAGACCCGGTCGGA
>CALWDW010000010.1 GCA_944376795.1 uncultured Christensenellaceae bacterium
AAAGTTTTAGAAGGGTGGGGGCGCGGGGGAGGGGAACCTTTTTCAAAAGGTTTCCCTCCCCCACAAAAGACCGCCTCCTCGGAATCCTTGGCCCTTGGGGGAGAAGGCCCTTTTGCAAAAGGGCCCCTCCCCCAAACCCCCTCTCCCCAAAACCTTAGGGGAAGGGACTGTTGGGAAAATCTGGGGAACGGCTGCATTCGTCTTTGCGCCGTTCCCCTTCTACTCTCTCCTCATCCTCCCCCTAAAAGTTTTAGAAGGGTGGGGGCCCGGGGGAGGGGAACCTTTCTCAAAAGGTTCCCCTCCCCCGGAGAAACCCTCCCCCGCAAAAATCCTTGCAGAACCTATGTTTTTCCGGAAAGCGCTGCCACGTCCACCGTCTCTACGCCATAGTAATCCATGATTGCCAGAGCTTCAGGGCCGATGCGCTCTCCCGACACCGCGATGGGAATGGCTGGCGGACAGGCTACGGTGGGCGCGCCGCAGATCCGGCCCAGGCTTTGGGAGACGGGAACGGTCTCCTGGGGCGCCATCAGCGCCTGACGCACGGAGGCGGCTCTTTCCCCCCGGGCCAGAGGCAGCCGGGGCAGAGGCGCCGGCTGTGCGGGGGCGGGCCCCAGCCCTTGCAGAAGCCGGGCAAAATCCTCCGGCGCGTTCTCCGGGGTGGCCATCAGCACCAGGAAATCCCGGTCGGCATATTCGCAGACTACGCCCTGCTGCGCCAGCGACTGGGCCAGCGCCGTTCCCGTTAAGCCCTGAGGGGCGCGAAGGGTCAGCCGCAGGGGGTCGGAGGGCTCCACCTCCCATCCAGCGCTTCGCAGATCCCGGCGAAGTTCTTCTATCCGGGCGGCCGTTTCGGCCAGCCGCGCCGGATAGCCTTCCGCCAGGGTCCGGTTGCATAGATCCAGGGAGGCCAGCGTCAGATAGGAGGGACTCGTGGAGCCAAAAAGGGCCATGGCGTCCTTGGCCCGACGGCCCAGGGATTCGGGGAATGCCTTTCCCAGGTGCAGGTACGCCCCTCCGGTGAGCACGGGCAGCGTCTTGTGGGCGGAGTCGCAGCACAAGGCCGCTCCCAGGTCCAAGGGGTGCGCCGACGGAGAGAGAAAGCGCAGATATGCGCCATGGGCATTGTCCACCGCCAGCAGAGTTCCCCGGCGGCGGCACACCCCGGCCAGCGCGGCAATATCGGCCATCCCTCCCAGGTAATCCGGACTGGTCACGTATACGCAGGCCGGTGGGGCGGGGAGGGCGGCCAGGGTATCATCCAGCGCCTGGGGATCCACGTCGCAGCCGCATAGGGAGCGGTTCTCCCGCGGCCACAGCCAGATTACGGTGAGATCCAGCAGCGCCGCGGCGTGTACAAAGGCCCGGTGTACATTGCGGGCGGCCACCACCACCGGCGGAGTGCCGGCAGGACGGGCGGCCAGCGCCAGGTACAACATGGCCCGGATGCACTGGCTGGAACCCTCGGTACTATATAGGGTGCGGGCCGCGCCAAAGAGGGCGGCAGCATTCGCTTCGCTCTGGGCAATGATGCCCCGGGCCTCATAGAGAGCGTCCGCGCCGGGAATCTCGGTGATATCCAAGGCCTCGCAGCCTAGGGGACCGCGTCCCTTATGACCGGGCATGTGGAAGCGTGCCGATCCGGCGGCACGGTATGCCTGCAGGAAGTCATAAATCGGGGTCTTCATGCGTTCCCGCCGGTTTCCAGGGCGGCCTTCATCATGATGGCGCACTCGATGCGCTTACGGAAGAGCTCGCACCCCGGTTCATAGATCCCCCGGATGGAACCGGTGGCGTGGTAGGCGTTGGCGGCGCAGCCCCCCGAACAGTAGAGCTTTGCCCAGCAGTCGGCACACTCGGGGCGGGCATAGGCGTTGCAGGCGCGGAACTGCTCCCGCAGCGCGCCGTTGGTGACCCCCTGCCAGACGTCCCCCAGCTTATAGGCCTCCTCCCCCACGAACTGGTGGCAGGGATACAGGTCCCCCCAGGGGGTGACGGCCATATACTCGGTGCCCGAGCCGCAGCCCGAGATCCGCTTATAGATGCAGGGGCCCTCGGTGAGATCCAGCATGTAGTGATAGAAGGTAATGGGATGGCCCTCCCGCTGGCGGCGGAGCATATCTTTGGCCAGGATCTCGTACTGCTCCTTGACGATCTCCAGATCCTCGGGGGTCAGGGCCGCCGGATCATCCGGGGCGCAGACCACCGGCTCCATGCTCAGCTCGGTGAAGCCCAGGTCGGCCATGTGGAAGACGTCCCGGGTAAAGTCGGGATTGGCGTGGGTGAAGGTGCCGCGGATGTAGTAATTCTTTCCCCCCCGGGCGGCCACCAGGCGCTGGAACTTGGGCACGATTCGGTCGTAGCTGCCCTGGCCGGCGTAGTCCACCCGCAGCCGGTCGTGGATCTCCTTGCGCCCGTCCAGGGAGAGCACCACGTTGCTCATTTCCCGATTGGCAAAGTCGATGACGTCATCGTCGATGAGCATGCCGTTGGTGGTCAGGGTGAAGCGGAAATTCTTGTGCCGGGCGGCCTCTTGGGAACGGGCGTAGGCCACCAGGCGCGTGACCACGTCCCAGTTCATCAGCGGCTCGCCGCCAAAGAAGTCCACCTCCAGGTTGGTACGGCTGCCCGAATGGTCCATCAGGAAGTCCAGGGCCTGCTTCCCCACCTCAAAGGACATCAGCGCCCGTTCTCCGTGGTACTTGCCCTGACTGGCAAAGCAATAGGCGCAGTTCAGGTTGCAGGTGTGGGCAACGTGGAGGCATAAAGCCTTCACCACGTCGCCGGAGCGCTCCTTGAACGTACCGGCCATATCGGCGAAGGTATCCGGGGTATAGAGCTTCCCCGCCCGGGCCAAAGCCTCTACGTCGTCGATGCAAAGGCGGATATCCTCGGCGGTGACGTCGGGACGATGGGCGTACTTGGCCGTAAGCCCCGTCACAATCTCCTCCGACGTCTTCTCGGGATACTGGGCGATGACGTCATAGGCCACCTCGTCCACCACGTGGATGGAACCCGAACAGGTGTCCAGTACGATATTGTAGCCGTTGAGCTGATACTGGTGTACCATGAAAGATCCCTCCTGGCGCACAAAAAATGCCGCCCGGCGTGGGCGGCATCCCGGTGCGGATGCTTACTTATCCGAATTCTCGCACTTCTGGTTGGCCACGCCGCAGCTGGTCTTGCAAGCGGACTGGCAGGAGGTCTGGCACTCGCCGCAGCCGCCGTTCTTGGCGCTCTGGCAGAGGTCGCGGGTATTCAGCGTCTTAATTCTCTCCATGATGCATATCTCCATTCTCACGATAGTCCCGAACTCCGCAGGAACTGCGGAAAAACCATTTGTCAGGGAAAATTTTAGCACAGCCGGCTCATAAAGTCAAGGGGAGGCGGCTGGCGGCCGGGAATCCCGCAGGATGGCCTCCACCGTCTCGTCGGGGGTCATGTCGGAGGTATCCAGCCAGAGTCCGACCCGCGGGGTCTCCCGCATAAATTGTTCCCAGAGGGTCTCCACGGCAAAGCCCGTATACCCGGTCTTGTCTCGGTGGGCCTCCCGCTCCCGCACCACCTGGGCCCGGGGGCAGAGGACCACGGCTTCTACCGGAAGGCCCTGCAGCAGTTCCAGCATATGCGGCAGCGCCGCGCCGTAATAATTGTCCTGAAGCGCCACCGAAAAGCCCGCTGCGCAGTAGGTCCGGGCGGCATCGGCCGCCAGACGGTAGCGCAGGAACAGCTGGCGCACAGCCTCCGGGGAAGGCTCCTCCGACATTTCGGCCCGGCCGGATACGATCATCCGCCGGAACACATCCCCCCGCAGATGGACGCCCCGCTCCAGCCGGGCGGCCAGGGCCTGGGCCACCGTGGACTTCCCGGCGGCCATCACCCCGGTGATCAGGAAGAAGCGCTTCTCCATCTTCCTATCCTTCTTCCGGTTTCCGGAGCGCGTCCTCCCGGATCAGGCGCCGCAGCGCCTCCACCGCACAGGCGATGGCACGGCTGCTGTCCAGGTGCACCCGGTCGGGCAGCCCGGCCTTGCTGCGCTGGACATTCCACAGGGCGGTCAGCACCGCCCCCACCCGCACCCTCCGGGTTAGGCCCACCGCAAAGAGGGCCGCGGCCTCCATCTCCGAGCCCAGGCAGCCGCAGGCCAGGTAGCCCTGCCAGGCCTGCAGCAGGGCGCCGGCCACCGGCATGGTCTCCGGATCGGTCTCCCCGTAGAAGGAATCCTTGCTCTGCACCACCCCTACGTGGCAGCGGTTTCCCTCCTGGGGGGTGGAGAGCGCCTCCCCGGCCTGGACCAGGGCCCGGACAACGGCGTGGTCGGCCACCGCAGGGTATCCGTCGGGCAGGTATTCCCGGCTGGTCCCCTCGGCCCGCACCGCCGCCTGGGCCACAATCAGGTCGCCGCCGGTTACGGCGGGGTCCATGCCCCCGCAGGTGCCTACCCGAATGAAGGTGTGGGCCCCGCAGCGCACCAATTCCTCCAGGGCAATGGCCGCCGAGGGACCGCCGATCCCCGTGGAAACGACGCTGACTCTTTCCCCTTCCAGGGAACCGGTGTAGGTGGTGTACTCCCGGTTGGCCGCCACCGGCACGGCGCCCTCCAAATGGGCCGCGATGGCCGGGACGCGGCCGGGGTCCCCGGGAAGGATGACATATCGGCCCACCTCTTCGGGCCGAACCTTGAGATGAAACTGCAGCTGCGGATCCAAAAGCGCCATGAAATCCCATCCTTTCCTTGTCTTGATGGACATGCTCTGCCCGGCGGCGGGGGCCCGGGAGGCGGCCGCCGCCCTCCTTTTGAGTATACCACAGCTGCCGCGGAAGGAAAACGGCTTGTGATTGACGGGAATGTGCGGTATACTAGTATTATCTGGTACTATACGCCGGTGCGGGATCGGATATCCCGCGGCGGGCCGGAATCTTATGACGGCCGCTAAGAGAAGGAGAAACGGCATGCAACATGCGGAGAATTCCCGGGAAGGCCTTCCCGCGGTCAGCCTGATTACCGTCTGCTACAACAGCGAGGCCACCCTGCGGGGGACCCTTGAGTCGGTGCTGGCGCAGACCTATGCCCCCACGGAATACTGGATCATCGACGGCGCCTCCCAGGACGGCACCGTGGCCATCGCCCAGGAATACCAGCAGGCCTTTGCCGAAAAGGGGATCGCCTGCCACATCGTCAGCGAGAAGGACCGCGGCATTTACGACGCCATGAACAAGGGGATCCGCCTCGCCAACGGTCGTCTGGTGGGCATCATCAACAGCGACGACTGGTACGAGCCCGAGGCCGTGGAAACGGCGGCACGGGCCTGGGCGGAGACCGGGTACGACATGTTCTATGCTGATATCCGGCTAATCCGGCGCGACGGCAGTACGATGATCAAGCGCTCCCGCATGGACCGGTTCCCCTCCTCCCGGCATTGGAACCATCCCACCACCTTTATCACCAAGGCTACCTATGAGGAGGTGGGCCTCTACCGCTGCCAGAGCCTGTACGACGATTTCGACCTGGTGCTGCGCATCCGGCGGGCGGGAAAGCGGATTGTTATCCGCAACCAGGTGCTGGCCAACTTCCGGGTGGGAGGCGCCAGCAATGAGAAGAGCCTGGCCAAGGCTTTGCGCCGCTGCCGGATGCGCTACCAGTGCTACCGCAACAATGGCTACAGCGCCTTTTACTGGTTTGAATGCTTTGCCATGGAAATGGCCAAGCTGATCTTGAGCTAGAGAGGAGCGCCATGCTGAGATTCAACTGCTTGATCCCCAGGCTGCTGCTGAAGCTGCAGAAGATTCCCTATGGCCCTAAGCTGCGCCTGGTCGGATGGCCTTTTATCTTCCGGTTTCCCCGCGCCCGCCTTTCCCTGGGCGAAGGGGTCACCATCAACAGCAATTTCTGGTCCAATATGCTGGGCCTGTATCACCGCACCATCATTGTCGCCAAGAATGGCGCGTCCGTCCGCATCGGGAATCACGTAGGGCTGTCGGGGGTCGCCATCTATGCCCGCCGGGAGATTGAGATCGGGGACGACTGCGTCATCGGCGCCAACGTGAAGATTGTGGACAACGACTTCCATCCCCTGGATCCGGAGGCCCGCCGCAGGGACGATCCCGCCTGCGTGGCTTCGGCCCCGGTGAAGATCGGCCGGAATGTATTCATTGGTATGAATACCATCATACTCAAGGGCGTTGAACTGGGGGATAACTGCGTGGTAGGCGCCGGGAGCGTGGTGCACGGCCGCTTTGAGGCGGGCTGCGTCATTGCGGGAAACCCCGCCAAGGTCATACGCCGCATCGACCCGTAAGCCCTCGGGACTTTACTACCAGGAGGACGCCATGCCATCGCCCTATAAAAATCTGTTTCTGCGCCAGTCGTATCTGGACAGCTATACCGAGTACGAGCATTCCCTGTGCCAGGAGGATTATCCCTGCTGGCACTATATCCTTCTCACCGCCTCCAACGAATCCCAGGCGGAGGCCTACCGCCAGCAGCTTGCCTACCGGCAACGGGCCGGCCGGCTGCCGTCCGCCACCCATTTCGCCGTGCTGGCCGATCCGGACGGCAAGCGGGTGGGTTCCGGAGGCGCCACCCTCCAGGCGCTGCGCTACATCCGGCAGCGGGAAACCTCCTTTGACGGCCTGCGCATCCTGGTCATCCACTCGGGCGGGGACTCCAAGCGCGTCCCCCAGTATTCGGCCTGCGGCAAGCTTTTCTCCCCCGTGCCCCGGATGCTTCCGGACGGCCGGCGTTCCTCTCTGTTTGACGAGTTCCTCATCGGCATGAGCGGGGTGCCGGCTCGGCTGGGCGCCGGCGGCATGCTGACCCTCTCGGGAGACGTTCTGCTGCTGTTTAATCCGCTGCAGCTGGACTTTTACGGGACGGGCGCCGCCGCCCTTTCCATCAAGGAGAGCGCCCAGACCGGCAAGGATCACGGGGTGTTCCTGCGGGACGCCCAGGGCAATGTGGGGCAATTCCTCCACAAGCAGTCCCTCCAGACCCTGGCGGAGGCCGGGGCCATTGACGGCGCAGGCAACGTGAATATCGACACCGGCGCGGTCATCTTCGGCAGCGCCGTGCTGGAGGCGCTCTATGGCCTTGTGCGCACCGAGGAAGGTTTCGCCCGCTATGTCAACGATAAGGTGCGCCTGTCCTTCTACGGGGATTTTCTCTATCCCCTGGCCGCCCAATCCACCTTGGAGGCCTTCTACCGGGAGAAGCCAGAGGGGGAATTCAGCCCCCAGCTCCGGGAGGCCCGCACCCGGCTCTGGGAGCTGCTGCATCCGCACCGGATGAAGCTTATGTGCTTTTCGCCTGGTTCCTTCCTGCACTTTGGCACCAGCCGGGAGCTTCTCAGCCTGGTTACCGAGCAGATGGAGGGGTTCCGCTTCCTGGACTGGAGCCCCCGGGTCCATACCAACGCCAAGGCTCCCCATTTCGCCGCCAGCAACAGCTATGTCAGCAAGAGCGCGCAGGTCGGCGCCGGCAGCTATATCGAGGACAGCAATATCCATGCCGGCAGCCATGTGGGCGCGGGCAGCATCGTCTCCGGCGTCACCCTGCGGGGGCAGTCGGTGCCTGATGGTACGGTGCTCCACGGGTTGAAGCTCAAGGACGGCCGGTTTGTGGCGCGGCTCTACGGCGTGGACGACAATCCGAAGGAGGCCGCCTGGATGGGACAGCCCCTGGACGGTCCCCTGTGGGATGCGCCCCTATTCTGCGCCTGCCCCACCATGGACGAGGCCGTGGAGGCCACGCTGGCGGGTCGCCGGGGTGATTTTTCCCTGCGCAGCAGCTTTGAGGCGGCCGATGCCGCCGGGATCCTTGCCTGGCAGGAGAAGATGGACGACAAGGTCAAGGTGGAGAAGTTCCTGGAGGCCATCGATGATGGGGTGCCGGTGGCGGAACTCCTGCAGTTCCGGCTATCTCCTCGGATCCTGCGCCGGCTGCGGTTGGCCGCCGAAGACAGCTCCTTCAGCCGGAAGATCCGTATCTATTACTATCTTTCCAAGGTGGGCGGGGATCCGGCCCTGGAGGGATTGTGCTTCTCCCAGATCCGGGACATGATCTTCGCCGCTTCGGTCAGCGGGGACCCTTATGATCCCGCCGCGCGCATTGTCTGCGACCAGGTTACCGAGCGGCTGCCGGTGCGGGTCAACTGGGGCGGGGGATGGTCGGACACGCCGCCCTACTGCAACGAGCAGGGAGGCACCGTCCTCAATGTCGCCGTGACCCTGCAGGGCCGTCTTCCCATTGAGGTGACGGTGCGCCGCCTGGATGCCCGGCAGGTTGTGCTGGCTAGCGCAGATAACGGCTCGTATCAAGAATTCACCCAGCTGGCCCCGCTGCTGGACTGCCGCAATCCCCACGATGCCTTTGCCCTGCACAAGGCGGCCTTGCTGGCCTGCGGCGTGCTGCCCCAGGATGCCTCCCAATCCCTGGAGGATGTGCTGAACCGGCTGGGCGGGGGCGTCTACCTGTCTACCCAGGTGATTGACATCCCTCGGGGCAGCGGCCTGGGGACCAGCTCCATCCTGGCCGGCGGATGCGCCAAGGCCCTTTTCCGCTTCTTGGGGATTCCCGCAGACGACAACGCCATCTATACCCGGGTGCTGTGCATGGAGCAGCTCATGTCCACCGGCGGAGGATGGCAGGATCAGGTAGGGGGACTCACCCCGGGGATCAAGATGGTCACCGCCAAACCCGGACTCCTGCAGAACATCCACTGGGAACCCGTGCGCCTTTCCGATGCGGCGCTGGAGGAGCTGAGCCGGCGCTTTGCACTGATCTACACCGGCCAGCGCCGGCTGGCGCGCAACCTCCTGCGGGAGGTGGTGGGCAAGTATATCGGCAGCGATCCCGCTGCGCTGCGGGTGCTCTACGAGATCCAGCGCCTGGCAGTATTGATGCGCTTTGAACTGGAGCGGGGCAATATCGACGGCTTTGCCCAGCTTCTCTGCGAGCACTGGGAGCGTTCCCAGGAGCTGGACGCCGGCTGCACCAATACCTGTATCAACCAGATTTTCCATACCATTGACGACCTCATCGACGGCCGGATGATCTGCGGTGCAGGCGGCGGCGGTTTCCTGCAGGTGATTCTCAAGCGAGGCGTTACTCGGGACGATCTCCGCGGCAGGCTCCAGGAGGTTTTCGCCGACTCCGGCGTGGGTGTGTGGGACTGCGAGTTCCTGATGGAGCCCTTCCCTGCTGCCGAATAGGTCGGAAAGAGAGGTGGGGGGATTGCTCGCAGCCCCTCACGGAATAAGATGCAGCGCAAACCAAAGGCCCGGGCCTTTGGTTTGCGTATGTTTTGCGCCCTGTGGCTTCTGGAAATCTGCCGATAAGCTTACCTTTTTTTGCCTTCCTTAATTTTGTTCGAAACCATACAAAAATATCCTTGACAACCGAAGACTCCCCCGTTACACTAGATTCGTTGCATTCGCAATCATTCGCCAGGAGAACCGAAATGGATGAAGCACGTCAATTGGGGGAGCTGCTGCTCCAGGGAAGCTGTCTGTGGAAGCAGCTCCATCAAGAACTGGACGGCCACGGAATGCAGCCGCCCCTATCTCCCACACTGCGGCGGCTGCTTATGACCCTGCAGACGCATCCGGGAGAGAATATGCGGCAGATCAGCAGGCACATGGGCCTGGATAAGAGCCGTGTCTCCCGATTGGCAGACAGCCTGCTGGCCTTGGGACTGGCGGAACGGCGGAACGTGGGAGAAGACCGCCGGCAAAAGCGGCTTGCCCTGACGCCCGAAGGGGAGGCCTATGCCGCCCAAGTCATATGCCGGGTGAACCGGGAACTGGTGCTGCGCCTGGAGCGGCTGAACCCGCCGCAGCGCGCCCGGCTTTTGGAACTGGCGGGCGAACTACGAGGGCTTATGGAGCCCTTGGAAAATCGGTAGGAGAGTGAAAGAAACAATGAGTGAATCCCAAAACAAGCCCATGACTTCCTCGGATAAACTGGGCACAATGCCCATGGGCAAGCTGCTGGCCAATATGTCCATTCCGGCCATTACCAGCATGTTTGTCCAGGCGCTGTACAACATTGTAGACAGCCTCTATGTGGCCCGCCTGGGGGAGGAGGCCCTTACCGCCATTTCCTTGGTATTTCCCATGCAGATGCTGCAGACAGCCTTCTGCGTCGGCCTGGGCATCGGCGTCAATTCCCTGGTAGCCCGCCGCTTGGGCGAGGGCAACCGAGAAGGCGCCAACCGGGGCGCCAGCTGCGGCCTCTTCCTGGCCATGGTCCATTGCGTCCTCTTTATCCTCCTCGGCCTGACCTGCGTGCGCCCCTTCATGAGCGCCTTTACCCAGAACGCCAACATCATTGAGATGGGTACGGTATACCTGACCATCGTTATGGTTATTTCCTTCGGTTCCTTCATTGAGGTGCTGATTAATAAGGTGCTTCAGGCCTCCGGGAACATGATTGTCCCCATGATTTCCCAGCTTATCGGCGCCATTACCAACATCATTCTGGACCCCATCCTGATCTTTGGCTGGCTGGGTTTGCCGGCTATGGGGATTGCCGGCGCGGCCTATGCCACGGTAGCCGGCCAGATCCTGGCCATGGTCTATGCCGTGATTATGATGCGCCGCAAGAGCCACGACATTCACATCTCCCTGCGCCGCTATAAGCCTGATGGCGTTACGATCAAGGAGATCTATCGGGTGGGCGCCCCTTCCATTGTCATGAACGCCGTAAGCAGCGTCACCACCACCGCCATGAACGCCATCTTGGTGGGCTTCTCCGAGACCGCCGTGGCCGTGCTGGGCATCTATTTCAAGCTGCAGTCCTTCGTATTCATGCCCATCTTCGGCCTGACCCAGGGGGCCATGCCCATCATGGGGTACAACTTTGGCGCCGGGAACCGGAAGCGCTTCGATCATGCCTACCGGCTGACCCTGCAGGTCGCGGCCGCCATCATGCTGGTGGGTACGGCGCTGTTCCAGATCTTTCCCCAGTATTTTATGATCATGTTTGACGCTACGGAGAACATGATGAATATAGGGGTTACCGCCCTGCGGATTATCAGCCTGTGCTTTATTCCCGCCGCCTTCGGTATCAGCATCTCCAGCATGTTCCAGGCCATTGGGCACGGCTTCCAGTCCCTGCTCATGTCCTTGCTGCGGCAGCTGGTGATCCTGCTTCCCGTGGCGTGGATTATGGGACAGCTGGTGGGCCTGACCGGGGTATGGACCTGCTACGCCATCGCGGAGGTCGCGGTGATGCTGATCTTCCTGCCCATCTCCATTCGTACGATTAGGACGGCGTTTGCCATGCACAACGTGCTCGTGCAGAATGGAACGGCGGCCTAGCGATTTGACGGCTTCCTTCCGCATTCCGCGAGAGGGCAATTAGAGAACTGGCCTGCTTGTGGGAACGCTTGAGCCCCCTTAAAAGCTGCGGCAGCTAGGGCCCTTGTCCTAGAGCCTCCTTATTGGTAAAAAAGCCTGCGGTCTGCAGGCTTTTAGTTTGCCCAAAAGTCATATCACAGGGAACCCGTCCAACCAAAAGTTTTCGCTCGACCTTTTCAAAAGGCGGAGGGACGCGCCTTCCACCGCAGGGGACGAAATCCTTCAAGAGCGCAGGAGGGGCGTCCAACGTCTTTGCGGGATGTTGGACGGCGGAGAACCCTCGCTGGGGTTCCCCGATGGGCCGTACCACATAAGCTTTCCTTTTCTGTGCATGGGGAGACATTTGCCCGGAGATTTTTCGACAGACTGAAAGCCTGCTGTCTGCAGGATTCTGTGGATTTCTGGGGAGGAGGTGCGTTTGCCTGTGGTAAAGCGCCGCTTTGTCAGAAATGGTAGGCAGCGATGCCAACGGCTGCAGGCAGCGGAAACACAAGGGGCCCCAGGCGATTTGTAAAATAGAATGCAAATAAAGGAGGCCGCCGGAACTCCGGCGGCCTCCAGGTTTGCCGCTTGGAGGTCTATTTTTGCAACTTGCTCACGGGCACCGCCACCTTGTGCTCAATGGGGAGCCACTGGAACTTCCGGAAGAGGGCGGTGATGGTGATGGGGATGCTGGTTATGATGAACAGCGGGAAGGCGAAGGCGCCGCCGATCTTCTGCCAGGGGGTGGCGCGGATCCGCCGCCACTGGGGCAGCACCGTCAAAAGCCCCACCATCAGCATAGACAGGTAACCCGAAGCCGCAGAGGATAACAGCATCAGGGGGATGCCCGCCCCGCGCAAGGTCAGGAGAGTGATCAGCGAACTGAAGCCCATCACCAGCGCCGAGGTGCCATAGCCCCAGAAGGAGAGGGTGAACAGCTCAAAGCAGGCATAGCTGCTGCCGTCCAGGCGGAAAATTCCCCGGAGCATATCCCGGCTGTAGCGGCCGGCGATCTGCAGGCCGCCGTGGGTCCAGCGGGTGCGCTGCCGCCAGGACTGGCGGAAAGAGGTAGGCTGCTCGTCGTAGAGCATCGCGTCGGGGCAGTAGCCGATTTTGATGCCGTGGGTAGCGCAGTAGGTGTTGAACTCAATATCCTCGGTAAGGGTGAAGAAGTTCCATCCACCGCAGCGCTCCAGCGTCTCTCGGGTGAAACCAAAGCCCGTGCCCGAAACCCCGCAGCTGGTCCCCAGCAGCATACGGGACTGGTTCATGTGGGCCGAATCGTGGAGATACCATACAGCATGCCCCGCGGAAACCCAGTTGGAACCAAAGTTCTTGGAATTCCGGTAGCCGCAGACTACATTGTATCCATCGGAGAAGGTGCGGTTGATCTGGGTGATATAGTCGCTCTCCAGGAGATTGTCCGCGTCGAAGACCAGGAAGGCGTCGTATCGTGTCAGGCCGCCTTCCGCTTCTATACAGGCCAGAAGATCATGCAAGGCATAGCCTTTTCCCACCTGGCGGGTGTTGAAGCGCTCAAAGACACGGGCGCCTTTGGCCCTGGCACAGGCGGCAGTGCCATCGGTGCAGTTGTCGGCGATGACGTACACCGCCACGTCCTCCCGGGGATAGTCTTGCTGGGCAATGCTGTCCAACAGGAAGGGGAGCACCTTTTCTTCATTGCGGGCGGCGATGAGAATGGCATAGCGGTGTTGCCGGGCCGGAGCATGAGCCTTCTGCCGGCGCAGAAAGGGAATGAAAAGATAGAACAGCTGGTAAGCGTAGCACAGGGCCACCAAAGTGGTAATCCATAGGTTAATGCTCTGCAGCAAGGCGATATGATGCAACATGGGACCTCCATGCGTGGAAATTTTCTTTGGTAGGGAATCCGTTCGGATGCAGCCGCATCCCATACGGAGCCAGGAGCCGCTAGGCGTCCCGCGCCGCGCGGGCGATGCGCTCCGCGGCCTGACGGGGCGTGAGCGCCGTGGTGTCCAGCTTCACGGTGGGCAGCGCATCGTACAGGGGCAGTCGTGCCAGACTCCGTTCCAAAACGTCCGGCTGCCGCAGGCCCGCGGCTACGTCCGCCTGGATCCGCTGCCGCAGCGCCGCCTCCGAAGCTGTAAGGCTGTAAGCCAGGGGGACAAAGGAAAGCCCCGCAAGACCGGCCAGAATGTCCTCCAGTATGGAGCGCTGGTGCATGACCCAGCAGAAGATCACGTACTCCAGACCACTGTTGGAGAGGAAGGCCCGCAGCAGATGGGTGATGTTGCCCATCACCATGGCCTTGTTCTCCTCATTGACCACAAAGGGGTGCAAGTTCCAGCACCAGTCTCCATCCAGGTAAACCGAAGGGGTGAGGAGCTCCGCCAGCTCCCGGCTAACGGCGCTCTTGCCGACGCCCATGGCGCCGCCCAGGAGTATCAGCTTCTTCATGGATATGCCTCCTTGCCGGGGGCTTTCCGCACGGCGCTTCTATCCTAGACGATACCGTGGAAAAAGTCAAGATTTTCACACAAAATAGCAGGATGTATTTATATGCATTTTCTTCCATATTTTCTGCATTTTTGTGCGTAGAGGACTCAGCCGCCCAGGGCGTCGGCCACCGCCTGGGGCACGCAGCCGCTGAGGAAGACCATGGTATAGTCCACTTCGGCGTATCCGGTGCTGGTGGAGATCATGGGGCTGCCGCCGTCGTCGGTTTCGTTCATGGGCTCCAGGACCCAGCCGTAGCCACCGTCAGTATAGCAAATCCGCACAATAAAGTGGTAGCGGCTGTCATAGCTTGACGGGGTGACGCTGTACCGGTAATACTCCCGGGGCCGGGCGGCCTGCAGAATGGCATCGATGGCCAGGGGGTCGGTGAAAAGATAGGAGGTAAAGGAAGACGCGTCGTTCTCGCCGGCCGTCTCCCGGTAAACCCGCAGGGCTGTAATGCCGGCGGTCGGGCCCTGGGGATAGAAGGATTCGTTCCAGCCCAGGTCTTCCAGCACCCGCAGGGTATTGGCATAGCTGGCCCGCACCTCCAGGATGTATACATAGGCAGCATCGGGACGGTCGGACGTCTCCGGGGCCGAAAAGCGCAGCCGGCCCACCACCGGGTCGTTCCGGTGGACGCCCTGCTCCTGCACGTCCATGGCTATGGCCGTGCGAAGGGCCTGTATGACGGCGGGTGTGGCGTCGGTATGGGTCTGCTCTCCCCGGAGGAAGGTATCCATGGTAATCGGGGTGTATTTCGCCTCTGCGAGTTCCTCCAGCTGGGCAATTTGGACGGCTTGGTGCTTTTCCAGATAGGCGGGGAGGTTACAGATCGCCTCCAGGTCGTCCAGAACCGTGTCGGGTACCTGGATCATGGGAAGCCTGCGGAAGACCTGGCGCCCATTGCGCAGGGTGAAGCGCAGGTTGATAACCACATTGTTGTAGGAGACGTTACTCAAGGACATGGAGCGGGTCTGGAACCAGGAGAAGGCCGTGGGGTCTTCCTGGGCGTCCGCCAGGGCATAGACCTGTTCCAGGAAGGCCAGCACGTCCTCGATGACCTGGGGATCCTCGGTATCCAAGTGATCGAACTGTGCTTCCCGCATGCTGCCGCCGGTATATTCCAGGGGAGAGAAGTCCTCCCGGCTGGCTTGAACCAGGCTTATCGAGCGCACGGCGCTGGCGTCGGGCAGGTAGCGGTCGTAGCCGGTGACGTCCAGGTTCATGCCGATGATGACGGCCAGGATCAGCGCCGTCAGCACCCCCAGGCTGGGCAGACCCCGGAACATGGCCTTAAAGTCCTTATAAAACTGGGCCTGGCAGAACATATGGCAGAGAAGCGCCCCCAGGATCAGCCCCAGGATCTGCAGAAACAGGCTCTCGGTCATGACGCTGAAGAGCAGTGCCATGGCCACCGAGGCGGCGGCGCAGGTGGACAGCCGGACAATGGGACGGCTGACCCCGAAGACCAGCGGGGACTGGGCCCGCTCCAGTGCGCGCAGCCGGTACAGCAGCAGGGCCGCGGCCAGCAGAACCGGCGGCAGAATCAGGAAGAATACCGCCCAGCCCGCCGGGGGATAGACGCCCTGGGCCCCATATATCAGCAGGTACAAGGGCGGGCAGAGCATGATGGGCGTAAAGCCCTGGGATACGCCCAGCAGATTTCCCGGAGCCATGTAAGTGACATAGCACTGCTGCATCAGCAGCACTCCCAGCCCCCAGAGCACCATGGGCAGGCAGCCGATCAGCGCGGACATTTCGAACTGGGCAAAGGTGGTCCCGGTGAGGGTGCCGGCCAGCATGGTGATAGACAGCACCATCAGATAGCCTACGAAGACCCAGAGCAGCTTGGCCAGCAGCCCGCCCCAGGGCACCAGGCCCAGGCAGCCGTACAGCCCGGCTACCAGCAGGGCCAGCAGCTGGTTGACCACCAGCGGCGCCGCAAAGAGTATCACCGCGGCCAGTACCCGCTCCACAAAGAGGGCTTCCCGGCGGATGGGCTGGGCGTGGAAGAAGTTGACCTGCCTGCGGTCATGGAGATAGTGGAGCAAAGTGAGCCCCGCCACGAAGGCCAGCCCCATGGCCAGCAGCATTAGGATAACCAGCCCGCCTTGGCTGTCCGCATAGCCGTAAAGAGCCTGCATGGTCCACGGGATGTCCGGGGTTTCCGAAAGGATGACCGACTGGCCGCCTAGGTTCCGCGCGTGGTTATAGAAGGCTACCAGGGCGGGCAGCGGCATGGCGAAGAAGAAAACCACAAGGTTGATGAACCCCAGCCACCAGTACCGGCGCAGGGTATGCCCCAGGCTTCTGCCGTTACAGAAGGATATGTTTTGCTTCATAGCCGATTCCCTCCATTTGGGCGATAAAGATTTCCTCCAGGGTCAGGGGGATGGTTTCCATGAATACCGGCTCCCGGGCCTGCACGGCGGCCAGGATCTCCGCCTTCGGCGCCCGCACCACCAGCGTAGCGAAGCGGCCCCGCACCTCCATCTGGATGACGTCCAGGTCCTGGAACCACTGGGGCGTGGGGACCTCGGAGAAGGCGCACTGGATCTTGTAAATATCGGCGCGCATGTCGTCCAGGCGCATATCCAGCACCATGGAGCCCCGGTGGAGCACGCTGACATGGTCGGCGATGTCCTCCAGCTCCCGCAGGTTGTGGGAGGCGATCACCGGCACCAGCTCGTTTTCGGCCACTCCCGAGGCGATCAGCCGCTTCACCGCCTGGCGCATCACCGGGTCCAGCCCGTCGAAGGTCTCGTCAAAGAGGATGTAGTGGCTGCGGCTGGCGAAGGCCAGCACGATGATGGCCTGACGGAGCATCCCCTTGGAAAAGGTGTGCAGCTTCCGATTGGGATCCAGGTCCAGGCCGGAGAGAAGCTTGGTGTACAGCGCCTGGTCAAAACGGGGATACAGATTGCGGTAGTAGCTCTTCATCTCGTCGATGGAGGCATTGAGAAAGTAATAGGGGTCATCGGAGATGTAGAAAATCTCCTGCTTTACTGGGATGTTTTCGTAGACGGGCGCCCCGTCGTAAAGAACCTGGCCGCTGTCGGCCCGGTAGATCCCCGCCAGGATCCGCAGCAGCGTGGACTTCCCCGCGCCGTTGGTGCCCACCAGACCAAAAATGTGGCCGTCCTCCACCTGCATGGTGACCTCCCGCAGCGCGGTAAGACTGCCGAAGGACTTGTTGACTTTATCCAGTTGGATCATTGCCTTTGTTCCTCCTTGTAGACTTCCTGCACACAAGCGGCGACTCGTTCCTGCCCGATCCCTAGGCGCCGGAGCTGGAGCACCAGCTGCCGGAGCTGTTCCAGCAGGCTCTCCCCCCGGTCGGCCCGCAGGGCGGTGGTATCGCTGCAGATGAAATTCCCCCGGCCGGGAACGGTGTAGATGACGCCGGTCTGCTCCAGGCTGGCGTAGGCCTTCTGCACGGTGTTGGGGTTGATCCCCAGCTCCCCCGCCAGCTGCCGCACCGAGGGAAGCTGCGCGTCTCCCTCCAGCGCGCCGGAGAGCACCAGGGCGCGGATGTTCTCCACTAGCTGCTCATAAAAGGGCAGACGGCTCTTGGAATCAATGGTGATCAAAGCAGCGCCTCCTTCCGTACTAACTGTACTATCTGATATAATACAGACGGTTCGGAAGGATGTCAAGCGCTTGATGAAAAAAAGATGCCCCGCGCGGAAGAAATCTGCCGCCGCGTTGACGGAGGTGCGGCGCAAAGCTATAATGAAGAAAAGCAACAGAATAACCGGGGGGACCTCTGTCCCATCCCGGCCCGCGGCTGCGGCCGCAGAAAGGGAGGCGTCTGCCATGCAGCGATTCCAAGCCGAACCCATAAGCCCCCGGCGGCATATCTTGGCCGAGGGCCCCTGTTACCGCCGGGATACCGGCATTCTCTCCTGGGTGGATATCAAGGCCGGCGCCCTGCACCTCCGGGAGCGGGACGGCAGCCTGGGCCAGGTCCAGGTGGGCCAATACCTGGGCGCCGCCATCCCTGCCCGCAGCGGACGGTATGTGGGCATGATGGCCACCGGGGTGTATCTTTTTGACCGGGAGGGCCTGGTGCGCAAGGTGTGCCAGCCGGAAGACATGGCCCTGAACCACCGGTTCAACGACGCCAAGTGCGATCCTCGGGGCCGCCTTTGGGGCGGGGTTATGACCATCAGCACCCGGCGGCCGCCGGAGCTGGGCCAGCTCTACCGCTTTACCCCCCAAGGCAAGGCTGAAACCGTGCTTACCGGTCTGGGGATTCCCAACGGCATGGCCTGGTCGGCCGACGGACGAACCATGTACTTCATTAATACCCCCTCCGGCGGGGTGGACGCCATGGACTACGACCCGGACACCGGCGCAGTGGGAAACCGCCGCCGGGTGGTTTCGGTGACGGGAGGCGGTCCGGACGGCATGACCATCGATGCCGAAGACCGGCTCTGGGTGGCGGTCTGGGGCGGCAGCCAGGTGCGCCGCTATGATCCCCAAAGCGGCGAACAGCTGGCGGCGGTGGACGTGCCCGCCAGGGCGGTGTCCTCCTGCTGCTTCGGCGGGGAGGATCTGCAGACCCTATACATCACCACCTCCGGCGAACCTGAGCCCGATAATCCCATGGCCGGCTGCGTGTTTGCCGTCCGGGTCCCGGTGACGGGTACCGAGACCGTGCTCTGCGACGACAGCGGGTTCTAGTTTTTATCTCTCGCAGAAACCCGCGTGCGTTCTTTGCGCCTTGTGCTTTGTGCCTTGGGGGAGGGGGCCCTTTTGCAAAAGGGCCCCCTCCCCCAAACCCCCTTCCCCCAAAACCTTAGGGGAAGGGACTGTTGGAAAAAATGAAAAACGGCTGCAAGAAGAGTGCAGCCGTTCCCTTATGTTTTTTCTCCATCTTCTCCCTAAAAGTTTTAGAAAGGAGGGGGCGCGGAAGAGGGCAACCTTTTGCAAAAGGTTTCCCTCTCCCGCAAAAGCCCGCCTCCTCGGAATCCTGACGGATTCCTGCGGGGGCTCTTCGCGGAAAGCAAGCTTTCCGCGACCTTGATTCCAAAAGGCGGGAGCCTTTCGCGGCCCCCGCTTTTTCATGCGTTCACGCCCCTTGGGGGAGGGGCCTGTTGGAAAAAATGAAAAACGGCTGCAAGAAGAGTGCAGCCGTTCCCTTATGTTTTTTCTCCCTCTTCCTCCTAA
>CALWDW010000011.1 GCA_944376795.1 uncultured Christensenellaceae bacterium
GCGATGTGCCACCTTCGGAGCCGGTGCCAGAACCCCTGCCAGAACAGCCCGGATCGGTGCGGTCAGCTCCGGCCGGAGACGGTACATGAGCTGATGAAAGAGCACGGTGTTAAGAAGGTCACAAAGCTGGAGCTTCAGAAAATCTTCGACACCGGGAAGCCAAAGGGCCTCTTTTATCAAGGGTCACCAAAAGACGGATATGTCGGCGTTGACAACCGCACCGGGGACGCCTGGACGGAGGAATTTAAGCTCGTGGAATCCTGTGTTCAATGGCTGATCGGGAAAGCGCCAAGGGAGGAATATGGGCCATGAAGAAGTATGTGTGCCCCATCTGCCACAATGAAGAGCACCTTCCAGGCGCCCGGTTCTGCATGGTATGCGGGGCCGGCTTCCCGCTAAAAGACCAGCCCCCGCCCCCTGGCCCGTGTAGCCTGTGCGACTACGGAGGCCGTCACCTGGACGCCCCGCCCTGCTCTTTCTGCCCGGCGACCAGGAACGGCAGGAAGGGGGTGTGAGCGCCGTGAGCAGCCATGAAGAGCATGATATATTCACGATACCGGCCCGCCGGTGCAAACGGTGTGGCGGCCTCCTGACGAGCGCCCAGGCCCTCCGTGATGGGTATGGCCCCTGCTGCCTCCGGAAAATGAAGCAAGAGGCCCGGGAGCGGGAGGAAGCCAAAAATCAGTACAGCCTTTTCCCGGGAGAGGGAGCCGGCAGCTCTTCTCCCCTGAACGGGGCCTGCGTGACTGGATTAAGCCCCTCCGGCCATTGTGGGGCGGCCGCCTACTGCCCAGAGCCCTACGACTGCTGCGCCGCTTGCCAGAAGCCGTGCAATATCCGGTGCGGATGGTTGAAGAAGGAAGGCGATCCCCATGGCTAAAACCGAAATGACGAAGGCCATCGAGAAGGCCCTGCGCTATTACCACCCCTCCGAGGTGTGCGGCGTCCGCGTGAACAAGTTCAGGAGCAGCCACACCGCCTTTGAGGTGCCCGTGGTCTGCGGCACCATCAAGGCCGGCCTGGTGGACTGTATGCGGGTGCAGGAATACTTCGGCGGCATCCGCCGGGAGGAATATTGTTACCTTGCCCACTACGCCGAAAAGGGAAAAGAGTGGGCAAGGGCAATGGATGAAGGATTTACCTGTATTCGTGGCTATGGCCCCGGGGAAAAGCCGGAGCTCTGCGACGAAGTGGGCTGCCGATGCCGCCATATCCGGGAGGTCGGCCATCAGGAAATCCTTATCACCTGCTATGAGATAAAGGTCTCCAAGAGCGACTTCAAAAGCAAGCACGGCCACAACTTCGTGGGCAACTGCAATTACTATGTCATTCCCAATGAGCTCTATGCAGCTGTGGCCGACCTGGTGCCGGAGGACATCGGCATTATTTTATACCTTCACGCCGGGAGCTATGTCGGCCTGCGCCGGAAGAAGGAATGTACCTTCAGGAAGCTCACCGACGAGGAGCAGAAGTGGTTCATCCTCTCCACCATGAAACGGCTGGAGGAGACCACCTGGAAAGAACGGGCCACAGGCGGCCAAGACGGTGACCTGGGCCTTTGGTAAGGAGAGGCAGCTATGATGATGAACAAGAGCAAGATTGATTGGTGCGATTTCACCTGGAACCCCGTCACCGGCTGTACCCGGGGCTGCCCATACTGCTATGCAGCCAAGCAGGCCCATCGCTTCTGCGGTGACACCCGCTTCAACCGGACTTCTCCGCAGATCGCGGAGGTCGGTGACCGCCTCTATATCCTGGAGCAGCCCTTCAAAAGCGACCGGGAGACCACCATTCCCTTCCCGGCGGGCTTCCGGCCCACCTTCCACCGCTACCGGCTATCTATGCCGGCGGAGAAGCACAAGCCGGGCACTATCTTCGTGTGCAGCATGGGCGACCTATTCAACCGGGACATACCGACGCGCTGGATCATGGAGGTCTTCGACGCCTGCGCCGCGGCGCCCCAGCACAATTACTTATTCCTGACGAAGTTCCCGGAGCGATACCAGGAGCTGGAGCACCTGGCGCTCCTCCCCCATGAGAGCAACTTCTGGTATGGGACGACAGTCACCAGGAATCATGAGCTCAGTCGCATTTCCCACCTTCCACTCACCGTTCACCGCTTCGTCAGCATTGAGCCCATTTTAGAGGGCGTAAACCTCGACCTGGGCCCTGTCCTTAACCCGGCCGGCCCGGCAGCCGTCGTGCCCCATGTTGAATGGGTCATCGTCGGGGCGGAGACAGGAAACCAGAAAAGCAAAAAGGCGCCCCGCCGGGAGTGGCTGACAACCATTCTCGACCAGGCCCATGAGAACCATATCCCTGTTCTGATGAAGGACAGCAAAGAAATGCAATCCGTCTGGGGAAACGCTATCCCCCAGGCATTTCCCGCCGGTCTGGAGCCCATGCCGCAGGACAACAGCATTCCCCACTGCAAGGAGTGTGGGCACCGGGAAGAAACCCACCAGGGGCGCCGAGGCACCGCGATAGCCTGCCAGATTGGCTGGGAGGCCGACGGCTACCATGACCGGCCGGCCCGGCCGGTGCTCGGGCGCTATACCCGTTCTTCGCCTCCCTGGTGCCCGTTGAGAAAGGAAAAGTGACGCGGTGTATAACGAATCGGATAAGCACTGCCGGGAGTGCATTTGCGTGAGCTGTGACCTGCGCGGCACAGAAGAATGCCTCGAAGGGGCGGATGGCTGCGATAAGTGCGACAGCACCTACCATGTCGGGCATTGCTGGTGGCACCCGAGCGAGCGCGGAGAGGAGTAAGTATGCAGGATAACAGAATTAAGCCTATTCTGTTTTCGACAGATATGGTGCGGGCCATCCGAGAAGGCCGCAAGACGGTCACCCGACGCGATCCGTTCCAGACCCCGCCGGATTACGATGTTCTGAAGGGGCATTATCGGGACAGCAGAGGCCGGCTGTGCGCGGTGTTCCAGTGCAGAAAAGACCCGACCACGGAGGCGGTCTATGCGCGATATGACCGAGGAGATATTTTGTGGGTGCGGGAGGCCTGGGGAATGGCGTCAGATCTGCTCGGCGGCATTCCCGGGCCGGTCTACCGTGCCGATTACACCGACGACGAGCTGCGGACGCTACGGGAGAAGCACTACCGCTGGAGCCCCTCCATTCATATGCCCAAGGAAGCCGCCCGGCTATTCCTTCGGGTAACTGGTGTTCAGGTGGGCAGATTGAGCGACATGGTCTTGGGAGATATTCTGCTTGAAGGTGTCCAGGAGGCAGACAGCTTCGAGGAAACCTGGAGCCGCTGGCACCAGACATGGAACAGCACCATCAAGCCGGCTGACCGCGCTATCTACGGATGGGAGGCCCACCCGTGGGTATGGATTGTTCAGTTTGAGCGGTGCTGGAAACCGGAGGGGTGGCCTAAATGAACACCATCACCATCAAGAACCTATCGACACTTTCCGACTTTTCCGCGGTGGCCCGGGTGGCCTCTCTTATGGCTGGGGACAGCCGCTCTGCCACCCATGACTGGCGGGAGGTCGAGATTGTGAAGATCACCCGGAGGGGGAACACCTACACCGTGACAGACAAGGAGGAGCCATGAGCAGGAACAAAAACCTTCGTCGGCTGAATACCCTCGTCACCGCGCAGACCCTTGGGAACCTGGAGAAGCTGGCCGCCATGGCCGGATATGGGAACACCGGCCGGGTGATCGACAAGCTGGTGCGGGATCATATGCTGACGCTTCGCCTCAAATATCCGAAAGAGGAGCGGAAAAAGTGAACTACCTACACATACAAATGGCCGTGCTTTTTATCTCTGCGCTGATTGCTTTAGCGGGCCTTCTGGTGCTTCTGTTCTCTCCCGAAGAGCAAGAGCCCGGGGAAAATGTACTCGATGCCGAATATAGGCCCGCAGAGGTGCCGGCTTCGCCCCCTGACGATAAGAGCTGGTATTGGGGGCAGGATGGCGTCCCTGGGGAAACCTTCAAGGAGGAGCTTCCCTCGGAGGTGATGCGGGCCCTTCGGCGCAACGCGGAGGAGTTGAAGAAGGTGCAGAAGTGGCGCTATGACGAGCGGGACAACCTGACGGGGCTGGTGCAGATGCCGCCCCCGGACTATGGCCTGATTGAGATACCCGTGGAAAAGCTGCTGCTTTTCCGCACGAAGAGCCGGAAAGGAAACCCGGAGGGGCGCAGCATACTCCGCAACGCCTACCGGGACTGGTACTTCAAGCGGCGCATTCAGGAAATCGAGGGCATAGGCATCGAGCGCGACCTCGCCGGCTTCCCCGTGCTCACCGCCCCGGAGGGGCTGGACATCTGGGACAGCGAGGACAGCGAGATGGTATCCATCCGCCAGCGGGCGGAGTACATCGTGCAGAACATCAGGCGGGACAGTATGGAGGGGCTGGTGAAGCCCTTCGGCTGGACGATGGAGCTCCTGTCCACCGGCGGCCGCCGGCAGTTCGACACCAACGCCGTCATCGAGCGGTACGACAGCCGGATCGCAATGACGGTGCTGGCGGATTTCGTGCTGCTGGGCCACCAGCAGGTCGGCAGCTTCGCCCTGTCCAGCGACAAGACGAAGCTCTTCGGCACCGCCATCGGCGCCTACCTGGATATTATCTGTGAGGTTTTCAACAACCAGGCCATCCCCCGCCTCATTGACCTGAACGGCGACCACTTCAAGGGCATCACCGATTACCCGGAAATGACCCACGGCGATGTGGAGAGCCCGAACCTTGCCAACCTGGGCACCTTCCTCCGGGAAGTCACCGGGGCCGGCATTCTGGTGCCGGACGAAGGCGTAGAGGACTATGTACGCCAGGCCGCGGGCCTCCCGGAGCGCCTGGAGGACTACGGAACACAGCTCAACCAGAACAACCGGGAGCGCCAGAGGCAGCCACAGGGCCAGCAGGGCCGCACGGCTGCCGGCCAGGAGGAAGACCAGGATGGAGAGCTCCCGGATGACGACGAGGCGGCCGTGGAGGCCGCCAAGCGGCGCCTGGGGAGGGATGAATGATGCAGCGGATCGCCATGATGAAGCGGGCCCGGGTGCGCCCCATCCTGAAGGCCAAAAAGAGCAAGGGCGCCCAAGATGTCCTTGACCGCCTGAACGCCTTCCTCAACGCCGCGGAGCCCGAGCCGGTCTACTGGCTCACCCGCTTCTGGAACGACCAGCAGCAGGCAGTCACCTACAAGGAGCTGCGGGAGGCTATCCAGAGCGGGCACCTTGACGAGAAGACCCTGGCGGCCTGGCAGCAGGACTACGCCAACTTCGTCAATGAGCACCTGAAGGGAATCTGGCTGGACGCGGCCAAGGCAGCAAACGCCTCCGCGGAGGCGGCCCACCCGGGGTTCTTCTATGACCCCATGGGGGAAGGCATTCAGAACTGGACGACCACACACGGCGCCGAGTGGGTGACCAATATCTCCGACGAGCAGCGGGAGGCCATGGTCTCCATGATTGACCGGGCCACCACCGGGGCCTGGACGGGTGACGAGCTGGCCCGGGCCATCCGGCCGCTGATCGGCCTGACCAAGACCCAGGCCCTCGCCAACCTGAATTACTATGAGCACATGAAGGCGGCCCTGCTGGAGAACAACCCAACCATGAAGCCCGAGACGGCCGCCAAGAGGGCTCGGGAGGCCGCGGCAAAGTACGCGGCCAAGCAGCACCGCCAGCGGGCCTATACCATCGCCACCACCGAGCTCGCCTTTGCTTACAACAAGGGGGCCGAGGATGGTATCATCCAGGCCCAGCAGCAGGGCTACATCGGAAAGGTCAAGCGGGCGTGGAGCACGGCCTATGACGACGGCGTGTGTGAGATATGCAGCGCCCTGGAAGGGCAGGAAATCGAAATGGATGAAGAGTTCGACTTCAAGGGGAAAAGCCTATATGGCGGCCAGAAAAAAACGCCCCCGGCACACCCCCGCTGCCGTTGCGCGGTGGAGTATCGAGAAGTCGAGCCTCCGGCCGTGGAGCTGGAGCAGCCAGAGGCACCGCCTATGACCTGGGCGGAGCCCATATCCCCCGAGCCCCCGGAGCCCCCGCCGGCGGTGAGCGCCCCGGGGATTGGAATGCCGGCCGGCATGACCCATGTAGGCCCGGCCAATCTGGGAGGCACCGGGGAAATGCACCTGTATCGGGACGCCGCCGGCCAGGAGTGGCTTTTTAAGCCGGCCCAGACCAAGAGCGGCTCCCCCGAACCCTTTCGGGCCTATGTCCAGGAGGCCGGCTACAAGGTGCAGTACATCGTTGATCCGGACACAGCCGTCCAGGTGGGCGTCGGAGAGCTGGGCGGGAAGTTTGGTGCTTTCCAGAAGCGGATCACCACCATTGACAGCGCCGTGAACTATAAGGCATGGCAGCACGGCGGAGGTCCCCTCCCCGACGGCGCCGCGCAGCAGTTCCAGCGGGAGCACATCACCGACTGGCTCCTGGGGAACTACGACAGCCACGGCGGGAACTTCGTCACCGACAGCGCCGGCCGGCTGGTGGGAATCGACAAGGAGCAATCCTTCAAGTACATCGGCAAAGACGGTGCCCAGGCCATGAGCTACGCCTTCCACCCCAACAAGAGCTACGGGGAGACGGAGCCCATCTACAACACCATCTATCGCCGTTTCGCCAAGGGCGAGCTTGACCTTGACCTCCAGGACACGCTTGCCTATATCAAGCGCGTGGAGGCCATTCCTGACAGCGAATACCGGGAGATATTCAGGGACTATGCCGAGGCCCTGTATGGCAAGGGCAAAGAGGCCGAGGCCCTGCTGGACACCATTGTGGAGCGGAAGGACAACCTCCGGGAGACCTACCGGGCCTTTTATTCCGACCTCCTCACCGAGCGCACCGGGAAAAAGCAGATATTCACCTGGGCTGACGAGCTCACCCAGCAGGCGAAGCAGCCCCTCGCGGCTGTCACCCATTCCACCGATGCCCTGAAGAAGATGAACATGGCCGAGCTGAAGCAGCTTGCCAAGCAGCAGGGCATTCCGTACTACAACAAGTTCAACAAGAAGGAGCTGATCGAGGCCATATCCGACCCGGTGAAGGCCGTGGAGATCAGCGCCAAGACCAAGGCCAAGCTGCTCAACCTGGAGGCCACCCGTCCCGAGCGCCTCGGCCGGACGGCAGAGACGCCACCCCGGCCGCCCCGCAGCGGAGCTGTTGACGCCGGTGACCTGTTCCGAGATTTCAGCCAAATCCCAGCGCAGCGGATCGGCATCGCGGTATCCAGCGATGAGGGCATGGTGGAGGGCCTGAACCTGACCGCCCGGAAAATCAATCTGGACGGGCAAGATGTCTATGAGATCACCGGGAAGCTGGCCGAAAGCACCTGGTCGCAGACCTGGGACGCCCTGAAGAAGCAGAGCGAGGTAAAGCAGCTCACCTTCGAGCAGGCAGAGCCCCCACCTCGCGAAAACTTTAATTTAATCTTTCTCCCGGAGCGACTTGCGTCCCTCCCTTCCCCTAAAAGTTTGGGAAGGGAAGGGGCGCGGGGAGGGGAACCTTTCTCAAAAGGTTCCCCTCCCCGCAAAACCCCCGCGCATTCCAAAAACGACTTACTCCACCGGCTCGAGGATAAAGCCGTAGCTGAAGCGGCCCGCCTTGACCCGGAACTCGGGATGGACCGCGTCGCTCCAGCCATCGTCCCCGCCCAGGCCGGTATGGGCGGCGTCCAGGATCAGGAAGACCTGATCCCGGTGTGGGATCTGATGGTCGTAATCCACCATGGCGTCAAAGGGCGTGTAGTCGTGCACCGAGAAGTGCAGGGGGGAGGTGAGAGAGGTGCAGCGAATTCCCATGCCGTCTGCGGCGCGAAGGGTCAGCCAGCGGGTGTCTTCATGCCCGCCGTTCTCGCAGGGGCGGATAAAGGGATAGTGCTCCCGATCCACGGAAGAGGCGTACAGACCAATGCGGGCGCTCTTTTTCCGGTCGCAGTAGTTTTCGTGGGGGCCGCGGCCCAGATACGTCAGCTCCCGCAGATCGCCGGGCAGAGCCAGCATCATGCCGACCCGAGGGATTACCGGCAGGCTCTCGTCCATTTCCACGTGGTTTTCCACCGTCACCGTCCCTTCCGGGGCGATGATGTACCGGACAAAGCTGGCGATGGTCTCGGGGTTGCGGGGCGTTCCCAGCCGCACCCACATTTCCAGCACCACCTTGCCGTCATCGATGCGTCCGGACTGCCGGAGCAATACCCGCTCCAGCTGGTCATATCCGCCCTTCTTCCAGTGGGCCAGGATGCAGGGCGTGTAGTTCCCCTCGTCAATGCTGGTGGGGGTGCGCCAATAGATTTCCCGGGCGCCTTCGGCCATCAGTTCCCGGCCGGCCCGGCGCCAGGAGGTCATGAGGCCGGTGTATTTGTCGAAGACCATGGTAAAATCCCGGCCCTCGATCTGCCAGCAGTCCTCCTCCTCCCGCAGGGTGGGAGCGGGCAGGGGCGGCTCGGCGCCGGGCACATGGATGGTGGAGATGGTGGCCATGGGTAGGGCAAACTGGCCCCACCATACCCGGTGCCCGGCAGGCGCAAAGGACGTGGCCTGGCTGTGGCGGATGTCCACATTGAGGAAATATTCCCGGCCGGGCACGGCCTTGGGCAGCGTGTAGGGCAGCGTCATCCGCACCTGGCTTCCCGCCGGGATGCAGGGCACCGGAATCGTCCCCTGGCTCAGCACCCGGCCGTCCTCCAGGATACTCCAGCACAGTTCCATATCCGACAGGTCATAACTTAGGTACTTGTTGACCAGGCGGAAACTACCGCGCATGACGCCGGTAGCCACCAATTCCACCGGAGCCTGGCAGCAAGCGATTTCCCAGGCCCCGGGATGGGGGTTCAGATCGGGATCCACGATGCCATTGAGGCACATATCCCGGTTGCGGTCCTTGACCGGCTCCCCAAAGGCCCCGGCATAGGCGTAGTAAGCCTCCCCCTCCGGGGTGTGAGCTACCAGGGCCTTGTCCTGCCAATCCCACACAAAGCCGCCGGCAAAACGGGGCTGTTTATCCACCAGTTCCCAGTACTTGAATACATCGCCGCCGGCATTGCCCTTGGCATAGGCGTACTCGGTCAGCACGATGGGCCGCTTTTCCTGGGGGTCCCGGAGCACGGCCTCGATGTCCCAGGGCCGGATATACATCCGGGCATAGAGATCGGAGACCGAGGGGCCGGGCTCGCCGCTCTCGTAGTGGATCAGGCGGGTGGGATCATAGAAGTGCATCCAGCCGGCCATAGCGGCATGGTTGGGGCCGCAGCCCGACTCGTTGCCCAGGCTCCAAAAGAGAATGCTGGGGTGGTTTTTGTCCCGCATCACCATACGGATCCCCCGCTCCAGGAAGGCCCCCGCCCACGCGGGATCCCAGGTGAGCTGGGCGTAGACGCCGTGGGTTTCCAGATTGGTCTCGTCCACTACGTAGAGCCCCAGCTCGTCACAGAGGTCGTACCACACCGGATCGTCAGGATAGTGGCTGGTACGCACGGCGTTGAAGTTGAGCCGCTTCATAGCGCGGATCTCTTCGCGCATCCATTCGGGGGTTACCGTACGGCCGGTGGGGGCCCGGTGCTCATGGCGGTTGACGCCCCGCAGGATCAGCCGGCCGCCATTGAGCCGCAGCACCCCCTCCGCGTCAATCTCCAGCCGGCGGAAACCGATGCGGGCGGATTCGTGGTCGATTTCCCGCCCGGCAGCGTCAAAAAGGGTGAATACTACGGTGTAGCGGTAAGGATCCTCGGCGCTCCAGGGACGAATGCCCGTTACGGGCATGACAAAACGGGCAGCGCACCGCCGGGGCGGAAATTCCTCGCGCCAGACATGGGGCGTCATCTGGGCAATGCCGCTGTCGGCGGGCATGCCGACGATATGGCCCTCCGCGTCCAGGAGCGTCATGCGAACCCGGGCGTCAGAAAAATTATCCACCTCGCTGACCTGGCAATAGGCCGCGATTCGGCCGCTTTCCCCCTCCGCGTCCAAGAAGGGAAGGATCTGCATGTCCTCAATAGCCAATAGCGGCTTGGCGTAGAGCTCTACACTGCGATAGATTCCCGAAAGATACCAGTAGTCCTGATCCTCCAGGTAGGTGCCGTCACAGTAGCGCAGCACCTTGACGCAGAGCAAGTTCTCTCCGGGCCGGACATACGCGGTGACGTCAAACTCGGCGGCCAGCTTGCTGTCCTGGGAATAGCCCACCTCCTGGCCGTTGACGTAGAGATAGAAGGCGGCCTCCACCCCCTGGAAGTTTAGCAGGATCCGCCGTCCAGACCAATCCTCGGGCAAGGCGAAAAGGGTGCGGTAGCAGCCGGTGGGATTGTCCTTGGGAACCCGCCCTGCCAGCAGATTGGGGCAGAAATTGACCCTGTCAATGCCGGCGTCATTGCGTCCCGGGTCTATGGCAAAATCCCGGTCGTCCTGGGTGGGGACGAAGGGATACAAGGTATTGGTATAGATGGGATAGCTGTGGCCCTGGGTCTCCCAGTTGCCGGGCACGGTAATGGTCCCCCAGGCGGAGGCGTCAAAATCCTCCTGGCAGAAATCCTCGGGCACGGCTTCCGGCCCCGGATAAAGCATAAAGTCCCAGATTCCGTCCAACAGGCGCATATACCGGGAAGCATGCCGGTCACAGGCGGCGGCCTGGCGAACGCTTTCGTAGGCGCCCAGGGGAACATGGCTCATTCTCCGGCCGCGCTGGGTAACCGAGGGATTTTCCCAATCGTGAATCTGCATATTAAGTTCCCTCCCCAATGTGATGCCCTTATTGTACAATAGAGTGGGGAGAAAGGAAAGGACGAAAAATTTCCCGCCGGCAGCAGGCGGAAATAAAAAAGCCCCCGGCCTGCGGGGAGAGGGCCGGGGGGCACGCATTCCCCGTCGGGGGAGGCGGGAAATGGGAGAGGCGTGAAATCAGTCGGTTTGCACCTGGCTCGCCGGAGCCTGGGACGTGGAACGAAGGGCAGGGGTGCAGGCGGCAAGCCCCAAAATGAGGCAACCCGCCACGAAAATGGCGATGAGGATACGAAGATTGGTCTCTTTCACGGGCGCGGCCCCCTTCCGATTGGATCTGGCTTTAGTATACCACAGCTTCAAAGAAATTTACAAGAGATTTGGGAAAACTCGCACCGAATCCGGGCAGGCTGCAGCGCATGGCTTTACAACGGTCGGAGTATACGCTATGATATCCTATATCCATCCAAAAATGGGGCAAACAAGGTAATTCCCCTGGGAAAAGAAGGGAGCGTAGCCATGGATCGTCAGCTGCGGAACCGTCTACGCTGGGGTGGGCTGGGCGCCTGCGGCCTGGCCTGCATCCTCTTTCGGAACCGGCCGGTTTTCCAGTACGCGGCGCTTCTGGGCCTAGCGCTGTATATGGCAGGGCTGTCCCTCTATCAGCTGCTGCGGGACCGGCGTACGCCAAGAAAAATGCTGCTTATCGAGACATTGGCGGATTGGGGCCTGCTGGCGGTGCTGGCATGGGTGACGGTTCGGGTTCTGGCCGGCGGGGGATAGCCCCGCAGGCGCCTGAGGAGGGATGACTGTGAAGATATTATCTCGAATTGCCCGGGGCCACATAGGAGGCATCCTGGGTTTTGTGTTCTTGGGCCTGTTGGGGCAGCTCTGCATTGCCTATTCCGCCCGACTGCTCCAGCTGCTGCTGGACGCCATGGTGGCGGGCACGGCTTCGGTGAGTGGGATCCTATTCTATGCGGGAATCCTTGGAATACAGCTGATCGCCTTTTATCTGCAGAACATGCCGGATGCCCGGCTGGAGAGCCAGTTCCTCCTGGAACTGAAAACCGAAGCCCTGCGGAAAATGCGCACCATTGACTACCTGTCCTACCTGCGCCTGGGGACAGGCACGCTGGTGGAACGCTGCACCACCGGAGCCCAGGCCGGCGCGGAGATCCTGAAGTTCGGTCTGGATCTGGTGGGCGAGCTTCTGCCTACGGCGGTGTTTTCCCTTTTCTTTGTGGCCCAGATTGACCGAACGGTCTTTTGGCTGCTGGCAGGGGGCTATGGGCTGGTCTTCGTGCTGACCCGGCTGCTGCTGCGTTCCCTGTACCGCGCCAAAGAGCAGGTGCTTACCGGACAGGAGCGCTTGACGGGGACTTTGGTACGAGGCTTTATGGAGCTGGTGGTTTTTCGGATCCACCGCCGTTATGCCCGAGAGATCCGCCGCGCCCAGGAGGAAGCCCGGCGCGTTACCGGGGGGCAGGTGCGGCTGCGTATGATCCATGAGGCCTTTTTTACCCTCTTTGCCCTGCTGATTTTGGGGGTCAAGGTAGGGATCCTTCTCTACGCCCTGCAGGCAGGAACCACGGTAGGTTCGGTTGCGGCCCTCCTGGCCCTGGTGGACAATGCCTACACTCCCGTAGCCATATGCAATGTCCGCTATATCACCTACAAGCTCAACCGGGCAGCCTTCGTCCGGCTGGAGGAAATCTATGACGCGCCGGATGCGCCCCGGCAGCTGGAGGGAGCTTCACCGGCAGAGGGCCCCATGGAAGTGTGCGTGGACCAGGTGACAGCGGGCTACGGGGACCGGACGGTGCTGCGCGAGGTTTCCTTCTGTCTGAAACCGGGGCAGGTAACCGGCTTGGTGGGGGAGAGCGGCGCGGGCAAGTCCACCCTGCTGCATCTTCTGACCGGCCTGACGAGGCCGCAGCAGGGGGTTATCTGGGTGCGGGGGCAGGATCTGTCCACCCTGTGCCTGGAGGAATACATGGCGGGGCTGGCTTATATTCCCCAGGAGGCCCCGGTGTTTGACGGCACACTGCGAGAGAACCTGGAGGCGGCAGGAATACAGGAGGATGCACGGCTGCAGGCAGCGCTGGCGTGGGCGCTGCTTCCCGCCAGCCGCTTTCCCCAGGGGCTGGATACGCCGGTGGGGGAGCGCGGGGTTATCCTCTCCGGCGGAGAGCGGCAGCGGCTGGCGCTGGCCCGGCTCTATCTCTCGCCGGCGCCCTTGGTGATCCTGGACGAAGCCCTCTCTGCCTTGGACCGGGAAAACGCCCGCATCCTTTTGGACCGCATGCTGGGGACACTGCAGGGCCGGACCGTACTGATGATTACCCATCGGGAGGAAGAATTGGCCCGCTGCCACCGGGTTCTGCGGCTGGAACACGGAAAAATCATCGAGGAAGCACGTCCGCCTGTTTCCTTGAAAAACCAATAAAGCCGCGTTCCTCACCTCCCGGGAATCCAGGCAAGGGCGCGGAGCTTTCCCGAGGGAGGGAAAGCTCTAGGGGAGTATGGTTCTTCCGGGGAAGAGGGCGAAGGAACCGCACTTCTGTTTCCTCGGAATCCCGCAAGCTTAGTTAGAGAAAGCGGGAACCTTACGCGGCCTCCGCCTCCCACAGTTTTGCCGCAGAGCGGCAAAACCCCTCATCGAGCAAAATGGGCCGTACATGCCGCCGCGTTTATAGGGGAAACAGCAGCATTCCTATTGCAGCCGTTCTTCCTCATACGCTCGCCATCTTCCCCCTAAAGTTTTAGAAGCGTGGGGCCCGGAGGAGAAACCTTTCTCAAAGGGTTTCCCTCCCCCGCGCGAAATACGCCCGGGTCTCCCGGGCCGCCTCCCCTGCCAGGGCCAGGACTCCCACCATATTGGGCAAAATCATACAGGCATTGAGCAGGTCGCAGGCCGGCCAGATCCAGTCCATGGGCAGCACGGCGCCCAGGACGACCGCCGCCAGATAGGCGGCCTGGTAGGCGCGGCGGCAGCCGGAGGACCGGGTAAGGAATTCCAGGCAGCGCAGGCCGTAGAAGTTCCAGCCCAGCATGGCGGCCAGGGCGAAGAGGAAGAGGGACAAGGCAACCCCTGCGCCGGCCCAATTCCCCAGGGCGCCGGTAAAAGCCATCAAAGTCAACGGCGCGCCGTCGGCGCCGGAGGTCCATGCCCCGCTGACCAGGATAACCAAGGCGGTCACGGTACACACCACCATGGTATCGGCGAAGACCTCAAAGACGCCCCACATGCCCTGCCGCACCGGGGAATCGGTTTCGGCGGAGGCGTGGGCAATGGGAGAGGAACCCAGCCCTGCCTCGTGGGTAAAGATCCCCCGGGAGAGGCCTGTGGCCATGGTCCGGGCCACCGAGGATCCCAGAAACCCGCCCACCGCGGCAGTGGGTGTGAAGGCCCCCCGGACGATCCCCGCCAGGGCGGGAAGGATCCCGGCGCGGCCGATCCAGAGGGCGGCGCCGGCCAGCGCCAGGTAGCATACGGCCATGGCGGGCACCAGACGGGCGCAGGCTCGAGGGATCCTCTTTCCGCCCCCCAGAATGACCAGGGCCGTCAAACCGGCCAGCGCCAGGCCGGTTACCCAAGGGGATAGGCCCAGGCTGTCCTCCAGGGCGGCAGCGGCGGAATTCACCTGGGCCATATTCCCAATGCCAAAGGCTGCGACCGCCCCGGCCGCAGCAAAGAGATCGGGCAGCCATCGAAGCCCTAGCGCCCGGCGCAGTACGTGCATGGGGCCGCCCACCCACTCTCCGGCGGCGTTCCGCTTCCGGTAAAGGAGGGTGAGCAGAGTCTCACAGTACTTGGTCGTCATCCCCACCAGGGCAGATGCCCACATCCAGAATACCGCCCCCGGCCCTCCGGCCGCCAGGGCGGTAGCTACTCCTACCATATTCCCCGTGCCCACCGTCCCCGCCAGGGCGGTGGCCATGGCCTGAAAGGGCGATACGCTGCCGGCATCCCCGCCGGTCCGGCGACCGCCCAAAGTCGCCCGCCACACCGCTCCCGGCCGGCGCACCGGAAGCAGCCCCAGCCGCAGGCTCAGATACAGTCCTGCCAGCAGCAGGACGCCCATAAGCGCCGGTTCCCCCCATTGCATCCATACCCTCATCGCCCTCCTCCTTTCCCCCGGACATTCTATGCGGGGGTACGGAGCCGCAGACCGGCGGATTTTTCCCCAAAACCAGCCAGCGCGCTGCCGCCGACCTCTGGCAAGCGGCGGGTATTTCTGCTACAATGAGAGAAAGAGCACGAAAAAGGGGGAACCAGGGTATGGCATGGCGGAATGTGCACCCAGCGTGGGAGGAAATGGGGCCAGGCGGCGCGCAAAGCGTCTTTCTCCGGGGGGATGCGGCCCAGACAGCCCCGGCCCTGGCGGAGCATTGGCAGGGCCGGGTGCAGACCCTTTACCTGGATCCTCCCTTCATGAGCGGAGGACGGTACAGCTTCAGCCAGCGGGTGGGCGCCGCCGGTTGGCAGGGGGATATGGCGGCCCGGATCCGCCGGGCCACCTATGCCGACCGCTGGAGCGAAGGCTCCGTAGGCTACCTGGCTATGCTCCGGGCCATATTGACCGGGGCGCTGCCCCTCCTGCGGGAGGACGGCAGCCTCTTCGTCCACGTGGACTGGCGGGCCAGCGCCCACGTCCGGCTGCTGCTGGACGAGCTGCTGGGCAGCGGCCGCTTTGTCAACGAGATTATCTGGGCCTACCAAAGCGGCGGACGCTCCAAGGAACACTTCGCCCGCAAGCATGACAGCATCTTCTACTACGCCAAGGGAAAGCGTCCGGCCTTCTATCCGGAGGCGGTGGGCGTCCCGCGGGGCCCTCAGCGGCGGAACCATCTGCGCCGCGGCGAGGACGAGAACGGCCGTGTCTACTTCGCCATCACCGTGGGCGGCAAAGAGTACCGGTATTACGAGGACGAAAGGGTGGCCCCCAGCGACGTCTGGACCGACATCCCCATCCTGCAGCAGCGGGATCCCCAGCGCACCGGCTACGATACCCAGAAGCCTTTGGCGTTGATGGAGCGGCTGATCCTGGCCACCACCCGGCCGGGAGACGCGGTATGCGACCTCTTCTCCGGAAGCGGCACCACCGCCGAGGCGGCGGCCCGCCTGGGCCGGATCGCCCTGGCCGGGGATCAGGACGGGGACGCGCTGCACCTCTACCGGCGGCGGCTGGGCCTGTTGGGCGCTTCCTTCCGCCTGGGCGGCCTCCCCGCATGGGAATGGGACGCGCATGGCCGGGTACGGATCGGCTGCCAGCGGCAGGGAGACGCCTGGTCCTTCGCCCTGGAAGAGGTGGCCCTGGACGCCCCGGAAATTCCCGCGCCGCCGCCCAGCCTGCTGCCCGATACGCTGCATCCGGTGGACGCTTGGTCGGCAGGCTTCCTGGAGGGGGACGTCTACCGGGCCCTGGCCTTCGCCGCCCGCACCGCCAAGGAGCCCTATCTGCCCCGCCGGCTGACGGCCTCCCTCCCCGAAGGCGCCCGGCCTGCCGTGGCCTTCACCGACGTGCTGGGGCGCACCTTCTACTGGGCCGCGTTCCCGGACTAGGGAAGCTTCAGGGGCCCGCAGCACTTTTTTAGCTTCAGGCCGCTGCCGCAGGGGCAGGCATCGTTGCGTCCCAGGGAGGCATAGAGCCGCTGCCAGTAAGCCGACCGGGGATGCCCCCCCGCCAGGAACGCAGCCTGCAGCGCCTTAAGCCGGGGATAGGCGTGTTCCAGCAGCATGCGGTAGCTTTCACACCAGTAGCTCTTCCGCGCCGGGCGTCCCTCCGCGTCCAGCCAATACTTGGGACAGTCCCCCCAGCACAGGCTGCGCCAGCGGCAGGCGGCGCAGTCGGGGTCGGTCTGAAGCTTCCGTGCGGCAAAGGTCTCCAGCAAGGGGTTTTCACAGATGGCGGCCAGCCCGGTCTCCTGAAGATTTCCCAGCAGCCAGCCCGGTTCCACGAAGAAGTCGCAGGGATAGACGTCCCCGTTGTGCTCCACCACCAGGTTGGCGGCGCAGCGAGGGCGCTGGGGACAGCCCGGAGAGGTAAATTCCATCAGGCTGACAAAGAGCTCGTCAAAGAGACGGATATAGGTGGTGGGCTGGCCCTCCCCCATCCAGAGGTCAAACAGGGCGATCCAGAATTCCCCCAGCGCCTGGGGCGTGGGCGTATAGTCGGCGATCTTGCCGTCCACCACCTCCACGCAGGGGATAAACTGCATATAGCCGCTGCCCTGGGTGGTAAAGTAGTCAAAGAGCTCCCGGGGCTGATCCACGTTGCCGGCGGTAACCACGGTGAGGGTATTGAACTCCACCCCCGCCTCCTTGAGCAGGGCCATGGTCCGGGCCACCCGGGCATGGGTGGGGCTGTCGTCAAAGCCCCGGCGGTAGCGGTCGTGGCAGGCGGCGGGGCCGTCCACCGAGAGCCCTACCAGGAAATTTTCTTCCCGCAAAAATTGCACCCACGCCTCGTCCAAGAGCAGGCCGTTGGTCTGGAGAGAGAACTGCACCTCCTGGGTGGGGGCGCGGTATTTTTTTCTCCAGGCGGCCACCTGGCGGAAGAAGTCCAGCCCCCGGAGGGTGGGTTCCCCGCCCTGGAAGCCGATGTGGGCCGTGGGCCCCGCCAGGGGAAGGAATTCCCGGATGGCCTTTTCCATGGTTTCCTCGGGCATGCGATGCCGGGGCATGGCGGCAAACAGCTCCTTTTTCCCGCTGTAGAAGCAGTAGCGGCAGGCAATATTGCAGTCCGGCCCCGCGGGCTTGACCAAGAGGCTGGTGGGTCTGATCATGGCGTTTTCCTCCTGCGTGTGATACAATGGATTATACCACAGTCCGCGCCCTGGGGGAAAGAGCGCGGGGAATGGGGGTATGGTTCCCCCGGAAAGGAGCGCCCATGACCGGCCAGAACCCGCCCCGGGAAAGGGTGGACGAGCTGACCCCCCGGGGTCTGAAAATCTTACAGCGGGAGGATGGCTTCCGTTACGGCACCGACGCCATTCTGCTGGCCCACTTTGCCGGGGCCAAGGGCCGGGAGACCCTGGTGGACATGGGCACAGGCACCGGGATCATGGCGCTGATTATGGCGCTGGACGCCCCTTCCGCCCGGGTCATCGGCCTGGAGATCCAGCCGGATATGGCCGATATGGCGGCCCGCTCGGTGGCGATGAACGGCCTGCAGGACCGGGTCACCATCCACGCCATGGATCTCAAGGAAGCCCCCCGGCGTCTGGGCCATCACATCGCCGACCGGGTGGTGTGCAATCCCCCCTACATCCCGGTCACCCAGGGCCCCCAGAGCGTTCCCAACCAGCTGAACCTGGCCCGCCACGAGATCGCCTGCACCATGGATGACGTGATGGAGGCCGGTTACCGGCTGCTGCGCAACGGGGGACGGCTCTGCGTCATTTACCCGGCGGCCCGGACGGCGGAGATCCTGGTCTCCATGGAACGGCACCGCCTGGCGCCCAAGCGGCTGCAGCTGATCCAGCCTACCTACGACGCGCCGCCCGGATTGATCCTGGCCGAAGGCATCCGCAATGGGAATCCCGGGGTGATGTGGCTGCCGCCTTTGATCATGCGCACCGCCGACGGAGCGTATACCGCCCAGGCCAAGCGTTACTACCATCTGGAGGAGGAATGAGCATGGCGGGAACCCTGTTCCTGGTGGGGACGCCCATCGGAAACCTGGAGGATATCACCCTGCGTGCGGCCCGGGTGCTGGCCGAAGTCGATGTGGTGGCCGCCGAGGATACCCGGCGCACCCTGCAGCTTCTGAACCACCTGGGCTGCCCCAAGCGCCTGGTGGCCTGCCATGAGCACAATTGGCGGGAGGCGGTGCCCCGGCTGGTGGCCCTGCTGCAGGAGGGCAAGGACGTGGCCCTGTGTACCGACGCCGGCATGCCCTGTATCAGCGACCCGGGCTGGCAGCTGGTGGACGCCTGCCGGGAGGCGGGAATCCCGGTGACGGCGGCCCCTGGTCCGGCGGCGGTGGTGACGGCGGCAGCCCTCTCGGGATTGGACAGCGGTCGGTTTGTATTCGAGGGCTTCCTGCCCCGGCAGGGAAAGGAACGCCGGGAGCGGTTGGCCGCCCTGGCGGGCGAGGAACGGATGGTCATCCTTTACGAAGCCCCCCACCGGCTGGAGAAGACGCTGGCCGATCTGGCCGCTCTCTTCCCCCAGCGGAGGGCTGCCCTCTGCAAGGACCTCACCAAGCGGTTTGAGCGGGTGGAACGAGGCGCCCTCCAGGCCTTGGCGGAGCAGTACGCCGGCCTTCCCGACAGGCCCCAGGGGGAATACGCCCTGGTACTGGCGCCCTGGCAGGCTGAAAGCATGCCCCAGGCCTCCCAGGATCCCCGGGAGGCCCTGTGCCGCTGCCGGGAGGCTGGCGTTCCCAAGAAGGACGCCGTCCGCCAGGTGGCCGATGCCCTCGCGCTGCCTAAGCGGGAGGTGTACCGGCTGGCCGAGGAGCTCTGGGACTAGCCTCTCGGTATGGCAAGAATACCATGGAGATTCTTGTGGGAGGATTTCTGCGGGGGAGGGAAACCTTTTGCAAAAGGTTTCCCTCCCCCGCGCCCCCACCCTTCTAAAACTTTTAGGGGGAAGGATGGGGAGAGAATAGAAGGGGAACGGCTGCAAGAAGAGCGCAGCCGTTCCCCTATTTTTTTGTAATTTACAAAACGCGGCGGCGTGTACGGCGCGTTTTGCCCGATGAGGGGTGGCAAGCGCAGCGCTGCCACTGCGGGGCGCGGGGGCCGCGAAAGGCTCCCGCCTTTTGTAATCAAGCTCGCGGAAAGCCTGCTTTCCGCGATGAGCCCCCGCAGGAATCCGTGAGGATTCCGAGGAGGCGGGATTTTGCGGGAGAGAGGGTACGGCGTACCGCCCGGTTAGGCGTCGCCGTCAGGCGGCAGCTGTCCCTCTCCGGGATCGGGATCGGGCTCGGGAGCCGGGGTATTGGGTTTGGGCGTACTGGGTTCCGGGGTAGCGGGCTTGGGCGTGCTGGGCGCCGAGGTCCCGGGCGCGGGCGTAGAGTCACCGGCAGTATGCGTGGGCCTGGGCGTGGCATCACCCGCGGTATGAGTAGGCGCCGGCGTCGCGCCGCCATCGTCACGGGTGGGCGTCGGAGTCCCAGGACGGACGGTACCGTCGGGGGTTTCGGAAGCAGCCGGCGTACGGGTAGCCGACGGAGCACGGGTGGGTGTGGGGGTCCGCACCGGGTTATCCGGAGGCAGCGTACGATCCACCCGAGGCACATCGGGGGAGAATTCCTCATCCAAGGGCGCCGGCGTCACCCCGGGATAAGGGGTGTTGCGGATCTGGCTTCCAGGCGCCGTGGTAGGATTGGGGTTTCCCTCATCCGGATCGGTGGGATCCCACTTGCTGGAAGGCGGCAGGGTGGCGGGCTTGAGCTGCCGCCAGAGGACCGGATTTTCCTCCCCGGTGATAATCCGTACCGGGGAACCGGTGGGCACATTATCGTAGATCCACTTGCATTCCGAGGCCAGCAGGCGGATACACCCTCCCGAGGCAGGCGTGCCCAGCTCGTTGTAACCCTTCACCGACAGGGCGTCGCAGCGGGCGGCCGAGTAGGGGATGGAGTGAAAGAGGAAGCTCCCCGAGATCCTGGAGCAATACTGGGCATAGGTGGGGGTGTCGGCCAGCATCCGACGCCAGCGGTACTTGTCCTTGATCTTATACAGACCATCGGGGAACTTGTCCAGGTCGGAACCCGTGGAGCAAAGCATATATTTAACGGGAACGGTATACTCCCCATCCTGGTCAATGGTGTAAACCGTAACGATCTGGCTTCCCTTATTGACCTCCACCAGGTAGGGGAACTCCAGATCCACCGGCTCCGGTTCCGGCGTGGGCTTGGGCGTGGGACTGGACAAAGGCGCGAGGGTGCGGGTGCGCGCCGGGGTCGCAGAGAGCTCCGGCGAAGCGGAAGAAACCAGCAACGCCTCGGAATCGGACGCAGGCGATGCACTGACGGCAGGGCCCACAGTGGGAAAAAGCCCTGCATGTCGTTCACTGAGCCCAATCAAAAAGGCTGTTCCCGCCTCGCTGCCTAAAAAATGCGCCGCGTAAGCCGCGCCGCCTGCCAAAACCACACCAATAAGCACCATGCTGACCACCATTGCGGTACGGCCGCCGTGCTTTTTCCTCTCATGCTTGGCCATCGAATTCCTTCCACCTTATGCCATTTTTCCTATAGTTTACCCGAAAAAATCCTCCAGGTCAAGACAAAATGAAGGAGGTTCCACGGCCCTTGGGAAGGGAGAAGGCGCGGGGGCTTTCCTGCGACCTTGATTTCAAAAAGCGAGAGCCTTTCGCGGCCCCCGCGCCCCGCAGAGACCATCGTATTTTTGTGTTCTCTTGGGGGAGGGGGCCCTTTTGCAAAAGGGCCCCCTCCCCCAAACCCTCTTCCCCCAAAACTTTATGGGAAGAGTCTACAGGGAAAACAGGGGAATGGTTGCAAGAAGAATGCAGCCATTCCCCTTCCACTTTTTCCCCACCCTCCCAATAAAAAGTTTTAGAAGGGTGGGGTGCGGGGAGGGGAACCTTTTGCAAAAGGTTCCTCTCCCCGCAGAAGCCTATAACCCAAAAACTCCCGACTTTTAGAGGTCGTCTGCGTCCTGCACCGGCTTAGCGTGGGCACTGCGGGGCTGGGCGGTGTAGCTGCCCATGGGATCGGTGGAGCTGACCTGGGTGGCGGCATCCAGCGCGGCCTGCACCTTGGGCGGCTGGGGGGATGTTTTTTTGCGCAAATGTTTGGGGGCCATGGGAATCCTCCTTTATTTTTTCTCTCCCTTAGGTTATATTATTTTACATTTCAGGTGAGCCTATGAGAACGAAATACAATTTTATTTATAGTAGTATTTTATTTCGCTTTAATTGTTGCCCCCCTTTTATAACGGAGGTAAAATAGGAAATATGAAAGGCAAATTTTTCTCTCAAAAAGACTTGACTCCAACCTTAGGTAAGGCCTTAGACTAAATAACGAGGTGAGAAAATGGCTTATACAGTTCAAGAAGTCGCCAATTTGGCCGGCACAACGGTAAAAACTTTATACCATTATCAAAAGGTGGGGTTGCTCTTTCCAAACTCCGTAGGAGAAAATGGATATCGCTACTATACGGTCAGAGAGTTGGAAAGATTACAACAAATAATGTTTTATCGTGAATTGGACTTTTCTTTGGAGCAAATCAAAATCGCTTTGGAAAGTGAGCCAAACAGACTGACTTGTTTGGAACAGCAGAAAGTCTTACTTAGCGCGCGTAAAGAGAGACTGTCCGCTATTTTGAACACGTTGGAAAAAACAATTTCTCACGCTCGGAAAGGAGTTCCTATGGATGCAGAAAAAATGTTTGCCGGTCTAAATAAGGAAGAATGGGGGGAAGCTCTCAATGATCAGAATGAGCATTTACAAAAAGAGTATGGGTATTCTATCGACACCGACGCTATTGACGCAACTGTCATGAATGAAAAAGCGGAGGAAGCCGCACAATTTATGTCTTTCATGGCTCAATCTCTGAAAGAAGGTATTGGAGCTCATGATGAAAAAGTAGTGTCTGCACTTAAAAAGCACATCGCTTTTATGAAAAAGGATATGGATATTGATGCCGCGGGGTTTGCTGCACAGGCCCACTTTTTCGCTACAGATGATTTTCACCGCAGCATGCTGGAAGGCCAGCAGGTGGGACTGAGCTACTATATATGCGTTGCAGCTGATAATTTGGTTGCACAAGGAAACGCTTAAATATTGTGATTGACGCTGCTAAGGCCATTAAAAAAAAACCGTGGTTTTAGTGGCCGATAATTCATGCGTCAAAGAACGGCGGTTTTGAAATAACAAATTTCAAGCCGCCGTTTTCTTTTTTGAAAAATTAGAATACGGGGGGTGTATTAAAGTCGCCCTTTTTTAAGGATACGGCGGTGTCCAGGAGGTATCGCCGTGTCCTGTTTCTTTTTGTCCCCGGCGGTATAACCTATGCGCATGCCCCATGCGCCAGTTCAAAAAAATCGGTTGCCGGTAACAATTGCTCTTGACGATAGGGTATTCCAAGAATACAATATCTATGGGTCAGGCAAGAATAGACCACAAGATATTGTGGCGGCGATGGAGATACCTCCATCGTCTTCTCGCCACGGCGCATGAATATCGCGGATTTATCGATTTATTTTTCCCACCCAGGAGGTTTTGCCTATGATTTCTTCCATCATCAAGCGGGACGGACGCCGGGTCCCTTTCACCCTTTCCAAAATCAGCGGCGCAATTCTGAAATCCTTCCAGGATACCGAGCATGCCGGGGATGAGGTGCTTGCCAGCCAGCTGGCCCTGGAGGTCGCCCGCCGGCTGGAGACCGATCCCGCCCTGTCCACCCCCGGCGTGGAGCAGATCCAGGACATCGTGGAGCAGACCCTCATTGACAACGGCCTGGGACAGATTGCCAAGAAGTACATTCTCTACCGCGCCGAGCGCAGCCGCATCCGGGAGATGAATACCCGGCTCATGAAGGTCTATGAGGATATCACCTTCACCCCGTCGGAGGATTCCGACCTGAAGCGGGAAAACGCCAATATCAACGCCGACAGCGCCATGGGTATGATGCTCAAGTATGGCGCCGAGGGAGCCAAAGAGTTCTATGACATGTTCATGCTCACCCCCGAGATCTCCCAGGCGCATAAGGATGGGGATATCCACATCCACGACTTTGACTTCTACGGGCTGACCACCACCTGCTGCCAGATCGATATCCTCAAGCTCTTCCACAACGGCTTCTCCACCGGCCACGGCGTGCTGCGGGAGCCCAACAGCATCGCCAGCTACGCGGCGCTGGCCTGCATCGCCATCCAGGCCAACCAGAACGACCAGCACGGCGGCCAGTCCATCGTGAACTTCGACTACGGCCTGGCCCCCGGCATCCGCAAGACCTATGTCAAGAACTACCGCGACAACCTGAGCAAAGCCCTGACCCTGCTCTGCGATATGGAGGACGCCCACAAGCAGGTGGCCGATATGCTCCGGGATATCCGCACCGCCACCGGACTGTATCCCACCCTGGAGGTCAATCCCGACTATGTGGCCGAAGAAGACGCCCGCCTGCGCCAGATGGGGATTTCCCCGGAGGTTGCGGAAAAGGCTCGGGCCTTTACCTATAAGCGCGCCCAGCTGGAGACCGACCACCACGCTTACCAGGCCATGGAGGCCCTGATCCATAACCTCAACACCATGCACTCCCGGGCCGGGGCCCAGACGCCCTTCTCCTCCATCAACTACGGCATGGACACCTCGCCGGAGGGCCGAATGGTGATCAAGAACGTGCTGCTGGCCACCGAGGCCGGTCTGGGCCACGGGGAAACGCCCATCTTCCCCATCCAGATCTTCCGCGTAAAGGAAGGGATCAACTACAACCCCGGCGACCCCAGCTATGATCTCTTCCAGCTGGCCTGCCGGGTGAGCGCCAAGCGCCTCTTCCCCAACTTCTCCTTCCAGGACGCCCCCTTCAACCTGAAGTACTACAAGCCCGGCCATCCCGAGACCGAGATCGCCTACATGGGCTGCCGTACCCGGGTCATCGGCAATGTCTACGACCCCAACCAGGAGATCAGCAACGGCCGAGGCAATCTCTCCTTTACCTCCATCAACCTCCCCCGGATCGCCATCAACGCCCACGGGGATGTGGACGCCTTCTTCGCCGATCTGGACCGGAAGATGGACCTGGTAATCCAGCAGCTCAACGAGCGCCTGGAGGTGCAGTCCCGGAAGAAGGTCTACAATTATCCCTTCCTCATGGGCCAGGGCGTGTGGCTGGACAGTGACAAGCTGGCCTATGACGAAGAGGTGCGGGAGGTCCTCAAGCACGGAACCCTCAGCGTGGGCTTCATCGGCCTGGCCGAGTGCCTCAAGGCCCTCACCGGCAAGCACCATGGCGAGAGCGCCGAGAGCCAGGCCCTGGGCCTGAAAATCATCGGCCACATGCGGGAGCGCCTGGATACCCTCAGCCAGCAGACCCGGCTGAATTACACCCTGCTGGCCACCCCCGCCGAGGGCCTTTCGGGCACCTTCGTCCGCAAGGATAAGAAGAAGTTCGGCATCATCCCCGGGGTTACCGATCGGGAATACTACACCAACAGCTTCCACGTGCCGGTGTACTATCCCATCAGCGCCTACGATAAGATTGCCCTGGAGGCCCCCTACCACGCCCTGACCAATGCCGGTCACATCACCTATGTGGAGCTGGACGGCGACCCCACCCAGAACCTCCAGGCCTTTGAGAAGGTGGTGCGGGCCATGCATGACCTGGGCATAGGTTATGGTTCCATCAACCACCCGGTGGACCGGGATCCGGTCTGTGGGTTCAACGGCATCATCGGGGACACCTGCCCCCAGTGCGGCCGGGAAGAAGGGGACCAGCGTTTTGAGCGGATCCGCCGCATCACCGGCTACCTGGTGGGAACCCTGGACAGCTTCAACAACGCCAAGCGCGCCGAGGAACGGGATCGGGTGAAGCACGGCGTGTAACTCCCCCCAGCCCCCCGCAGAAATCACAAAAGAACGCCCCCGCAGAAGCCGTCAAAGCTTCCTGCGGGGGCTTTTTTGCGTTCCCGGGTCCTGGGAGGGCGCTATTCCTCCAGGCCCTCCAGGTTAAAGGCGGGCACGTAATCCTCCCGGGCGGAGGACCGTTCCTGCACATAGCCGTTCTCCATCCCCAGCTTATCCAGGTGCTCCAGCACCGCGTTGTATTCGTAGCTGGTCAGGCGGCGGTTGATCTCCCGGAATTCCTGGGCCCGGCCCATGGGCAAGTACTGGCACATCAGGCTGACCATCACCCAGGGCGGCAGGTTGTCATGGATCCAGTCCAGCACGGCCATGGCCGCCCGGTGCTGGCCGGGCAGAATCAGATGGCGCACAATCATGCCCCGGCGCAGAATCCCCTGGGCATCCATCCGGCTTTCCCCTATCTGCCGGGCCATACGGGGCAGCGCCTCCCGGGCCACGGCAAAGTAGTCCGACGCCCCGGAGTACCGGGCCGCAGGGCCCGCCTCCACATACTTCAGGTCGGGAAGGTATACGTCCACCTTCCCCTCCATCCGGGCCAGCCCCTCCGGGCTGTCATAGCCCCCGGTATTGTATACCACCGGCACAGGCGGCCTCCAGTCCTCCAGCAGCGCCCCCAGGGCCCGGGTAAAGTGGGTGGGGTTGACCAGGTTGATGTTGTGGGCTCCCTCGCTGATGAGCCGCTCCATGATCCGCCGCAGCCGGGGCAAAGGTATGCTCTCCCCCACGCGCCCATGGCTGATGGGATCGTTCTGGCAGAAGACGCAGCCCAGGCTGCATCCCGAGAAGAATACCGCCCCCGAACCCCGGGTGCCGCTGATGCAGGGCTCCTCCCACAGGTGCAGCATGGCCCGGGCCACCACCGGCTGGGTTCCCACCCCGCAGACGCCTCCCCGCTGGCCTTCCTCCAGCACCAGGGGACGAAGGGCCCCGCACCGGCGGGGACAGTCATAGCAGCGCTCCTGCATCATGCCGCCTCCTTGGCCACGGCCTCTCCGTGACGAACCAGGGCCATGCAGCCCAGGGCCAGTACCATGCATACCGCCGCGTAGGGGAACATCGCCTCATAGGAACCCAGAAGATCCCGAATGCCGCCAAAGAGCACCGGGCTGAGCACCGAGGCCGCAAAGGAGAAAAAGTAATACACCCCGGTAAAGGCCCCAATGCGGTCCCCGCCCGCCAGCTCCACCACCATGGGCAGGGAGTTGATATTGATTAGGGCCCAGAGGCAGCCTCCCAAGAGCAGCAAAACCCGGATCACCCACAGATCCTGGAGGAAGGTCAGCACCCCAAAAAGCACGATAATCCCTCCCAAGCCTACCATGATGGTGCGGCGGCGGCCAAAGCGGTTGGCCAGATAACCCGCAGGAATGGCCACCACAATAAAGGTCACCGAGAAAAAGGCCAGCAGCATGGTGGCGTCCCCGCCCTCCAGGCCCAGCACATTCTTGGCATAGAGGGTGAAAAAGGACTCAATGGCATTGTAGCCGCAGAACCAGAAGAAAATGGCCAGCAGCAGGCAGAGGAAGCTCCGCCTCTCCCCCGGCCGGGTCAGTCCCGCCAGAGATCCTCGCTCCGCCTGGGCCTTGGCGCTCCGGGGCAGGAGGCGCAGGAAGGGCCGCCCCTGGGTCCGCACCCCGGCAGGCTCCCGTACGAAGAACAGCAGCAGCGCCAAAGAGGCCAGCATCAGCCCCCCTGCCAGGGCGAAGGGCGCCTCCTGGCCCAGGCTGTTGGCCAGGCTCCCCCCCACCAGGAAGGCCACCAGGGTCCCCACGCCCCCCATGAGATTGATCACGCCATTGGCCTGGTTCCGCAGGGGGCTGGGGGTCAGGTCGGGCATCAGCGCCACCATCTGGGACCGCCAGACCGACATGAGGAAGTTAAAGACCACCAGGACCGCCATCATGGAGGCCAGGCCGGGCATTTGGGGCGCCAGGGCCAGCAGCGCGGCGCACAGGGGAATCCCCGCCAGGATGTACGGCATCCGGCAGCCCAGGGGACTGCGGGTCCGGTCGCTGAGGGCGCCAAAGACCGGCTGGAAAATCAGCCCGAAAACATTGTCAATGGTCATGATCAGCCCAATCATGGTGGTGCTGGCAATCCACCGCTCCAGGAGCAGGGGCACAAAGGCGTTGTACACCGCCCAAGCCAGCGAGACCGCAAAGAAACCAAACCCCACCAAAAAGGTCTGCCGGTAGTTCAGCCGCAGCACAGACTTCTTATGCATGACTTCCTCCCTGTATCCGGTCCCGCAGCGCGCGGGCGGTATCCGGGAAATGGGTGATGATGGCATCCTCCTGGTACACCTCAATTCTGGTCTTCATCACGTCCTCCTGGTACCCTCCGAAAGCCCGGTTTTTTCCGTTGTATTCTTTATATACCACACCGGAGAAAGATTTCCTGTCGCTCTGCCGGGCGCACAAGCGGGGAAACGCCTCCCGTGAGGCAAAAAAACCGCCCCCCCGCCGCGCCTGCGGCCTGGGGGGCCGGTTTTCTCGCTTCTGCAAATTCTCCCCTATCCGGGGCGGCAGGCCCGCTTACCGGGACTCCCGGAGCTGGGGCAGCGCGGCATGGAGCCGGTCCAGGCTCTCCAACAGCTGGGCATGAGGGCAGGCCAGATTGAACCGGGCAAAGCCGGGCCCCATGAACTCATGCCCCTTGCCCACGGCCACGCCGGCCTGGGCGGCCCACTGCCAGAGGCGCTGGGGATCCTGGGTATAGGCGGTAAAGTCCAGCCAGGCCAGATAGGTGCCCTGCAGGTCGCTCATCTCCACGCCGGGGAAGTCCCGCTCCAGGACCTCCCGCAGCATCCGCCGGGCATCGTCCAGATAGGCCAGCAGCCCCTCCAGCCAGGGAATCCCCTGCTGGTAGGCGGTGCGCTGGGCCATGCGGGAGAGGAGGTTGCCGGCACAGGAGCCATAGGCCTGCATGGTCTGGATAAAGCGCTGACGCAGCCCGGCGTCGGGAATCACCGCGGTGGAGAACTCCAGCCCCGCCAGGTTAAAGGTTTTGGTGGCGGAAATCCCCACGATGGCCATATCCTCCACCCCCAGGGTCATGACACTGGTCTGGGTATGGCCGGGCATGATCAGGTCGTGGTGGATCTCATCGGCGATGAGCTTGGCATCGTAGCGGCGCAGCAGGGCCACCAGCTGCTCCAGCTCCTCCCGGGACCAGACCCGTCCCACCGGATTGTGGGGAGAGCAGAGCATCAGCGCCTTGGCCCCGTCCCGCAGGCAGTCCTCCAGGTTCTCCAGGTCCATCTTCCAGCCGTCCTCGGTGCGACGCAGGGGATTGAGCACCCGCCGGCGGCCCAGGCTCTCCGGAATGGACAAAAAGGGCGGGTAAATGGGCGGCTGCACAATCACCCCGTCCCCGGGCTCGGTGAAGAGCTGGATGGCCACCTTCAGCGTGGACAGCACGCTGGGCGACCAGACCAAACTCTCGGGCTCCACATGCCAGGCATGCCGCGCCGCCAAGAAATCCACCACGCTCTGCCGGTCCTCCGGACACTCCATGGTGTAGCCAAAGATCCCATGCTCCACCCGGGCCTTTAGGGCCTCCACCACCGCCGGCGGGCAGGGGATATCCATATCCGCCACCCACATGGGCAGGGCATCCGGGTTTCCGTAGCTGCGCCCCAGGCCGTCCCACTTCTCGCAGAGGGTCCCCCGGCGCTCTACCTGTCTGTCAAAATAGGCCGCATCAAAACGCATCATTTGTCTTCCCTTCTTTGCTTAGGTCGTAACCCGCCCCTATCGTACCATCTTCCCGTGCAAAGCACAAGCGCCCGGCTATGGACTTTTATGACTGGACAAACCGCTCAAAAATTCGCAATGGATTTTCATATGTTTTTTTATGCCCTTCCCTACGCGCCGTCTCGTGGAAAACTCGGTGGATAAGCCTGTGGACATCGTGGAAAAAGGCGTGGAGAAATCCCCCGCCCGGTGGGTAATCCAAGATATGCACTTATCCCCAATCGGTGGATAATTCCGTGGATAAATAACCGCTTCGACAGAATATTGGGGGATAACTCTCCCGTGCCTCCCATATTTTGTGTCGTTTCCTCCCCCAGCTCCCTAGAAATCGGTGGATAATCCCGGTGGATGTCTTCTTTATCCACAAGGAAACACTTATCCACATCCCTTTTGGGGAAACTGTGGATAACACCTCTTGACAGAATTGCCTTTTTGTGATTGGCCCGGGCGGCTGTTTGGCTGGGCCAATCGCCTGTTCGTTCCTATTTAAGTCAAGTTTGTCTACTCAGGGGTGTAATACCGCCATAGAGCTATATGCCAACACTCTGGTATAATAGTGCTATACTCTATATTCCAAAATGCAAGGAGGTTCAGCCATGAAGCCCGCTACAACCCTTTCCATAGACCAACGCCTGCGTCTGCTCCGTCTGGAGCGCCCCGCCGTCCTTCCCATGGTGGTGGATACCGATACCTTCAACGAGGTTGACGATCAATTCGCCTTGTGTTTTGCCCTGCTCAGTTCCCGGGCCCGGGTGGAGGCCATCTATGCCGCCCCGTTTTTCAACGCCCTCTCCCAAGGGCCCGAGGACGGCATGGAGAAGTCTTACCTGGAGATCTTCCGCCTCCTGGACCGCCTGCCCCAGGTGGCCCCGCCGCCGGTGTATAAGGGCAGCCGCCAATATATGACCGGCCCCGACGCCCCGGTGCAAAGCCCCGCCGCCCAGGATCTTATCCTCCGCGCCCGAGCCCACACTCCGGAGGATCCCCTCTACGTGGTCACCCTGGGCTGCCCCGTCAACGTAGCCAGCGCCATCCTTCTGGCCCCGGATATCCTGGACCGGATCGTGGTGGTCTGGTTGGGAGGCCAGCCCCTGGACTGGTATACCGCCGACGAGTTCAACCTTTCCCAGGATCTCTACGCCAGCTCGGTTTTATTTGACAGCGGCGCGGCCCTGGTGCTGCTGCCCACCTGCCAGGTTACCGACCACCTCACCGTCACCCTGCCCGAGCTGGATTACTACCTGGGCCGCTCCACCCCCATCGGGGAGTATCTGACCGGCGTAGTCCAGGGCTACCGGAACCACTTCCACGGCGGCGAGGTCTGGAGCAAGGTCATCTGGGACATCGTGGCGGTGGCATGGTGCGTCATGCCCGAAGCGGTGCCCACCCGCCTGGCCCCCGCACCCATCCTGCAGCCTGATAAGCGCTATAGCCTGGACTTCACCCGGCACCTGATCCGGGAGGCCTACGCCGTCCAACGGGACGACATTTTCCGCGAGGTATACCGTCTGCTGGGAAGTCCCCGCCTATGATCCAACCACAATTGGAACGCGCCTATCCTGCCGATGCTGATGCCCTCCTGCAGGTGCAGCGGGCCGCCTTTGCCGGGCATTACCGCCGTTACCGCGACAAGGACAATCCCTATCTGCAGAATCAGGACTCCCTCCTGCGGCGCATGACCTTCCCCCAGGGCGCCTATTATAAGCTTACCGCCGGAGACGAGCTGGCCGGCGGGCTCTTCCTCTACCAGCGGGCCTTCGCCAGCTTCTGGCTGGCGGTGCTGTACATCCACCCCCGGTTCCAGGGCCGGGGCTGGGGGCGTTTTGCCCTGCGGCAGGCCATGGAAGCCCATCCCTGGGCGGCCGAGTGGGGACTGAACTGTCCCACCGACCTGCCCGCCAACCAGGCCTGCTACCAGGCCTGCGGCTTCACCGACACCGGCCTGCGGGAACGGATCAATCCCCGCCTGGAGCTCATGGTCTACCACCGGTACTGTTTCCGCTTCCTGCGGGAGGAGGCCCTGGAGGACAGCCGTGTCCGCCTGCGCCTGGCCGCCGCCCTGGATCCCCGGCCGGAGACCTGCGGCGTCCCCTGCTACCGCTTCGACATTCTTCCCGCCGGAGCCCAGGGGCCGGTGCTGGGCCGCTGCGCCCTGCGGGTGGGCTGGAACGAGGCCGTGCGCCTGGCAGGGCATGTGGATCTGTTCCTGGATGCGCCCGAACCCGATCTGTACCGCCTCGTGCTGGCCCTTTTGGGAGAGCTGGCCTACCTGCACCGGATGGAAGACCTCTCCATCCTGGCCGCTCCCGGCCGCCCCGCTCTGCTCCAGGCGCTGGCTGCCCTGGGCGCGGACTGCCAGGAAATCCTGCCCGGCGGGGCACGGTACATCCTGCCGCTGGAAGGCTGACCTCACCGGTTTTAAGCAGGTTTTAAGGCAGGCTGCGTACACTGGATCCAAAGGAGGACGGAACATGCGGATACTGTTGGTTGAGGACGAGCGCCGGCTCAGCGAGGCGCTGGCGCAGCTGCTGCGGGCGCAGCACCATCAAGTAACCGCCGTGCCCGATGGAGAAGCCGGCTGCGAAAAGGCCATGGACGGCGTGTTTGACGTAATCATCCTGGACATCATGCTCCCCAAAATGGACGGCTTAACCGTGCTGGCCCGGGTGCGGCAGGCCGGCATTGCCACCCCTGTGCTCCTGCTCACCGCCAAGGACGAGGTCGCCGACAAGGTCAAGGGGCTGGATGCCGGAGCCGACGACTACCTAACCAAGCCCTTCTCCACCGAGGAACTGCTGGCGCGGCTGCGGGCCCTGGCCCGCCGGCCGGGAGAGGTCATCTCCGACGATATCCTCCGCTTCGGCGACCTGGCGCTGCATCTATCCAGCTATGTCCTCTCCTGCGGCGCCGCGCAGGTCAGCCTGGGACATAAGGAGTTCGAAATCGCCCGGATCCTCCTGGCCCACGGCCGTGCGGTAACCCCGAAGGAAGAGCTCATTGTCAAGGTATGGGGCTACGACGCCGACGTAGGCTACAACAATGTGGAGGTATACCTTACCTTCCTGCGGAAAAAGCTGGCGTACCTTCGCTCCACGGTGCAGATCCGTCCGGTACGCGGCGTGGGGTACGTACTGGAGGACGCAGCATGATTGGCCGGCTCAAGCGACGGTTTGTGGGGATGACCATGCTCATCTTCACCCTGGTGCTGGCGGTTATCATCATCGGGATCTACGCCTATATGCGCATGGAGGGCGCCAGGTCTTCCCAGCGCATCCTGGAGCAGGCGGTACGTCGGGACGGACAGCGGCAGGAGCTCTCGCCTCCGCCCGGCTTTTCCGGCGACCTATCGCGCCCCGGCCTGGATGGGGACGCCTCCTTTCCCCCGCCTGACCAGTTCCCTCGGGCCGGCTTCTTTGACCAAGAGGCCCAGCTGCTCAACGTATTCTCGGTAAAGGTGGACAGCGCCGGAGAAATCCAGGAAATTCTCTCCGGCTTTGACAGCGAGGACAGCGATATTGAGGCCCTGCTGTCCCTGGCCCAATCCGGCGGCCAAGCCCAGGGAACACTGGAATACAACGGCGCCTCCTTCCGCTACCTCTACGCGGAGAAGCCCTACGGCGGAATCTATGCCTTCCTGTCCCAAAGCTGGGAGCAGTCCATCCTTGCCCGGACCCTTGCCGTGTCTCTGCTGGTAGGAGGCGGATGCCTGGTTACGGTTTTTTGCATGAGCCTCTTCCTGGCCGGCTGGAGCGTGCGGCCCATCGCCAGGGCCTGGGCTAAGCAAAAGGAGTTCGTAGCCAACGCTTCCCACGAACTCAAGACCCCCTTGACCACCATACTGGCCAATACCGACGTAATGCTGGCCAATCCCGAAAGCACAGTGGCCAGCCAGGGCAAGTGGCTGGACTACATCCGCGCCGAAGCCCAGCGGATGAGCGGCCTGGTGGCCGACCTCCTCTTTCTGGCCAAAGCCGACGACGGCAGCGAAGCGCAGGAACGGAAGTCCTTCTGCCTCAGCGATGCAGTAGAACGAGCCGTACTGCCCATGGAATCCCTTATATTTGAACAGGGTAAGGCGCTGCGGACAGAGATCACTCCGGACATTACAATGGTGGGAGACGAGGCCCGGGTTGTGCAGCTGGTGGTGCTGCTCATGGATAATGCCATCAAGCATTCCGATCCCAACGGGGATCTCACCCTCACGCTGGCGCAGGATCGGGACCGCGCCCGCCTTACCGTCACCAACACCGGTCCCGCCATTCCTCCCGAAAGCCTGGATAAAATCTTTGAGCGCTTTTACCGGGTGGACGCCTCCCGGAACCGGCAGACCGGCGGGTACGGCCTGGGCCTGTCCATTGTGCGGCAGATCGTGGACATGCACCGGGGTAAAATTGAGGTCTCCAGCGGAGAGATCACCACATTCACCATCACCCTGCCCCTGGGAGATCTGGGGCGGAGGGCATCCCCGCCGTCTCGAAATCCGTGAGGATTCCGAGGAGGCGGGGAATTGGCGGGGGAGAGAAACCTTTTGAGAAAGGTTTCCCTCCCCCGGACCCCCACCTTTCTAAAACTTTAGGAGAAAAGATAAGGGGAACGGCTGCAAGAAGAGTGCAGCCGTTCCCCTATTTTTTTGTAATTTACAAAACGCGGCGGCGTGTACGGCGCGTTTTGCCCGATGAGGGGTTTTGCCGCTTTGCGGCAAAACTGCGGGGCGCGGGGGCCGCGAAAGGCTCCTGCTTTCTCTAATCAAGCTCGCGGAAAGCCTGCTTTCCGCGATAAGCCCCCGCAGGAATCCGTCAGGATTCCGAGGAGGCGGGATTTTGCGGGGGAGAGAAACCTTTTGAGAAAGGTTTCCCTCCCCCGCGCCCCTACCCTTCTAAAACTTTTAGGGGGAAGATGGGGAGAGAATAGAAGGAGAACGGCTGCACTCTTCTTGCAGCCGTTCCCCTATTTTTTGTAATTTACAAAACGCGACGGCGTGTACGGCGCGTTTTGCCCGATGAGGGGTGGCGGCGCTTCGCGCAGCCACTGTGGGGTGCGGGGGCCGCGAAAGGCTCCCGCTTTTTGTAACAAAGGTCGCGGAAAGCCTGCTTTCCGCGATAAGCCCCCGCAGGAATCCGTCAGGATTCCGAGGAGGCGGGCTTCTAGAACCCCAGGCTCTCCAGCCATTCGGCGCACAGTTCGACCCAATGCATCACGTGCTCGATACGCACATGGGCCTCGTTCTCTCCATCAGCCAGGCCTAGGCCATGGTTCCCCATGGGGAAGCAGTGGAGTTCGAAGGGAATCCCCCGGTCGGTCAGCTCCACCGCCAGACGCAGCACATGGCGCGGATCGTCCTGTCCATTGGTCTGCCAGAGGAAGAAGGGCGGGCCGTCGTGGCGCAGGTTCTTCTCCGGAGACATAAAGATCTTCTCCGGGCGGTCGCCGTCGGCAAAGGGCGAATCCCCAAAGCCGGCAGGAACCGTGGTCTGGGAGAAGGAGCCATAGCAGAGGATGGCGGCGTCAGGGCGGTCGGTCATCCGCTCCACCGGATCACTGCTGGCAGGATCTCCCATATCAAAGTGGGTAGCCGCCATGCCGGTGAGGTGTCCCCCGGCAGAGAACCCGCCCATGCCGATGTGGTTTTCATCCAGTCCCCATTCGCCGGCCCGGTACCGGAGCAGACGCAGCGCCCGCTGGGCATCGGCCAGGGCATCCATACGGCGGTAGGGCGCCACCCGGTAGTCCAGCACCGCGGCGTTGAGCCCCAGCTCATTGAACCGCTGGGCCACGGCAAAGCCCTCAAAGGGGGCCTTGATGGCGTAGCCGCCGCCGGGTGCTACCAGCACCGTCCCCCGAGGTTTGGACGATTTCACGGGAAAGAGCACCAAAGAGGGGGGCAATTGATGGGGAATGGCCGGGTCATAGCCGGGGGTTTCCCCTTCCGGCCAAAGAGGGACCCTGGGGTATTCTTCCATCAGACGGCGCCACATGGCGTTGATAGCGTCGGCCCGTGCCTCCCCTTTCAGGTCGGCATAGGCCCAGAGCAACTTTTCTTCACGGCTTACCATGGGTAACTCCTCGCTTTCCTAGAGTTTTCTCTATGATACACCCCCTCCCTACGGTGGGGTATGCACCGGAATGACCGGTTCGCCCTACGCCTGCTTCAGCGCCCCCAGGGACGCCAGGCATTCCCGGATGGCCTGCAGGGAGGTATACCGGGGGACAAATCCCAGATGTTCCCGGGCCTTCTCCATGGAATAGCTGGGACTGTGGGCCAGATGATCCCGGGCCTGGGCGGCCGACGCAGGGGAAAGTCCCGCCATCCACTCTCCCAGGGGCTGGTACTCCAGCTGCGGCTCCCGGCCAAACCAGGCCGAAACCGCTTCGGCATAGCCTCGCAGGGTAATGGCCCGGGGGGAAACCGCATGAAATCCTTGGCCAAAGCTGGGCTCTCCTGCCCGGATGGCCGCCAGGAACACCCCCGCTACGTCGGCGGCATGGACATGGTGCAGGGTGCCCATGCCCAGGTCGGGCAGCGCCAGCGGCCGTCCCTCCCGGAGCACGTCAAACACCCAGGGCTCCTTGTGGGCTTGGGGATTGATGGGCCAGGTATTGGGGCAGACGATGTGCCCAGGATGCACCATGGTGCCGGGAAAGCCCTCCTCCCGCCAGAGCGCCGCCAGCGTCTCCTCCATGGCCGACTTCTGCCGCCCGTACTCGCAGAGGGGGACACGGTCCTCCTCCTCCCGGGCCGGAACACAGCGCACCGGGCCGTGGATCCAGGCGCTGCCGCAGCACAGATAATGCGCCACCTTTCCCCGCAGCGCGTCCACCATGGCCTGCATCTCCTCCTGGGTGAAGCAGATCATGTCCACCACCACATCGGGACGCAGGGCGGCCACAGCCGCCTCAAACCCCGGCTCGCCCCGGCACAGGCGCACCCGTTCCACCGCCTCATAGCCGGGCATCCACACGGGGGGCGGGTTCTCGCTCCGGGAGACCGCCGTCACCTGATACCCTTCGGCTACCAGCATGGGGCACAGATAGCCGCCTACCTTTCCATTGCCGCCGATCACTACGGCTCTTTTCATGGTATGGATCCTCCTTATCCGCGGGATTGATTCGTTCCGTATATCTTGGGAAAAAGGGTTTCCCACTGCTTCCCACGAGATATACGCGGCTCCGGCGGCGTTTTCCTGCTATTCTGTGCGGCGGCAGCCAGAAACGCCCGGCAGGCCGCAAATGCGGCCTGCCGGGCGCCAACTTTTTTACCGGAAACGAAACCAAGGCTTACGCCACGGTCAAGGACATCAGCCGGTAAGGCACCAGGCTATCCTCAGCATTGGGCGCCATCACGGCCCGGGCGCTGGTGTACACGGTCTCGATGCCCTCAGAGCTGCCGTCATACACCTGGCCCTCCAGCACCCAGGAGCCATCATCCTGCTGGGCAAAGGCCGTCACCGAGAAGCCAAACTCCCGGTCGCCGATGTCCCCCAGCCCCAGATCAAAGCCGTCCTCCGTCTGGGTGATGGAAGGGCACATATAGTCGGTCTCCGGATCCAGGGCGGGCAGCTCTCCTACACCGAACAGCCGGGCATACAGGGCCTCCGCCTCTGCCTGGGTAATACGGATCACTTCTTCCCCCTCGCCCTGGACAAAGCTATCGGTCCCGTACAGCGGCCCCAGCACCATAGCCATCATGGTGGGCCAAGCCACCACGTCCTGGGGCTGCTCCCCCAGCTCGGTAATCTCCTGATTCAGAATGCGCTGATCCAGGAAGGTCATACACACATAGTTCAGCAGTACCCCCATGGACTTAAGCTCGGCCTCCTGCTCCTCGGTGGCGTCCTGGATGGCCGTCATCTCCGTATCAGCCAAATCTTCCGGAGCGGTGGTAGCCTCCGGATCCGCGGTGGCTTCGGACGTTGCGGTAGCTTCGGGAGTCGCCGTAGCTTCGGGAGTCGCCGTAGCTTCGGGGGTCGCCGTGGCTTCGGGCGCCTCCGTGGCCTGGACCGTGGGATCCGGGCTGGGCGTAGCCGCCGGGGTTGCAGTGCACCCGGCCAGCAGACCGGCGGAAAGAGCCAAGGCCAGGAATAGGCAACCTATTGTCTTCTTACGATTCATCGTCATGCCTCCTTCATCAGATGAGACCCGGGATTTCCCGGATTCATCTTTTTGGACGGCATGGGCTGGCAATAATTCCCCGCCAACTTTGAAGAAACTATGAAATAGTTGCATCATCCCGCGCCCGGCCCAGGCCGGAGGGATCAAAGATATCCGCTTCGGTCAGCCCCACGGCATCCACCGCCAGCTGGCCAAAGAGCAGCGTCGTCAGCCCCTGGGGATGATGGGAATCGCTGCCAAAGGTAAATTGGCAGCCGCACTCCTTAGCAAGGCCCAGGAACCGCCGGTGCTGAGGGATATGACGGTACCACAGGTCCCTGGCACAGATGGAAGTATTGATCTCCACCTTGGCCCCCAGCCGGGCACAGCGGGTAAACAGCGTTCCCAATTCCGCCTCGGGAAGGGTATCCAGTACCTGGGGAAGGATCTCCTGGAAACTCAGGATGTCGTTCAAATGGGCCAAGGCAATCTTTTCCCAGGGAAGGGGCAGCTCCAGCACTTCCCGGAAGCGGACCAGGTACAGGGCCGCCACCTCCTCCGCCGTGCGGACGCTGGCCGGGCAGACAAAGTCCTTCATATGGAAGTGATCGATGGGAATGTTGATAAAGTCCATGGCCGCCATGGCGTCAGGGGCAATGGAAAGCTTGTCTCCGCCCAGGTACTCGCACTCGCAGCCCACCAGCACGGTCACCCCTTGGGTATCTTGAGAAAGCATACCATAAATCCGGTGATGATGGGCCCGGTTCTGGGGGGCATACCAATCGCTGGCCCCGGGTACCTTTTCGTCCCAAAAGTGATCGGTCAAGCAAATCGTCCGCACTCCGTGAGCCGCCGCCCAGTCCACCAGGGCAGCAGGCGTCTGCCCCGGATCCTGGCTGCAGGCCGACAGCAGCGTGTGTAAATGCATATCCTGGGTAATTTTCATACAAACACCCCTTTCGCTTCCATCTTCGTTCTGCGCCTCTAGGCCAAAAGGATCCCTACCAGCGCCGCCAGTTCCAGCAGTACCCCCAGCGCTGCCAACACCAAGGCCCAGACCGCAGCCGGCGTACTCCTTTCCAGCATAACGCATTCCGGCGGCTCCGGATGGTAGCGCAGGGCCACGTCCTCCAGTTCCCGGTACTGGGGACGGGACAGCCCAGGCTCCGCCACCCGTGTCAGAGTCTCTCCCCGGTAGGGGAAGCTGACCTTGGCATAGCGAAGGGTCTCCCCCCTCTTCCCCGGGCGGGCGACATAGCCCACCACCAGGCCCCGCAGGGGAAGGAAGCCCTTCCGGGCCCTCCCTAGGGCCACCCGCAGCCAGAAGGCGCCCAATGTCAGCGCCAGGCCCGCACCCAGCAGCATGTACTGCACGGCATCGCTCACGGCGTTTCCTCCGCTGCCGGACCGTCCACTGTCCGCTTGCCCACCAAGCCCTTGGTGCGCCACTTACCCACCTTGAAGAATATGCCGGTGAGTACCGCGCCCAGCACCCAGCTGAACAGCAGGGAATAGTACAGGCAGTCCGCCGAGCCATTGGGCATCTCGGGGCTGCGGGTCAGGTAAGCGATAAAGTAGGCTACCGGCACCCGGATGATGACGGTGGTAATCAGGGAGATCCACATAGGGGTCATGGTATCCCCCGCGCCGCGCATGACGCCGGAGAGCACCTGGGTTACCGCCATGGCAATGTAGCCCACTGCGATAATATTCATCTGGTGCTGTCCCTGGGCAATCACCGCGGCCGTGTCGGTGAACAGCGCCATCAGGTACCGGCCGAACAGCAGAATACATACCGTCAGCAGGACGGCCACCGCCACCGCCATCTTCATGCCGTCTCGGGTGCCCTTACGCACCCGGTCCAGCTGCCCCGCGCCGATATTCTGCCCGGCAAAGGTGGTCATGGCCATGCCAAAGGTGAAGTTGGGCATCATGGCAAAGCCGTCCACCCGCATCACCACCACATTGGTGGCGATGATCATCTCACCGAAGCTGTTGGTCAGCGCCTGCACCACGATCATGGCCATGGAGAAAATGGCCTGGGTGATGCCGCTGGGCAGCCCCAGCCGAGCCACCTGCAGGGAGTAAAACTTCCGCAGCTTCAGGTTATCCCAATGGACCCGCACCACGTCCTTCATCCGCAGCAGCCGGATAATGCACAGCACCGCCGACACTGCCTGGGAGATCACCGTAGCCCACGCCACTCCGGCCACCCCCATCTGGAAGGCTGTAACAAAGAGGATATCCAGCACGATATTCAGCCCGCAGGTCACCAGCAGAAAGAGCAGCGGCGTCACCGAATCCCCCAGTCCCCGGAGAATACCCGAGATAATATTATAGAAAGCGGTGGTCACAAGCCCTATGAAGATGATAATCATATAGGTGCAGGCCATATCATAGATGGCAGCCGGCGTATCCAGCGCTGTCATAATGGGATGGGTCACCCAAATCCCCAGGACGGATGCCAAAAGGCTGGAAAGCAGCGTCAAGGTCAGGCAATTGCCTATGGTCTTGGAGAGATGGTCCTTCTCCTTGGCGCCGAAGTACTGGCTGACCATGATCCCCGCGCCGGTGGAAATCCCCATGAACAGCACCAGCAGCAGGTTAATCACCGGCATACTAGCGCCCACAGCCGCCAGGGCATTGTCCCCAATGTAGCGGCCCACCACGATGGAGTCCACGGTATTGTAGAGCTGCTGGGCTATATTGCCCAGCAAAAGAGGCACCGAAAACTGTGCCAGATTCACCCAGGGCGAACCCTGGGTCATGTCCTGGGCGCCAAAAAAGCGCGCCAATCTTCCTCCCGCCATTCGTATACACCCGTCGCTTTCTTGCTTGAATTCAAGGATCATTCTATAACAAAACAGTGCGCCGCGCAAGGTTTTGGCCGTATGGATCCGAACAATCTACATCCCTGCGCAAAACAAAGCTCACGATTTGTCACAATTGCGCTGTTCAAATCTGGAGTGCAGCGGTATAATTTCTTTTGGATACATCCTTTCTTTATGGAGGTTCTCATATGCCTTACGTTCCCTACAATCACAAAACGCTTCCCCCGCGTGTGGAAGCTCTCCGGGAGGCCAGTCTCGCCGCCGTGCCACGGGTCAATATGGAGCGGGCCCGGCTTATGACCGAGGCCTATAAAAAATACGCCGGACAGTACCAGGGCGTGCTGCTGCGGGCCCATGCCTTCGCCTACCTAATGGAGCACCGCACCCTGTATATCGGCCCGGGTGAGCTCATCGTAGGCGAGCGCGGCCCCGCCCCCGCCGAAACCCCTACCTATCCGGAGATCTGCTGCCACACCATCGAGGACTTTGAAACCATGGACAGCCGGGAGAAGGTCTTCTTCCGGGTCAGCGAGGAGGCCAAGGACATCCAGCGGGAGGAGATCATCCCCTACTGGAAGGATATCTGCATCCGCAAGCGCATGCTGGACGCCATGGATCCTGCCTGGCTGGACGCCTATGAGGCGGGCATCTTCACCGAGTTCATGGAGCAGCGCTCCCCCGGTCATACCGTAGCCGACGACAAGATCTACCGTCTCGGCGTGGAGGGCCTGCTGAAAAAGATCGAGGCCGCCCGCGCCGCCCTGGATCCCGCCGCCGCCGACTACGCCGCCCGCCGGGATCAGCTGGACGCCATGGAGATCTGCGGCCGCGCCATCTGCCGCCTGGCCCAGCGCTACGCCGATTACGCCCGGGAGCTGGCTGCCAGCGAGGCCGATCCCGCCCGCCGCGCCGAGCTCCTGGAGATCGCTCAGGTCTGCGACCACGTGCCCATGCATCCCCCCGCCACCTTCCGGGAGGCTCTGCAGAGCTACTGGTTCTGCCACCTGGGGGTCATCAGCGAGCTGAATACCTGGGATTCCTATTCCCCCGGCCGGCTGGACCAACACCTGTGGCCCTTCTACGAGAAGGAGAGCCAGGCGGGTACCCTCACCCGGGACCAGGCCCTGGAGATCCTCATGTGCTTCTGGGTGAAGTTCAATAACCAGCCTGCGCCGCCCAAGGTGGGCATCACCCTCAACGAAAGCGGCACCTATACCGACTTCTGCAATATCAATATCGGCGGCACCAAGGCCGACGGTACCGACGGCGTTAACCCCGTCTCCTACATGCTGCTGGAGGTCATCGACCGGATGCACCTGCTGCAGCCTTCCAGCAACGTCCAGCTCTCCCGCACCAACGACGACGACTTCCTCCGGGCCGTGGCCGAGGTCATCCGCAAGGGATGGGGCCAGCCCAGCATGTTCAACGCCGAGGCAGTGGCCCGGGAGCTGATGAACCAGGGCAAGTCCCCCGAGGACGCCCACCAGGGCGGCACCTCCGGCTGCGTGGAGGCCGGCGCCTTCGGCAAGGAGGCCTACATCCTCACCGGCTACTTCAACCTACCCAAGATCCTGGAGCTCACCCTCCACGACGGACTGGATCCTCGTACCGGCAAGCAGCTGGGCCCCCACACCGGAATGCCCAACAGTTTTGAGGAGCTGATGGCCGCCTTCAAGACCCAGGTGGAGCACTTTGTCGCCATCAAGACCGCCGGCAACGACATCATTGAGGAACTCTACGGCCGGGTGCTTCCCGCCCCCTTCCTGAGCCTGCTCACCGACGACTGCATCAGCCGCGGCAAGGACTACCACAACGGCGGCGCCCGGTACAATACCAGCTACATCCAGGGCGTGGGCATCGGCACCCTGACCGACTCCATGTCGGCCATCCGCAAGTTTGTCTTCCAGGACGGGCTGATGACGCTGCCCCAGCTGGTGGATGTGCTGGACCACAACTTCGAAGGCAACGAGGTGCTCCGGGCCCGGCTGCGCACCCAGACCCCCCGCTACGGCAATGGCGACGACGCTACCGACGCCCTGATGGTCTCCCTCTTCGACATCTACCACGATGCCATTGAGGGCCGGCCCAACGGCCGGGGCGGCGTCTACCACATCGACATGCTGCCCACCACCTGCCACGTCTACTTCGGCGCGGTGACCGGCGCGCTCCCCGAGGGACGCCTGGCCGGCCTGCCGGTATCCGAGGGCATCTCCCCGGTCCAGGGCACCGACCGCAAGGGCCCCACCGGCGTCATCCGTTCGGCGGCCCGTATGCCCCACGACCAGACCGGCGGCACTTTGCTGAATATGAAGTTCACCCCCTCCCTGCTGAAGAACGAGAGCGGTGTCCGCTCCCTGATGGCCCTGATCCGCGCCTACTTCTCCATGGGCGGCCACCACATCCAGTTCAACGTCATGGATGCCGCCACCCTGAAGGATGCCCAGGCCCATCCCGAGAAGCACCCCAACCTCATCGTTCGGGTCGCAGGTTACTCGGATTACTTCGACCACCTGAACCTGGCCCTGCAGAACGAGATCATCGAACGCACCGAGAACATGGGCTTCTAGTCCCAGGCCTGTTTGCAAAAGACCGCCTCCTCGGAATCCTCACGGATTCCTGCGGGGGCTTATCGCAGGAAACAGGTTTCCTGCGACCTTGATTAGAAAAGGCGGGAGCCTTTCGCGGCCCCCGCACCCCGCAGTTTTGCCGCAAAGCGGCAAAACCCCTCATCGGGCAAAACGCGCCGTACACGCCGCCGCGTTTTGTAAATTACAAAAAAATAGGGGAACGGCTGCACGCTTCTTGCAGCCGTTCCCCTTATCTTTTCTCCTAAAGTTTTAGAAAGGTGGGGGCCCGGGGGAGGGAAACCTTTTGCAAAAGGTTTCCCTCCCCCGCAAAATCCCTCAAACCCGCACCCCCCGCAAAAACCTACACAAACCGCTCCCAATCCACGGCGGCGTCCGCTCCCTGGTTGAGAATGGCGTCCAAATGTTCCAGCAGTGGGAAGCGCCGTCCTGCCTCCTCTCCCAGGCGCCGGCGCAGGGCTTCCATTACCAGGGTCGTAATAGCCACCGACTCCAGCGTCACGCCGGCCAGCCTCTCCCGCGCCTCGGGAAAGGGCACGCCCGATCCCAGCAAGGTTCCCAGACGCCGGGTGCGGCCTCCGAATACGGTGACATAGAGATCCCCGGCGGCCCAAGCCGCACTGCCGGCTTCCCCGCCCATGAGGGCGATCAGACTGGTCATCTCCCGGACGCTCTGGGCGAAAAGGGCGGCTTGGGGATTGTACTTCTCCGGGCTGCCCTCCCCCTGGGCGCGCAGAGCCGCGCCAATGGCCAGGGACACGCCCATGGCGTAGGCATTCTTCATGGCCACAGCGCACTCCACCCCCCGTACGTCCGAGGAAGGGGTAATATGGTAATATCCGGTGGCCAAGAGCCGGCGGCAGGCCTCCACCGCCTCCCCGTCCTCCCCGCAGAAGGCTACGTGGGTGTCCCAGCCGTCCATGAGTTCGAAGCTGATGCAGGGGCCGCCCACCGCACAGAAAGCCACGTCCGGCCGCAGGGAAGCTAGGTACCGGGGGAAGGGCGTCAGACTGCCGTCCGCCTCCATCCGCAGTCCCTTGGTAATGGAAAGCACCCGCGCCCCCGCCGGCAGCAGGGGCAGCAAAGTTTCGGCCAACCAATCCACCCCAAAGCTGCTGACCCCGCCAATCACCAGGTCAGCGCCCTCCAGGGCCTGGGACAGTTCCTCCGCCTGGTAGAGCTCCTCCCCGACGGGCAGCGGCCGCCCCAGGGTCTTGTGGAAACCGTCCTCTCGGGCGCGGTCGATAATCTCCCGGTCCAGGGGCGTGCCCACCAGCCGCACCGTATGCCCGTTATCCCGGGCCGGACGGCTCATGGCCGACCCCATCATGCCCGCCCCTACAATGGTTACAATTGCCAAGCGAATCCTCCTTCTGGGCCCATCGGAAGGCCCTCGCAGGTTTTGGGGAGAGGATTCTGCGCCGGGGGGAAAAATCCTTCCCCGTCGAAGTCCCGGAAAAAACCAAGCCTCCCTGCACCGGTTTCCCGGCGGGGAGGCCTGCCGTGATAGACTGGGATATCCGGCTATCGATGCACCAGCAGAATGCCCAGGGTGCCCGGACCGCAGTGGGCCGAAATGGTGCACCCGGCCACCGACTCCAGCAGCGGAATGGAAGGCTGGTATTGGGCGATCCAGCCCCGCACCTGCTGCAGAAGCTCCTCCGAGCATCCCGAGCTGGTCAGAATCATAGGGCTCTGGATATCCTGCCGGTCCTGGAGATGATCCCGGATATACCGGTGCAGGCACTTCTCAAAAGAGCCGCGGTACTTTTTCCCTACGTGAAGGGCGCAGTCCTTCAAGATAATGGAGGGCTTCAGCTGCAGGAGATTGGCCCCCACCGCCGCGGCCGCCGAGCAGCGGCCTCCCTTGCGCAGGTAGTCCAGCTTGTCAATGAGAAAGCTCGTCTCCACTCGGGGAATCCGATCCTGGGCCGCCGCCACAATGGCCTGGGCATCGGCGCCCTCCCGGGCCTCCCGGGCGGCATGGTAAACGATCAGCCCGCTGCCGCCGGAAAGATGCCGGGTATCTACCACCTGCACGTCCGGAAAATCCTCGGCCGCCAGGCAGGCGTTCTGGTACGATGAGGAGAACCCCGATCCGAGGCTGAAGTGCACCACGGGGCTTCCGCCGGCGGTAAGCCGGGCAAAGAGCTCCTGGTAGTCGGCAACCGGCACCGCCGAAGTGCTGGGCAGCTCCCCGGTGGCGGCGACATGGTCAAAAATACTCTGGGGCGTGGCCTCCAGGCCGTCCTTGAGGGACTTCCCGCCAAAGTTGACGTAGAGCGGCGCCAGCGTAATCCCCAGCTCCGCCACTAGGTCCCCAGGCAGGTCGCAGGTACTGTCCGATGAAATCCTTACAACCGCATCCATGCTTTCCTCCACACGCTAAACCTTGGTAATAAATTGATGCCCGCATTCCCGGCAGGTGACCGCGATCTTCCCCTTCCCCCGGGGGGCACGCAGCGCCTTCCCGCACTGGGGACATTTGAAGTACTTGTACTGGCGGCTGCCCTTCAGCCGGGCCCATGTCCGCCGGAAAAACTGGGGTATCGGCCGCCAAAGCTTGAGAAACTTGGCGTTCTCATAGCTGCGGCGGGCCGTCTTGCGGGAAAACATCCGCCACAGGCATACGGCCAGCGGCACATACGCCACAAGCACCAGCCAAGGAATCCCCGTAAAGGACAGCCCCAGAACCAGGACCACCCCCAGGAACAGAAGCGCGTTATTCAGTTGATCCCCGCCATAGCGTCCGGCGAGGAATCTTTGGAGCCATTGCATGGTCATTCCTCCTTTCCTCCACTTTGCCCATTGTACTATATTTTTCATCTTATCAACCATTTAAAATATTAACTTTATGTAAAACTCGATTTTAGACATCCTAATCCCTCTGGTAAGCCGGCCTGTATCCGGCTATAATAACGCCAACGCACCAAGGAGGCCTTATTCTTATGGAATCCATCAAGCCACCCAAGAAACCCATAATTTCCTACTACATCCTGGCCATGGTCATCCTGCTGGCATTGAATGCCTTTGTCTTCCCCCTCTTCACCTCGGTGCAGGTGGAGGAAGTGCCCTACAGCACCTTCCTGACCATGCTGGAGGAGGGCCAGATCAAGACCGTGGAGGTCAACGACACCCAGATCGCCTTCCTCCCCGCCGATGAGGAGGACCGCCACATCTACACCACCGGTCTATGGGACGACCCAGACCGCACAGAGCGGCTGCTGGAAGCCGATGTGGAGTTCGGTCAGGTTATTCCCCAAGAAAATTCGCCGCTGATGAATTTTCTCCTCTCCTGGGTAGGACCCATTCTGCTCTTTGTTGTCATCGGCCAGCTTCTCTCTCGCTGGATGATGAAAAAGATGGGCGGCCCCAACGCCATGTCCTTCGGCAAGAGCAACGCCAAAATTTACGTGGAAGCCAAAACCGGCAAGACTTTTGCCGATGTCGCCGGACAGGACGAGGCCAAGGAGGCCCTCACCGAGATCGTGGACTTCCTCCACAATCCCCAGCGGTATAAGAACATCGGCGCCCGGCTGCCCAAGGGCGTGCTCCTGGTGGGCCCGCCGGGAACCGGCAAAACCCTCCTGGCCCAGGCCGTGGCCGGAGAGGCCAACGTCCCCTTCTTCTCCATCTCCGGCTCGGAGTTTGTAGAGATGTTTGTAGGCATGGGCGCGGCCCGGGTGCGGGACCTGTTCAAGCAGGCCGCCGAAAAGGCCCCCTGCATCGTATTCATTGACGAAATCGACGCCATCGGCAAGAAGCGGGACACCCAGGGCGTGGGAGGCAACGACGAACGGGAACAAACCCTCAACCAGCTTCTCACCGAGATGGACGGCTTCGACGGCGGCAAGGGCGTGGTCATCCTGGCGGCCACCAACCGCCCCGAGACCCTGGACAAGGCCCTGCTGCGGCCCGGTCGTTTTGACCGGCGGATCCCGGTGGAGCTTCCCGACCTGGGCGGCCGGGAGGCTATCCTGCGGGTCCACGCCGCCAAAATCAAGACCGAACCCAATATTGACTATGGCGTCATTGCCCGGGCCACCGCCGGCGCCTCCGGCGCAGAGTTGGCCAATATCGTCAACGAGGCCGCGCTCCTGGCAGTACGCAGCCATCGGGACACCGTCCGCCAGAGCGACCTGGAGGAGTCGGTGGAGACGGTGATCGCCGGCTACCAGCGCAAGAGCGCCGTCATCAGCCCCGAGGAAAAGCGCATCGTCGCCTACCACGAAATCGGTCACGCCCTGGTGGCCGCCCTGCAGAGCCACTCCGCCCCGGTACACAAGATCACCATCGTCCCCCGCAGCAACGGCGCCCTGGGCTATACCATGCAGGTCCCCGAGGAGGAGAGCAATCTCATGAGCCGGGAAGAGGCCCTGGCCCGGATGGCCACCCTTACCGGCGGACGAGCCGCCGAGGAGCTGATCTTCCACTCCATCACCAGCGGCGCCTCCGGGGACATCGAGCAGGCCACCCGCCTGGCCCGGTCCATGGTCACCCGCCTGGGCATGAGCGAGGCCTTTGACATGATGGCACTGGAGACCGGCGGCGGCAGCTATCTGGGCGGGGACGCCTCCCTCCTCTGCGCTCCCCAGACCGCCGAGAAGGCCGACGCCGAGGTCCTGGCCCTGATCCGCGCGGCCCATGACAAGGCTCGCGCCCTGCTGAGCGAACACCTGGATAAGCTTCACACCCTAGCCGCCTTCCTCCTGGAAAAGGAAAGCATCACCGGGGAAGAATTCATGGAGCTCCTGAACCGTTCCCAGGCCATCCAAGGGTAATCCTGCGTTTTCCCCGTCGCCCCGGAAGAAAGCTCGGCTTTCTCCGGGGTGTTTTTTGTCCGGCCCATGGTGCGATAGGAAACCCTCCCCCATGGGATGGATCCCCTCACACCTGGCGCGGTGGACGGCATCGTAAACCTGGGAGAATTCCTCGCCGAAAGGGAGATGGCCCCTGCCAAGGCCGAAATTCGCCAGGTCATGGGAGAGATCAGCCGCCGCTTTGCCCGGGCCTACCGCTACCTGGCCGCCGCCGCGCCCCTGCTGGAGGAGGCCCAAGGCATTTATGCCGCCGCCCTGCGGCCTGAATCCTCCCGCCGCTTGGAAGCCCAGTGGATCCAGGACCTGGGCGCCGATACCCTGGCCCCCCAGGCAGGACGGGTACGTCCTCTCTTCGCCAGCGCCGTCTCCCCCGCCGGTCTCGTCCATACCCTGGACGCCCTGGGAGCCCAGGAGTATTGGCGGATCGTCACCCCCTGGGGCGCCGACACCTCCGCCATCCTGGAACGGCTGGGGCAAGCCCTTTCGGAATCCGGCCAGGACGCGGAGCACCTGATGAATCCCCTGCGGCCCCAGCGCGTGGAGCACCTCTATCTGCCGGGACGGCGGCTGCTTATCACCACCCAAACCCCCGACCACGCCGTGGAAGGCGTGCTCTTCTCCCGCACCCTGGACTTCCTGGAGCTGACCCGTCCCGCCGCCTGGCAGGCCCAGGAAGATACCCTACGGGATACCCGGCGCCTATTCCGCTTGCTGCTGGACGGAGCGGTGGACGCCCTGCGGGAGGCCAAGGCCCTCCACGATCAGCTGGAGTCCTTCTATGTGGGCAGTATGGACTTCGCCGCCGTGGAGTCCCGCCTCCGGACGTTCCTGAACGAGGCGTAAATTTTCTCCATGTCCTCCATGGCCGCCCAGAGTCAATCGTCTCGCTATGCCCAGAACCGGAACGGAAGCGTGGAAGCCTTCCGGGTCTACCAGTCGGGCACCCATCGCGTCCAGGCCGACGCCCAGAGCCTCTATCCCTTCATGCCCCTGATGCTGGGCCGGCGCCTCCCCCAAGAGATTGCCGCCAAGCTCATTGCCGGCCTCAAGGAGGAAGGGCGCTTCCTAACCCCCCTACGGTCTGGCCACCGAAGCCCTCTCCAGCCCCTATTACCAGGACGACGGCTATTGGCGCGGCCCCATCTGGGCCCCGCCCATAGCGCTCATCATCGAGGGCCTGGCAGACCTGGGAGAGCGTGCCTTCGCCCGGGAACTGGCCCGCCGCTTCTGCGACTGCGTCTGCCGGAGCGGCTTCGCCGAGAACTTCGACGCCCGCACCGGCGCGCCGCTTCGGGATCCCGCCTATACCTGGACCAGCAGTGTATTCCTGCTGCTGGCCCACCGCCTGTTGGAAACCACGGATTGATCCCGCTTCCCAGGCAAACGAAAGGGGCCGCCTCCCTCCGCAAGGATGGCAGGCGGTCCCTTTGTTATTTCTCTGCTAGAGGCTGTGTTCGGTGCGCTGCAGGATCTCGGCCTGCATGGTGGGGGAAAGGCGGACAAAGTAGTCCGAATAGCCCCCGATCCGCACCACCAGATCCTGGTAGGCCTCGGGCTGGGCCTGAGCCCAGCGCAGGGTCTCGGCATCCACCCCATTGATTTGCAGCTCGAAGCCGCCCCGGGCCATGTAGACCCGTACCATGGCCAAGATCTTGTCCAGACTTCCCTCGGTGAAGAGGCGCTTGGCAAACTTCAGATTCACCGCCACCCCGCCGATAAAGGGGGTATGATCCCAGGCGGTGCTGGACAGCAAGGAAACGGTAGGCCCCCGGCCCTCCCGGCCCTGGGCGGGCCCCGACCCGTCCCCCAGCGGGAAGCCCGCCATGCGTCCGTCGGGGGAAGCGCCGGTCTCCCGTCCCAGCACGTCGTGCATGATCCAGCAGAATAGGCTGGGGATCAGCCGCCCGCCCAGGGGGAGCGCGGTATACCGGGCGCATTCCTCCGCCAAAAACTCGGTAATCTCCCGGACATACCTGTCGGCCTCCTCCCGGCCGTTGCCGTACTTGGGCGCGCCGTGGAGCACCTGCTGCCGCTCCCGCTCGTAGCCCTGCCAATTGGCCTGGGTCATGGCCCGCAGCTGGGCTATGGTGAAGCGCCGCTCCTTCATCACCAAGGCCTCCACGGCCGCCAGCGCATCGGCGGCATTGGCCAGCCCCACAAAGGAGGGCATAATCCAATTGTACCGGGCGCCCCCCGCCTCGATATCCCGTCCCCGCTCCAGGCAATCCCGGACAAAGCAGGAGAGCAGCGGATCCACGGTACGGGTCCGGTCCAGCCGCTTCCGGCTCTCCTCCACGGCGTTGGCCCGGATGCTTTCGGCCAGGTGCTCCTCATAGCGCGCCAGCAGCGCGTCCATGCTGTCGTATTCCCGATCCAGTACGTCCATGAGCTTCTGCAGCAGGTTGGTATAGGGGCTGGCCACCCAGCAGTTGGAGGCGCCGATGGGGGTAATCTCCACACAGTTGCTGTGGATATAGTCGCAGGCCTCCCTGGGAGAGAGCCCGTAGCGCACCAGCCCGGCCTGGATCACCTCGTCGTTGAACAGGGCGGGATGGGAAAAGCCCTTTCCCAGCAGCGCACAGGCCATGCGCAGGTCTTCCTGGGGCGTATCCTCGGCCACGCAGAGCCCCACCGCCGGATAGACCAGCCCCACGTCCTCAATGACCTGCATCAGCATCCGGGTCAGCTCGCCGGTGGTCACCCGGCCCTGGGCGTCCCGCCCGCCCACCATGTAGCCGCTGGACAGGCCATGGGGCACCCGGCGGTTGATGAGGATGCCCAAGCAGTCCAGCAGCGTCTGGGCCCGCTCCCGGGTCAGGGTTCCCGCCGCAAGATCCGCCTGGTAATAGGCCGCCAGATACCGGTCGGGCCGCCCCAGCTGGTACTGGAGGTAGGTGGGCTTCATGGGCTTGGCCGACAGGCAGAAGGTCACAAAGTGCACCGCCTGCAGCGCCTCGTGAAAGCTCTCTGCCGGGTATTCGGGCACCTTATCGCAGATACGCGCCACCTCCAGCAGTTCCGCCCGCCGGCCGGGGTCCTCGGCCTCTCCGGCCATGCGCCGGGCTTCCTGGGCATAGCGCACCGAAAACCGGGCCACGCCCTCCAGCGCCCGCACGCAGCCCGCGTAGAAGGTATCCTTCTCCAGGTCCCCGGCCCGGGTGAGATCCAGCGTCTTCCGGTAGCTCCCGATCCGTTCCCGCAGTCCCGAAAGCCCCAGCTCCAGCACCCGGGCATAGTCGATGGCCATATGGGAATCCTGCCCCAGCGGCACGCAGGCCGCCGCCATGGCCCCCTGCTCCAGCCGGGCATAGCCCTCCTCCAGCTCCGGAGGAAGGGGCGCCGGGCGTCCCACCAGCAGTTCCCCCGGCGCAATGCTCACCGGCGCCCGGTCAAAGGCATGGTAGAGGGCGTCGGCATAGCGGTCGGCATAGGGCTTTCGCCCATAGTCCTCCAGATAGCTCTCAAAAAAGTAATAGGAAAACCCCCGGTAGTCGATCACCGGGTCCAGGGCCGCGTCGCGCAGGGCCCGAATGCGGTTGGCCTCATGCATGGCAAGCTGCTTCCTCTCTTAGGATGCCCCCATTATAGCAAGCGCGCCATATTTCCGGCTATAGAGGATTTTTTCCGGGGGCGGCATCCTTGTCAATGGAGGATTCGGGGAGTATAATAGAGGGGAAATCATCGGATAGGAGAGATGCGCATGAAGGTTCTCGTCACAGGCGGCGCCGGCTATATCGGCTCCCACACCTGCCTGGCCCTGCGGGAAGCAGGCCACACCCCCGTTATTTTGGATTCGCTGGTCAACGGCCGCCCCGAGTATACCCAGGGGTATATTTTTTATCAGGGGGATATCGCCGACGAGGCGCTCCTGAACCGGATCTTCCAGGAGCAGGGGCCGCTGGACTGCTGCATTCACTTCGCCGCTCGGATCGTGGTGCCCGAGTCGGTGCAGAATCCCTACCTCTACTACCATGAGAACGTGGCCAAGTCCCTGGAGCTCTTCCGCATCCTGGACTCCCTGGGCATGAAGCGGATCATCTTCTCCTCCTCAGCCTCCATCTACGGTTCGGTACAGGGGGACGACTACGCCGTCACCGAGGACGCGCCCAAGGATCCCTCCAGCCCCTATGCCCGGACCAAGCTCATGATGGAGATGGTGCTGGAGGATACCAGCCGCGCCATGGGCTTCAAGGGCATCGCCCTGCGCTACTTCAATCCCATCGGCGCCGATCCCCAGATGCGGGTCGGCCCCTATGATCCCAATCCCACCCACGTGCTGGGCACCATGGTGACCTGCGCCCTCACCGGCCGCCCCTTCAACGTCACCGGCACCGACTGGCCCACCCGGGACGGCTCGGGCATCCGGGACTATCTCCACGTCTGGGACCTGGCCAAGGCCCACGTAGCGGCGGTGGAGCACTTTGATTCCGCCTTCGAAAAGATGGGCGGGGACTTCCTCCCCATCAACCTGGGCAGCGGCAACGGCTGCACGGTCTTCGAGCTAGCCAACGCCTTTAACGCCGTGTACAGCCGCCTGAAGGGGAAGACCCTCACCATCGGCACCGCTCCCGCCCGTCCCGGAGACGTGGCCGGCGCCTATGCCAAGCCCGACCGCGCCGCCGAGCTGCTGGAGTGGAAGACCCATCTCACCATCGAGGAGGCCATCGAGCACGCCCTGATCTGGACCGAGGTGGAGCGGGTGAAGAAGCTGGGCTACTAGTCCGCTGCGGCGGCGGGTTCTGCCGAGGAGGCGGAAACTTGGCGGGGGAGGGGAACCTTTTGCAAAAGGTTCCCCTCCCCCGAGCCCCCACCCTTCTAAAACTTTTTGGGAGAAGGCTGGGAGTGTATGAAAGGGAACGGCTGCAATCCGAACGCAGCCGTTCCCTCGTATTTCTAGGCAGTCCATCCCCTTAAGGTTTTGGGGGAAAGGGGTTTGGGGGAGGGGGCCCTTTTGCAAAAGGGCCCTTTCCCCCAAGGGCCAAGGATTCCGAGGAGGCGAAGTATGCGGGGGAAGGGAACCTTTTGAGAAAGGTTCCCCTCCCCCGCGCCCCCACCCTTGGCATCATCCGCTTCATTACTGCATCGCATGGGCCGGTGATGAACAAAAAGATGGAATCAATGGCAAGGCTCTGGTAATGGGTAAAAGCTATTTTGATGAATCCTACTTCAGAATGCCGATGGACGACAGCCAGGTCCTGCTGTGCAATCGCAAAATATCCACCTATGTCAATGCTTTGGCGAAAGCGGGGTTTGTCATCCAGCAGATGGTTGAGCAAACCGACGAGGCGACGATGCAGGCCAAAGGCGCGCTGAGCGACAAAGAAAAAAAGGCAAAAATGCTTCCTATTTCGGTTATATTTAAGGCGAGGAAGCTATGAAAAAAACTATTAATCGTCTTTCCCTTTCCGTATGCCCATGCAGCCGGAGACAGATCGCCGGCCGGGCAAAATCCCTCGTTCTAGCGCCCTCTTTGCCAGGGGGGATAACGCCCCTTACGAAGAGAAAGAACGCGCCTCCGTGCGCCCCGGCCGGAAGGGGCAAAAAACGGCAGACGAAAATGCTCCTTCAAAGCGGATGCCCCTTGTCCCATGGGCGCCTGCGTTCCCGGCTGGCTTGGGTAACCGTCCTTAGCCGGTAAGGGGGCTTACACGACTTGCACAAAACTCTTCCCAGAGCAGAACCATACAGAGAATTTCCCGCTTTGCCGGCGTCCTTGCGTCCGTACAGATTTTTTGGATCCTCCGGTGACTTTATCACGGTGGAACCCGCCGCTGTATGCTATACTCATGCCAGAAACCAACGAAAGGAGCGCTGCAACATGACTGCACTTTCTGTTCATACTTCAGATTTCGACCGGGAGGTCCTTTCCTCTTCCCAGCCCGTATTGGTGGATTTCTGGGCCCCCTGGTGCGGCCCCTGCCGGATGTTCGCCCCCATTCTGGACGCCGTCGCCCAGGAGCAGGCGGGGAAGGTCCGGGTTCTCAAGGTCAACATCGATGAGGAACCTGCCCTGGCCCAACGCTTTGGGGTGAGCAGTATCCCCACTTTGATGCTCTTCAAAAATGGCCGCCCGGTTTCCCAGTCCATCGGCGTTCAGCCCAAGACCAGTGTGGAGGCGATGCTGCGATGAAATACGTCATCATTGGCGGGGTGGCCGGTGGAGCCACCGCCGCGGCCCGGCTTCGCCGGCTGGATGAGCATGCCGAGATCGTGGTGCTGGAGCGCAGCGGCTACGTCTCGTACGCCAACTGCGGCCTTCCCTACTACATTGGCGGGGAAATCGCCCAGGCCTCTGCCCTGACGCTGCAGACCCCGGCCAGCTTTGCCTCCCGCTTCCGGGTGGAGGTGCGGGTCCGTCATGAGGCCGTGGCCCTCCATCCCGAGAACAAGACCGTCACCGTCCGCCGTCTGGAGGACGGAAGCCTCTACGAGGAGCACTACGATAAGCTCCTGCTGGCCCCCGGAGCCCGGCCGGTGCGTCCGCCCTTCCCCGGAGCCGAGGATCCACGGGTTTTTACCCTCCGCACAGTGGAGGATACTCTGACCATTCGGAACTTTGTGGAAAAGACGCCGCCTCGCCGGGCGGTGGTGGTAGGCGCCGGCTTCGTCGGCCTGGAAATGGCCGAAAACCTGGCCCGCCTGGGAACCCAGGTCACCGTGGTGGAGCGTCTCAACCAAGTATTGGCTTCCCTGGACTACGATATGGCCTGCGGCGTGCACCGGTACCTCCGCTCCCAGGGCATACGCCTGCTGCTGGGCCGCTCGGTCCGCGGCTTTGAGAAGGCCGGGGATGCGCTTCACGTGCTGCTGGAAGGGGAGGAACCCTTGGCTGCGGACATGGTGCTGCTGGCCCTGGGGGTGGCTCCCGAGAACACCCTGGCCCAGGATGCCGGGCTGGCCCTGGGGATCCGGGGCGCCATTGCGGTGAACCCTCGGATGGAGACCTCCATCCCAGACATCTACGCCGTAGGCGATGCGGTGGAGGTCACCCAGCTGGAGACCGGCGCCCCTATGCTGCTTCCCTTGGCCGGCCCCGCCAACAAGCAGGGACGCATCGCCGCCGATAACATGGCCGGCGGGAACAGCCGCTTCCCCGGTGTCCAAGGCACTTCCATTCTCAAGCTCTTTGACATGGCAGTGGCTTCCACCGGCCTCAACGAGAACGCCGCCAAGGCTGCAGGCGTCCCCTTTGACCGGGTGGTGACCTTCTCGGCCAATCACGCCACCTACTACCCCGGCGCCTCCAATATGACCATCAAAACCCTGTTCGATCCCGCCACCGGCAAGCTGCTGGGCGCCCAGATCGTAGGTTTTGCAGGGGTCGACAAGCGCATTGATGTGCTGGCCACGGCCATACGGGCAGGCATGACCACCGCCGGGCTGACCGAACTGGAGCTGGCCTACGCACCGCCCTTCTCCTCGGCCAAGGATCCGGTAAATATGGCAGGCTATGTCGCCGAAAACCTGCGCCAAGGCCTGGTTAAGCAGCACCACTGGCAGGATGTGCTGGCACTGCCCAAGGACGGCAGCGTCACCCTGCTGGATGTCCGCACCCCCATGGAATATGCCAGCGGCCACATCCCGGGCACGGTTCACATCCCCTTGGACAGTCTGCGGGAGCATCTCTCCGAACTGGATCCTTCCAAACCCATCTACGTCAACTGCCAGAGCGGTCTGCGCAGCTATCTGGCCTGCCGGATCCTCAGCCAGCATGGCTTTACCTGCTCCAACCTCTCAGGCGGCTATCGCTTCTACGAACTGGTCACCGGAGACGAAGGCTTTGACGCCTCTCCCGCCCATGACTGCGGGCTGCCCCTCTCCAGAAACAAGAACTAACTTTGGGAAAAGGCGCGTTTTTCCGTGCTTCCGTGTTCCCTTGGGAGATGTTCCCTTGGGGGATGTTCCCTTGGGGGATGTTCCCTTGGGTGAGAGGGCCCTTTTGCAAAAGGGCTCTCTCTCCCAAATCCCCTCTCCCCAAAACCTTAGGGGAAGGAACTGCTGGAAAAATAAGGGAACGGCTGTATTCGGATTGCAGCCGTTCCCTTTTCACTTCCCCAACCTTCCCCAAAAAGTTTTAGAAGGGTGGGGGCCCGGGGGAGGGAAACCTTTCTCAAAAGGTTTCTCTCCCCCGCAGAGACCGCCGTACTTCCGTGTTCTCTTGGGGGAGGACGCCTTTTGAAAAAGGCGTCCTCCCCCATACCCCCTCCCGTGAAAACTT
>CALWDW010000012.1 GCA_944376795.1 uncultured Christensenellaceae bacterium
TACTCCCTTGATGACTTCGCCAAACAGCTCGCTGTCCATAACCGCCGCTCCAACAACTTCCCTATGAGGCCTCTTAACTGGCTCTCTCCTAATGAGTTCGCCGTCCAATATGTTTGACAAACCTACAGGAGATACTTGACTGGTCGGTGGGGTGGCCCTTGTTTTTGCTTGGGCGATGGAATACAATAATAAGATAACGGGATGGCCTAGGGAGAGAAAAACGTTGCATGCGGTTGTAGGGGAAAACGGACTGGCCTGGGTGGCCATGCCCATAGAACGGGGGATTCCCTGGCCTTATTCCGGCGGAGGCATCTGCGCCTTTGCGTTTCGCTGTTTGCCGCCTATCGGGACAGCAGCCACTCCTAAGGCAGCGGATGGCTGCGCTTCCTCTTCCGTTTGGGTGTCCGGCTTTTGCGGGAAGGGCGCCGGCCTATTCGACGCGGGCCGCCACAAAATGGACAGCCCATCCGTGGATGCTGCTTCCAGCCTTGGACTCTCTCCGACGCTATGCAGCGCTTCGCGTCATGTCCTCGGAGAGGGACAATGCCCGATGGGAATGCGAGGGCTGCCTGCTGTCGCGGTGATATTGCAATGGGTAATGGTACGTTCCTGGGTGCGCCTATGGGTAAGGACGGGCGGCCCAGGCACTTGTTTTCAACGGAAACGGAGGAAAACATGAAGACGTTGATTTTGAATGGTTCCCCCAAGGCGCATGGGGACACGGCGGTGCTGGTGGATGCTCTGGCCCGGCGCCTGAAGGGGGAGGTGCGGATCCTAACCCCGCAGAGCGGGATTCATCCCTGCACCGACTGCCGGTACTGCTGGAAGCAGTCCGGCTGTGCTATCCGGGACGCCATGCAGGAGGTGTATCCCTACCTGACGGATTGCGATCACGTGGTGCTGGCCTCCCCGGTGTGGTTCTCCTCCCTCAGCGGCCCGCTGCTGGATATGGCCAGCCGGTTCCAGACCCTCTTTGCCGCGCGGCATTTTCGGGGAGAGCCGCCTGCACTGCGGGAGAAGAACGGCGTGCTGATTCTGGTGGGCGGCGAACCGGGCACCGAGATCGGTCCGGCCCAGAATGCCCGCACCATCCTGCGCCTTATGGGGGCGCGCCGTCCCTGTGCGGCGGAGATTTATTCCATGGATACCGATCGAATTCCGGCTGCGGAGGACCTTCAGGCTTTGGCTGCGGTGGAAGCCGCAGCGCGGCTGCTGAATGGCGAGGAATCCTGACGGGGGACGATGCCGGAAGCGCTGCATTGGCAGACGCCGGGAACGGGCAGACAGTCTGTTGCCGTCCCGGCCCGCATGCAGGACCAATGCGGTACGGTCTGCCGGAGCTTCCCGGCGGGCTCAAGAATACGCGATGATGCATGCTTCGCATGGCGGGCATGCATGGAAAAAGGAGGTTCCTATGAAGAGATTGTTGGGAATCCTATTGGCGGCAGGACTGGCGTCCGGAATGGCCGGCTGTGCCGCCCGGCCCGTGACAGCGCCTGCGGTGACGCCGGAGGCCACGTTTGAGGCAGTGTCGATCATACTCGGCCCGACGGCCACCCCTGCCTTGACCCCGGAGCCGACGGCCACCCTTGCGTTTACGATTCCCCTTCCTACCGCCACGGCGCCCATGACGACCATAGCGCCCGTGGACACGCCGACGCCGGCGCCTACCGACACTCCCGTGCCTACAGCCGCCCCGACGCCGACGCCGGCGCCGACCCCCACGCCGGAGGTAGACGTTTCTGCAGAGTATGTGGGCAGATGGGCGGATAGCTGGAGCCAGCGGGCGGGGATGTGGATCTTCTACAGCGATGGCGTCTACGATGTGGAGATCGACTGGGGGAACAGCGCCACCGAAACCTCCGTGTGGTCCATGCAGGGATACTACGACCCCGCGCAGCAAGGAATCGTCTACGAGAATGGTCGCTACGGCATTGAGACCTATTATGAGTCCGGCCCGCACTTCGATGTGATATACGAAGACGGTACAGGTCTGCTTTGGATTCAGGACGGGAAGCTGTATTGGCGGGACGATAAGGAACATGCTGGGGATTCCTGCATTTTTGAGCGGTACGGCGACGCCTAGGACGCTCTTGCGGGAAAAGGGCCCATGTCCTCTTTTGCGGGGACATGGGCCCTTGGGTATGCGTGCTTAGCAGTCCAGGTCATAGATGGGCTTGACCGCCGGCTTATTGCGCACGATGAGCAGGAAGATCATGGAAAAGCTGAAGGCGGCAAAGAGCAGGGCCACCACCCGGTAGGGGAGCACCTCTCCCAGCGCTCCAACCAACAGCTGCACGACCATCATTCCCAGGCTGACCAGCACCGAAAAAAGGCCGTTGATGCGGGCGCGCATGTTCCGGGGCAGATAATTTTGTACTGCAGCTGTTCGCAGGGTGGCGGTATTGACTCCCATGAAGCCGCAGAGAAAGCGTAGGATCAGCATCACGGGATAGGGGCAGAAGAGCAGGATGGCGTCGCTGATCTCATACGCCTGGTAAACCGTCCGGGTCAGGGCATAGCGCCGGCGGGGAGGAATTTTGACTCCATAATGGAGCAGGCCGCCCACCATCCGGCCAATGGTTTCGGCGGTAATGAGGAGGGAATACATGCCGGTGGTGAGGATGCTGCTGCTCTGAAAGTGGGCCAGCGTCATCAGCTGGGCGCCTTGCCCTGTGGCGTTGGTGGTCATCATGTACAGGTATATGCTGCGGATGCCCCGCTCCCGGCGGATGTAGCGAAGCCCCTCCGCCAGGTCGTCTCGATAGGTCCGAAGCCGCTGCCTTAGGCAGGCATGACCCTGGGAAGCGGGCTTGGACAGCGGGCTGCGGATCAAGAGTTCGAAGCTTGCGGCCAGAGCCAACAGGATGCCTTCCCCTAGGATAATCCAGCGGATGCCTGCCGCCAGGTAAAGGGCCGAAGCCAACGGCGTGATGAGGGCTGTGACCGTGGGATAAATGAGGGAGGAGACGGCGTAGCCCTTTTGGGACATTCCCTGCGGAATGAGATCGGGGTAGAGAGCCTCGTAAGCCAGGCTGTACACTGCGCCGATGCTGCTGGTCAGGAAGCTAAAGGCCATGTAGGCGAGATAGGAGAAGTCGTTCCCCAGCAGATAGCCCCAGAAGACGAGGTATGCTGCAGCGTTGGTATAGTCCAGGGTTACGATGATCTTTTTTCGGTCAAGCTGGTCTACCATGGGGGCCAGCAGGAACGGGAGTACCAGACTGGGAACCATGGAGACCGCCGCAAAGAGGCCGGACAGCCAGGTGGAATCGGTCTGGTCAAAGACCACCAGGCTCAGAGCCAGGTTCATGGCTGTGCCGCCGATGGCGCTGATCACAGTGCCCAAAGTGATGAGGGTGAAGTTCCGTGTCCAAAGGGCGGGTTTGCGCATTTCTGCCTCCTTCCAGGCGCCCGCCGTACGCAGCTTACGCCTGAGAAAAGGATAGCAGAGGATGTAAATAAAAGAAACCCCCATGATTTGAGAAATAATTCTCAAATCATGGGGCCTTAAATAAGAATAACGCCAAGATTTAGGAAATCTCCTGGGTGACGGCAAGGGCCTCCTTATAGCGGCGCTGGTGGGTAAGCAGCTGGATCAGGGCGATCCCGTAGAAGCGCTTGAAGCCAAAGTGATAGACTTCGCCGGAGAGCCGATAGACCCGGTGCAGCAGGGCATCGTAAGCAGGGTCGTCCCCAAAGTCCGCCCGCATCCGCAGCTGGGCCAGATCCAGCATGTCCGACAGAAGGGGCGGATCCTCCGGCGAACATTGGGCGCGGGCGGCGTCCAGGTGCCGGCGGGCATGCTCGATGTCGCCCAGATCGATGTATGCCAGACAGAGCTTATGGTGGGTGAGGGCGTCGTCGTCTCCCTCTTCCAAAGCCTTTAGCAGGTGAGGGAGCGCCTCGGCGGCCTGGCCGTTTTCCAAGAGGGTGGCGCCGGTATTGTAGGATACGGCACGTCTGAGGGCGGCAGCCTGCCGGTATCCCTGTGCCAGTGCCAGGACCCGGTTGTATTCCCGGAACATTTCTTCGAGACACCCTTGATTGGCGTAAGCGGTGCCGGCAAGCAGGGCGCTTTGGCTCATGACAAAGACATTCCCTTCCTCTGCGCCCAAACGGTAGGCTTCGGCCGCCCCCTCCAGGCAGGCGGCGTAGCGTCCCAGTTCGTACAGGCATTGGGTCAATTCCAACGCGGTCAGGCCCCGGGGATACAGCCGCTGGGCCTGTTTTAGGAGCTCCAGGCGGCGCTGGCGGTCATGGGTGCTGGCAGCGGCGCCCAGATGGTACCAAGGAAGCCGGGCGAGAGGCATTTCGGAGAGGCCGGATGCCAGGGAGGCTAGAAGCTCTTCCGCATCCGGGTCGTTTCCCGATTGGAGCAGAGCCAAGGCGGTTTCCTCATACAAGGGACTGGTTAAGAGCCTCAGCCGATGGACTTGGAGCCAGGCCAGCGCCTCCTCCGCCTCGGGATGCAGGCCAAATTCCAGAGATGAAAAGTAGGCGTCCAGGTGTCCTTGGGCTTGTTTCAAGAAGCCAGGGTCGGTCTCCAGGCGCAGTCCCAAGGCGGCAAAGAGCCCCTGCAGGATGTCCTCTCCGGGCTCCACCTGTCCCTGCTCAATTTTGCTCAGATAGGATGGGGTGCAGATGCCCCGGCACAGGCCCTCTTGGGAAAGGTTTTGACGGAGCCGTTCCTGCCGGAGCAGACGGCCATAGTGCATGGACATGGCTTACCTCCCGGATGCAAAAGGATTCCCCGGGACGAGAGGGAGGGCTCCCTCCCGCTCCAGCAGGAAGGCTTTGGCGGCCAGGCCTCCGGCATAGCCGGTAAGGCGGCCGCCCGTCCCCACAACCCGGTGACAGGGAATGAGGATGGAGATGGGATTGCGGGCGATGGCTCCGCCCGCCGCCCGGCAGGCCATGCGTTCCCGTCCCATTCGGCGGGCGGCTTCCCGGGCGACGGCGGCATAGGTGGTTACCGTGCCGTAGGGGATCTCCCGCAGGATCTCCCACACGGTTTGCTGAAACGGGGTGCCCCCCGGGGCCAGAGGCAGGGCGGCAGGATCGGGCCGTTCCCCGGCGAAGTACCGGTCCAGCCAGATCCGGGCCATGGGGAAGATCCCTTCGCCTTCACCGGGCTCCGCGTCCGCCGGCAGCGTCCGGCCAAAGTATTGCTGTTTCGGGAGCCAGAGCCCGGTGAGGCAGTCTGGCGTTCCCGCCAGGGTTAAAAGCCCCACGGGGGAGAGATAGTGGGCGGTGAAGACCTTGCTGCCGTCAGCCATAGTAACGATCCAGCACTTGGGACACGGTGCGGGACCAGACCATCAGGTTCTCCGGCCGGAAGCCTACGGTGCTGATGTCCTTGAGCACGAACTCCACCGGGCAGCCGTACTTCAGGCAGGCCTTGACCATGTCTTCGGTTTCCTGGGCGATAACCTGGGGATCGGCCACGGTAGCCACCAGGGCGGGGTTGGGCTTGCGGGCGGCCACATAGTCGCGGCCGATCTGCTCGCAGCAGCATTCGATGCCGGCCCAGGGGCTGACGCCAATCTTCCGCAGGTTGGGGATGCGTTTGAGCAGGGGGATCTTGTTGTCCAGGGCCTCGCAGCAGCCGTAGTAGGTATAGGCAAACTTCTCCATCAGCGGCATAGAGTAAGACAGGTCGAACTCCCAGAGCATTTTGGGAGAGACCGAGGTAAACATCTGGGCCATGGAGCGGAACCAAAGATCCTTCCGCTTATGGGGCGGCGGCTGCTGGGGGTCTCGGGGACAGCCGGTGATGTAGGAGGGGGTGCAGTGCAGGGAGGGTACCGTGGCGTCCAGGAGCCCCAGATCCTCATACTGCTGGTAGAGGGTCTCGCCTTCCTGGGTGAACTTGGCGATGACCTGGTGCATGAATTCGGGACGCTCCAGCATATCGGTGAAGCAGTTCTCCACACCATGGAGGCGGGGGATTCTGTCCCAGGGTGCGTAGTATACTCCTACCCCCTGCAGCCGCGCAGGGAGAGCGTCCCCCAGGATCTCCTGGATTCGGGCCAGGTTCTCCACGTCCTCCTCCGGGTGGGCGGTGATCACCGGCATGTGCATCCGCTCCAGGGCTTCCTCGTCGGGGATAACGTCGTGGTATTCGTGGGAGACGATGTTGTTTTCGGCATTGGACGCGATTTGCCGCTCGTCGGTGGACAGCCCATTCCCCGTGGAGGTGAAGGACTTGGCCACCGGATAGAAGGGCTCCATCAGGGCATCGCAGGCAAAGTGCTTCCGGCGGAAGAGCGCCCGGCGGAAGAATGTCTCCATCCGCTGGGCTTCCGGATCCTGGGTGCGGAGAGTGAGTTCGTCGTCTACGTTCATCTCGTGCCAGGGGATCTCATCCATCAGCACAGGGGGGCGGACAATCTTCAGGTCGTTGGTGTCCCGCATACGGCGGATGGCGTCCTGCTGTCGCGCGTCGGTGGCAATCTCCCCGTAGCGCTTGGCCAGCTCCCGCAGGAGGGCTTTTTCTTCCATCGTAATCATATTTGGTACCTCGCATTGTCATAGACATGGGATGTATACTCATCATAGCACAACTTGGGGATTCCGCAAAGCCTGTTATCCGGTGCGGCGCAGTTTATTTGCCAAGGAATGCTGGAGGACGTGAAAGCGTGATTGACATGCAGGGAATGCAGAAAGAGCGCCCGGGGCCTGCAACTCCGATCGGGAACCAGAACGAGTCGGGAGCTATCGGCCGTCGGAACGGCCAGCCGCGTACCGGGCCAGGATCACATCCCCCAGAGTCTTGGCGCTCTCCCGGGGAGCGAAGCGCCTCTGGCAGTCGCGGATGGCTTCTCCCCGGCCGGGACAGTCCAGAATCAGCCGTACCGATTCGTCAATGCGGCGGACATCCACGCAGCGCATGGCCATGCCCATATTGGTGAGAAAGTCCTGGTTCTGGGTCTCAATGCCGGGGATGGGGTCAATGAGAAGCATGGGACGGTTCTTGGCCAGGGCTTCGGAGGTGGACAGCCCTCCCGGCTTGGTGATCACCCAGTCGGCGGCGTCCATGAGCCGGTCGATGTTGTCCACAAACCCCAGGCTATGCACCTTAGGACTGCCCAGGGCGTCGATGCGCTGCCGGAGCCGGGGATTGCGCCCGCAAACCGCCAGGAGCTGGAGCGAATCGGGCATGGCGGCGATGGCCGCCACCGCTTCGTAGAGAGGATTGAGCCCCATGCTCCCCGCCATGATCAGGAGCGTGGGCTTTTCGGCCAGGCCCAGGGCCGCGCGGGCCTCCCGGGGATCGCCGGCCCGGGCAAAGCGGGGATGGACGGGAATGCCCAGGGGCAGAAGGGTTTCCTTGGGGATGCCGCGCTTGACGGCCTGGTATTCCAGATAGGGGGAAGCCAGTACGAGAAAATCCATCCCGCAGATCTCCCAGTAGGGATGAATGGTGAAGTCGGTGACGATGCCATAGGAGGTTACGGAGGGAGGAAGCAGCCCTTTTTCCCGCATGATGCGCACCACGTGGGCGCCGTAGACATGGCTGCAGACCACCGCATCGGGGACGAAGGAACGCACCGTGCGGATCAGCCGCTTGGCCAGCACCCAGTTGGCGTTGGAGAAGAACTGGTCTGCGGCTTTCATGGCGGTGGTTTTTTCCCCCAGACGGTAGAGGCGGCTCCAGGCCCTGGGCGCGTACTGGGTCATGCGGGTATAGGTACGGTCGGTGATGCGGCTGAGCCGGGGGTTGATGCACTCCAGGGCGTCCAGCATCCGGCACTGCACTCCCAGGGGTTCCAAGTAAGCCATGAGGGCTTTACAGGCCATATTGTGTCCCTGGCCCGAGGTGAAGGAAAGAAAAAGAATCCGCATGTGCAATGCCTCCTGGCTGTGGATTTTCTCTGGCCGGCGGCATGGAGGGGAAGGCATGTCGCCTTTTTCGCGGAACCGGAAATGGTCATTCGCCGCCATGGTCAGAGGGGATAATCTATTTTATCATACAGCTAAGCAAACGGGAAATATAGTAAGGAGGATGAACAAATGGCGGGCTGGGAAACTTTGCGCGGATTGGTGCGGGAGGAATTGCGCCAGCGCCAGGAGGAGGGCTATGACCTTACCGGCATGGAGGCGGCCTTTGCCGCGCTGGAGCATGCCGGGGATGCGGCGCTGAACGCCCTGTATGATGCCATTCTGCATCGGCCCAAGCGGCCGGACTTTCCCTACGTGGAGCCCAATGGTTTGGAGGAGATCCGGCGGGAGAGCAGCGGCTGGGACATTGCGCCCCGGACGCTGGGGGATGCGGAGCTGTTGGACAAGCTTCATGGGGCCTGGGTAGGACGGGCGGCGGGCTGCGCCTTGGGCAAGCCCGTGGAGACCGGTTATTACATGGAGGGAACGGAGGACGCCGAAGGCTGGCGGAATGTGAAGGCCTGGTTCCAGGGGGCGGACGCCTATCCCATCCGGGGCTATACCCCCGAGCATTCCCGGGCGGAGGCCCAGGGCCTGGATCTAGCCCGGTACTGTGTCCGCAGCATGCGGGAGCACATCGCCTACATGGAGTCTGACGATGATATCCGCTACAGTGTGCTGGGACTGCTGATGATGGAGCGCCATGGCGCGGCGTGGGACAGCTGGGACGTGGGACGGCTCTGGCACGAGAAGCTCTCTTATGGCCAGGTCTGCACCGCCGAGACCCAGGCCTATCTTAACTTTGCCCAGGTGAAGTCCCATATGCATGGGGAGAAGCCGGAAGACTTCCGGGAGAAGCTGGACTGGGTGCGTACCTATCGTAACCCATACCGGGAGTGGATCGGCGCCCAGATCCGTGTGGACGCCTACGGCTACTGCGCCGCCGGGGATCCGGCGCTGGCCGCCCGCCTGGCCTGGGAGGACGCCTCCTTCTCCCACGTAAAGAACGGCATTTACGGGGCGATGTTCTGCGCGGCCATGATTGCCGCCGCCTTTACCGCCGGGGATGTGGAGGAGATCTTGGAAGCCGGACTTGCCCAGGTTCCTACCCGCAGTCGGCTGTATGAGGACATACGTTTTGCTGCCGGCCTGGCGCGCCGGGAGAAGGACCCCGAGGCACTGCTCCAGGGCCTGTGGGACCGCTTCCGCGGCATGAGCGGCGTCCATACCAACAACAATGCCGCCCTCTGCGCCGCCGCGCTGCTCCACGGCGCCGGCGATTACGAGAAGGCCATCACCACCGCCGTGCTGGGCGGCTGGGATACCGACTGCAACGGCGCCACCGTAGGTTCCGTTATGGGGGCCTTCCTGGGCCGCGGAGGGATTCCCGAGACCTGGGCCGCGCCGCTGCATGATACCATCTACGCGGATGTGCCGGGCTTTGACCCGGCCGCCATGACCGACTGCGCCCGCCGGTGCCTGGCGGTGCGCCGGACCTTGGAAAAGGCATAAGGAGGAAAAGTATGTCTAGGAAACCCATTGTATTCGCCGCATACTGCGTGCCTCGGGGGCTGGCCGACGTGACGCCTGCCCAGGCGCGCCGCCTGACCCACTTGAACCTGGCCTTTGGCGTGGTCAAGGACAATAAGATCGATGCCAGCGCTATCCGCGCCAACCGTTACTACCTGGAGGAGATCCGCCGCAACAATCCGGATTTGGTGATTCTCCTTTCCACAGGCGGAGGCGGCGCCGGCGGCCATGGGGAGGCTACCACCGCCGAGAACCTGCCCGGCTTTGTGGAGTCCACCATGGACGTGGTGCGGGAGTTCCAACTGGACGGCATTGACTGCGACTGGGAATTCCCCTGTAACACCGGGCATATGGAGGAAAAGGAACAGCACGTCCAGTTGATGCGGGCCTATCGCAAGGCCCTGGACGCCTATGAAAAGGAGCGGGGCGGGCGGAAGACCTGGCTGACCATCGCGGCGGCGGCCTGGGATCTCTACCTGCGCAATACCGACGTGGCGGCAGTGGCCGAGGTGCTGGACTTCATCAACCTAATGACCTATGACATCCGGGACGCCGCCTGGGCGGAGAATTACACCGGCCACCACAGCAACCTGTACAGTCCCAAGGGCTGCTTCTATCCGGACTGCATCGACCTGTGCGTGGAGAAGTACCACGCCCTGGGGATTCCCTACGACAAGCTGGTGATCGGCGCGGCCTTTTACTCCCACCGGTGGGACGGCGTGCCCGACGTCAACCACGGGATGAACCAGAAGATGACCACCCCCTGCGTCTACGGCCCGGGGTATACGGCCATCCACCTCATTTACGAGCGGAGCCAGGAGTATGTCAAGTATTGGGATGAGGACGCCAAGGCGCCCTGGCTCTTCAACGGGCGGAGCTTTATCACCTATGACGATCCCATGTCCATGGGTTACAAGGCTGCCTATGTCCGGGAGAAGGGCGTCCGGGGGATCATGTACTGGGAGCACTCCAGCGACAAGACGGGGCTGCTCTTTGATGCCCTCTACGAGGGATTGTTTATGAAAAAGTAGGCGTGGGAGCCAAAGTGCAGGGACGACGCTTCTCAAACATGCAAGCATGTTTTCGAGGAGATGCAGCCCGCCGTGGGCACTTGCCCCAAGTTCGCGCACTTGCGGTCTGAGAAGTCAAAACTTTTCAGACACATGCCCCCGGAATCTTTGAATTTACCATTCATTCGCCGTCTGCGGGCGGCAAAACTCTGCCGAGGGCTTTTGTACATGCAGGAAGATGGACGTTCCTTGCATGTCAGACCGATTTTTCGACAGGCTGATGGGAGCGCTGCAGGTTTTATTCTGCAGCGCTCCATATTTCTCGGCTGGCATTCCGCCATGAAATGGGGGAACGGCGGCATCTTTTTTCGGTTGTGCCCTGGATTGGTTTTCAGCAGCTCTTTTTCCTAAAGATTTCGCGGGGTGCAGGGCGCCTTTTTCAAAAGATGGCCCGCTTCCTAAGGGAAACGTGCCCCAAATTCGAAGAGGCGTATGGCGTGCTGCGGAAGGGAGGGACTAGGATGCGGCACGGGCGTTTTCGGCGCGGTAGAGCCAGATATAGAGTACATAGAGGAAGACGCTGGCCGCGCTGGTATAGAACACCTCCAAAAGGCCCGTAATGCCGCCGGCCAGAAAGATTCCCGCGGCCGTTCCGACCCATGCCGTAAGCAGGATCAGCGCCTTGCGGTGCACGGCCGGCGCCTTCTCCCGCAGAGAGAACACAAACACATACAGCGCGGCTATGGAAAGCAGGCAGGCCGACATGGCCAGCACATTATGCAGCTGGGCCAGGGGCAGGGACCGTTCGGGGGAGAAGGGCGCGGCCACCCCCAGCATGAGGCAGAGGCTGGAGGCGAAGAGCAGTCCACGTCCCCAAGGACGCTGGTAGCCTGTCAAGGAAAACAGATGCGCCAGGAAAAAGAAAAAGTAGAGCGCGGTGGCCGCGCCCCAGCAGGCCAGCCCCGGCCAAAGCCCCAGCGTGCCGCTGATACGGGACATATTGCTGCGCAGCAGGTCGCCGCGGGCGGCATAGTACAGGGTGCCCAAAGGGATCATTCCCAGGGCCAGCAGACCGTACCCCCAAAGGGCGCGGGCCGGCCGGCCCGCGCGGGGCGTGGCAGACAAGGGATCATTCCTCCTTTTTGACTTCTTTCTCCAGAGCCTGGGAGAAGGCGGCGTACAGCGCCGGATGAACCCGGCGCAGGTTGACGGGAACGAGCCGGGTATCGGTGATGGCGTGGACGGTTTCGCCCAGGGCTACCAGCCGGCCGGCGCAGGTCATTTCGTAGGACAGCGTCAGCCGCGCACCGCGAAAGGCAGCCATGCGCACGGCGATGTCCAAGGTATCGTCGTAGGTTACGGGGGACTTGTACTGGCAGGAGAGCTGGCTGAGGGGCAGCATGATGCCCTCGGCCTCTGCCTGCGCGTAAGAAAAACCCATGGCTCGCATGTATTCTGTCCGGGCTTCTTCCATATATACGGCGTACATGCTGTGGTGGGCGATGCCCATGCGGTCGGTTTCGGCATAGCGAATGCGAATGCTATGGATAAAGGGTACGGTTCCCATCATGGCCTCCTGGAAATTTTTTTTGAGTATATCACGCTGGGCCCGGCTTTGCAATCGGATGCGGCTGTGCTATAGTGGGAGAGAATGCCACGGAAGGAGGCAGATGAAATGGAGCTTTTTGATAAGCCGCTTTGGCTGAAGGGCAATCTGCATACCCACACCACGGTCAGCGACGGCCGCTGCACCCCCGAGGAGGTCATCGCCCTTTACAAGGGAAAAGGTTATGATTTTCTGGCCATTACCGACCACCGGCGGAGCGTGGCCCGGGAAGACCCGGATATGACGCTGCTCACCGGGGTGGAGTATGACTATGAGCTTCCCAGCGAAGTGATCCATATCGTAGGGGTGGGCTTGGAGCGGGCCTCATCCCCGGAGGAAGACCGCGCCGCGCTGTCCAGTCCCCAAGCGGGGTTGGAGGTCATTGCCGCCCTCAAGGGCCGGGCGATCCTGGCGCATCCTGCCTGGTCGCTGAATGGACCGGATACCATTGCCTCCCTGGTGGGCATTGCCGCGGCGGAAGTGTACAATACTGTGTCCAATCCGCCCTGGAACGGGGAGCGGGGGGACTCCTCCGGGATTCTGGACGTGGCGGCGGCCCGAGGCTTCCCCGTGCCGCTGGTGGCCAGCGATGACGCCCATCACTATGACGGCGACGCCTGCCAGTCCTGGATTTGGCTCAATGCGGCGGATGCCAGCCGGGAGAGCATCCTGGAGGCGCTGGACGCCGGACGCTTTTACGCCAGCCGGGGCCCGCGCTTTACCCGGATCGCCTGGGACGGGGGTACCCTGCGGGTGGAGTGCACGCCGGTGGAGCGGATTGTCTTCTACAGCGACCTGCCCTGGGTGGACGGCCGCGTCCAGACCGGAGCGGGACTGACTACCGCCGCGTACCGCGCCCGCCTTGAGGAACATTTCCTGCGCTGCCAGATTACCGACCGGGCAGGCAACAGCGCTTGGATGAGTCCCTTGGACTTGCGGTAGACGGATTTTCCGAAAGCCTTTGCCGCATTTTGGAAGGAATCCTACTTGGATTGGGGAAGAAACATGTGCTATACTGGTGCTAACCATAAAAATCTATAGTGCCGGCTTGCACGGCAAGGAGAATGAGCATGCGTACACTGACCTACGACAAGAGGATCCGTTATCAGCGTATGGACAACTTTGGCGCGTCGGCCTGCTGGTGGCTGGATCCGGCCTATGAGCGGGCAACCCCGGAGGACATGGCCCAGGTGGCGGCCTATCTCTTCGACCGGGAGAAGGGCGCGGGCCTGAGCTGCATCCGCTTCAACCTGGGCGGCGGTTCCACGGTCTATGATAAGCCGGGGAATTTCATTGCCAACTGGATGATGCGCTCGGGCTGCTTCAAGATGACCGAGGACGGGGATTACAACTGGGACGAACACGCCGGACAGCAGTACCTCCTGCGGGAGGCCAAGCGCATGGGCGTGGAGCGGGCCATTGCCTTTGTGAACAGCCCCCCTGCCTGGATGACTCGCAACGGGCACTGCCGCTCGGACGGGGACGACACCTCCACCACCAACCTGGCGCCCGGACGGGAGGCAGACTTTGCCAAGTTCCTGGTGGATGTGCTGGCCCATTTCCAGGAGATTGGACTACCTTTTGACTATATCAGCCCCATCAACGAGCCGGCCGTCACCTGGAACGATCCCAAGCAGGAAGGCTGCCGCTACAGCAACGAGGACATGGTTCCCGTAATCCTGGCTCTGGCCAAGGCCCTGCAGGATTCTCCGGTTACGGCGAAAATCCTGGTGGCAGAGTGCAACACGCTGGTGCACATGATCGACGAGGACCTGGCTGCGCCTCTGTACGAGGAGTACTGGCGGAAGGGCCGCATGGTCAACGACCGGGATACCGATAAGCCCGGTTACCAGTACGGCGCCAAGTACAACGAGGTGATCCGCGACCTGCTCTCCCGCCAGGAGATCCGCCAGGCCATCGCGCCCATCGCTGCAGGCCACAGCTACGGCACCGATACCCCCGGACGCATTAAGAAGACCCGGGATGCCCTCATGGCTACCATGGGCCGTCATCCCGGCCTGGAGTACTGGATGACCGAGCTGTGCGTGCTGGGCCCCTACGGCCCCAAGCGCGACCTGACCATGGCGGCGGGCGAATATGTGGCCAAGGCCATCCATGGCGACCTGGTCTATGGCAATGCCTCTGCCTGGCAGTGGTGGCTGGCCCTTTCCGGCGGCGACTATAAGGACGCCCTGGTCTACCTGGATATGGATGAGGAGAACTACACCCCCGGCGTCCATCCCACCAAGATCCTGTGGGCCATGGGCCACTATGCCCGGTTCCTGCGGCCCGGCGCCCAGCGGGTGGAGATGACCGGCGGCGACGTGGAGGAGGGCCTGCTGGCCAGCGGATGGCTCAGCGCCGAGGGCAAGCCTGTGGCGGTGCTGCTGAATACCTCGGACGAGGATCAGACGGTGAAGCTGGAGGGCATGCCGGCGGGAGCGTATACCCTGTGGCGTACCGACGATACGGTAAGCCTGGCCTCCCAGGGCACGGTAACCCTGGAGGAGGGGCTTGTGATTCCGGCTCACAGCTTTACCACCTTGGTTGGCTGCTAGAGCCTGCGCTGCCTGCGTTTGGCGGTTGATGTGAAATGCAAAAGCCCGGCGGACCGCAGTCCGCCGGGCTTGTATCATACCGAAGAAATCCCACGCAAAAGGTTTTTCCTCTGCCTTTGTAACAGGGGAGAGGCTTGGGAGCAGACCTCCGCAGAGACAGGGCCTGATGGGACGGACCCAATAGGATGCCTTCCTTTTTCCGGAGGTTTCTTGACAAACAAAAAAACCGGCGGATTGCAAACCGCCGGGCCTGGATTTTATTTGCAGCAGGCGTGTCCTCCAAGGGCACTAAATCTTCCTCTTGGCAGGGTGACTGCAGCTGATGCCGTCATAGTGGCGGCAGATGTGGCACTGGCACTCCAGACGGTCCTCATAAAAGGCGCAGTTGTGGTATCCGTCGTGCTCGGGCATCCCCGCGCAGTAGCGGCAGGTAAAGTGCTCGCAGCTATAGATGGAAGGAGTGTAGAGCCTCCCTTCGTGGGTGTACTGGGGCCCCTCGCCAAAGAACATGTGCAGCAGCTCCTGCCTCTCGTCCAGCTCCTCGATGGAAGACGAAGTTTTTGCCATGCCCATCCCTCCTTGCATCCTTTGTCGATTTCTATCATATACCTGCTTAGGCCTGGGGGCAAGGGGTTATTGATTCTTTTTGGGGGCCCAATCTGCAAAATTTAGCTTTTTTCGCAGAAATCCGCTTTCGCCGCGGCAGAGCAGGGCGATTCCCAGCGGGATCAGCGCCAGGCTGATCCACTGGGAGGTGGACAAACCCAGCCAGACGCCCCGATCGGCGTCGTAGCGCAGCATTTCCAGGAAGAACCGGGCCATGGCGTAGATCGTAACATACAGGCCCAAGGTCCGCTGGGGATGGCTGTGTCGGCGCGTGAAGAGGACCAGTGCGGCGAAGAGCAGCAGCAGCGCCGCAGCTTCGGCCAGCTGCACCGGGAAAAGGGGGATGTCGTTGGGGGCGATGAAGGAGTTCCGCAGGGTAATGCCCCAGGGGGGCGGGCAGGGGCAGCCATAGCAGCAGCCGGCCATGAAGCAGCCCACCCTTCCTATGGCGTGGCCCAGGGGAAGAACCACCACCACCGGTTCCACCAGGGCCAGGGTATCCAGGTGGAACTGGCGGCAATAGAGGACGGCGCCTCCTACCGCACCCAGCAGGCCGCCGTAAAAGACCCAACCGCCGGACAGCAGGCCGGCCCATTGCTCCCCGGTGTAGTCGGGAAGCTGGGGCAGGACGGTGAACAGGTAAAGGAGCTTGGAGCCCACCGCGGCAGCCACCAGGGCATAGACCGCCATGAATAGAGCATCTTGCGTACTCTGCCCCAGCCTGCGGCAGACGGGAATCAGCGCCAGTGCCGCCAGGGCCACACCCAGGCAGATCATCAGACCATAGGTACCCAGGGTGATGGGCCCCAAATGAATCAGCGGATACATGGAATCACCTACAAAAAGGGCGGCCCAGAGGGCCGCCGGAATAAAGGGGGGAGAGAGTCCGGGCAAAGCGCAGAAGCTTAAATGTGCCGGAACGACTCCTAGGACACTGCCGGAAGGGAAGCGGCAAGCATACCCACACAGGCCACGCAGGCGATGAACCCGATGGCACAGACCGCGATGGCGATGATGGACAGGACAATGCCCGCAGTGGCCATGCCGCTGGGAGCGGCCTTCTTAGCGTTGATGCCCAGGATCAAACCGATGATGCCCAGGACGATGCCCAGGAGCGCGCCGTAGCCGAAGAATACACAAACGACCGAGATGATACCGAGAACCAGTGATGCCGTAGCAAGGTTTTTGCTATTATTCATGGGATATTGAGCCTCCTCCAAAATGATTGTTCTGCGCTATAAACTAATTATAAGGAAAGAGAGATAACTTGTCAATCCCCGCCGCAGGCAAATTGCCCATTATGTGCATGGCGCTTGTCAGTTTTGGCTATCCCGGCCGGGACGGCAAGGGGCTATAATGCAAGGGAACGGGGTACATCCCCGACAAGGAGGTAGTGCGATGAAGACCGAACGTTTCCCCTTGGGATTTTGGAACTATGTGGCCGCCGACCAACAGCATCCCGCCGATGTCCAGGATTGGGCGGACTGTGGCATCACCCTGACCATGAGCGCCGAGTATGTGGACGGGCGCAGCGATAAGGCCAATTTCCTGGCTACCTTGGACGCGTGCCAGGAAAAGGGAATCCGAATTATCGTCTGCGACAGCCGCGGACGCTGGCCCGGGGCCTCTACAGACGAAGCGGGCTTCCGCGCCCGCTTTGCCCAGGCGTTGGAGGACTTTGGCGGGCACCCGGCAGTTTTTGGTTTCCACGTAGGGGATGAGCCCCACGACCCGCTGGGACTGGCCGACGCCAAGGCAGCCTGCCGCATCGAGAAGGAGATGGCTCCCCATCTTACCCCCTTCCTCAATCATCTGCCTTTCTTTCCCCACATCGTGGACCGGCTCTGCCCCGGGCGCACCTATGACGCCTTCCTGGCGGAGTTTGCCCAGGAGGCACGGCTGGATATGTTCAGCTACGACTGCTACGCCCAGATGAATGAAGGGGATGCCGGGGTGGAGCAGTATTTTGCTAACCTTTACACCTTTGGCAAGGCGGCACACCAGGCGGGGATCCCCCTGTGGAATACCGTGCTCAGTGTGGGGCACTTTAAGTACCGCTGCCCCAGCGAGGACGACCTGCGCTGGCAGCTCTTTACCAGCCTGGCCTGCGGCTGCAGGGCCATTATGTGGTTCTTTTTCTATATGCGGGAGCCTCACGTGAATTACCGTATTGCCCCCATTGATGAGCACGGAGAGAGGACCGCCACCTACACCAGCATGAGCCGTATCCACCGCACCTTCCTGAAACGGGAGGCCGAGGCCATGAACGGTCTGACCCTGGATCGGGTCTTCCATGTGAACCGGGCTTATGGCGGCTTCCCCCTCTTTGTGGAGTACACCGATCCTCTGGTGGCCTACGTCCGCACCAGCGATCATACGCCTGCCATTTACTCGGTGTACCATGACGAGGCAGGGCGGACGTATTTTTCGGTGGTGAATAACTCCGTGAAGGAATCCCTGCACGTGGACACGCTGGTGCGCGGAGAACCTCGCATCTTCCGGGTTGACTTCGGCCCCCGGGAGACCGAGCTTACCGATGTCCAGTGGGGAGACGCCGCCTTTGGCCGGGAGGAGGGCGGGAGCCGGATCTCCACCTGGCTGGCCCCGGGACAGATGGAGCTCTACCGGGTGGAGTAGCCCGCCGGGCCGGAGAAACGTCCGGCATGCCCTTCCCCTGCGAGAGCCGGGACGCGGCTCCGCTTCCAACCGTATAGCTATTCTTCATAAGACCAGGGCGGGGCCATAGAGGCCCCGCCCTGGCTTGTTGTTGCCGCCGTTTGCGAGAGGCTGACGCGTTTTTATAAGCGTTGGCCTTAGAAACTCCAGGGGGCTGGACCCCTCCGGCGCTCCTTATGCCAGGCGGGCAAACCATTCGGTGATGGTATAGGCGCCTTGGGAGCTATCATAGACAATGCCAAGCCCCACATGGGTATAATTTGCGCCCAGAATGTTAGCCCTGTGTCCTTCAGAAGCCATGAGAGCTGCATGGGCCTTTTCCAGTGTGGCATACCGGGCAATATTTTCTCCAGCGCCTAGGGTGCGGATGCCTGAGGCGGCAAGACGGGCCTGAAAGCTTCCGTACGTGGGAGAGGTGTGGGAGAAAAAGCCGTTGGCCTGCATATCCAGGCTGTGAGAGAGCGCGGCCGCTGACAGAGAGGAATCCAGGGTCAATGCAGATAGCCCGTTTTTTGCGCGATCCGTATTGATGAGCTGCAGAAGAGTCTGAACGTCGCCCGAGACGGGCCGGGCTTCCTCCGTAGGCGCGGGGGTGACGGCAGCCGTAGGCGCGGGGGGGATGTTTATCAAGCCATGGCAGGACAGAATCTCGCAAAGCTCCTCCCAGATAGCGGCGCACAGCGACTGCGGGCAAGACGGGGCGAAGCGTTCCGTATCCGCTGAACAGGCGGCCGAAGCCGGTCCGGCCAGTAACGCGGTGACGCTGATCGCGCATAGTGTGGAGAGGAGAACCTTTTTCATGGATGCCTCGCTTTCTTGCAGATAGAAGTTGCATACTCCCTGTCGATTGTGCATAATAGTTTTCGTGCTCGGAACCCGTTCTGAGACAGAAATTGGGCGGCATGGATACTTGCACCAGGGTTGTTGCGAATGTAATACAAACGTAACAATAATGCAATAAAATTGTCAGTTTTTTCCCATGGAAAGAATTGCCTTTGCACGGGGCTGGGTGTATGATAATATCTCAATGGTAGACTCGAAATAGAATGATGGATGAGGTGGATTGCATGGCGTTGGTAAAGTGCCCTCGTTGTGAGCTCAACTATATGAAAGAGGGCGAGAAGTATTGCACCGTGTGCGCGCGGGAAATGCGCGGGGTGGATGACAGCCATGAGCATGTGGAGATCTGCCTGGTCTGCGGCGAGCGTCCCGCCCAGCCCGGCAGCGAGCTGTGCTCCCAGTGCCTGCGGGAGCACAAGCGAATCGGCGAGGAGGACGAAACCTTTTCCGACGAGACGCCCGAGGAGATCCTGGACGATACCGAGGATCTGGACGACATGGAAATCGAGCTGACGCCGCCCGATGACGCGCCGGAGAGCGAGCTGGAGGATATGGAGAGGGAATTTGGCGACGACGAAGAAGACGAGGACGAGTAGGGCCGCGCGGGGGCGCCGGCGGCTCTCTAACCGCCAGGAGGACCGATGAAGATTTTTGCCATATCGGATCTGCATCTGTCTAAGGCATGTCCCAAGCCTATGAATATCTTTGGGCCTCATTGGGAAGGACATTGGGAGCGGGTGCAGGAGCGCTGGAAGGCCAAGGTGGGCGAAGAGGATGTGGTGCTTATCGGCGGGGATATTTCTTGGGCCATGAGCTTGGAGGACGCCCGGGCCGATCTGGCGGAGATTGGCGCTCTTCCTGGAAAGAAGGTGCTTCTGCGGGGAAACCATGATTACTGGTGGGGTTCGCTCTCCCGGGTGCGGGAAGCGGCGGGGCCCGGCTTTTTTGTGCTGCAGAATGACAGCCTTCGGTGCGGGAAGGCGGTCATTGCCGGAACCCGGGGCTGGAGCTGTGCGGCGTCGGCTTCCACCGCCCAGGATGAGAAGATCCTTCGCCGGGAAGCCCAGCGCCTGGAGCTATCTTTGGCCCACGCCGCCAGGCAGCGGCAGGAAGGGGACAGGCTGCTGGTGATGATGCACTACCCTCCCTTTAATGACAAGCAGGAGCCTTCGGTATTGACCGAGATCCTGGAGTCGGCCGGCGTGGATCAGGTTAGCTATGGGCATCTTCATGGGCCCCATCTGGCGTTCGCCTTTGAAGGGGAGCTCCGGGGCGTGCGTTACCGCATGGTGTCCTGCGACTACCTGCGCTGTGATCCGGCTATGCTGGCCCGGGAAACCGAGGACGGCGCCATGGAAATTTTATAGAGGGCTGGGACAAGCCCTTTTTTGCAATAGGCGGACTCCCGCAAGGGGGGAGCGCCCTTTTTGCTTGCGATGGCATGGCGGAGAATGGAGGACGGAAAATGGATAAGGTCTTCACGGTGAAGAGGGGAAGAATCGTGGACGCCGAGGGAGCGCCTGCGCGTCTGCATGGCGTGAATGTGGTGAATAAGGATCCCCGTGCCGGGTATTTGTATTTCTTGTCCCAGGAGGACTGGGACGCTTTGGCGCGGATTGGGGTGAACTGTGTCCGCCTGGGCATCTTTTGGGATGGACTGGAGCCGAGCCCCAGAAGATTTGCGTCCCGGTACCTGGATCAGGTGGAGCGGCAGGTGGATGCATTTGCCAACCACGGGATTGCGGTTATTTTGGATATGCATCAGGACCTTTACGCACGCCGGTATGCCGACGGCGCCCCGGACTGGGCGGTTCTCAACGACGGGATGCCGCACAGGGCGCTGCCGGGGATGTGGAGCAGCGCTTATCTGATAAGCCCGGCGGTACAGCATGCCATCGACAGCTTTTGGTCCAATGCGATGTTGCCGGACGGATGGAGGCTGCAGGAGCATTTCCAGGAGGCCTGGCGCCGGGTGGCCGCCCGGTTTGGCGACCATCCCTATGTGGTGGGTTATGACCTCTACAACGAGCCCATTCCCGGCAGCGGGGCGGGCGCCACGGCCGCCCGTCTGCAGGATGCCGTGCAGGACTGCCTGTCGCGGGAAGCGGGACGTCCCGTCAAAAAGGCGGAACTCTGGGATCTCTATACCCAACCAAGCCATCTGGAGAAATGGCTGCGGGAACTTCCGCTCAAGACGTATATCGATGTGATCGATACCGTCGCGCCGTATGGCGAGGTGTTTGACCGCACGGTGCTGCAGCCCTTTTACAATAGGGTGGCGGCGGCCATTCGAGTGGAGGATTCCAGTACCATGCTGTTTTTCTGCAACAGCTACTTTGGCAATCTGGGGGTCCCTTCGGCGCTGGAAGCTTTGGGAGGCCGGTATCCCGATCCTTGCCAGGTGTATGCGCCCCATGGCTATGACTTGGTGGTGGACACGGACGTTCAGGCATATTCCCAGGAACGGGTGAATTTCATCTTCTGCCGGCACGCCAAAGCGGCGCGGCGTATGGGCGTCCCGATGGTGGTGGGGGAATGGGGCGCGTTTTACGGCGACACCGCCGCACGGGACAGGGTGCGGGCAACCCTGCTTACGCTGGAGGCGCTGGAAGCAGGGGATATGTATTGGTGCTATGTCCCCGGGGAGACCCGCCAGACCCCTTGCTTCTCCCAGCTGGCCCTGTAATGCCTGCCGCCCTCCCTGTAGAATCCTTGCCAGAACTGGCCGTCCCGCGCGGGACGGCTTTTTTTATTGGGCAAACCTGCGGGAGGGAATTTTCATTTGTAAATTCCTTGCATCAAAGTGGATTTATCGGGGTAAAGGGGTTTACATCCCTGTTTTAACCCGATATAATAAGTGTGTATCCATCAAAGTGGGGCAAAGTGGTGGAAGTTGGAGGAATACGGAAGGAGGGATTGCATGGCGATCAAGGGCTTCATGGGCCGCTATGAGCATACATTGGATGCCAAGGGCCGCCTGTTTATCCCGGCCAAGTTCCGTGCGGGACTGGGGGAGACCTTCATAATCTGTCCTTCCTTCCATCAGAACTGCCTCTGGGCGTTTTCGGAGGAGACCTTTAATGAGATCATTGATAAGCTGGCCGGCGTCTCCCTGATGGATGAGGACAGCACGATGATTGAATCTTTCCTGTTCCAAAATGCCAACGATGTGACGCTGGACAGCCAGGGACGGGTCAATATCTCCCCGGAGCACCGGCAGTGCGCTTCCCTGCAGAAGGATGTTGTGATTGCCGGCACCCGGAATCGCGTGGAGATCTGGGACAAGGAGCTCTACCTGGCCCGCAAGCCCGTGATGGACGAGCGGTTCCGTGCCGCCATGGAGCGCGCGGCGGCAAAGGGCGTGGTGATCTGATGGCGCGGCCCTTTGCGCACACCTCCATTATGCTGGAGGCCTGCCTGGAGCATCTGGCGCCCCAGGAGGGAATGACCTTCCTGGACGGCACCCTGGGCGGCGGAGGCCATGCCGAAGCGGTCTTGGAGCGCTTGGGGGCGTCCGGCCGCCTGTACGGGATCGACCGGGATCCGGAGGCCCTGGAGGCGGCGTCCCGCCGTCTGTCTCGGTTTGGAGCGTCCTTTGTGCCGGTGCACGGCAACTACAAGGATGCCGCTGCCCTGCTGGCACAGCACGGCGTGGAGGCGCTGGATGGCGCGCTGCTGGACCTGGGGGTGTCTTCCTACCAGCTGGACGAGCCCTCCCGGGGATTTTCCTACAATGCGGATGCCCCGCTGGACATGCGGATGGATCCTTCCGCCCCGTATTCGGCTTATGATGTGGTCAATACCCTGTCCCGTGAGCGGCTGACGGAAATCCTGCGCCGCTACGGGGAGGAAAAGTGGGCGCCGCGTATTGCCCAATTTATCGTAAAGCGCCGGGAGATTTCGCCCATTGCCACCACCGGGGATCTGGTGGAGGTGATTCTGGCGGCCATTCCTGCCGGGGCCCGACGGGGAGGCCCCCATCCCGCCAAGCGCACTTTCCAGGCCATTCGCATTGAGGTCAACGGCGAACTGGAGGGGCTGGGGGACGCCGTTACATCGCTGATCGGGCTGCTCAGGCCCGGGGGGCGGCTGGCGGTGATCACGTTTCACTCTCTGGAGGACCGGGCGGTGAAGGAGGCCATGGCCGCGGCCGAGAACCCGTGCGTCTGTCCACCCAGCGCGCCGTACTGTATCTGCGGGCGGATTTCCCAGGGGAAGCGAATCCCCCATAAACCCTTGGTTCCATCTGCGGCGGAGATCGAGGCCAATCCCCGATCCCGCAGCGCGAAGCTACGTATATTTGTCAAGGCCGATGCGGAAGGCCGAGTTCTGATAGACAGGGAGCGTGAATACACATGAACATGCCAGCTTACGACTATGCCAGGCCCTATGCTGCCGGCAGTGTCGCGCGTGCGCCCCAAGCAGGGAAGGCTTCCCGGCCCGGATTTGCGCGCTTTGCCTCCCGTCTAGCCCTTGTGGTGGTGGTGATTGCTGTCCTGGGCTTTATCGTCTTTGCCCAGTCCATGGTGACGGCACTGCAGGTGGATATTCGCGTGCTGAAGAGCGACATTGAGCTGGAGCAGAGCCAGCAGAGCCGTATCACGGAGAAAATCCATACCCAAAACAATATCAACCGCATCATGACCGAGGCGGAGGCGCTGGGGATGGGGTATCCCGACGCCGACTCCATTCTCTATGTTGTGCCTCAGGTTGAAGGGGAGGATGTTATGCTGGCGGACCGCTGAGTTCCCGCTCATGTTTGCGGGCGAATAAGGAGGATAAACCGTGGCAAAGACGGGTATCATCAATCGTTCCCGCGTAGTGGCGTTATTTTGCATATTTGCTATTTTAGGGGTCATCGTCCTAGGTCGAATGGCCTTTTTGATGTTGTTTTGGGCCGATGAGAATTTGGCAAAGGCTTCCAACCAATGGGTGCGGGAAACCTCTGTCTCGGCCCAGCGTGGCAATATTACCGATCGGAACGGGGAAATTGTGGCGGGTTCGGCCAGCTGCGACATGGTGGTTATTTTTCCTGCCACCCTTTATGAGTACGGCGATCCGGACTTTGTTATGGAACAGCTTGCCCAGATCTTGGAGATGGACATTAAGGACGTCCGCAAAAAGATTGAGGCCAACAAGGACCGAGGGCAGATTGATTTCCAGCGGCAGATATCCAGTGAGCAGAGCGCGGCCATCAATGAGCTCCTGGCCAACAGCTCCGATGAGGACCATCCCGACTACCGCAAAATGCGCGGGGTGAAGCTGGTGGAGGACACCAAGCGTTACTACCCGATGGGCGACTTTATGACCCAGGTGTTGGGCTTTACCAATATTGACGGCGACGGCCTGGAGGGCGTGGAGGCACGGTACAATAAGTACCTGACCGGGACGGACGGCTATGTCAAGTACGAAAAGGACGGGAAGGGACTGGAGCTTTCCGGGGACCTGAATGTGGAGGAGTATATCGCGCCCAAGGATGGCTACAATGTAGTCCTGACGCTGGACGCGGTCATCCAGGGCTTTGTGGAGAAGGCCGCCGAGCAGTGCCTGATCGAGCAGAAGGCAGCATCGGTGCGGTGCATCGTCATGGATCCCAATACGGCAGAGATTTTGGCTATGGCCAATCTTCCTGACTACGACAACAACGATCCTCCGCGCAATGACACCGCTCTGCTGAACCAGCTCACTCGCAATGGCTGTATTGCCGACTCTTATGAGCCGGGGTCTACCTTCAAGATTTTGACCACCGCCGCCGCCTTGGAGACGGGAAACGCAACGCTGAACTCCACCTACTACTGTCCGGGCTACCGCATTGTGGATGGACAGAAGATTCGGTGCTGGAGCTATCGGCCTCACGGTTCCCAGACGCTGACCCAGGCGGTGGAGCACTCCTGCAACCCGGCCTTTATGGATATGGCGCTGTCCATGGGTACGGAGCTCTTCTACGATAAGCTCTACGAGTTGGGCTTGGGGACTACCACGGATATCGGGCTCTATGGGGAGGCCAGTGGTATCATTACCGCCAGCAAGTATGTGCGGGACGTGGATTTAGCGCGGATTGGCTTTGGGCAGTCCATTGCCGTGACTCCCATTCAGCTGATTACGGCGGTTTCGGCAGTCATAAACGGAGGCAGTTTAATGCAGCCTTATGTGGTGAAGGAGATTACCAATGCCCAAGGCCAGGCGATCCAGCAATACCAGCCCACTGTGGTGAGGGAGAACGTGATTTCCGAGGATACCAGCCGCGTTATGCGACAGATCCTGCAGTCGGTGGTGGACAATGGCAGCGGCCGCAACGGTGCGGTGGAAGGCTATGCTGTTGGTGGAAAAACCGGCACCGCCCAGAAGTATGGAGAGGACGGCACCATAGAGAGCGGCAAGTACATTAGTTCCTTTTGCGGCTTTGCCCCAGCGGATGATCCGCAGGTGGTGGTGCTTTTCATTGTGGATGAGCCGGGAGGATCGTCTGAATACGGCTCCATTGTGGCGGCGCCTTACGTTTCCCAGATCTTGGAGGACACGCTCCAGTATCTGGGTGTGCCCCAGAGCGTCAGCGTCCAGGAGGATACCCGGGAGGTGCCTTATGTGACGGGCATGGCGCCGGAGTTGGCTATTGCACAGCTGGAGGCCGCAGGCTTTACCGCTGTGGTGGAGGGCGTAGGGGACAGCGTAGTGGATCAGCTTCCTGCCGGTGGGGAGACCGCCGTTCAGGGTTCTACCGTCGTCCTCGGCCTGGAGAACGTGGGAGACGCCCTCTATGATAACCAGGTTCTAGTGCCTGATTTGGCGGGCAAAACGGCCAGTGAAGCCAAGAAAGCCCTGGAGGAGCTGGGACTTAAGATGCGGATCCGGGGCAACGGAAGCATCGTCCAATCCCAGAGCCCAGTAGCCGGAAGCCAGCTCTATGTGGGAGATACGGTGACGGTGGAGTTTAGCGCAGAAATGAATCCTGCCCAGACGCCCGAACCGGAGGAATCCTAATCTTGTGCGCCTAGGGGAGAGGGATCCCTGTTTCGACAAAATCGGATGCCGGAAGGCCTGATGATCCTAAATAGGGCGGAATTGCCCGGAGGAACGAACAATGCAATTGATGGAAATCCTGAACAGCATACCCGGCGGCGTCTGCCAGGGCGACGCAGGGACCATAATTACCGGCATATGCCTGGACTCTCGAAAGGCGGCGCCGGGCAGCCTCTATGTTTGCATTCCAGGTACGAAGGTGGACGGGCACAGCTTTGCCGCCCAGGCTGTGGAGGCGGGTGCGACCGCCCTGGTCGTGGAGCGCTTTTTGCCTGAGATCACCTGCCCCCAGATCAAGGTGGAGGATGCGCGCCTGGCGCTGGCCCAAGCCTGCTCGGCCTTTTGGGGGCATCCGGATCGGGACATGACGCTGGTGGCGGTGACCGGCACCAATGGGAAAACCACAACGACCCATCTAATCAAGCACATTTTGGAGACACAAGGCCATAAGGTGGGAATGCTGGGAACGGTAGCCAACTATATCGGGCAGGAGGAGCTGCCCCAGCATCTGACCACCCCGGATCCGCCCGAGCTGTATCAGCTTCTGGCAAGAATGCGGGACGCAGACTGCGACACCGTGGTGCTGGAAGCATCGGCCCATGCCTTGGCCTTGCGGAAGCTGGAGGGCCTCCATTTTGCCGTGGGGATCTTTACCAACCTCACCCAGGACCATTTGGATGATTTCCACACGATGGAGAACTATGCTGCCGCCAAGGCGCTGCTCTTTGAGGACAGCCGCTGCGCCGCAGCCCTGCTCTGCGGGGACGATCCGGCATGGAGGCAGATGGCAGCCGGCCGACAAGGGGTGACCTTGACCTACGGCCATGGGGAGGGGATGCATTACCGGGCTACAGACTGCCAGGTGGGCCTGGAAGGGATTTCCTATGTGCTTCATGCCATGGGCAGCCAGATGCCCGTATCCCTGGGCCTGGGCGGCGCCTTCAACGTGAATAACTCCTTGGCGGCGGCAGGGGCCTGCCTGCAGCTGGGGATCTCTCTGCGCGGGGTTGCGGAGGGACTTTCCACGGTACACACCGTTCCCGGGCGCATCCAAAAGGTGGACATTGCCGCGCCCTATACCGTGGTGGTGGACTATGCCCACTCTCCCGACGGCATCCGCTCCATACTTCAGACGCTGCGCCCTGTGACCCGGGGCCGGCTGATCATCGTCTTTGGCTGCGGAGGAAACCGGGATACCACCAAGCGGCCCATTATGGGGGAGATTGCCGCCCGGCTGGCTGATTTTGTGGTCATTACCTCGGACAATCCGCGCTTTGAGGAGCCCGAGGCAATTATGGATATGATCGAGCCGGGGGTCCAAACCCACGATACGCCCTATATACGTATGGCCGACCGGCGGGAGGCAATTGCCTACGCCATGGAGCATGCGCAGGAGGGGGACGTGATTCTGGTAGCCGGGAAGGGGCACGAGGATTACCAAGAGGTGCGCGGCGTCCGGCACAGCTTTGATGACTGCCAGGTGGTGCGGGAATTGGCCGCCCAACCTTAGGATCACCCTATACGAAGGAGAAAGAACGCGATGTATCAATGGATTGCGGCCATTGTGGTGGCCTTCCTCATCTGCATGGTGGTGGGCCCCTTGGCCATTCCCCTCCTGCAGAAGCTGAAATTCGGTCAGGTTATCCGGTCGGAGGGTCCCCAGTGGCATATGAAGAAGACCGGAACGCCCACCATGGGAGGAATTATCATCCTCGTGGGCGCCATGCTGTCCTGCCTGATTTTTACCGGGTATGCTTCGCCGGAGATGGCGGGCGCCTGGCTGGCCATTGGCGGCTTTGGGCTGATCGGACTGCTGGATGACTTTATCAAGGTGGTGCTCAAGCGGAATCTGGGCCTGAAAGCATGGCAGAAGGCGGGCCTGCAGCTGATCGTATCGGTGGCGCTGTCTCTGTACATTATCCAGCATGTCGGGACCAGCATCCGCATACCTTTTACCACGCTGGAGTGGGATCTGGGGTGGTGGTACCTGCCGGTTTTGGTTTTTATTATGATTGCGACCACCAACTCGGTCAATTTGACCGACGGCCTGGACGGCCTGGCTGGCGGCGTGAGCCTAGTGTATTTTGTGTTTTTCACGCTGCTGCTGTTTGCATTCCCGGAGCTGGGATCGGAGCCGCTGCTCATCCTATCCGCTTCCTTAGTGGGGGCGTGCCTGGGATTCCTGCGGTTCAATGTTTATCCTGCTCGGGTCTTTATGGGGGACTTTGGCTCGCTGCTTTTGGGCGGTGCGGTGGTTTACCTGGCCACTGCCACCAAGCTGACGCTTTGGCTGCCGGTGATGGGCGGTATGTTCATGCTGTCCACCATTTCGGTGATTCTGCAGGTGGGGTCCTACAAGCTGCGGAAGAAGCGGATCTTCAAAATGGCGCCGCTGCATCACCACTTCGAACTGATGGGACTGCCGGAGACGCGTATTGTTTCCATGTACATGATCGTCACCACGATCTTGTGCCTGATCGGGGTGCTGGCGGTGGCCGCGGTGTAGCGAGGGCCTGCTAACGGAAATGGACGCAATGAGGGTATCGGGGGGAACGGATATGAATTGGACAGGGAAAAACATCTTGGTGGTGGGCATGGCCCGCAGCGGCGTTGCGGCAGCCCGCCTGCTCACCGCGCTGGGCGCCCAGGTCACAATCAATGACAGCAAGCCGGCGTCGGAGCTGGGAGAGGCGCTGGAGCCTTTGGCCGGAATCTCGGTCCGGAGGGCCTTGGGCTGTCCGGCCGAGCAGGTGGCCCGGGATGCGGAGATGATTGTCCTAAGCCCCGGAGTGCCCATGAGCCTGCCCTTTGTTGCCGAGGCGCGTAGCCGGGGAATCCCGGTATGGGCTGAACTGGAGGTGGGATATCGGGAGACGGCCTGCCCCATTGCCGCCATTACCGGCACCAATGGGAAGTCGACCACCACCGTCCTATTGGGTGAGATCCTGAAGGATGCCGGATACTCTACGTACGTCGATGGCAATATCGGCCGCCCCATCACCGAAGACGCTGCCTCGACCACGCCGGAGGACCGCATGGTGCTGGAGGTCAGCTCCTACCAGCTGGAGGGCATCGACAAATTCCGCCCGGCCGTATCCGCTATACTGAACCTGACCGAGGACCATTTGGCCCGGCACAAGACCATGGAAGGCTATCTGGACGTCAAGGCCCGGATCTTTATGAACCAGCGGGGCGAGGATGTGTGCGTGCTCAATGCCGATGACCCGCGGGTCTACGGGCTCTGGGAGCGCGTGCCATGCCGGCGCTGGGCGTTCAGCCGGCGCCGCGTGGTGGAGGACGGCGCCTGCCTGCAGGAGGGCCGGCTGGTCCTCATGCGGGAGGGAAAGGCCCGGGATCTGCTGGCGGCGGAGGAACTGGGTATTCCCGGCGCACACAATCTAGAGAATGCCTTGGCGGCTGCGGCTATGGCCATGGCAATGGGGGTGGCAGCGGCGGACATAGCCCGGACGCTGCGGCGCTTCCGCGGCATTGAGCACCGCATTGAAACTGTGGCCACGGTGCGGGGTGTGACCTTCATCAACGATTCCAAGGCTACCAATGTGGATTCGGCGCTGGTGGCCCTGCGCACCATGAAGGCGCCCACGGTGCTGATTGCCGGCGGCTCCTATAAGGTCACCGACTACGCACCTCTGGTGAAAGCGCTGGACGGCGTGGTGACGGACTTGGTGCTCACAGGGGATACGGCCCAAGAGATTGCCGATACCTGCGACCGGCTGGGATTTACTGCCTACCACCGGGCGGAAACCTTTGAAGAGGCGGTGTGTATGGCCTATGCCCTGGCGCCCCAGGGCGGCAATGTGTTGCTGTCGCCGGCCTGCGCCAGCTTTGATCACTTTAATGACTTTGAGCACCGGGGCCGCGTTTTCAAGGAGATTGTGGCGCGGCTGCAAAGGGAAGCGCAATGAAGACGCGGCCGTTTGACTATGTCGTTGCTCTGGTGGTAACGGGACTGGTGCTCTTTGGTATCGTCATGGTATTTTCGGCCAGCTACTATGACGCGCAGGTGGCCGGCGGCAGCGGACTCTCCGACGGCATCAAGCAAGCGATCCTGTCGGCGGTGGGGATGGCGGTTATGACCACTCTGATCTTTTTCCGCTATACGACCTTCAACAAGTGGCGGATTACACTGTCCTTTCCCATTGCGCCGCCCTATCGCACGGAGAACCGCTGGCGGCTGGCGTGGCGGAGCTGGCCTGTCAATGCCAACATGTCCCATGGCAGGTCACGCACGGGTGGCTTCCGGCTGTATTATTCCGTTCCCATACTGCCTGCGCTCATCCTGCTGGTGTCCTATGGGCTGCTGGTCTACCTGTTTTTTGCAGGCGAGGAGACCTATGGTGCGACCCGGTGGCTCACCATTGGTGGAATCAGCATCCAGCCTTCGGAGATTGCCCGCTTTGGCATGCTGCTCTTTATTGCCGACGACCTGGCAGCCAACCATAAGCAGATCAAGCGCTGCGAAAGCTTCCTGGCATTGATCAAGGTGATTATGCCCAGCTTCCTGGTAGCGGGGCTGACCACGGGGCTGATCCTTAGCGGTAAGAGCATGTCCATGGGGATGACCGCGCTGTTCCTCTTCTTTATGATGCTGATTGCCGCAGGGGTCAAGGGGCGTCACCTAGGCATCATGGTGCTTCTGGGGCTGGTGCTGGCCACTGGACTGATCCTTATGGAACCCTTCCGTGTGGCCCGCATGGCCATATTCCGGGACCCTTGGCAGGATCCCCAGGATACCGGCTACCAGCTGATCCAGTCCCTGTATGCCCTGGCCAACGGCGGCCTTTTCGGCGCGGGGCCGGGAGGAAGCCGCCAGAAGTTTGCCTACCTAACGTTTGGCGATTCGGACTTCATTCTCTCCATCATTGGGGAGGAATACGGCTTTATCGGCATCACGCTTCTGATTGCGGTTTTCGGCGTGCTGGTTTTCCGTGGCTACCGGGTGGCGAACTTGGCGCAGGACAGCTATGGCGCTTTCCTGGCTACGGGCATTACCTCCATCGTGTGGATTCAGTTGATCATCAACGCCTTGGTGGTGACCTCTTCCATGCCGCCCACTGGGCTGCCGCTGCCCTTTATTAGTGCGGGCGGATCCTCGCTGGTAATTTTCTTGGCCCAGATGGGAGTGCTGCTCAATATCTCCCGCCATACCCGGCAGATATGACGGCGCATAGCTTGCAGACGGCCAGGCTTGGCCGAATTTGTCGGGTTTTTGCACTGGGAAGCCCTCTCGCGCATACAATGCAGTATGATGAATGTGCGGAGGTACTCCATGTCTGATCACTTTGTCATCCGTGGCGGCCGTAAGCTGGACGGAACCCTGCGGGTTCCGGGGGCCAAGAATGCCGTGCTGCCCCTGCTGGCGGCTTGTCTGCTCAGCGAGGACGAGGTGGTGCTCCAGGACTGCCCCAGACTCACCGATGTGGAGAATATGATCCGCATCCTGCGGGGGATGGGCGTTAAGATCCGGATGGAAGGCAGCACCCTATTGGCCGATCCCAGCGGCGCCCAGGATTCCGCGCTGCCCGCAGGGGTCAGCGGCGAGCTGCGCTCCTCCATTTTTTTGCTGGGCAGTATACTTTCACGGTTTGGTAGAGCGGATTGCCCCTATCCTGGAGGATGCGATATTGGCCTGCGCCCCATTGACCTACACCTGAAGGGCCTGCGTGCCATGGGCGTACGTATTGAAGAGGCAGGCGGGCGGATTCTCTGCCATCCCAGCCGCCTTGTGGGGGCGGATATCGTGCTGGACTATCCCAGCGTCGGGGCTACGGAGAATATTATGATGGCAGCCGCCCGGGCCGAAGGCACCACCGTTATCATGAATGCCGCCCAGGAGCCTGAGATTGCCGACCTAGGAGACATGATCAACGCCATGGGCGGACGGGTCAACGGGGCAGGGGAATCGGTGGTGACAATCCAGGGTGTGCGTAAGCTTCATGGGGTTACCCATCGGATGATCCCGGACCGTATTGTTGCCGGAACCTACCTGATGGCCGCGGCCATCACCGGGGGGGATGTGCTCCTAACCCAGGCGTGTCCCTTGCATTTGTCGCCAGTTTTGCATAAACTGGAGAGCATGGGCTGCCGCGTCCAGGTGCGGGGCAGCCAGGTCCGCCTGCAGGGCGCGCAGCCCCTGATGGGGGCGTCGCGGATCGACACGCTGCCCTATCCCGGGTTTCCTACCGACTTGCAGGCGCAGATCTTCGCGCTGGCTACGGTGGCCAGGGGCAGCACCATGATCGTGGAAAATGTATTCGAGAATCGCTTCCGCCATGCGCCGGAATTGGTGCGCATGGGGGCGCGGGTGGAAATTGCCGGACGGGTTGCTACCATCCGTGGGGTTGACCGCCTTCACGGCGCGACGGTTTCCGCAACCGACCTGCGGGCGGGCGCTGCGCTGGTCCTGGCCGGGCTGAACGCAGAGGGGAGTACCCGCGTGGAGAATATCGCCCATATTGATCGGGGTTACGAGGCCATGGAGCGGGATCTTACCGCACTGGGCGCCGACATACAACGGGAAAACTGAGGTATACTGTGAAAAACACCAGCAAAGACCGTGACAATATCTTAGATATCAACCAGTTCAGGCGGAGAATGGACGGACGCAGCCGGGACCGCGCCGCAGGGCGCCGTGCCGGCCGTACTGCGCCATCGCCGGCGCGCGCCCCGGGCCGCCGGACCGCGCCGCCCAGGCATGACCCTTCCCAGCCGCAGACGTCCTATGGCCGGGAAGACGGCCTCTGGGAGGAGGGAACCCGCCGGCGTCGGCTGCCGTCTCAACGGCAGGGCCAGGGCGCCGATGGCGGGGCCTCCGGAGAGAAGCGCCGTTGGGGGATTATTGGTATGGTGCTGCTGGTGGTGCTTTTGACGGCGGCAGGGATCTATTTGACGCTGAGCGGTACGCTCTTTTCCATCCAGGAGGTGGAGTTTGCCGGGGTTGTGACCCTGGACCAGGAGGAACTGCTGGAATTGACCGGGATCCGTATGGGGGACAACCTTCTCGCGCTGGATACGGCCCAGGTGGCGGAGCGGCTGTCGGCGAATCCGCTGCTGGACGTGGTGCAGGTGTCCCGGCGATATCCCCAGACGGTATACATTGAGATCCAGGAGCGGCAGCCATGGGCCGTGATCCTTTCCATGGGAAATTACGTGGTGCTGAATGAGGACATGCTGGTAATCGACGTGAGCATGGAGCCTCCGGGAGGCCAGTATCCCATCATTGACGGGGTGCTTCCCACCTCCTATGAAACGGGCATTCCGCTGGAGCTGGACGATGCAGCCCAGCAGAGCGCCCTGACAACGCTGCTTTCCGCGCTGTACAGCCAGGGCGCGGCGGCCTATATTGACACCATTGACCTGTCCAACAGCCAGAACATCACCATGCGGGCGGAGGACGGCATCACCATTGTGGTGGGCAACACCGATATGGCGGAGAACAAGGCAATGTGGATTGCCGAAATGCTTCCACGCCTGGAAGAGCAGGGCTATACGTCCGGAACCCTGCGGGTGGGCACGGGAAAGGATTTCAGTTTCATTCCCGATAGCACGCCTACTACGCCGGCACCGAACAGTGCCACGACTGTGCCAGATGCAGCCACGCCCACGCCGGCTGCGTCGGCTGTCCCGAGCCCTTCCCCGCAGCCGGAAGGGGAAGAAGCAACGGCTACGCCTACCAATTAACCGTTACACACAGGGCCGTATGGCAGCCTGCGGAGGAAATGACAGGATTTGCCACGCTTTTCCTGGGATTTTGGGCCCGGGATGCAAAAAAAGTATTCCTATTCCACAGAATTTCTGGTATGATAAAAAAGCTGGGATATCCAGCGGTGTACCGGTTTACCTATGCAGCAAAGGGAGGTGAGGGTCTGTTTGAGGAAGAATACCACCATAGCCGCCATGGACTTTGGAACCTCCAAGATTGCCTGCGTGATAGGCTCCATGCAGGAGGGCGCGCCGCATCCCACTGGACTGGGTATGGCCGCATACGCCGGATTCCGGGACAGCCACTGGCTGGATGAGGACGCCATGCCGGACCGGGTGCTGGAGGCCGTAGAGGCCGCCCAGACCCAGGCGGGCATCCGCTGTAAGCAGTTCTATGTGGGAATTCCCGGAGAGTTTACCCGTGTTTACTTCCGCAGGTCGGAGCTGACGCCTTCGGGAACGGACGGCACCGTGACCCAGGAGGACCTGGACAAGCTCCGCGCCATGGCCACCGATTTTGCCGCGCTGGACGAGCACCGTGTGGTGCGCATCCGACCGGTTGCGTGGCGCTTAGACGGAAGACTGCTTTCTGCGCCTCCCTTGGGGGAGAAGGGCAATACGCTGGCGGGCTTTGTCAGTATCGTGACCGCCGATGAAAGCTTTATCCGTTCTGTTGAGGCGCTGATGGCCTGCGTAGAGCTGGAAGTGGTGGGGTTTGTCCCCTCCATTGTGGCGCTGGGAGCGCTGGCCGCGCCCGCCGACGGGATGACCTCCGGCAAGGAGGAGGAACGGACGTCCGTTGTCATTGACTGCGGCCATTTCAGCACGGATATCATTGTCTCCCAATACGGGCAGGTGGTGGACCACAAGAATATCGCCGAAGGCGGGTTCCACCTTACGCAGGATCTAGCCCAGGTCATGCGCCTATCGGAGACGGAGGCCGAGGCGGCCAAGAAACGCTGCGCGGTCGGCATTCAGCCTTCGGGCAACGGCCTCCTGAACCTGATCTCCGGGGAGACGTCCATCACCATCGATGCTCGGCTGGCGCAGGAGGTTCTGGAGGCCCGCATCGATGATATTGCCGCCCGGGTGAAGAAGGAGCTGGAGCGGTTCCACGTGCTGCTGGGAGACAGTATTTACGTGGTGCTGGCGGGCTCCGGACTGGGCCAGGTTCGCGGCGCGAAGGAGTACATCAGCCAAAAGCTGGGCACTACCGTGCGCAATATTTCCCAGAGCGTTTCCCAGGTGTCTTCGCCGTCCATGGTAACGGCGGTGGCCATCCTGCGGCTGGCGCTGGCCGGCCGGCAGGGCGGGACGCCCAAGGGCCTGCAAGGTTTTTTGCGCGGTATTTTCAAAAGATAGATGGCAAACAATATAGCAAACATAAGTGTAAGGGGGAACCGTCGTGTTGGAGTTTGATATCGATATGACCCAATTTGCGCAGATCAAGGTGGTCGGCGTAGGCGGCGCGGGCAACAATGCTGTGAACCGGATGATCCAGTCGGGGCTTAAGGGTGTGGAATTCATCGCCGTCAATACGGACAAGCAGGCGCTGCTCCTGAGCAAGGCCAACCAGAAGATCCAGATCGGTGAGAAGATTACCAAGGGCCTGGGCGCCGGCGCCAACCCGGAGATCGGCATGAAGGCGGCCGAGGAAAGCCGCGATGAGATCGCCCAGAACATCAAGGGCAGCGACCTGGTCTTTGTAACCGCCGGCATGGGCGGCGGCACCGGCACCGGCGCGGCTCCCATTATTGCGTCCATCGCCCGGGAGATGGGCATTCTCACCATTGGCGTGGTGACCCGCCCCTTCACCTTTGAGGGAAAGCCCCGGACCAATAAGGCAATGCAGGGAATTGCCGAGCTGGAGAAGCAGGTGGATACCCTGGTGATTATCCCCAATGACCGGCTCCTCCATGCCGTGGGCAAGGGTACCTCGCTGGTAGACGCCTTCCGCGTGGCGGATGACGTGCTGCAGCAGGGCATCCAGGGCATCTCCGACCTGATCGCGATGCCCAGCTTGATCAATTTGGACTTTGCCGATGTGCGGACCATCATGAAGGATAAGGGCCTGGCCCATATGGGAATCGGCTACGGCAAGGGAGACAACCGTGCCGTGGATGCCGCCCGCATGGCCATTACCAGCCCCCTGCTGGAGACCACCATCGACGGCGCCCGTTCGGTATTGGTGAATATCTCCGGCGACATGTCCCTGGCCTTGCTGGAGGTGGAGGAGGCCACAAGCCTGGTGGCGGGTTCCGTGGATCCCGAGGCCAATATCATCTTCGGCGCCACCATCGACGAGTCGCTGGAGGATCAGGTGCGCATCACGGTGATTGCCACCGAGTTCGATGCGCCGCAGCCCGAAAAGCCTGATCTCTTCTCACGCCGTCCCGCCGCCGCAACCCAGTCCTCCAACACGGCCCAGCCGCAGGTTCGGGCCCGTGACGGTATGGCGCCCCGCAGCGCTTCGGAGGGCGAGTATGCCCGTCCCTCCGTCCGGCGGGAATATGAGCGCGACACGGCTGCCGAGCGCCCCGCGCCCCGCACCCCCGCGCCCGCACCCAGTGACGACGATGATCTAGACATTCCGCCCTTCCTGAAGCGCCGCCGCTAGAGCGCACGGAAAGGAATAAGGACCGCCATGGCTTACCTTGTAAGCCGTGACGGTCCTTTTTTTGTGGGCTTTTGGCAGGAACCGGCGATGCACGGGGAAGCGCTACCCCAGTTTCATCCGCAGGACCCGTACAACGCTCTCCAGCAGCCGTTCCCGGGTCAGGCGTCCCTCCTCCAAGGCCTGGTATAGGGCGGTGAATACCGCCTTCTGGTTGTCCATTCCCTTGCCGATCAGGACGAGGTCGCCTCCGGCCTCCAGGAAGCGCACCGCGCCCTCTCCCACGGACATCTGGCTGGTGAGCCCCTGCATGCGCATGTCATCGGAGACCACCACGCCATCAAACCCCATATCCTCCCGCAGCAGCCCCGTGATGATGGCGGGGGAGACCGATGCGATGTTTTCCCCGTCCAGCGCGGGGAAGGAAAGATGCCCCACCAGCATGGCGTCTACGCCGACCTCGATGGCGGACTGGAAGGGGATGAGGGCGTAACGCTCCAGTTCTTCCCGCGATTCTTGGATGACGGGAAGGGCTTCATGGGAGTCGGTGGCGGTATTGCCGTGACCGGGGAAGTGCTTGCCCACGGCGGCGCAGCCTCCGTCATGCAGGCCGCGTATGGCTTCGGCGGCGAGGCGGGAGACCGACGAAGGGTCGCTGCCAAACATGCGGCTCCCCAAAAAGGTGGCGTCGGGATCGGGCGCAATGTCCAGCACCGGGGCAAAGTCCAGCGTAACGCCGGCGTCAGCCAAAGAGCGGCCAATGCGGGCAAACTGATCGTAGGCTGTCTGGGGATCGTCCAATTCCCCCAGCTCCTGGGCGGAGAGCAGGCGAGGCGACCAGGAAAAACGCCGCACCGTGCCGCCTTCTACGTCCAGGCCGATGCCCATCGGAATGCTTTCCTGCGGGCGCAGGGATTGCAGAAGTTCGGTGAGCGCAGCGCAGTCGTCAAAGCCCTGGATATTCCAGCCAAAGAGCATGATATTACCTACCTGGTATTGGGCAATGAATTCCTGGTAAGCCTGGGTGATACGGCGGGGATCCGTTACGCCGTCCGCTTCGGGGCACAGCACGCCGATCATGACCAGCTGCCCGATGAGCTCCCGGTCGGTAAGCTCCTCGGCCAAGGCGCGGATGGGATCGGGCGTAGGCGTAGGGACAGGGGTGGGCTCGAGGGTGGCGGTTGGCGTTTCGGCTGCCGTGGGGCGGGGTGTGGGACTGGGGGAAGGCACGGAAGCCGCAGGGACAGATGGGCTGGCCGTAAGGCGGGTGGGTTCGGGTTCCCCAGCCGGGCGTCCCGGGACGCACCCGCCCAGAAGGACGCACAGGCCCATAAGCAAGGCATAGAGTCGGCGCATGACAAACCTCCCGTGTTGGATTCTATATCCAGTATAGCAGAAAAATGGGTGTCCGAAAAGAAAAATGCCCCGCGCGCGGCGGGACGGGCATTCAGCGGTGGAATCCGGGATTGTTGCCTGTGGAGTTTTCCAGGGATTCCTGCTTTTCTATGGCATCGAGGTAGTCGCTCATCACCTTAATAATCAGGTTGGATAAGCTGCGGTGGTCTTTTTCGGCCTGGCTGGCAAGCCTCTCCTTGAACTGGCTGGTGACGCGGAGGCCGATTTGTAATTCGGTCTTCATGGTTCGTGTTACCTCCCTGCTCATAGTATAGCGCAGGATGGGTGCTTTGGGGTGTACAACTTTATTCAACATTGCTTGCGCCTGGGGCTGCGTTGGGCCATGCTTTGCCAGGGGAGGGCCGCCGGTTCAACAAAATTTGTGCATAGGTCCATGGTATGCTGAACCTACGCCGCCGGTGCGGCAGGGAGGGACGGCATGCGGGTTTATTGGGAGGAGGTTTTCCTTATCAACCTGGTGATGGACGCCGTGATCCTGGCCTGGACGGGACGGCTGTGGGCCCGGCGCCTGCGGATTCCGAGAGCTTTGGCCTCTGCCGCGCTGGGCGCCCTATGGGCGGTGCTGGGCCTGGTCTGGCCCTGGCTCTCCGGCCTGGGAGGCCAGCTGCTGCTGCCCTGCCTCATGGTGCGGGCTGCGTGGCCCTGGCGCGGGACAAAGGGGTATCTGGGCATGCTTGCGGCGTTCTGGGGCCTGACATGGGTCGGGGGCGGCGCGGTCATGGCTTACGGGTGTGCGCGGGAGACTTTGGCGGGAACCAACCTATGGCTGCTGAATGCTGGCGCCGTTCTGGCGGTATTGGCTTTAGGCGGCTGGGCCTTGGTCCCCCGGAGGAAGCGCGTCCTGGCCGACTGCCGCCGGCGCCTGACTTGGCAGGGGATTCCACTGATAGGGCTTGTGGATACCGGCAATATGGCGGTGGAGCCTTGTAGCGGGCTGCCCGTGCTGGTGTTGTCTGCTGCCTGGGCCAAAGGGAATCCTGGGCTGCTGGCTGGAAAGACGGGGGAAATGCGATGGATCCCCATGGCCACCGTTGGAGGAGAAGGGCTGCTGCCGGGTTACCCGGCACGGGGATGGCGCTGGGAAGACGGTACGCCCTTAGAAGATGCCTATGTGGCGGTGGGCCCGGAGGCCTTGGCCGGTGGGGTGGATGTTTTGATACCCGGTATGTTGGAAAGGAGCGGGGAAGATGGTTCGGGATTGGTTTGTGCAGTGGGAGAAGCTGGTGGCGCGGCTGTGGGGCCGGTGCGGCGATGCAGGGATCTACTACATCGGCGGCAGCGACGTGCTGCCGGCGCCCTTGGAGCCCCAGGAGGAACGGGAGGCGCTGGAGGGATTGGCGCGGGGGGATATGGCCCAGCGGGACCGGCTGATCGAGCACAACCTGCGTCTGGTGGTGTATATCGCACGCAAGTTCGACAATACCGGCGTGGGACTGGAGGATCTCATTTCTATCGGGGCCATCGGGCTGATCAAGGCCGTGAATACCTTCGACCTGTCCAAAAAGATTAAGCTGGCTACTTATGCCTCCCGCTGCATCGAAAACGAGATCCTGATGTATTTGCGGCGCAGCGTGAAGCTCAAGAGCGAGGTCTCCTTTGACGAACCCCTCAATGTGGACTGGGACGGCAACGAGCTTTTGCTGTCCGATATACTGGGTACCGACAGCGACCTGGTTTACCAGGCCATCGAGGATGAGGTGGAGAGGGAACTTCTCCAACGGGCCATGGGGGAGCTGGGTGAGCGGGAACGTGCGATTATGACCATGCGCTTTGGCCTGGGGGGCGCCCACGAGCTGACCCAAAAGGAGGTGGCCGATGTGCTGGGGATCTCTCAGTCCTACATTTCCCGACTGGAAAAGCGGGTGATCCTGCGGCTGCGCAAGGAACTGACGCGCGTCCAGGCCAATTGAAATACAATCTCGGTTCTACTGGAGTGAAGGAGCCGGCTGCGCAAGGGTTTTTAGCTGGCTCCGCGCCGGAGAAACCGCCGTGCGGTTTTGTAAGGAAAATTCTTCCGGGTAATTTTTCTTTTGGTTTGCCGGTACTTCCTCCGTGAAGCGTCAGGCGGTATAAAAATCTTCTGGCGGGCCAAGCTACCCCTAGAGATGAAAGGGGAGATGTGCCCGTGCAGATGAACAAGGTGCAGATCTGCGGCGTGGATACCAGCCGGCTTCCCGTGCTGACCCACAAGCAGATGATGGCGCTCTTTGATAGGATCCACCAGGGAGATGCGGCGGCTCGGGAGGAGTTTATCCAGGGCAACCTGCGCCTGGTGCTCAGCGTAATCCAGCGTTTTGCCGGCCGGGGAGAGAATATGGATGATCTCTTCCAGGTGGGCTGTATCGGCCTGATGAAGGCCATTGATAATTTTGATGTGGGCAAGGAGGTTCGCTTCTCCACCTATGCCGTTCCCATGATCATCGGCGAAGTCCGGCGCTATCTGCGGGATAACAATCCTATCCGGGTCAGCCGCTCCCTGCGGGACCTGGCCTACCGGGCGCTGCAGGCCCGGGACGCTTGGGTGGATGCCCATGGGGCCGAGCCTACCCTGGGCCAGATCGCCCAGCAGCTGGGGATCAAGCGGGAGGAAGTGGTCTTTGCCATGGAAGCAATCCAGGATCCGGTTTCTCTCTTTGAACCCATTTACCAGGAGTCGGGGGACGCCCTCTGCGTCATGGACCAGGTCAAGGACGAGTCCAGCAACGACGAACGATGGCTGGATAATATCGCCCTGCGGGAGGCCATGGCCCACCTCACCGACCGGGAGAAGCACATCCTGATGATGCGCTTTTTCCGGGGACGCACCCAGATGGAGGTGGCCAGCGAAATCGGCATCTCCCAGGCCCAGGTGAGCCGGCTGGAGAAGGGCGCTATGGAGCGCATCCGGCGGCAGCTCTGATTTTTGTGCAATGCCCCTTTACAATTCCCGTGCGCCCTGCTAAAGTAAAGGCAGTGTGTACGGGATTTTGGAATAAAGGAGCTATGCAGACATGGAAAAGAGCCGCATATTCTACGTGAACGACCTGGAAGGGAATGACCACAACGAAGGCACCGCCCCCGAACGGGCATGGAAATCCCTGGCCAAGGTAAACGCCCAGCAGTTCCGCCCGGGAGACCGGATCCGCTTCCGCCGCGGCGGCGTATGGACCGGTATGCTGCAGCCCCGGGGCGACGGGGACCTGGAGGCGCCGGTGGTGCTGGAGGGCTATGGCCAGGGGGATAAGCCTTGGATTCAAGGAAACGGCCGTCTGGCTGCGATTTTCCTTCAGGGCGTGAGCTTCTACCGCGTGGAGGGCTTTAAGCTCACCAATCATGCCGATGAGCGAGCGATTCGCCACGGCGTGTGCATTATGGGTAAGCCGGAGGGCATCACCCAGGGTATCACGGTGACCGGCTGCGAGATCTGCGACGTTACCGGAGAGAACCGCCGGTCCATGGGGCCCTACCGGGCAATGTATTGGAATGGAGGCGTCTACGTCTCCTTCCCAGGCCGTACTAGTACCCAAGACCATCTCCATGACATTGTCATCGCGGAGAACGATATCCACGATGTGCTGACCAGCGGCATTCGGGTCAACCAGCAGGAGGATTCTATCAACGATATTCATCACACCCATGTGGTGATTCGGAGGAACCGCATCCAGCGGACGGGCAGCGATGGCATCATTGTGGCCAACTGCATCTCGCCGCTCATCGACGGTAATACCTGCTATGACGCGGGGGCGTTGGGCAACCTGGAAGAGACCCGTCTGGTGGCGGGCATTTGGGTGTGCGCTACCCGCGACGCCCTGATCCAGCACAACGAGGTGGCCCGGACCCGGCTGTTTGAGGCCGACGGCACGGCCTTTGACACCGACTGGGGTACGGCGGGAGATACCATATTCCAGTATAACTATACCCACGACAATGAGGGCGGCTTCTGGCTGGACTGCATAGGGCTGAACCGCAACCGGGAATGCGGCCGGACCATTATGCGCTACAACATTGTCCTGGATGAGCATCGCTGCATCACCCAGGACGACTATGGGCTTCCCTCCGAATTCTATGGCAACTACTTTGGCGGGCAGGGCGCGGTGCCCGACCTCTGCTGCCTCCAGGACGGCCGCAGCCACTCCTTCCAGGAGAACGTATTTGACTATCCCCAGGGCCCTGAAGAGGGTTGGAAGCAGTCCCACTACCAGGGCAACTGGTACGGCACGCTGGAGGAACTGCCGGAGGATCCCCAGGCCCGCCGGGGACTGCCCTTTGCCATGCCGCCGCGGGAGGGCGCGGCGCCCGAGGGAATGGCCTGGTGCCGGAGGGTTTGGAGCCAGCTGGCAGGCTTGGTCAAGGCCCGGGGCGCGGATCAGGACTAAGCGCTGCCCCGGGGACGGGGAATGAACTTGCAGCGTAATGCAAAAAATGGCCAGGAATTCCGAAAGTGGAATTCCTGGCCGTATGTGTTTTGCAGAAACCATCGGCAGGCAAGCCCGGGCTACAGAAACATGGAAAGAATCACCGTAATCAGGCCGGCAATGCCAATGGACAGCCCGCTCATCGCGCCTTCGATCTCGCCCATCTGGATGGCGCGGCTGGTACCCAGGGCGTGGCTGCTGGTGCCAATGGCCACCCCCAGGGAGACGGGATCCTGGATGCGCAGCAGCTTGGCCAGGGAGGGGGCAAATACCGCGCCCAGGATGCCGGTAAAGACCACCATGGCAACTGTCAGGGGGATGATGCCTCCGCCCTGCCGGGAGATCTCCATGGCGATGGGGGTGGTTACCGACTTGGGGATCAGGGAAGCCGTCAGCGCCTGATCCAGGCCGAAGAGCCGGCACAGCAGCAGGACGCTCCCTATGGAGACAGCCGATCCCACCAGGGCGCCGGCTGTGATGGGGAGCCAATGGCGCCGGAGCATGGCGATTTGGTTGTAAATGGACAGGGCCAAAGACGCGGTGGCTGGACCCAGGAAGAGGGAGATGACATCGCCGCCTTCTTGATAGAGGTTCAAAGGAATGCCCGTGAGCTTTAGGAAGGCCACCGCCAATGCAATGGCGATCAGCAGGGGATTGACCAAGGGGGATGGAAATCGCCGGGAGAGCCAGGTTCCCGCCGCGAAGCAAAGGATACTCAGTACGATGCCCCACAGAGGACCGGTGAAAAGCTCGCTCATTTGCGCCGCCTTTCCTGCCAGGCCATGACGGCCCGTACGGTGTAGGCCGCGGCGGCAAAGGTGAGGAAGGTGGTAATCACCGCGATGATGGCCAGAGCCGCCAGGTTCTGGGCCAGAAGCTCCCAGTTTTCCAGGATGCCCACCCCCGCCGGGATGAAGAAAAAAGCCATATTGCCCGTGAGAAACTCTGCAGTCTGCTGGATCTGCGGGACCTTCACGATCCGCCCCAGCAGGAGGAGGAAAAGCAGGATCATGCTGATTACGCTGCCGGGAAAGGGAATGGGCAAAAGGGAGGCGATGACCTGGCCGAGAAAACTGACCGCCAAGATCACCGCCAATTGGGCGAGTATGCGCATGGTTTGCAGGCCGCCTTTCGTAGGAAATGTCCCTTACCGGGGGAAGACATGGAGCAGGATGGAGAAAAAGTGGAGGATGCTCCCGGCCATCACAAAGATGTGCCAGACGGAGTGCATGTACCGCACCTTTTTGAGGGCAAAGAAGACGATGCCCACCGTGTAGCAGATCCCTCCCAGGAAGAGCAGCAGTACGCCCTGGGGATCCAGTCCCGCCAGCAGGGGCCGGATGACCACCACGATGGCCCAGCCCATCACCACGTAGCAGATAGCCGAAAAGACCCGGAAACGTTTGAGACTGATGGCCTTGAGGGTGATGCCCAGGATGGCGGCAGCCCATATCCCGCCGAAAATGACCCAGCCCAGCACGCCGCCCAAGGAGATCAGCGCGTAAGGGGTATAGGTTCCAGCGATGAGCAAGAAAATAGAGCAGTGATCGAAGACCCGAAAGACTGCCTTGGCCCCCGGATGGCTCAGGGCGTGGTAGAGGGTGCTCATGACGTAGAGAAGGATCAGGGTAATCCCATAGACGCACCCGCTGAAGATAAAGAGGGGATCGGAGGTGCGGGCGGTAGTGACCGCCAGGATCACCAGCGCCGCGATGGAGAGCAGAGCGCCGACGCCGTGGGAAATGGAGTTAAACAGCTCCTCCCCCAGGGTATACATGGGGCGGACCGGCGCCACCGGAGCCTGGGGGGACTCGCCTGCCCGCCGCCGGGCCGCGTACTCCTTCTTGGCCAGCTTGTACTGGCGGCGCTCCAACTTGTATTGGGCCTTGGCCTGCCGGTAGGAGGCTTTGGCCTCATAAATGGCCTGCTTTTTGGCAATTTTCGCGGTGTAGAGCTCCTCTTTCCGGGGCATGGCGGTCCTCCTTTGGCTTAGTTTTCGGGGTGGGCGGCGCACTGGGCTTGGAAGGCCGCCGGAGGCGCCTCATCAGCGCGGGCATCCCGCCAGAGCCCCGCCGCGGTGAAGTAGGTGCTCTGGTACGACTCGTCACAGCCCATAACGTGGAGGCTGTTTCCCTCGTTTTGAGTGGCCAGCACCAGGATCTGCCCGGGAAGCACCTCGTTCAGGTACTGGATGGTGAGATCCTGCAGCACATGCTCCCGGTGCCAGGAAATGGAGTACAGATCGCTGATCCAACTGGCGTAGCGGGTGTTGTTCACGTGCTGGTTGATGTCAATATCGGTATACAGCGGCATAACCGAGCGGGTATGGGTGATGTGCTCGGGAGAGTAGATCTTCTCCGGCGGCGTGGTGGGCGCCGGGCGGTCGCTGGTGACGGGATACACGATGGGAAAGTGCCGGGGATTGAGCAGCTCCCGCTTGACTGTGTCGAAGAGAAGCCACTGGGCGTGAATGGCGCCGATGGGCTCTCCGTCCTGGCCGGTGAAGGATAGGTAGCGAGGAAAGAAGAGCTTCTCCCGCGCCCCGGGCCAGGTGGCGATGGAGATCCGTTCTCCCAGCGTGGGCCAGCGGCTCATGGACAGATGGGTGCGGCTCAGGATCCAGGCCACGTGCTGCGCAGAGAGCGCGGCCTCCGAATAGCCCAGCATGGCGCTGTGCTCGGAGCTGATCTCCTGGGCGGCGGTCAGGAGGGCGTCCAGCCGCCAACGGCCTTGGCAGTCCACGTCGCAAGCCCGCAGGGTATAGGGCCTCTCCAGAATGGCTTCTACGGTTTGCATACATTGCCTCCTTGCCAAAACGTATCCTCACGGGGGGTTCCTGGAGGGAATCCGCCTGTTAGCATTATAAACTTTTCCCCGCCGTTATGCAACCGGGACGTGCGGGGCGGCCTTTCCGGGCTACCACTCGGCGACCAGGGGCCGGGGATTCCGCCACCACAGCTCGTTGTCCTCGACGTAGCGGCTGCCCACCAGGGCGTAGTCCTCCGGCGGCTGGTAGCGCAGCGCCGCCAGAATGGCGGAGACAAAGCGTTCTTTGGCCTCCTCCGACAGGGTGCGCAGGAGGTCCTCGGCCTTTTCCAGGATCCCCTCCGGCGCGCCCGGTGTGCGGCGGATGGCGGCGAACAGCCCCTTGGGGCAGGGGAAGAGCACCTCGTTTTCCTCCAGGATCATCCGCAGGCCAAAGAGCACCATTTCGTTGGCGGCCTTGGACTTGAGGAAGAAGTCCTCACCTGCCACCTCCCAGAAGTAGCTGGTATTGAGGGTAAACGCCGCGTAAAAGGAGAGCAGCTTATCGTCCTTCTCCTGCCGCTGGAATACGGGGATTTTTTCCACGAGTCCGGGGATTTCCGGGTCATGGCTGAAGAGGCAGCGTGCCCCCAGGAAGGCATTGCGGGCAGGTTCGCTGCCCTTTTCGGCTACGTCCCGGAGGAAGGCTTTGTCGTAATACTTTACGTCAAAGTACCCTTCCGGATAGGTGCAGTAGCCGGTAATGCATTCGGTGGTGCGGCGTTCCCGAACCAATTGGGCGTACATGGCGTCGGTGACGATGACCATGGCGTCCAGGTCCGAATCGGGCCGCTCACAGCCCTTAGCCACCGAACCGCCAAAGATGAGGGCGATGACAAAGGCTTTCTCCGCGAAGTAGGCCTGCATGCGCTCCAGAGAGTCAATGTGGTGTTGATGCATGTTTTGCCTCCTTTGGGGCTGCTGCCAGGGGGGACAGCGGTCCCGCTCTTGTATTTTGTTCAAGGATGCGGTATAATTTATGGGACGAACAAAATGCCTCACTGCGAGGTGGCTGTGATGATTGGTCAGTTTAATGACAGCTATTTTCCCAGCATTGACGGTGTGGTGACCTGCGTATATAACTATACGCGGTATCTGAATCAGGACCATACCCCTTGCACCCTCTATGTGCCGGGGTTTCCCCGTCAACCCAATACGGAGCCCTTTCCCGTCGTGCAGTTCCGGTCGGTAGGACTTCCCATGTATGGGAACTTTCGCCTGGGTATGCCCTACTGGGACAGAGCCTATCGGAAGCAGGTGGATGCCACGTCCTTCCGCCTGGTGCACTGCCACTCTCCCTTCATGGCGGCGGGGGAGGCTTTCCGCATTCGCAGGAGACAGAATGTACCGGTGGTGGGCACCTTCCACACGAAGTTCTATGACGACTTCTTAACCTATACCCACAGCCACGCCCTTGCCCGCTGGGGAACCCGCTATGTGATCGACCGGTTTAACCAGATGGACAGTGTCTGGACGGTGAACGAGGCCACGGTGGAAACCCTGCGCCAGTACGGCTATAAGAAGGACATTATCGTGGTGCATAATGGCACCGAGTTCACGATGCCGGAGGATATCCCTGCTGCCCGTGCCCGGGCGGAGGCGGCCTGCGGGATTCGCCCGGATTCGGTGATGTTTCTCTTTGTGGGGCAGCACATCCTGCAGAAGCGGATTATGATGATCGCCCAGGCCATGGAGCTGCTGCGGCCCCGGTATGGCGGCTGCAAGCTGTTCATGGTGGGGGACGGCGCGGCCCGTAAGGATCTGGAGAAATGGATCCAGGCCCATGGCCTGGAGGATACCGTGATCCTGATGGGGCGGATCCAGGACCGGGAGATTCTTTCTTCCCTCTATCTGCGGGCCAACGCCTTTGTCTTTCCCTCGGTGTATGACAATGCGCCGGTGGTGGTGCGGGAAGCCTGTGCCATGGGCTGTCCTCCCATTGTGGCGGCAGGCTCCAATGCCGCCCAGGGCGTGGAGGATGGGGTTAATGGCTTCCTATGCGGCGGGGATGCGGCCAGCCTGGCTGCGCAAATGGAGCGCATCATCCAAGATCCCGCCGGCGCGGCCCGTGTAGGGGAAAGGGCCCGCCAGACCCTGGCGGTAACCTGGGAAAGCGTCGTGGATGCGGTGTATGAGCATTATCAGCGTATTATCTTTGACTACCAGCGTCGGTATGGCTGATCGCAGGCAGAGACGCTTCATAGGGCGGGGAACGGGCCGTATACCAAGCCTGTTCCCCGCTTTATTTAGGTAGGGCAAGACCACGGGCTGCAGGAAAAAGGGGCTGGCGGCCCGCGGCGAGGCGCTAGGGATCCTCCCGGGAGCGCTCCTGTTTGGACTGGAGTTTTCCCTGTAGGTTTTGCACCAGCTTGGGACGTTTTCCCAGGTTATGGAATTCGTCCCAGATCACCACCAGGCATCCCACAAAGAGCACGAGGTAGTAGGTTAGGAAACGCCAAAGCAGCATCACGATGAAGATCATATCCTTGGGGATCATATCCTGGAAGTAGAGGTAAAAGCCTCCCTCCGACGCGCCGGAAGCCCCCGGGGTGGGGAAAAAGGAAACTGCCAAGAAATGGAAGGCCTGCATGGTCATCATGCTCAGCCAACTGCTCTTGGTAAAGCCCATGGCCCGGTACACCAGGTAGGAGGCGGAGTATAGGCAGACAAGATTGAGTACCGAGATCCAAAACGAGCCAAAGCAGCGGAGCTTATGCTGCTTGATATAGACCACGGCCTCTCGGTACTCGTCGATGGTCTTGCCAAAGCTGGCCTCGGCTTTCTCCGGGTGCCGGAGGATGCGGAGCTTGGCCAGAAACCCTATGATCCGGTGGCCGATACGCAGCACCAGGCGCTGGTTGATCATGGCGAAACTGATGAGCAGTACGGCGCAGAAATTGATCGCCGCCCCCGCCGTGGTGATCCAGAATACTTCCCGGAAGTTTTCGTAGAAGTAAGCGCCCCGGACGATCATGGCAACAATGTAGAAGAAGCACATGGACAGCTCATAAACGGCAAACTTCATGCACACAATACAGGTGCCGGTGCCGACGGGAATGCCGTTGCGGCGCATGTACACCACCTGGAAGGGCTGCCCACCGGAGGAAAAGGGCGTCAGCGCCCCGTAGTAAAGCCCGATGATACCCACCTTCAGCGACTGCCAGAATCCGATTTTATGGGGATACATGTAGCTGGTGATATCGTGGAGAAGCAGGCCGTCGGTCAGCCAGAAGAGCAGGGCGCTGCCAATGGCCATGCCCAGCCAGAAGGGATTGAGGGTCTGCAGCACGTCCAGTGTGTCCTTCAGGTTGGGATCCACCAGGCCAATGACCGCGATGACGGCAATGGAGAGCAGAATATAGAGAAGACGGAATAGCGTCTTTCGGCGTTCCTTGCGAATGGCGAGAACCTCCCTTCCAGGCTTTGAGACGAGCATATAGGAAACACGGGCCGGGGCGCATGACCACACACGCCGGCGACCGTAAGATGACGGAGCATGGGCATATTATAAGACGCAGACAGAACGAATCCGGTTCCGGGCTTTCGACACGGAGGCCTTCCCGATCATATGCGTCCTAGATACTTTATCATACCATATTCGCGTTTTGCCTGCAACGCAATTTGCGCCGTAATGGCCGTTTTTACGCCGCAGAAGAAGAGGACGGAGGGCGTCCCGCGTTACGGGAACGCCCTCCGTCCTGGCGCGGCGGGAAGGGCTAGGAGTCCAGATCCTGTATTTTCATCTTTTCCAATTCGCTGTTGCGCTTTTTCCGGCGGGCCATGGCGCGGAAGAGCAGAACGGCGCCCACCACCAGGGCGGCAATGCCCAGCAGAATGGGTAGCAGGATCACCAGCAGAGACAGCAGAATGGAAGGACTAGCAGCCATGGGAAGATTCCTCCTTTTGTTGAGATCGATAGCTTTGGATGAGTAGCCGGGCGGTGTCCAAATCCAGCTTCTCGTTGAGAGCCAGCTGCTTGATTAGCGCTACGTGGGAATCCTGCGCGGCGTCCTCCAGCAGCTGTATTTTCTGGATGAGACGGTCCAGCCGCAGGCGCACGGTAGGGTAGCTGACGCCGTAGAGCTTGGCCATTTCTTTGAGTGAACCGGAAGCCAGAACAAATTTCCGGATAAAGCCCAGCTCCTCCGCATCCAGCGCAGCAACCCAGTCGGGATAGAGGTTCATGGGAACTCCTTTCGTTTTACTCAAAAGAAGATATCCTTTGACTTTCACATTATTATATTATCATTGAATATTATTGAAGTCAACAGAAAAACATAAGACTTTGCCCACAGAAAATGCGGGTTTGGGACACGCAAATGCATAATATGGAGAATATGGGGGGCACGGGCGACGCAATGTGGTATAATAGAGCCGTAGCTTTCCTTGACGGCGGTGTGCATGCAACGTACAATGGAAGCAGAAAGGAGACAGAACCATGGCGCATCCATCCGGAGAGGAAGTCCGGCGCAGGAAGATGCCCTCTGTTGTTCCCATTTATGCGCTGGGCGGGGCGTGGGCGGTTTATGCGGTCATTTTCCCCCTCTACCGCTGGTGGCATTTTTTGGCGGCCCTGCTGGTCAGCCTGGCGGCCTATGGAATCGCAAGGCATTTCTTCCCCGGGAAAGTGGTGGAGGTGCGGGAGCCCGCCCCGAAACCCGACACGGGAAATCCGGATGCCGATCAGATTCTGCTTCAGGGACGGGAGGCCTTGGAGCAGCTCCGAGAACTGGACGCCGCCATTGCGGATGCCGAAATCTCCGCCCAGATTGTCCGCATGAGCGAGATTGCCCGGAAAATCTTCGCCTGCGTCGAGGAAGATCCCCAGAAAGCGCCGCAGATACGACGCTTTATGAACTATTATCTGCCTACGACCCTGAAGCTCCTGCGCGCCTACGTCCGGATGGACGCCCAGGGGGTGGAGGGAGAGAATATTACCTCCACCATGGAGGGCGTGCGGGGAATCTTGGGCGCCATTACGGATGCCTTTGCCAAGCAGCTGGATAATCTGATGCAGGGCGTGGCGCTGGATATCTCCACCGACATCGTGGTGCTGGAGGGCATGCTGGCCCAGGAGGGCCTTGCCGGCGACGACTTTGACAGCAAGCAATAGGAGGAACGACGATGAACGACAACGAGCAACTTCGGGCGGATCTGCAGCAGACCCCCGTCCCCACTTTGACCCTGGAGCCGGATGCCGCGGAACCCGTTCCCGCGAGGCAGGCACCCGCCCCCGAACCCGTGCAGCTGGATGAAAGCATGCTCAGCGAAGCGGAGCGCCAAATGGTGCAGGACTTCGCGGATAAAATTGACGTGACCAACGCTGCGATGATCCTACAGTATGGCGCGGCGGCCCAGAAGAAGATCGCCGGTTTCTCCGAAACGGCACTGGATTCGGTGCGCACCAAGGATCTGGGCGAGGTAGGGGAAATGCTGGCCGGCCTGGTAGTGGAACTGAAGGATTTTGAGGTCGAGGAGGAGGACAAGGGAGGGATCTTTGGCTTCTTCCGCCGTACAGGAAGCCGCATCTCCGCGCTCAAGGCCCGCTACGACAAGGCGGAGGTCAATGTGGACAAGATCAGCCAGGCGCTGGAGGACCATCAGGTGCAGCTTCTGAAGGATATTGCGATGCTGGACAAGATGTATGAGCTGAACCTGACCTATTTCAAGGAACTGTCCATGTACATCTTGGCGGGGAAGAAGAAGCTGGAGTCCGTCCGGGCAAAGGAGCTAAAGGAGGCTGCCGAGAAGGCCCGCCGCACCGGCCTTCCGGAGGACGCCCAGGCTGCCAACGACCTGGCGGCGCTCTGCGACCGCTTCGAGAAGAAGATCCACGACCTGGAGCTGACCCGGGTGGTGTCCATCCAGATGGCCCCCCAGATCCGGCTGATCCAGGGCAACGACTCGCTGATGACCGAGAAAATCCAGTCCACACTGGTCAATACCATTCCCCTGTGGAAGAGTCAGATGCTGCTGGCGCTGGGGGCGGCCCACTCCCAGCAGGCTATGGAGGCCCAGCGGCAGGTTACCGACATGACCAATGCGCTCCTGCGCAAGAACGCCGAGACCCTCCGCCAGGGCAGCGTCGCCGCCGCCAAGGAGTCGGAGCGGGGCATTGTGGATATGGAGACCCTCAAATACACCAACCAGGAATTGATTGCCACCCTGGACGAGGTGATCCGCATCCAGGCCGAGGGCCGGCAGAAGCGCCGGGAGGCCGAGGCGGAGCTGGGGCGCATCGAGGGCGAGCTGAAGCAGAAGCTGCTGGATATCCGGGGCTAGCGAGGGAAACCCATGCGAGGATGGAAAAATCCTGCCCTGGCCTGGACTGTGGCCCTGGTGATTATGGTGGGAAGCACCCTTTTCTCCGCTCACCATGCCTTGAGCGCCTGGTCAGCCCAGGTGGCCTCCGTCTACCAGAACGGCGTGGAGGGAGACGGACTGGGAATCGCCGGGGATTTGGCGGCCCGGCTGGAGGATTCGTATAACCTGGTGGTGGTGGCCCGCCGCTATCTGCCGGAAGAGGGCGCCATTGCGGATGTGCTCTATGCCCGGGAGGCGCTGTCGTCGGCCCAGGGACCGGCAGCCCAGTCCCTGGCGAATGATGCCCTGACGGAGGCGGTGACCGCCCTGTACCAGGCGCTGGAGGCCGAACCGCTTACCGACAAGGATGAGACATATCGCCGCGGGCTTTATGCCGATCTCAGTGCCCGGAACCAAACCATTCGCAACGATGGATACAATGCCCTGGCGCAGGAATTCAATGCTGTGTTGGAAGAGTTCCCTGCAGGGCTGCTGGCCGGGCTGACGGGGATCGCCCCGGCGGAGTACTTCCAATGAAGGAATGACAGGATGGAAGGGGACGGGTTATGAGAAGGAAAGTAAGACGATGGGGGGCGCTGGCGGCGGGGTTTCTCCTGCTGGCCGTCATGGCCGCCGCGCCGTGGGCCTTGGCGGCGGTGCAGACGCCGGAGCCCACGGAAGAGTTTTACGTAGCCGACTATGCCGGCGTGCTGACGGACGATACCTGTCAGGAGATCGTTGCCAAGAATGACAGCCTGTATGCCCAGTGCGGGGCCCAGGTGGTGGTGGTGACGGTAGACTTTCTGGATGGAGCTGATATAGCCTCCTATGCCTATGCGCTCTTCAACGACTGGGGCATTGGGTCGGCGGAGGAAAACAACGGCGTGCTGATTCTGCTGGCCATTGGCGAGGAGAATTACTACATGCTCCAGGGCAAGGGCCTGGAGGAGGAGCTTTCCGCCTCGGTGCTCCAGGGGATCCTGGATGAAAAGATGGAGCCTGACTTCGCTAAGGGAAACTATGACGCCGCGGTGCTGAAGACGTTTGGGACCGTTTTGGACCGCCTGGAGGACTTCTATGGGATCCGAGTCGAGGCCGATGGAGCGATGCAGCTGCCGGCGGAGCCGGAGGTGCAGCCCTCTGCGCCGTCTTCCCAGAGCCCAGGCTTTTTTGCGAGATTCTTCGGGGGCATTTTGTCCCTGGGAAAGGGTGTTTTGATGATAATTGGCATTGTCCTGCTGGTGATCATCTTGGCGGTGGCCGGAAGCTTTGGGCGGGTGCGCCGGCGCCGGTACTATGCTCCGCCGCCGCCCCGGCCCTTCTGGGGCGGCTTCCGTCCGCATATTCATAGGGCGCCGCCGCCACCACGTCCGCCCCGTCCGCCGCGATTTTCCGGCATGGGCGGTTTTGGCGGCGGCCCGCGCGGGCATGGCGGTGGCGCTTTTCGGGGCTTTGGCGGTGGCCGTTCAGGCGGCGGCGGTGTTTCCCGGGGCTTTGGCGGCGGCCGTTCAGGCGGCGGCGGTGCTTCCCGGGGCGGCGGCGCAGGACGCCGGTAGAGAATACTAAGCACAAGAGAGCGCCCGGGCTGGGGAACTTTCCCCATCCCGGGCCGTCTCAAATCATAAGCAATCCAGCGGCGCGGCCGCAGGCGGAGTTCCTCTGCTGCGGTGCGCAGGCTGGTTTTTTTGGCCACGAAAAAGCCTTCCGCCGTTCCGGAAGGAGGATGCCAATTGGATACATGGACTGGATATACTGCCGGAAAGAAGGAGGACGGCCGATGCGGAACAAAAGACGATGGTACGATTGGATAGCTGCAGGGCTTGGACTGTGCGTCTTCCTATGGGGGGCGGCAGTTTGGTTTGCGTCTAATACCCACCTGGGACACATCATGATGACCAGCTTGGGGGTACTGCTGCTGGGTTGGGGCCTAGCGGGGCCGTGGGTGCGCCGGAAGATCCCGCGATTCCTTCGAATGGCCCTTTACGTCCTGCTGGCCCTGGGCCTGGGACTATGCGGGATGCTCTTTGCCTACGGCGCTTCCGATACCGTAGACTATACCGAGGACGCGGTGATCGTCCTGGGTGCGGGGCTGCGGGGAGAGGATGTGACCCTCATTCTGGCCCGTCGCCTGGACGCTGCCATGGACTACGCGGAGCGGAATCCGTCTGCGTATATCGTCGTCTCCGGAGGGCAGGGGCCCGACGAGGTGATTCCTGAGTCTTTGGCCATGTACCGCTACCTGGTGGACCATGGGATGGATCCCCAGCGCATTTTGGTGGAGGACCGCTCCACCAGCACCCGGGAAAACTTCCGCTACAGCAAGGAGCTGCTGGACAGCATCCTGCCGGCAGGCTACCGGGTGACCTATGTGACCACCGACTTCCACAGCTACCGCGCGGGAGCTATTGCCGCAGAGGAAGGCCTGACGGCCCGGCGGCTCAGTTCCCGCACCGATTGGTATCTGGCCCCTTCCAATGTGCTGCGGGAGGCGGTGGCGGTGCTGAAGCTCTGGACCTGGGACGCCTGGTTCCCGTCTTAGCCCGGAAAAGCGGGGCGATGCCGCCTACGGTTCGATACGGCGGGCTTCCAGACGCAGACGGACTACTCCGTCCGGGCAGACAAAGGTCATGGCCTGGGGGGCGTCTCCCCCGAGATTGCGCAGGTCCCCGCCGCTGCGGACGGCCTCCATCAGGGGAAAGGCCTTGCATAGGCTTTTGGAACAGAACCCTTCGGGGCAGCCGTAGCGGCAGACATAGGTGTCCCCGGGCTGGTGGCCGTTGCGGCACGCGCGGGGATCGTTGTGGGCGCCAACCTGGAGCACCCGCAGTGTGAATTCCCATTCTTCTGGATACCAGTTTTGCATGCGTACCTCCAAAACTTTGGATCTGTCGGGGAGACGGGCAGGGCGGAAGGAAAAAGAAAGCAGGCGGGCATTGCCCTTTCCGCCCGGGGGAACCCTATGGAAAACCATGCTTCCGGGGCCGGCGCGGGAACCGCAGGGTTCCCGCTTTTTGCGTCTTTCCTGCGGACCATCCTATTCCTCCGATACAGGCGTAACCCGGATGGCGCCCAATACCTCTCCTACCGAGGCGTGAATGACCAGCTGGGCGGCGTGGTCCTTGGGGGTGGCGTCCCGGTTTATGAGCACCAGGTTTTTACCGCGGAAGTATTCCAGCATGCCGGCCGCCGGATAGACGGTAAGGCTGGTTCCCGCAACAATGAGGGTATCTGCGGCGGCAATGGCCTCCACCGCCCCTTGGACGGTGGCTTCGTCCAGCGCCTCTCCATAGAGCACTACGTCGGGCTTGATGATCCCGCCGCAGGTGCAGCGGGGAATCCCCTGGCTTTCGGCAAGGAAAGAGGCAGGGTAAGAGGCGCCGCATCGCATGCAATGGTTCCGGTGGATCGAGCCGTGGAGCTCGTAGACGGTGCGGCTGCCAGCCTTTTGGTGCAGGCCGTCAATGTTCTGGGTGACAACGGCCTGGAGTCGGCCGGCCTTTTCCAGTTCGGCCAGCTTGCGGTGGGCGGCGTTGGGCTGGGCGGAAAGGGGCAGCATCTTCTCCCGGTAGAAGCGGTAGAATTCTTCGGTGTGCCGCAGGAAAAAGCCGTGGCTGAGGATTTCTTCCGGAGGATAGGCATACTTCTGCCGGTAGAGTCCGTCCGTTCCCCGAAAATCGGGGATGCCGCTTTCGGTCGATACACCTGCGCCGCCAAAGAATACGATCCGGCGGCTGGCGTCCAGCAAAATTTGCAATGGGGAATGCATGGGGTATCTCCTTATGGGGCCGGTTTACGATTCCGGCGCCTTATTTTTCCGGGATCTCCATCTGCTGCAGGCCCATGATGTCATCCACCTGCAGGGAGAAGAGGATCCCCCGGCATTCGGTGGTGAGGCCGGCGGCCTTGCTGATGGCGCGCATGATGCACTGCTTGTCCTTCCGGGGCGTGAGGATGGCGACCACTTCCTTCTCGGGCTGGATGGTGAAGCCCAAGAAATTCTCCGCGTCCTCATAGCCCACACGCCGGGCGTGCAGGACGGTACCGCCTCCCGCGCCGGCTTCCCTGGCGGCGTCCATCACCGTATTGGTATGGCCGTGGTTGACAATGACCAGGATCAGATCGTATTGCACCTTGGATTCCACTTGTTTCACTTCGCTTTCCTCGTGATATTCGGGTTTGCAGAGCACCTGGGGCACCTGGGAGGAGACCCCGGATAGGGGGAGGGTAAAGAGGATGCCGTTCCCGGGACGGTTGAGACGGAACTTCTCATCGGCCTTGTGCATGAGGGCAGGGACGCGGCTTGCGGGGACCATGGTGAGCACCACATCCTTCTCGGTCTCGCTGAGGCCAAAGTAGTCCAGGATCCGGGAGTTGGCCGTACCCAGGCCCAGGCAGAGGAAGTCAAAGTGCAGGTGCGCGGAGCGGTAGAGATCCACGGCCTTCACGCCCTTTCCTCGGTCCACGATGGTGACCAGAAGTTTGATTCGATCAGTCGCCGGTATCTTTTCCATGGCGCTGTGCCTCCTCGGTGTAGTCGATGATATCGTCGGTCAGGATGGCTTCCTCCGTCGGCGTGACCTCGGTGACCCGGCGGGTCTTGTACTTGTAGGCGAGCCCCAGCACTTGGATGGTGATCAAGGGGGTCATAGCCACCATGGCCACCACGCCGAAGGCATCGGTCAGGACGTTGCCACCCAGGCTCTGGCAGGCGCCCATGGCGAAGGGAAGCAGGAAGGTGGCGGTCATGGGTCCGCTGGCTACGCCGCCGGAGTCGAAGGCGATGGCCGTAAAGATTTTGGGAACAAAGAAGGTCAGCCCCAGGGCCAGGGCGTAGCCGGGTACCAGCACCCACATGACTGAGATACCGGTAAGTACCCGGATCATGGAGATACCGATGGATAGGGCCACGCCAATAGATAGGCTCAGGGACATGGCCTTGGGTGGGATGGCGCCGCTTGTGACCTCTTCCACCTGCTTGTTCAGCACATGCACCGCCGGCTCGGCGGCGACGATGAAGTAGCCGATTACCATGCCCAGGGGGATGAGGATCCAGTTATAGGGCAGGCTGGCCAGAGCCTCGCCAATAAAGTGGCCCGCCGGCATGAAGCCCACGTTGGCCCCGGTGAGAAAGAGCACCAGACCGATAAAGGTATACAGTACGCCCACGCCCATCTTAATCAAGGGGCGCCTGCGCAGGCGAAGGGAAACAACCTGGAAAATGATAAACATCGCCAGGATGGGGGCCAGGCCGATGGAAACTTCCTTGATATAGGTGGGGAAGCCCTGGGCAAACTGCAGGCTGGCATCCTGGGAGGTGAAGACGCTGGGAATGGAAAAGGGCGTGTACACGATTTCGGTGGACTGATAGAACATTCCCATGATCAGAACCGCCAGAATGGGCCCGATGGAGCAAAGCGCCACCATGCCGAAGCTGCTGTCCTCGGCGCTCTCCTTACCTTGGGCGGCCACACCCACGCAGAAGGCCATGAGAAAGGGAACGGTGATGGGGCCGGTGGTGACGCCGCCGGAGTCAAAGGCTACCGCCAGGAATTCCTTCGGTACGAACAGGGAGAGCAGGAAGACCCCAATATACAGCCCCACCAGCAGCCAGGACAGAGGCAGACCAAAGCGGGTGCGGAGCACCGAAATCACCAGGAAGAGACCCACACCCACGGCTACGGTGAGTATGATCACCAGATCGGGCACCGCGGGCACCTGCCTTGCCAGCACCTGCAGGTCGGGTTCCGCCATGGTGATGAATACGCCGATGACGAAGCAGATCATCAACGTAGCGGTAAGCCGGCGGCTTTTGCTCATCTGCTCGCCGATGGCGTCGCCCATTGGGAGCATGGCCATATCCGCGCCCAGGGAGAAAAAGCCCATTCCGACAATCAGCAGCACTGCGCCCAGCATAAAGAGCATCAGCGTCCCGATGGGCATGGGGGACAGGGTGAAGCTCAGCAGCAGTACAATGGCGGTGATGGGGAGCACGGAGGTTAGGGATTCTGCAATCTTCTCCTTGAGCCTTTTTTTCATATATGCACCTCGCTTTCGTATCAAAGTGACAGGCTGCGATCATTCTGTTAATACTATTACATATTCGCCAGGAAGTATGGAAACCCTTTTTTCCTGGCGCTAGGAAAGTAAGTGCGCCAAACTGCTGGAGTATAGCGAGGGCCCCTCCGCATGGGGCGGGAGGGGCCATGAGACTGTCAAGAGCTTCTGGACAAAGGAACCTATGCACAGAAAAGGAAAGCCCATGCGGTGCGGCTGTATCAATCTCCGCGGCGAGATTCCCATCCCCAACGACCTTCAGAAAGCTTTTTGGGTGCGTTTTCTCTGGAATATGACTTTGCGTCCGTTTAGGGAAAGGCGGAAACTCTTCCCAAGGTTTTCACAGGGCAGGGTTGGGAGAGGGCGCTTTTTGCAAAGGGAAGACGAAGGCATTGCATTTCCCCGGGATAGGACGATTTTGGCAGGATGAAGGGCCCTTCAAAGACTAGAGTCCATTGACCACGTGGACGGGGCGGCCGGACAAGTAGCCCCGGACGTTTTCCTCGGTAATGGCCATCAGCCGCCGTCGGGCGTCCAGCGTGGCCCAGGCAATGTGCGGCGTAATAAAGCAGCGGGGGGCGGAAAGCAGGGGATTGTCGGCGGGAGGCGGCTCCTGGGCCAGCACGTCCATGCAGGCGTAGGTCAGCTTTCCCGTGCGCAGGGCGTCCGCCACCGCCTGGGCATCCAGTAGGCCGCCCCGGGCGGTATTCAGGAGAATGGCGCCGTCCTTCATTTTGGCCAGGGCGGCGGCATCGATCATGCCGGTGGTTTCGGCGGTCTGGGGGCAGTGCAGGGAGATTACGTCCGACTGGGCGTACAGCGTGTCCAGGGGAACCTGGCGGCAGTCGGGATAGGGGCTTTCCACCGGCCGGCGGCCGGTATAGAGCACGTGCATGCCCAGGGCTAGGGCGATGCGGGCGGTGGCCCGGCCAATGGAGCCAAAGCCCACGATGCCCAGGTTTTTTCCCTGCAGCTCCATCAGAGGATGCCGCCAGAAGGAGAAGTCCTGGCTTGCCGTCCAGGCGCCCTCCTGCACCAGATGGGCGTGCTCGCCGATATGGTGGCAGGCTTCCAGCAGCAGGGCGATGGTAAACTGGGCCACCGCCTCGGTGCTGTAGGCGGGAGCGTTGCAGACATAGATCCCCTTCTCCCGGGCGGCGTCTGTATCCACGATATTGTATCCAGTGGCCAGGATGACGATGCAGCCCATCTGGGGGCAGGCATCCATGATCTCCCGGGTGATGGGCACCTTGTTGGTGATGACAATCTGGGCGCCCTCGACGCGGGACAGCACCTGGTCAGCCGGGGTACGGGGATAGATCTCCGCCTCGCCCAGGGCCTGGAGCCAGTCCCAGGATAGATCCCCAGGGTTGAGTACATAGCCGTCCAGAACTACGATTTTCATGGCGCGCTCCTCCTATACCTTCCGCCAGGCAGCGTCCAGGAAACGCTTGCATCCGGCCAGCACCATTTCGGGATCTTCCTCGCCAAAAGGCTTGACCTCAAAGCTGAGGACAGGAGGCTCCTTCTCGTTGAGGTAGCCGATGTCCAGAAGCGCCCGCAGGAATTCCACCAGCTCGGCCTCGCCGTTGGCGCTGTGGGGGAAGCCGAAGCGGGGATGCTGGTCGCCGTAGGCGGGAAGCCCCGGCTCTACGACAGCGTTGCCGATGTGGACGTGGGTAATGTACTCCCGCACGGGATAAACCGACTGCTCCACCGTCTCCCGGATCAGCGGGAAGTGGCTGAGGTCAATGACCAGGCCGAAGTTATCGTGGGTGGCGCGCATATCCTTGGCGAAGCGCAGGGCGGCCTCGGTGGGCCCGATGAGGCTCTTTTTGTCCACGTCGTAGTCGAAGACCTCCAGCTCGATGCGCAGGCCGCCCCGGGCGGCGGCATAGCTGCAGAGCTCCCGGGTGGTGGCCAGCAGGGCCTGGTAGGCGTCTTCCCAGGCGGCCGGGTCATAGGGCCCGCTGAGGAAGGCCAGGCCTGCCGCGCCCAGCTCGATGGCCTCGTCCACCCCTTCCTTGAGGGAGGCCAGGGCGGCTTGGCGGACGGATTCCTCCAGGCTGTTGGGGTTCAGGCCGGTGGTCAGAAGCCGGGGTTGGGCACCGTAGCACACGGTCATGCCGGCCTGGGAAAACTTGGCGGCCATCCGGCGGCGTACCTCCGGATCCCGGATCCAGTTCACTTCGATGGCCGAAAAATAGGGATCGGCAGCCAGACGCGAGAGAATCGCCTCGGTATCGGGGGCGGTCCCGTGGGTCAGGGTGGGATAGCTCATAAAGGCAATGGTGCCTACGCGGGCGTAGGCGGAAAGCGGTCTTTCCATGACGAACTCCTTTCGCGGATATTTCTATGGCTCCAGCATACCACGGAGGCGGGGCTTTGGGGATGGACGGAGCTTACGTCTTAGAACACAGCCTGTACCAGGACCATGTACAGCACCGTGGAGACGCCGATGCACAGCAGGGTATTCCGCTTCCACCGGTAGAGCAGGAAGACGGTCAAGAGGGCTAAGGCCTCGGGGATCCCATAGGGATAGGAGAGCAGCACGGTGTCCCGGAGGCAGTATACCACCAGCATGCCCATAATGGCCGGAGGCAGCACCCGGCCCAGGTAGCGGATATAGGGGGGCAGCGTCCTTCCCCCGGGAAAGAGCCAGAAGGGCAGCGCCCGGGTGAGCAGGGTGACCCCGGCCAGCACCAAGAGGGTGGCTCCCGTTTCAAGAGGCGTCAGGGTCATGGGACGCCTCCTTTCTTTTCTGCTGCCACCGCAGCGCGGTGAGGGTCAGCAGGATCACCGCCATGGCCGGAAGCAGGAAGGCATCCCGCCCAAAAAGCGGCAGACAGACCAGGGAAACCCCCACCCCGATCAGCGCGGGCAGGTGGGCATGGATACGATCCTTCCGGGCAGCCGTTCGGGGGGCGGCGCCCTCCCACTGGCCCAGGAAGATTACCGTGAACAGGGCGGTCATCACGAATTCGATGCCCTGGGTTTCAAAGGGAATCAGCCAGCTGGCTGCCGAGCCCAGCACCGAACCGGCGATCCAGTACAGGTGATCCAGCCAGGCCAGGGAGAAGAGGAAGCGATCCTCCCGAAGTCCCGGCGGCACAGGCCCGGCGCAGTAGAGGGAGTACGTCTCATCGGTGAGGGAGAAGATCAGGTACGGCTTGTACCGTCCCGTCCCCCGGAAGAGTTCCAGCATGGATAGGCCATAGAAGAGGTGGCGGGCATTGACCATCAGGGCCACCAGGGCGGCCTGGAGGAGGTTGAACTGCCCCAGCAGCTCCACCGCCACGAACTGCAGTGAGCCGGCATAGACCAAGGTGCTGGCCAGGAAGCTGGTCAGCGCCCCGTAGCCCCGGCTTCCCAGGAGCACCCCAAAGGCGAAGCCCAGGAACAGATAGCCCATGAGGATGGGCAGGGTGCGGGGGAAGGCGGCCCGGAGTTCGGGAGAGGGGAATTTGTACTTGCGATGGGTCATGAGGATCCTTTCTTTGTGTGGGATGGGGCGGCAGACACAGAAACGCGCCCCATGTCCCGATGCGCACAGGCCGGGGCGTGGGGCGCGGATGCCGTTTATCGGAGCAGCATCACCGCGGCGCCATGGGCGGGTACCACCGTGGCGGCCAGCTCCTGGGCGGTTCCCATGGGCGCGTTCTTCCACAGGTCGGTGACCGTGCAGGGGCCTTGGATTCCCAGTTCCTCCAGGGAGGTGGCTATGGCCCGGGGCGTATCGTTGAGATTGAAGTGAGCCAGATACAGCCCGCCCTCCGGGCAGCGGGCAATCCACGCGCCGCAGTCATCCCGGCGGTACAGGGGCCGGTTCTCCCGGCCGTGTTGGTTGATGGCTAAGAGCGCAGGGTTGGTGATGAGCGACAGGGAAAAGTCGTCTATGTCGGTGAGCTCGCACCCCAGGATCAGTGGGCTGCGGGCCATGCACCATAGGGACATCATGAAGATCTGCTCGTCCCGGGTCAGCTGGGTGAAGCGGGAACTATTGTGGGCCTCGTTGCTGCGCACCGAGAGGTGGGCGATGGGGATCATGTCGGCGTCGGGATAGTGGCCCTCTCCCATATAGGGGTTCCAGTCGGTGAGAAGCCCATACTGCTGGTAAAGGCTGGGCCAGTGATCCCAGAAGTCGTTGGAGACCCGCCACATGTTCAGATTGGCCACACAGTGCGCGGCCTGCTCCAGGGGGGTGTTCCCCGGGGAGGAGGAGAAGACAATGGGACGTCCGCAGCCGTCAATGGCGCGGCGGTAGATCTCTACCTCCTCGGCGTGGTAGACCGGGGCGGACAGGTCGTCGATCTTGAGAAAGTCCACGCCCCAGGAGGCGTACAGGGCCAGCAGCGAGTCGGCATAGGCCTGGGCGGCGGGATGCGCGGTGTTGAAGCCGTACATGTCGGTATTCCACTGGCAGACGCTGTTTCCCCGGGCAGCCTGGCGGCAGGTGTAGTCCGAGCCCCAAATGGGGCAGTCGGCGTAGACCGCCTGGCGCGGGACGCCCCGCATGATGTGAATGGCGAATTTCAGCCCCAGGCTGTGGACGTATTCGGCCAGGGGCGCAAACCCCTTGCCGCCGGCGGCGCTGGGGAAGCGGTTTTCCGCGGGAAGCAGCCGCCCATAGGCGTCCATGCACAGGGGCGCCAGGTCATGGTAGGCGGTGCCCGAAGCCGTGGGCTCCGACCACTGGATATCCACCGTTACGTATTGCCAGCCATATTCCTTCAGGTGTTTGGCCATAAAGTCAGCGTTGGCCCGGATCTCCGCCTCCCGGACGCTGGCGCCGTAACAGTCCCAGCTGTTCCAGCCCATGGGCGGTGTGGGGGCAAAGCGGTCTTTTTTCGCCATCGGGTTTCCTCCTTGCAATCCAAACTGTATGCTTGCATTCCACACGGGGTGGGGGATTTCCTGCTTAGACGGCCGGCGGTTCTTGGGCCATAGCCTGCAGCCGGGCGTAGAAACCGCCGCGCGCCATCAGTTCTTGGTGGGTGCCGTGCTCCACGATCCGGCCCTCCTGGAGCACCAGGATCTGGTCGGCCCGGGCGATGGTAGAGAGCCGGTGGGCGATGGCGACAATGGTGCGCTTGCCGGTGAGGGCTTCCATGGCCCGCTGGATCTCCCGCTCGGTTTCGGTGTCCACCGCGGCGGTGGCTTCGTCAAATATGATAATCGGGGAGTCCCGAAGGATGGCCCGGGCAATGGCGATGCGTTGCTTCTGCCCGCCGGAAAGCTTGACGCCCCGCTCGCCTACGACGGTGTCATATCCGGCGGGCATGGACAGGATGCTGTCGTGGATCCGGGCCGCGGTGGCCGCCGCCACCACCTCCTCCATGGTGGCCTCGGGGCGGGCGTAGCGGATATTTTCCCCAATGGTGCCGTTAAACAGGAAGGTATCCTGCAGCACCGGCGCCACCGCCTGGCGGAGGCTTTTCAGGGTGGCATGGCGGACGTCCTGGCCGTCGATGCAGACCCGGCCCGTGTCAGGATCATAAAAGCGGGGGATCAGCTCGGTGAGGGTGGTCTTGCCCACGCCGGTGGGGCCCACCAGGGCGATCATTTCGCCCGGCGCCGCCGAGAAGCTGATATCCTGCAGCACGGGAACCCCTTCCTCATAGGAGAAGCTGACGTGCTCAAAAGAGATGGCGCCCCGGACACCGGCCAGGTCCCGGGCGTCGGGCTGATCGGCAATGGAGGGCGGGGTATCCAGCACGGCCACCACCCGTTCGGCGCCGGCATAGGCCTGCTGGGATTCCTCCAGGAGCCGCGCCAGCCCTGCAATGGGGGTGTAAAATAGGGAGAGATAGAGCATGAAGGCCACAATATCGGCCACCGAAAGCCCGCCGTGATAGGCCAAAATGCCGCCGGCTCCTACCACGATCACCGTGCCCGCCGAAGACATGAACTCCACCGCCGGGTGGAAGATGGCGCTGACATGCAGGGCGTGGAGCATGGCTTTGGTAAATACGTGGGCCTGTTCGGTGACGTGCTGGGCTTCGGTTTCTTCCTTGCCAAAGGACTGGATTTCGTGCATGCCGGAGAAGTTATCCTGGAGCTTGGCGTTCAGGGAGGCCAGGGATTTCTGCATCACCCGAAAATTGGGCCGTACCTTTTTGGCGAAGTAGCGGCCCGAAAGGAGGATGAAGGGGATGGGGACGCAGGTCCAGAGCGCCAGCACGGGGTTGATGGTCAGCAGTATGATGAGGACCCCCGCCACCGTTACGGTATTGGTGATCATCTCAGGAATCAGGTGGGCGTAGAGCAGTTCAAAGGTAGCGGTATCATTCACCACCCGGCTCATCAGGTCGCCGGTCTGGGTGTCGTGGAAATAGTCCATGGAAAGGGTCTGCATGTGGCGGTAGACGCGGGTGCGCAGGTCTTCCACCAGGTTCCAGGCGGCCCGGTGGGTGAGGTAATTGCTCAGGTAGCGGAAGAGGATGCGCAGCAGGTACAGGCCCAGCAGCGTCCCAGTTAGCAGCCCTACCTGTGTCATGAATCCTTCGGTAGCTCCCCCTTCCACCAAACCGGTCATGCTGGAGAGGACCTTGGGGGCGGCCAGGTTAACCAGCGTGAGGGCAAAGGTAGCCAAAATGGCTACCAAGTACTGGGCACGGTAGCGCACCGCTTCCCGTGCAAAGCGCATGATAAATCTCATGGAGCTCTCCCTTTTGCTTTATATTTTACGGTAAAAAGTATATAATAACCTGGAAGCCCCGTCAAGGAGCGAAAATGCGGGAATTGGCCGCCTTCCTTGCAAAACCGGGGAATAGGACATATCCGGCCTGGGGCGGCGGCCGCAGAGCGCCGCTTCTGCCGCCCGCCGCGTCCGCCAGAAAAATTTGTGAAAAAATTATTTTTCTGGAAGGGATTGTGAATCCGGCGGAGAATTATTTAAAAAGGGACAATTTGGATTCCTGTTTTGCAAGATTCGATTTGCGGACTTGCAATCTGTGATCCAGTGGTATTCCGAATATCAATTTTCGTAAAGGAGTTGTTTGCAGCATGAATACCTATGGTATCGAGAAGCTCGGCTTGATCAACCCCGCTGCCGTGTACCGCAATCTTCCCGTCAGCATCCTGACCGAGAAGGCCGTTGCACGTGGGGAGGGCACTCTCTCCAACACTGGCGCCCTGGTGGTCAAGACCGGTAAGTATACCGGCCGCTCCCCGGAGGATCGCTTTGTTGTTGACGAGCCCACTACCCATGACGAGATTGCCTGGGGTAAGATCAATGTGCCTATTACCGAGGCGGCCTTTGATGGGATTTATAAGCGTATGTGCGCCTACCTGCAGAATCGGGAGATCTTCATCTTCGACGGCTTCGCCGGCGCCGATCCCAATTATCGCCTGAATGTCCGGGTGATCAACGAGCTGGCCAGCCAGAACCTCTTCATCCATCAGCTGCTGCTGCGTCCCACCGACGCTGAGCTGGAGGCCTTTGCGCCTGGATTCACCATCATCGCCGCGCCTGGCTTCAAGTGCATCCCCGAGGTGGACGGCACCCATTCCGAGGCTGCCATCCTGGTGAACTTCGCCAAGAAGATGGTCATCATCGCCGGCAGCCAGTACGCTGGTGAGATCAAGAAGAGCGTCTTCTCCGTGATGAACTTCATTCTCCCCGCCAAGGGCGTCTTCTCCATGCACTGCTCGGCCAACATTGGCAAGGACGGCGACTCCGCCCTGTTCTTCGGCCTCTCCGGCACCGGCAAGACCACCCTCTCCGCCGACCCCGACCGTATGCTCATCGGCGATGACGAGCACGGATGGAGCGCCGACGGCATCTTCAACATCGAGGGCGGCTGCTATGCCAAGTGCATCAACCTTTCCCAGGAGAATGAGCCCCAGATCTGGGACGCCATCAAGTTCGGCTCCTTGGTGGAGAACGTGGTCATGAATCCCGAGACCCGTGAGCTGGACTTCAACGACGGTTCCCTCACCGAGAACACCCGCGTGGGCTATCCCGTGGAGTTCATCCCCAACGCGGCCATCCCCGGCGTGGGCAGCCATCCCAAGACCGTCATCTTCCTGACCGCCGACGCTTTCGGCGTGCTGCCCCCCGTCTCCAAGCTGGAGCGCGGACAGGCCATGTATCACTTCGTTTCCGGCTACACCAGCAAGCTGGCCGGCACGGAGCGCGGCATCACCGAGCCCCAGGCGACCTTCTCCACCTGCTTTGGTGCGCCCTTCCTGCCCCGTCCCGCTCACATCTATGCCGACATGCTGGGCGAGCGCATTGACACCTACGGCGCCAACGTCTACCTGATCAACACCGGTTGGTCCGGCGGCCCCTACGGCGTAGGCAAGCGCATGAGCATCAAGTACACCCGCGCCATGGTTACCGCGGCCCTCAATGGCGACCTGGAGAAGGCTGGCTTCGAGCTGGATCCCATCTTCAACGTGCTGGTGCCCGTTTCCTGCCCCAACGTCCCCAGCGAGGTGCTCAACCCCATGAATACCTGGGCTGACAAGGCCGCCTACACCGAGGCCGCCAAGAAGCTGGCCAAGATGTTCGTGGAGAACTTCAAGAAGTACACCGATATGTCCGAGGAGATCATTAACGCCGGCCCCAAGGCCTAAGCGGGAAGGCTTCTCCTGACGGCACCGTGTGAATAGACCGCGCCGCAGTACTTTACGTACTGCGGCGCTTGTTTTTTGCGGTTGCGGGTCAGTTCTGTTCGCCCCGGCAGTCCTCCAGGCTTTCTACAAAGCAACGAAGGTCTTCCTCACAGGTAAAGTCCAGGCCGCTTTGTTTGACGGATTCCTGGATGTAGGCGGGCAGGGTGGCGAAGTAATCCTGCAAGCCGTCGGGGTCCCGGCTGGGCGTACGCTTCATGCAATCACCTCCGGGATTAGTATGTGGCGTGCACCGCAGGTTTATGCGGCCGCGGCCGGAGGGAATGCGTGGGCGCCTGCCAGCTTCCGCGGCGGTGCTGCCGGCAAGATAGTATTTGACAGGTACGTTTGATAATGTTACAATCAAACTACAGAAAAAACCGCAAAAGGAGGAGTTATCCGTGTCCGAAATTCGTGGCGTCAATCTGGGCAACTGGCTGGTGCTGGAGAAGTGGATGCATCCTGACCTCTTCCGCGGCACCACCGCCGAGGACGAGACCGAGCTGTGCTGGCAGCTGGGGGAGGAAAAGTATGCCCGGCTCAAGGAGCACCGGGATACCTACATCACCAAGGAGGACTTTGCGTTCATCGCCAGCAAGGGAATGAATACCGTGCGGATCCCGGTGCCGCACTTTATCTTTGATGACTGTGAGCCCTATGTGGGCTGCATCGAGTATCTGGACCGTGCCTTCCAGTGGGCCCAGGAAACCGGCCTGAAGATCCTCATCGACCTGCATACCGCCCGGGACAGCCAGAATGGCTTCGATAACGGCGGCATCTGCGGCGTGTGTAAGTGGCATCTCAAGCAGGAGAACATTGACCATACCGTGTCGGTGCTGGAGAAGCTGGCCATCCGTTATAAGGACGATCCCGCCCTGTACGGCATTGAGCTGCTCAACGAGCCCATTGCGCCGGAGATGTTCGCCCATATGCAGGCGGCCAATCGCTATCCGCCTCACGATCCGGCCCGAGCGGAGGGTTCCTGCGGCGTGCCCGATGCGGTGCTGCGCAAGTTCTATACCGACGCCTACCATGTGCTGCGCAAGCATCTGCGGGATGAAATTGTGATTATGTTCCACGATGGCTTCCGCCTGAAGAACTGGAAGGACTTTATGCAGTCCGAAGAGTTTGTCAACGTGGTGCTGGATACCCATATGTACCTGGGCTTTGCCACCATGGGAGGGAAGAAGCCCTTTGGCGAGGTGCTGCAGATTGCCCTGGCCCAGTTCCAGAACGACATCCAGGAGATGAGCCAGTACTTCCCCATCGTGGTGGGCGAGTGGTGCTTCTCCTTCCCCATGAGCGTTGCCGACGAGGAGGACAGCGAGCTGGTGCGGCAGTCCATGATCCGCGCCGCCGCCGCCTGCCAGCTCTATGCCTTTGAGAAGGCCTACGGCTGGTTCTTCTGGAGCTACAAGCTCATCAGCGAACCCCAGGGCTGGGACGCCCGGAAGGCTTTCGAAGCAGGCTGGTTCCCCGGCAATGTGGTGACCGGCAAGTAAACGTGCCAAGAGATGCCGCATTACGTGATCGAAAGCGTCCGGGCCGTAACGGCCGGGCGCTTTGGACTGTCAAAAAACTGCCGCCCCTTGCCGGGAGTTTGGGGAAAGCGGGACAGCTACATAAGCCCTGCCGTTAAGCGGGCCATGGTTTTCGGAGAATGGCACGGGGAGCTGCCGGGATGGGGCTCTGGCTGCCGGGCGAAATGGAGCCCGGCAGGGGAGCCTTTCTTTGGCTTTGCTTTCCCAGGGAGGCTTGATAACTCCCTAGAGGATTGGCCGTTTTTCGGAGCCTCTTGGGCATGGGGGGAAGCACCCCGTCCGCCGGTATGTACGATGGTATGCAGGGGATATCTGCATCCTTTGGCTCCAATGCTTAAGCGCATCCTCCATGGGCCTAGGCTGATTTGGATCCCTTTGCGGAGCGTATTGCTCCTGTGAGAACGTAATGCCATGGGAAATCCCTGCCTTTTGGGTTTGATCGTGCCGCCCTGGCACAGAAACGATGCAGCAGAAAGGGAAAAAGCGGCACGGAGGCAAAACCCCCATGCCGCTGCTTATTCGATGTAAACCCGATGCAAGCTCCCACCGGCGCCGATGCGCGAAGCATCCGCTGCATCAAGCTGCATGAACCCCGAGAGGTTTCTGCGGAAGGTTACTTCATCTTCTCCGCGAACTCCGCCATCAGCTGGGGAATGCTGATCTTCTGGGGACATACCTTGGCGCAGGCGCCGCAGGCCACGCACTTGTCCGCGCCATGGCCGTCCTTGGCAATGCGGGCATAGTCCTTTTCAAACATCTCCGGCCGGTCGAACATGCTGGCTCTGTCGGAGGCGCCGAAGATATCGGGAATTCCTACGCCGAAGGGGCAGGGCATGCAGTACCGGCAGCCGGTGCAGCCGATGCGCACCCGGCTCTTGTAGGCGGTGATGATTTCTTCCATCAGCTTGTGCTCGGCGTCGGACATGGCGCCGATCTCCGCCTGATCAAAGATCCGCAGGTTATCGTCCAGCTGCTCCATGGTGGAGACGCCGGAGAGGATGACGGCGATTTCGGGCATATCATACAGGAAGCGGAAGGCCCACTCGATGGGACTGCGCCGGACGGGGAAGGCATCGTAAATGGCCTGAACGTTGGCGGGCGCTGCGCCGGCCAGGGCGCCGCCGCGGAGGGGCTCCATGATGACCACGGGGATTCCCTTACTGCCGGCGTAGCGGATGCCTTCCAGCTGGGCCTGGTTCTCGGTGTCCAGGATGTTCATCTGCACCTGGCACATCTTCCAATCGTAGGCGTCCAGGATCTCATGGAAGGCAGCGTTATCATCGTGGAAGGAGAAGGAAGGATACTTGATCTTACCCTCAGCCACCTTTCGGTCCAGCCACTCCAAAACCCCCGCCTCCTTTGCCGTGCGGAAACGCTCGGCATTCATGGAGTGGAGCAAATAGAAGTCGATGGAGTCCACGCCCAGGCGCTCCAAGGATTCATTCAGGATCCGCTCGAAGGTTTCTTCGTTGACATTTCCTTCCCAAAGGGGGAGCTTGGTGGCGATTTTGACCTTTTCCCGGTAACCGTCCTTCAGCGCCTTCCCCAGGACTACCTCGCTCTGTCCGCCGTGGTAGACATAGGCGGTGTCGATGTAGGTGACGCCGCTGTCAATGGCGTGGCGGATCATGGCGATGGCCTCGGGCTCGTTGATTTTGCGATTATCCCCATCCAGAATCGGCAGGCGCATGCAGCCCATGCCGAAGGCCGAAACATCAAATCCCAATTGACCAAAAGGACGCGTTTTCATGCTGTTTCTCCTTTGCGAACTGATTTAAATTCATTATAGCACCAAATGAATCCACACGCAATGTCTCTGCCGAGATTCGTGCAGAACAGCTAAATGGACAGCAGGACAATGCCGGCCAGTCCAATCATCATGGTGATAACCCCCTGCAGGTTGGTGCGTTCCCGGTAAATGATCAGGGAGGCGGCCCAGTTGAGAAGGACCATGCCGCCGAGGACCACTGGGTAAGCGATGATGGCAGGGACATAGGCCAGGCTGCTCAGCACGAAATAGTTGCCCGCCGCCGAGCCCGCACCCATGGAGGCCGCGGTAACATAGAGGGAGGGCCGGCGCCAGGCGATACGTTCCCGGCGGATTCCCCCATAGTAGGCCACCATCAGCCAGGCCGTAATGGCAGCAAACAGGAAGGCCCAGAAAGAGAACTGGTCAATTTCCCCATTGCCCACCAGGAACTGCTGGGTCTTTTGCAGCACCGAGAGGGTGCCGTTACTGATCATGGCCAGCAGCGCGGTGAAGAACCATGCCCGTGTCAGCGGCATGGCATCCCGTCCGGCCTTGGGATTGGCCGAAAGCACCAGGACCGCCAGAATGCACAGAATGCCCAAGCCCGACTTCAGGGTGAAGGATTCGCCGAAAAAGAATACGCCGGCCAATACGGGCAGGAGCATGCTCAGCGAGTGGATTAAGGAGGTTAGGCCCAGCGGCCCCATGGAGAAGTCCTTAATGAACAGGGTGATGGTGACCACGAAGAGTACGCCGAAACCCACTGCCAGCAGCATTGTGGTCGGGGAGGCCGCCTGGGCGCCGCCCATGCAGGCGAAGATGATTGCGCAGAGGGTGAGGGCCAGCGCGTTATACAGCGCGGTCGAGCTCCGACTGGGAGGAACCCTGCGGCCAAACTCCTTGTTCCCCAGGGACTGGGCCAGGAAGGAAAGAATGGCCAGAAACATGAAATGCAAACCCGTCATCTCCTTTTCTTTTGTGGAATCGCCGGCACGGCTGCCGGTTCCAGAAATAAAGGGCCGCAAAGCGGTATGAAAGCTTTGCGGCCCACAGGGCAGAGGGAACTAGACGCGCTTGCTCAGCTCTTCGGACTGGTAGCGGAGCACTTCGTCCATCCAGGCATCCTCGCCGGGGATGTCCTGCTCTGCGCAGTACCGGTCCCAGACGATGCCAAAGGGCAGGGTCTTGACCCGCTCCAGCAGGGCCAGGCGGCCGGTGTAGTCGCCGTCCCGCTCCATGCGGCGGAGGGCCTCCACCGGCTCCAGCAGGGCCAGGAGCAGCGCCTTCTGCGCATTCCGTGCACCGATCACCCAGGCGGCGATCCGGTTGATGGAGGCGTCGAAGTAGTCCAGGGCGATGAAGGTCCGAGCGAGGAAGTCGCCCCGCACCAGCTCCTTCATGACGGCCATGACCTCATCGTCCAGGATGATGACGTGGTCGCTGTCCCAGCGGACCGGGCGGGAGAGGTGCAGCAGCAGGTTCTGGCAGAAGCACATCACCGCCGAGATCTTGTCGGAGACCATTTCGGTGGGATGGTAGTGGCCGATATCCATGGTCAGCGCCAGCCCGTTTTGGGTGGCATAGCCGGTGTAGAACTCCGAAGAGCCCACGGTGAAGCTTTCGGCGCCGATGCCAAAGAGCTTGCTCTCCATGGCGTCGACGGTATGCGCCCGGTCATAGGGGATGCTGTAGATTTCGTCCAGCGCCTCCTTAAGCCGCATCCGTGCTCCCACTTTGTCCACCATCTGGTCCTTGGAGCCGTCTGGAATCCAGAGATTGTCTACGCAAACCTGGCCCAGGGCTTCGCCCATGGCGTTGGCAATGGCGCGGCAGGCCTTGGCATGATCGATCCAGAAGCCCCGGATGCCGGCGTCGGCATTGCTGAGGGTGAAGCCGTCCGAGCTGAGGGGATGGGAGAAAAATGTGGGGTTAAAGTCTAGGCCGATGCCCTTCTCCCGGGCATAGTCGATCCAGGGGGCGAAGTGCCGGGGCTCCAGGGCGTCACGGCCCACCTTCTCTCCCTCCAGGATGGCGTAGCTGGCGTGCAGATTCAGCTTCTTTTTACCGGGGACCAGGCGCAGCACTTGGGAGAAGTCGTCCATCAGCTCCTCGGGGGTGCGGGCCTTGCCGGGGTAGTTGCCGGTCACGGCGATCCCGCCGGTGAGGGCGCCCATGTCCTCAAAGCCGGACACATCGTCCCCCTGCCAGCAGTGGATGGAGAGCGGGACGGAGGCCAGCCTGCGGATGGCACGGTCCACATCCACACCCAGGGCGGCGTAGGTTTCTTTGGCGTATTCATACAGCGCATTGCGATCAGGCATGTTCATTCTCCTTACAAGCAGATATCCACGTATTATATTACCGCATCTTTATGAAAATGTCAGCGTGGTTTCCGTGAAATCTTGAAAAATTTTCATGGCGGCAAAGGGCGCCGCCGGTCAGGAGCCGCTGGACTTGTAGTGGCGGACGCCCAGCCGCCAGAACAGGGTGCTAGGGACAAGGAAGAGCAGCGCCCCCAGGGGGATCAAGGCATACCAGGGGGAGGGCGCACGGTCCAGCAGGTACAGCAGGGGATAGTACTGGACGCAGGCCAGGGGGATGATGTAGGTGAAGAACCGCAGAATGCGCCGGCCATAGACCGTAAAGGGGTACTGACCGAATTCCCTTCCGCCATCGGTGAAGATGTTCATAAATTCCAGCCCCTGGATGGAAAAAAAGCAGAAGGAGGCATAGACGGTGAATAGGCCGGCGAACAGCAGCGTGCCGCACACAATCATCAGGAGCAGCACGCCGGCTTTGGCCCAGTTCCAGACCACGACGCCGGTGGATAGGGCGTAGGCCATCACAATGCCCGCCTCGGCAAGCCGGCCTAGCCGGGAGAACTCCATGCGGGTGCACAGCGTCCGGAACATGGGCGATCGGGGCTCCAGGAGGAACCGGTCGAACTCTCCCCGGGAGATGATCCCGGCAAAGGTGTCAAATCCCCGGAAGACGATCTCGGCCAGGGAAAAGGAGAGCAGCACCACGGCATGGCAGAGCAGCACCTCCTGGAAGACGAAGCCCTCTACCTGGTGGAAACGGGCAAATAGGAAATAGATGCTCAAAAAGGCGCCAAAGCTGGTGAGACACTGTCCCAGCACGGTGAGAATGAAGGAGGTCTTGTACTGCATCTGGCTGCGCAGATGGATGGCGAAGAACTTACCGTATAGTTTGAACATGGTTGCTCCTTTCCGGATCAAACTCTGTGGGCCTAGCGGCGCCCGTCCAAAGGCAGGGACCGCTTGCCAAGAGGATACTGCATGGGCATCATCCTCCCTGGACGACCACCCGGCGCAGCGTCCGGCGCATGAGAAGCCGTCCCACTAGGAACAGGATCCCCAGCCAGAAGCATTGCAGCGCCATGGTAGATAGGATCGCGGGGCCGGTTACGCTGCCGCTGTAGATCAGGAAGGGGGCGTTCTGCATGGAGGCAAAGGGAAGAAGATTGACCACCTGGCGCACGCCGTCCGGGAGGAAGGGCAGGGGAATGAGCCCGCCGGAAAGGAATTCGGACAAGGCCGATACGGCGATGCGCAGGCCCAGGGGGGACAGGGTATAGAAGGTGGCGATGTAAAGCAGCATCACGAAGGCCACCACCACCAGGAAACCCAATACCCCCGAAAGCAGCCCGCACAGAAAGGCCTGCCAGGAGGCCGGCGCCGTGAGACCGTAGGGCGCCGGAAGCAGGGCGGCGACCAGCAGCACGGGTACGCACCGCAGCGCTGCCGACGAGAGACGATGGGCCGCATTCCGGGCAAACCACATGCCGTACAGATCCCAGGGGCGGCAGAGCTCGTAGGCTACTTGGCCGCTGGAGATGCAGTCGAAGATTTCGTTGTCATTCTGCCAGACGAAGAAGAGGGCCAGGAAGGCCTGCTGCAGCCAGATATAGTTGACCAGCTGGGGAAAGGTCATGGGGAAAGCGGCTGCATCGGACCGGTAGAAGGCGGCATAGAGGCAGATGGTGAGGCCGCCCCAAAAGAATTGGGTGACCAGGCCTCCCAGGGCTGCTGCGCGGTACTGCAGTCCGTTAAGAAATCGGATGCGGAGGAAGATTCCATAGGGCCGCCGGAAGCGGGGAAGGTTCTGGACGCTCATATTTGGTACTCCTTGTAGAGGGCGACCACCATTTCCTCGGCCGTAGGGGCTTCCACCGCAATGTCGGTGATGGAGAGCTGCTGGCTGAGGGACTTGATGGCGTCGGCGGTGGAGGTGCATGTGGTGTCCAGGGCCAGCCTGGCATGGCCGGGTTCCTGGGTTAGGACGCGGATCCCCGGAAGCTGGGGCAGCGCGCCGCCCTCGTATGCCAGGGTGAGGATCCGTCCGGTGGCGAAACGGCGCCGAAGATCCTGAAGACTGCCGTCCAGGAGCAGGCGTCCCCGGCCTATGAGCAGGATCCTTTGGGCCAGCGCCTCAATATCCTGCATGTCGTGGGTGGTGAGCAGCACGGTGGTACCCTTATTCTGGTTAAGCTCCCGGATGAAGCTGCGGACTGCCAGCTTGGAAACGGCGTCCAGCCCGATGGTAGGTTCGTCCAGGAAGAGGATCTTGGGGCTGTGCAGCAGGGCGGCGGCGATTTCGCAGCGCATCCGCTGGCCCAGGGAGAGCTGCCGGGTGGGGGTGCGCAGCAGCTCCTCCAGGTGGAGCAGTTGGGTCAGCTCCTCCAGGTTCTGCCGATAAAGCGTGTCGGGAATGCTGTAAATGCTCTGCAGCAGAGAGAAGGAGTCGATCACCGGCACGTCCCACCAGAGCTGAGAGCGCTGTCCGAAGACTACGCCGATTTCCCGCACATGCTCGATGCGCTGCCGCCAGGGGATTCGCCCGTTGATGCGGCAGGTTCCGCTGTCCGGGGTGAGGATGCCGCTCATGACCTTGATGGTGGAGCTTTTGCCCGCGCCGTTGGGGCCGATGTAGCCCACGATTTCCCCGTCGCCGATGGTGAAGCTCAGGTCGTCCAGGGCGTGGATGGTGGTGTACTCCCGGTGCAGGAAGCTGTGCAGGGCGGCCTTCATGCCGGCGCTGCGCCGGGCAACCCGGAAGGACTTGTGGATGTGTTCCAATTGGATCAAAGGATACTCCCTTTCCGCGCACAAAACCAAAGGGGGCGGAGCCCGCCTCCTGGCATATGCGCTTGTCGTCATGGGGAAGGAGAGCCGCCGCTGTGCCGGCGGGACACGCCGAATTTCTGCCATGGAGCAGGACTGTCGGCGGCAGGCCGGGCCGGCGGCTTCCCAGGTGACTTTATAAGGCGCTGCAAGGCAACGCACAATAAACCCCAGTTCGGAATCCTCCAAACTGCGGGAACTGCAAAGAGAGGGTTATAGTATACTGCAGGGAGAGGGAAATGTCAAGCAGCGTCTTGACAAGGGATGGCCCGGGGCGTATCCTGAAGGGGAACTGTTGGAACATGGATAGGACATGGAAGAGCGCGGCCCGGGCAAGGCGGCCGCTTAGAAAGGAGCGCGGGACATGAAGGATTATATTCGGCAGATGCGCGCAAAGATCGGGCACGACCCGCTGATTTTCGTAGGGGCGAGCGTGTGTCCCTACCGGGATGGAAAGATCCTGCTCCAGCGCCGCCGGGACAGCGGGCTTTGGGCCGATCACGGCGGATGCGTGGAATTCGGGGAGCGGGTGGAGGACGCGGCCCGGCGGGAGCTGCGGGAGGAGACCGGGCTCCGGGCCGGTGCGTTGGAGCTGGCCGGGGTCTTTTCCGGGGAGGAGACCCTCCACGTCTACCCTAACGGCGATCAGGCGTACATTGTGATTGTGGGCTACCTATGCGGGGACTTTGCCGGGGAGCCCCATGCCGATCCCAAGGAGGTATTGGAATTGGCGTGGTTCTCCCTGGATGCGCTGCCCCCAGAGGAGGAAATCTCTCCGCCGTCCCGCCCTGCGCTGGCGGCCTGCGTGGCCCGGCTGCGGGAAAGGGTGTAGATTTCAGCGGGGGAGGGAAACCTTGGGAAAACGGGAAAGACGGAGCGATCGTGGCTTTTTTGTACCGGCCGCTTGGGGGAACGCAAGTTTTGCGCAGGCGGGACGGAGCCCTTCGAGGCCGGGAGTCCGCTTTCTGCAATAAGGCGGAGGGAACCCTCGCCGGGCCATTTTCCCGGAGCTTTTTCCACAAAAGAAGGCCGCGCCATACGGCACGGCCTTTCTCTATGGGAAAATGTAGGGACTTTACTTGCTGGCTTCCTCAATGGCCACAGCCAGGGCCACCGAAGCGCCCACCATGGGGTTGTTGCCCATGCCGATGAGACCCATCATCTCCACGTGCGCGGGCACGGAGGAGGAGCCGGCGAACTGGGCGTCGCTGTGCATGCGGCCCATGGTGTCGGTCATGCCGTAGGAGGCGGGGCCGGCGGCCATGTTGTCGGGATGCAGGGTGCGGCCGGTGCCGCCGCCGGAGGCCACGGAGAAGTACTTCTTCCCGGTCTCGTAGCAGAGCTTCTTATAGGTGCCGGCCACGGGATGCTGGAAGCGGGTGGGGTTGGTGGAGTTGCCGGTGATGGAGACGTCCACCTTCTCCAGATCCATGATGGCCACGCCTTCGTTGACGCTGTCGGCGCCGTAGCAGCGGACCTTGGCCTTCTCCCCGTCGGAATAGGGGATCTCGCGGACGATGCTCACCGTCTCGGCGGCATAGTCAAACTGGGTCTGCACGTAGGTGAAGCCGTTGATGCGGGAGATAATCTGGGCGGCGTCCTTGCCCAAGCCGTTGAGGATGACGCGCAGGGGGGTCTTGCGCACCTTATTGGCGGTGCGGGCGATGCCGATGGCGCCCTCGGCGGCGGCGAAGGACTCGTGGCCGGCCAGGAAGCAGAAGCACTGGGTTTCCTCACGGAGCAGCATGGCGGCCAGGTTGCCGTGGCCCAAGCCCACCTTGCGGTTCTCAGCCACGGAACCGGGGACGCAGAAGGCCTGCAGGCCCTCGCCGATGCACTCGGCGGCGTCCGCGGCGGCTGTAACGCCCTTCTTCAGGGCGATGGCGGCGCCCAGGGTGTAGGCCCAGACGGCGTTCTCAAAGGCGATGGGCTGCACGCCGCGGACGATGCCTTCGGCGTCTACGCCCTTCTCCTGAACAAAGGCCTTGGCTTCGTCCAGATCCTTGAATCCGTACTTGGCCAGGGTAACGTTAATCTTATCAATGCGGCGATCGTAACCTTCAAACATTGCCATAGATCATGGTCCTCCTTTTGTAATGGCGAGGCGAATTATTCTTGACGGGGATCGATGACCTTGACAGCCTCGGCGAAGCGGCCATAGGTGCCGATATTCTTCTCATAAGCGGCGGCGGGATCGACACCCTTGCGGATGGCTTCCATCATCTTGCCCAGGTGCACGAACTTGTAGCCAATGATCTGGCTGTCCTTATCCAGGCCGATGGCCAGCACGTAGCCCTCGGCCATCTCCAGGTAGCGGGAGCCCTTGGCCAGGGTGCCGTACATGGTGCCAACCTGGCTGCGCAGGCCCTTGCCCAGGTCCTCCAGACCGGCGCCGATGGCCAGGCCGTCCTCGGAGAAGGCGGACTGGGTGCGGCCGTAGGCGATCTGCAGGAAGAGTTCGCGCATGGCGGTATTGATCGCGTCACAGACCAGGTCGGTATTCAGGGCCTCCAGGATGGTCTTCCCGGGGAGAATCTCCGAGGCCATGGCGGCGGAGTGGGTCATACCGGAACATCCCAGGGTCTCCACCAGGGCCTCCTGGATGACGCCCTCCTTGACATTCAGGGAAAGCTTGCAGGCGCCCTGCTGGGGAGCGCACCAGCCTACACCGTGGGTGAAGCCGGAGATGTCCGTGATCTGGGTGGACTGGATCCACTTCCCTTCTTCGGGAATGGGGGCGGGGCCGTGATTGGCGCCCTTGGCCACGCAGATCATTTCCGCGACTTCCTTGGAATACTGCATGTGAAATCCTCCTTTGTGGTAAAAGACTCAAAACGGAAAGCTTGTCCTTCTTAGTATACCATAGACAACCAGAAATGAAAATGGCTCCCGGAAAAACTTTGGCTTTTTTCTGTCAATCCAAGGGGCGTGCGGCCGGGACCACATCCTGCGGCGGCGCTACACCAGCAGGGGGACGGATTGGAAACTGATGCAGTCCACCAGGCCGTGATTGGTTAGGCGCAGCTCGGGGAGGCAGGCCAGGGAGATCCCGGACATGGTCATAAAGGGAGAGACCATGGTGCAGCCGATCTGCTTCCACGCATCCTCCAGGACGGCAACCTTCCGTGACATTTCCTCGGCGGGCTGGTCTCCCATGAGCCCGGCGATGGGCAGGGGAACGTGGCCCAGCACCTTGCCGTGCTGCACCACCACCATGCCGCCGCCGGAGGCGATTAGCGTATTGGCCGCCAGGGCCATATCCGCGTCGTCGGTGCCCACCACCAGCAGGTTGTGGGCGTCGTGGGCTACGGTGCTGGCCATGGCGCCGCACCGGATGCCAAAGCCCTTGACAAAGCCCGCGCCATAGGTGCCGGTGGCATGGTGGCGCTCGAAGACAAAGGCTTTGAGCACATCCTGATCCAGGTCTCCGGGAATGCAGCCCTGCCGTACCGGGAGCACGGCGGTGCCGGCGCGGTTATCCACCCGGCCGGAGCTGACCTCGATGACCCGGACGGTTACCGTTTGGGCCCCTTCCGGCGCCGGGATGGCAAAGGAATCGGCGGTGATGGCGCCTTGCAGATGCATGGAGTGCCGCGCCCAGTCCGGATACTGATAGGGAGGGAGCTCCGCGGTCAGGAAGCCGTCCCGGGCCACGATCTCGCCATCAATGAGCACCGTGGTCACCTGCAGCTCCTCTAGGTTATTGAGGAGCACCAGGTCGGCGCACTTCCCGGGGGTAACGCTGCCCAGCTCATGATCCATGCGGTAGGACTGGGCGGTATTGATGGTGACCATCTGGATGGCGGTAACGGCATCGATGCCTTCCTCCACGGCCCGGCGGACGATGTGATCCAGGTGCCCCTGGGAAACCAAGGTATGGGGATGGGCGTCATCGGAGACAAGACAGGCGAAACGGGAATCTACCGCATGCTGGGTGACGGCCTTGGCCACCTCGTGGAGGTCGTGCCAGGCGCTGCCCTCCCGCAGTTGGGCGTACATGCCCAGGCGCATCTTGGCCAGGGCGTCTTCGGCGCGGGTGGATTCGTGGCAGCAGCGCATGCCGCTGGCCACGTAGGCGTTAAGTCCCTTACCGTTTTCCGGCATGGAGTAGTGGCCGGTGGCCACCTTATCGGCCTGCAGGGTTGCCGCGACGATGGCATGGGGCTGGTCTGCCGAGGCGAGGATGCCGGGGAAATTCATCATTTCCCCCAGCCCCACCACCTCGTCCCGTTCCATGGCCCGGGCCACATCCTCCGGGTCCACCCGGCTGCCGGTGTCTTCAAATCCCGGGACCGCCGGGACGCAGGAGGGAACCACAAACATGCATTTCAGCGGCGTGCGCCGGGCGTCCTCCATCATGCAGCGGACCCCTTCCAACCCCAGTACATTGCAGATCTCGTGGGGGTCCGGATAAATCCCCACCGTACCGTGGGGGATGACGGCGCGGGCGTACTCGCCCACGCTGAGCATGGAGGACTCGATATGGATGTGTCCGTCCAGAAAACCCGGCGCTAGGTATTGCCCCTTGGCGTCGAGACAGAGGGTATCGGGGCCAATGCAGTGGCGCGCGTCTCCTACTAGGGCAATCCGCCCCTGGGAGACGGCCACATCGGTATTCTCCAGAATCTCGGCGGTGCATACGTTGACCAGCTTGGCCCCTGTGATGACAAGGTCGGCGGGCTGCCTGCCCATGGCTACGTCCGCCAGGGTTTGGGTAACCTCCCACAGCGGCTTTTTGCAGAAATGATTTTGCATCCCAAGCTCCTTTCTCGGAATTCATTCTCCTATAGCGTTGGCCTGAAGGGAAGGCGGTGTTTTCGAACGCGGGATTTGACCTTACGCGGGCCGGAGGACGCTCCTTCCGCCAAGGGTCCACACAGACGCTTGCATCCCCGTTGGACGCCGCCTTGTTTACCTAGAGTATAGCACACATTGCCCCAAAATCTACCTGCGATTTGGCTGGGAGCTCTGCCTGCATCCGGGGCCCTCCGATTCTGGCAGACGCAAAAGGACTTCGGTATACCCGAAGTCCTTGGAAGATGTCCCAATCCCTTGGAAACCGTGCCGGCGCACACATAGATCGCCGTCCAGCATTTCCGGGGCATGCTGTCCGCTCCGCGCGCAGTGGAGTGGGGGGCTGGAGTATGCCTTTTTGCCGGCCCGGAAACCGGCGTCTGCCGAAACCCTTTGCCAGGGATTTATCGGCCGTTGGCCAGTTTGGCGCGAAGGGCCTGCACCGCTTGGGCGCGGTTTTTAGCCGCCGCTACCTTGAACGTGGCGTAGGATGTAAAGATCTGGATGCTGTTTTTGGCCTCCGACACGTTGGTCAGTTCGTCGGAGCGGATGGAAAACTTCTGCAGCGATCCGCTGGAGTTTTTGAGATCGTATTCGGTCACGCCTTCAATGACGCGCTCGTAGACGTCCACATACGATTTTCCCCGCAGGAAGACAACGATGACCCCATAGCCGGCATAGACGAGGAAAAACACCGGCAGGAAGAACCGCAGAAGATTCCCTAGGAAGACATTGCCCAGCAGATCCCGCGCCATCTCGTACATGAGTTTCTCGTTTGCCATCAGGTAGAAGCTGAAAAACAGCAGGATGGCGGCAATGACCAGAATACTTACCTTCCGTCCCAGGGTTGCCGACCGGGTGGATGCCAGGAGCTTTCCTTTGCTTGATGATTCCATGACATAGTTTTCCTTTCTGCATTGCAAGTTTTGCAGGAGGGATCGCGATTCCTATGCTTGTACGTAGTATACTATATTTTCCAAATAAACGCAAGTGCGTATACGCATTTGCGTTTATTTTTCTAAAATCGCCACGAGGTGATTTGAATGTCGGTCAAGGATGCTGTCGCAAACCGTGTGCAGTCCCTCTGCGCACAGAGGAAAATCAAACCCAACGAACTGGCGAACCGCTCAGGTGTGACCCCCTCTACGGTATACAGCCTGCTGGACGAGCGGCGGCGGGATGTCTCGATTATTACCATCAAGAAGCTATGCGACGGGTTGGAGATCTCACTGGGGGAGTTCTTTACTGCGCCGGAATTCGATGCGCTGGAGCAGGAGATTTTCTGACCGGTAAGGCAGGGCCGAGTCTGGCAAACCGCCGGGCCCGGCTCTGCCTTGCCGGAAAAACGGTTTAGGAGGCCGCTGCCGGGCGCCGCACACAAAAGGCAGACGACTTTGGCGGCGCCCGAGCCCCCGAAGGATTCGGTCGGCATACCTTTGCGGTTCCCAAACCGTGGAGGAAGCGGGAACACAGTGGGCTTTCGTCCGGCATGTGCAAGAAAATGCCGATGGGAACCCTAAAAGAGGATTGTTTTCCCCATTGGACGCCAGATCTGTCTCCGAGGCATACGAGACTGTGCCGGTTTCCCTCCGAACCATTCTACAGAAAAAGAGCTCGCTGCAAAATGTGTTTCTGCAGCGAGCTCTTGCCAGGGTTTTCGGCAAGCCCTACACAGCCCCAAAGCGCTTCTAGAGCCGCTTCCCCAGGAGGATATCCGGCTTGCCGGGACCGTTGGCATCGGGCACCACGCCGATGACCTGGTACCCCAGCTTCATGTAAAAAGCGCTGGCGTGACGGCCTGGATCGAAGGAAGCCAGGCGGCGGGGCAGATTGTCGAAAAGATCTGTATGGGACAGGGAGGTCTCCCCCTGTTCGTCGTCGGCGCCCAGCCACATGAGGAGGCCGCCCCGCGCCCTGGCGGTGTCCTCCAGGGCGGTCACCAGGGCGCGCCCGATACCGCGGCCCCGCCGGGACGCCTCCACCGCCAGAGGATGCAGCTCCCATACCCGGCCGTCATAGTCGGGAGGAAGCAGCCCTCCCAAACCGGTTACAACGCCGTCCTCTAGGGCAGCCAACAGGCAGCCGCCGGAGGCGAGCAGCTCCTCCAATTCTTCCCAGGCGGCTTGGAGGGTGGGCCAGCCCAAGGGGAGGCTGGCGGAGAGGATTTGCGCCGCCTGCAGGAGCTGCGTCTCCGTCAGGGCGCTGGCGGGCAAGATATCCATGAGAAATCCTCCTTTCTGTGAGGGAAGGCCGATTAGGCCTTCGGGACGTAACGACGGCAAGGGGCCGTCCCGGAAGGTCTTCCGGAAACAGCCCCTTGCGATGGGTCTATCGGATGCTTAGATTCGGCTTAGTACATGCCGCCCATGCCGCCGGGAGCGGGTGCGGGAGCGGGCTCCTCCTTGGGAATGTCCGTGACCAGGGACTCGGTGGTCAGCACCATGGAGGCGATGGAGGCGGCGTTCTGCAGGGCGGAACGGGTAACCTTGGTAGGATCGGTGATGCCCTTGGCCATCATGTCGCCGTACTCGTCCTTGCGGGCGTCATAGCCATAGCCTACGCGTCCAGCGGCCTTGATCTTGTTGACGATGACCGAGCCCTCCATGCCGGCGTTGGCGGCAATCTGGCGGACGGGCTCCTCCAGGGCGCGCAGTACGATCTGGACGCCGGTCTTGTAGTCGCCGGTAGCGCCCTTAAGCAGCTTGTTGACTTTGGAGAGGACGTTGATCAGGGCCACGCCGCCGCCAGGAACGATACCCTCTTCCACAGCCGCGCGGGTCGCGGAGAGAGCGTCCTCGATGCGGAGCTTCTTGTCCTTCATCTCCACCTCGGTGGCAGCGCCAACGCTGATGACGGCCACGCCGCCGGCCAGCTTGGCCAGACGCTCCTGGAGCTTCTCACGGTCGTAGTCGGAGGTGGTCTCCTCGATCTGGGCCTTGATAGAGGCGATGCGGTTCTTGATCTCGTTGGTATCGCCGGCGCCCTCTACGATGGTGGTGTTCTCCTTATCCACCTTAACCTGGCGGGCGGTGCCCAGCATATCCATGGTGGCATCCTTCAGCTCCAGGCCGACCTCTTCGGAGATCACGGTGCCGCCGGTGAGGATGGCGATATCCTGCAGCATGGCCTTGCGGCGGTCGCCGAAGCCAGGGGCCTTAACGGCCACGCAGGTGAAGGTACCGCGCAGGCGGTTGACCACCAAGGTAGCCAGGGCTTCACCCTCCACGTCCTCGGCGATGATCAGCAGCTTCTTGCCGGTCTGCACCAACTGCTCCAGGATGGGCAGGATCTCCTGGATGGAGGAGATCTTCTTGTCCGTGATGAGGATCAGGGGATTATCCAGCACGGCCTCCATCTTGTCGGTGTCGGTGACCATGTAGCTGGAGGCATAGCCGCGGTCAAACTGCATGCCTTCCACCACGTGCATATCGGTGGCCATGGTCTTGGACTCCTCGACGGTGATGACGCCGTCATTGCCCACGCGCTCCATGGCGTCGGCGATCAGGGCGCCGATGGTCTCATCGTTGGCGGAGATGGAGGCCACCTGGGCGATCTCCTTCTTGTCGGCGACTTCCTTGCTGTTCTCTCCCAAGCCTTCCACGGCGGCGGCCACTGCGTCAGTGATGCCGCGGTTCAGGTCCATGGGATTGCAGCCGGCAGCCAGGTTCTTTAGGCCTTCACGAACCAGGGCCTGGGCCAGCAGGGTGGCGGTGGTGGTGCCGTCGCCGGCCACGTCGTTGGTCTTGGTGGCCACTTCGCGCACCAGCTGGGCGCCCATGTTCTCAAAAGGATCCTCCAGCTCGATCTCCTTGGCGATGGTGACGCCATCATTGGTGATCAGGGGCGCGCCGAACTTCTTATCCAGCACCACGTTGCGGCCCTTGGGGCCCAGGGTGACCTTTACGGTATTGGCCAGGGCGTTAATGCCGGCCTCCAGGCTGCGGCGAGCTTCCTCGCCGAACTTAATTTGCTTAGCCATAATGGATCTTCCTCCTCAATCGAAAGTTGTTTTCAATCATATTCCGCCGGCCAGCGGCGGGACGGGCTGCGGGCCGTTAGTCGACCACGGCCAGGATGTCGCCCTGGCGGACGATGATGTACTCATTGCCATCCAGCTTGACTTCGGTGCCGGCGTACTTGGAATAAATGACCTTACTGCCCACTTCCACGTACATGGTGACTTCCTTGCCGTCGACCATGCCGCCGGGGCCCACGGCCACAACCTCGGCCATCTGGGGCTTCTCCTTAGCGGTGCCGGGCAGGACGATGCCGGACTTGGTGGTCTCGACTTCCTCGAGGCTCTTGATCACGACGCGGTCACCCAAAGGCTTGATGTTCATATCGGAATCCTCCTTGCAATGGTTAATTTGCTCTGGTTATTAGCACTCTATGCCATTGAGTGCTAACACCGTATAGTTTATGCTAGAAGCCTTAGAAATGCAAGAGGTAATTCAAACAAAATCCGTGAGATACAGTGGAAATACGATGGATATAGGAAATTATCTCCTTCACAAATGCTAAATGCTTCCAATTGCTTTTAATATCTCCTACTATCATGTTTTTAATCCGACGAAATCGTAACCAAATTGTAAACAATCCCCTGCAGTACTTCCGGGAAGGCCGCCTTAGAGAGAATCACAAAATGCAGGCCGGCTTTTGTGAAAAATGCGCGTTGTTCCTGCCGGGCTGGGCCGCTATAATGGGGACGCAGCGGAAAACGCAATATCCCGCGGCGGGACTACGAAGTTAAGGAGACAGAACCATGCGAGAATACTATATCGATTCCCTTCACGGTGACGACAGCCGGGACGGCCGCACCCCCCAGACGGCCTGGGCCACCCTTGCCAAGGCCAATGAGACGGTCTTTGCGCCCGGAGATGCCCTGTATCTGGCCCGGGGCAGCCAATTCCACGGCTGCCTGGCGCCCAAGGGAGCGGGCGACCCCCAGTGCCCGGTGACCATTGCGCCCTATGGCGCTGGTCCGCGGCCCCAGATTATAGGCCGGGAGGAGGATAAGGCGGCGGTCTTCCTCTACAACACCCATGGCTGGACCATCCGGGGATTGGATATTTCCAACGAACACAAGGGAAGTGATCCCAACTGCTGCGGCATTCTGCTGCAGGCTGAGGACTTCGGCACCAGCCGCGGCTTCCTGGTGGAGGACAATTACGTCCACGACGTGGTTACCGGGGCGGAGCTGGCCGGCCATCGTTCGGGCGCCGGGATCCGCGTCCAGGCCGAGAGCCAGGGAACCCTAAGCCGCTTCGACGGCGTGCGCATTACGGGGAACCATCTGGTGCGGACCGATTCGGTGGGCATTTTGGTCTGGGGCAATATTAACCGGGACCGCTGGTTTCCCTGCATCCACGTGGTTATCGACCACAACCTGCTGGAGGACCAGGGCGGCGACGCCATCCTCAACTGCGGCACCGACGGCTGCGTGATCGAGCGGAACCAGGTCTACAAGGGACGCACCCGGGCTACCATGTACTATGCCGGCATCTGGCCGGGGAACGCCGATAACACCATGATTCGCTACAACGAGGTGGCGGGCTACGTGGGGACCAAGGACGGCCAGGGCTATGACTGCGACTTCAACTGCGTGGGCACCACCCACATGTACAATTATAGCCACGACAACGCCGGCGGATACATGCTGATCTGCACTGCCGGGCAGAAAAACCACCTGCCCCGGGACATTGGCACCATGAACACGCTGATCCACCGGAATCTGACGGTGAACGACCTGTGCCGCACCTTCCATCCCGCCGGGCCCCTGGTGGGCACGGTGATCTCGGAGAACTGCGTCTATGTGGGCCGGGGCATCGATATCCCCTGCGTCATGGTGACGGGTTACGCCGAAAAGATGGGCGGGCCGGAGGACATCCTCATGACCCGGAATATCCTGGCCGCCCGGGGCACCCTGCGCTATGTCCGCTCGGTGGAGCGGCTGGACGACGGTACCTTCAAGTACGTGGACGATCCGGCCATTCCCTGCATGCGCTATGTGGGGAACCACTATCTGGGCAACCATGCCGCCAAGCCGGACGATCCCATGCCTCCCGCCTTCCCCCAGGTGACCCTGGAGGATCTGGAGGCCCTGCTCCTGGATGAGAACGGCCAGGCCAAGCCCGGGTTGGCTACGCTGGACGCCTATCTGGACTACATGGGCTGGCCCAAGGCGTAGTTTCTAGCGAGCATTTTCTTCAATGAGGCCCCTCTGGGAAGCCTGGCAGGCTTCCCAGAGGGGCTTCTTGCGAGGAAGCCGCGCCGGGGAGAGCCGAGTGCAGGGACGGGTTTGGTGTACGGAACGCGGCGGCGCACTTGATCCCGTGAGGGGTCTGCGTTGCGGCAAAACTGTGGGGAGCGGCGGCAAGCCTGCCGCAAAAGGCCGCTTTCCGCCGGGACAGAAAACGGACATAGAGAAAACTGCAGGGAGGCGTCGGAACGCCGGTTTCCTGCAGCTTTTTTCTTGGGCCTATTCGTATTTGCAGCATGCCCAGGGGCGCATTGCTTGGAGGCGAGGATGGCGAGAGGACAGGGGCCGCTTTCCGCTGCGCGGGCTAGAAGAGCATGGCGGAAAAATCAATGTACTCCCGGGGGATCCGGCCGGTGAGCCAGATATCGTTCTTGGCGTGGTAGAATCGGTAGCCATCGGCGTGCATGGCGTCGCAGCGTACCGGCAACACCACAAAGCGGCCGTGGCGGGCCCCCTTTTTCATGGCTACCTCCGGCAGCTCGGTGAGGAAGATGTGGTCCCGGGGCTTTTTCCCCTTCACGGCGAAACAGACAATGCCCTCCTCCCGGATCCCGTCCAGGGAGGGTAGCGCCGTGCCGTGGTAGAGGACGGGAGGCGGCGTGCTGTCCGAGGGGAACATGTCCTCCAGCCTGAGACCCAGAGTATGCCCGTAATCGGCCCGCATGCGGGTGCGGCTGGGATCCAGGCTGAAGCGCTCGTTTTCCGAGATGCGGAGAATCAATGCCTCATCGGCGGGGCAGCCCCGCAGGCGCAGCCCCTTAATTAGGTCCTGGATGGAAGAATACCCCTGCCGATCCAGGGTCAGCCCTAAGAATGCCGGGTCGTGACGCAGTGCGTACACCACCAGGCGTGCCGGATCTCGCTTCATGGCTCCGCCTCCTTCCTTGTATGGGGCCCATTATAGGGGAAAATCTGGCGCCTTGCAAGGACGAGAGCTACCGACGGGCGTATTTTTCGTAGAGCTCGTTGTAGTAGAGGGCGTTCTCCACCGGGGTATTGGCGGGGATGTGGTTGCCCACCGCCAGGATGAAGCCGGGATAGGGCTTGCCGATATCCATGCAGCGGCGCATTTCGGCGTCGATCTCCTCCTTACCGCCGGAGAGCAGCACCCGGGTGTCAAAGTTGCCGGTGAAGGAGTGGGTCTTACCGTACTTTTCGGCGATATAGGCCATGTCCGTGCAGGGTTCCAGCACAAAGCCCGACACGCCGCAGGCGGCGATGTCATCGATGAACTCCGTATAGTTGCCGTCGCTGGTGTAGAGGATGACCTTGCCGCTCTCCCGCAGGGGGCGGAAGAGCTCCTGGTAGCTGGGAAAGATATAGGTTCGATAGAAATCTGGATGAAGGAACGCGCCGCTGGTCCAGACGATGTCGTCGTGTACCATGACCACAGGAGCTTCACAGTCGGCCAGCGCCCGAAAATACCGTCCGATCCAGGCGGCGTAGCGGCGGGCCAGGTTTCCAAAGCGCGCCCGATCGGTGCCGGCTGCCTCCAGGAACATGTTCCAGCCCAGAATCTCCAGCAGGCCTGAGACCAGCGTTACATAGATGCCGGTCATATTGACGTAGTCGGGAGAGATTCCGGCCCGGTAGTGGGCATTGTACTCCTTCACCAGCGTGTCGTGGCTGGGGACGCCGTAGAAGGCGTCAAAATCCAGATCGAGGGCATCCTCCGGGTCGTCAAAGAGGGTATGGATTTCCGCAGAGTAGTCTACGCCCTCCGCGGCATAGACTGCATGGCCCATTTGGGTGTACTTGCCGCCGAAGATTTGGTTGTGGGTCAGGATGTTCCACACATAGGCATAGTCCCAAGCCCGTCGGAAGGCCGCGCTGGCCTGCTGCTGGAGGGAGGGATCGCTGTGGGCGGAGACCGGAATGCCGGTGACTTTTTCAATGAGCGCCCAGTGGCCGTCTGCCGAGTACTCGGTGCGCGGGACCTTATCGGGCATCTCCAGGTGAAGAGCGGACCAACCGCCTGCGTAGGACATGACTTCATTCCTCCGTTTGCATGATGGATGATGGGCTATTGGATGGTGTTGGAACGGGAAAACGCACCTTTGGAACGCATTCGGTTGACGGCAGGAGCCGCCATCGTTACAATCCTGGGTGTAGAGACTCTATGGAAAGGGGAGAAAGCGCGTGAAGCTGTACATGAAGCAGAAAATATTCTCCTGGAACGACCGGTTCCTGATCGGGGATGAGGAGGGCCGGGAATGCTACCGGGTGGAAGGGGAACTCTTTTCCTGGGGGCACAAGCTCCACATCTATGACGTGGGCGGGCAGGAGGTGGCCTTCCTGCAGCAGAAGCTGATGAGCTGGCTGCCTACCTATCTGATTTATCAGGGGGAGACCCAGGTGGCGCAGATCACCAAAAAGCTTACGTTCCTGCGGCCCCGGTACATCCTGGAAGGGCTGGGCTGGGAGATCGAGGGGGACGCCTGGGCTCATGACTACCGGATTGTCCAGGACGGCGTGACGGTGGCGGAGCTCCACAAGGAGTGGTTTACCTGGGGAGACAGCTATGCTTTGGAGATTGTCCGGCCCGAGGACGCCGTATTGGCCCTGTGTGTGGCGCTGGTGGTGGACTGCGTCCTGGACGCAAACGACTGAGGCGATCCGGATACGCGCAAAAACGCCCCTCCTCGCAAGGCGTATGGCTTTGGAAGAGGGGCGATGGTTTTACTTATACAGCGGACCGTAGGTGGCGCAGGCCCGGTAGTCGGCGCCCTCCTTGTCCATGCCGAAAGCGTTCCAGCAGGCGGGACGGAAGATCTTCTCCGTGGGCACGTTGTGCATGGCCACGGGGATGCGCAGCATGGAACAGAAGGTGATCAGATCGGCGCCGATGTGGCCGTAGCTGATGGCGCCGTGGTTGGCGCCCCAGTTGTTCATGACGTCATAGGCGTTCTTAAAGGGGCTGCCCTCCTTGCCATCGCACCGGGGGGTGAACCAGGTGCAGGGCCAGGTGGGGTTGGTGCGCTCCATGAGGGTGTCGGAAACCTCGTCGGGCAGACGGACCGTCCAGCCCTCGGCGATCTGGAGCATGGGCCCCAGGCCCTTGACCAGGTTCAGGCGGATCATGGTGACGGGCATTTCCGCACGGGTGGTGAAGTGGGAGGAGAAGCCGCCGCCTCGGAAGTTATCAAAGCCGGCTTCGCACCACACGGTGGCATCGGTCATCTTGCGGATATCCTCCTCGGTGACATCCCACCACTGCTTCATCACGGCGCTGCCGTTCTCATCGGTGCACTCGCCGCAGGCGTCCAGGCAGGCGGCTCCGGAATTGAGCAGGTGGATGATGCCGCCGTTCTCCTTGGCGCGGCCCTCCAGGTCGTAGCCGGTGACCCGCTTGGTGGCCTCGGGAGACCAGAAGGTGCGTACGTCGGCGAAGATCTGGGCCCGGTGGGTCAGCAGCTTGCCAAAGAGCATGCCCAAGCCGTTGAGCACGTCGTTCTCGGTGGCCAGGACGATGGGCTCCTTCTTCCCGGTGTAGTCAAAGGAGGAGTTGAGTACGGCCTCGGGATAGTCGCAGTTGGGCCAGTGGTCGGTCCACTGCCGCTGCCCCTGGAAGCCGGCGCAGATGGCGTTATGTCCCACCATCTCCTCCTCAAAGCCGGCGGGAAGACGGGGATTGCCCTGGATCAGGTCCTTGATGATGCAGTACATCTTGATGGTGAATTCCCACTGGGCGTCCTTCTGCTCCCGGCTGAACCGGACAAAGTCGGGGTTGTCGTCCCGGCCCTCCTTACAGTGCTCCCGGGTCCAGGCCAGGGCCTTCTCATAGTCCTCCTGGCAGTAGATGCCCTCCTCCATGCGGCGGAGGATCTCCACCTCGTCCACCGACTCCACCCGCAGGCCCAGGTATTCCTCCATGAAGGCCTGGTCCATGATGGAGCCGCCGATGCCCATGCACACCGAGCCAATCTGCAGGTAGGACTTTCCCCGCATGGTGGCCACGGCTACCGCGGCGCGGCCAAAACGGAGGAGCTTCTCCTTCACGTCCTCGGGGATTTGGGTGACCTGGTCCCGATCCTGCACTTCATGTCCGTAGATGCCAAAGGCGGGGAGGCCCTTCTGGGCGTGGGTGGCCAGCACGCTGGCCAAATAGACCGCGCCGGGACGCTCGGTGCCGTTAAAGCCCCAGACGCCCTTGATGGTCTGGGGGTTCATGTCCATGGTCTCCGAGCCGTAGCACCAGCAGGGGGTGACCGTCAGGGTGATGGCCACGCCCTCGCGGCGAAACTTTTCTTCACAGGCGGCCGATTCGGGCACGCGGCCGATGGTGGTATCGGCGATGACCACCTTGACGGGGTCGCCGTTGGAGTAGCGGAGATTTTCCTCAAAGAGCTTGGCGGCGGCGGTGGCCATCGCCATGGTCTGATCCTCCAGGCTCTCCCGCAGCTTCATGGGGCCGCGGCGTCCATCGATCACAGGACGGATACCGATCACAGGGTACGAGCCGACATAGGGATTGTTTGCCATGATCCTCTTCCTCCATATTGCATTGCTTCCGCCGGCCTCCGGCCGGTGGATCCGAGAAAAACGGGCTGCTGATATAGAATGCTTTCGCGGCGCTGGCAGCCGGATGAAGGGCTGCTTTTCTTTGCGTCTTTATGTAAGCACAGCCCTATTATGCCTCTGCCGTACCGCTAGGTCAAGTAAAAGATGAAATGTTTCGCGATGAAAATAGAGAACCGGAGCCCGAGGCGTCTCGGACTCCGGCACGCGGGTGGGAGCCGCCGGACGGGGACGGCTACAGCACGTCTTCCAGGGTCTGGATGATCAGCTCCAGGGTGCGGATGCGGGCATACTTTTTGTCCTGGGACTCAATGACGTACCAGGGGGCGTAGCGGGTGCTGGTGAGCTGGAGCATTTGGTCCACCGCCTCCTGATACTGGGGCCATTTTTCCCGGTTCCGCCAGTCTTCCTCGGTGATCTTCCACTGCTTTTCCGGGGTATTCTGCCGGTCGATGAAGCGGCGGAGCTGCTCGTTCTGGTCAATGTGCAGCCAGAACTTCAGGATGACGGCGCCCCACTGGGCCAATTCGTACTCGAACTCATTGATCTCCTGGTAAGCGGCTCGCCACTGCCGGGTGGTGCAGAAGCCCTCGATGCGCTCCACCATGACCCGACCGTACCAGGTTCGGTCGAAGATGGCGATGTGCCCGGTCTTGGGAAGCTGCCGCCAGAACCGCCACAGGTAGTGGTGGTTCAGCTCGGTTTTATCCGGGGCGGCGATGGGGATGACCTCATAGCCCCGGGGATCCAGGGCGGCGGCTACCCGCTTGATATTGCCGCCCTTCCCGGCGGCGTCCCAGCCCTCGTAGGCCAGGATCAGGGGGACCTTTTGCCGGTAAAGCTTATTGTGCAGCTGGCTGAGCCGCTGCTGGGCGTCCTTGAGGCGCTGGTCGTATTCCGAAGGATCCAGCGTCTTGTCCAGGGAGATCTGGGAGAGGGTGGGCATGGGCAGAAGACGCTCGGGGTTGGACAGGTTGATGGGAGCGGACGGGTCGGCTACCAGCTTCTCCTGGTCGGCCTTCTGGGCCAGGGCGCTCTCGATGGAGGAGACCACCGTGCGGAAGATCATCAGCTGGGCGGTGGTCTTGTCATGGGCGGGGATGATGTGCCAGGGGGCGTGTGAAACCGTGGTATTCTGCAGCATGGCCTCATAGGCATCCAGGTAGTCGTCGTAATGCTTATTGCGCCGCCGGTCCTGGGAGGTGACCCGCCAGCGGGTATTTTTGGATGCCTCCAGCTTATCCAACCGGTCCTTCTGCTCCTTTTTGGAGATGTGGAGGAAAAACTTGAGAATCAGCGTGCCGTCATCGGCCAGCTGGCGCTCCATGATGCGGATACTCTCGGTGCGGCGGAGCACCTCCTGACGGGACAGCTTATCCTCCACGGCCAAGGTGGTGATGTCCTGGTACCAGCTCCGGTCCAGGATACTGAAACTGCCGTAGGCTGGCAGCTTCTCCCAGTAACGTTTCAGCAGGGGATAGCGGCGCTCCGCCTCGTCGGGAGGAAGAATGGAGTAGGTCTTAAAGCCCCGGGGATCCAGCGTGAGAATCAGGCTGGAGATCATGCTGCCCTTGCCCGCAGCGCTCCACCCCTCAAAGAGAATGATCACGGGGAGCTTATGCTCTTTGACGGTTTGCTGAAGGGCGCTGAGCCGGGCCTTGAGCGTTCGAAGCTCGGGCTTGGCGGTTTCTTTGGGAATGCGTTGGGTCAGATCCAGAGTCGAAAGCATAGGGTACCTCCTCCTGGCCGTGGTGAAAACGTATGGAAGCCTGCAATTTTTCTATTATTGTAGTCAAATGCCCCGGCCATGTCAAGGCACGGGGCACAAGAAACATGGGGGCTGCTGCAATGGGGATGGGACAGACGAATCTTCTTCCCAGCGTAGCTATTCGCTGATCCAGGCGCAGGCGGTAAAGTCGCCGTCCAGGCCGCCGAACTGCTCCAGGATCCGGCCGGCGGGGGGCTGGATATCCGGAGAATTGGCGAAGCGGTGGGCAATGGTGAGGGTACGGCCATTCCAGACCCGCTCCACAATCTGGTAGCCTTCGGGGTGCAGGTAGGAGTGGGCGTTGGTCTCTATACGCACGGTTTTGCCGCTGCGGATGATATCCGCCGCCTTACGGTAGAAGGCGATGGCCTCCCGGAGCAGATCCATCTGGACGTCGGAGAGGTGATGGACGTCGCCGCTGATGCACATTCTGCCCAGGAAGGTGTTGACCAGCGAGTAGATGGTGCGTTCCCGGGTGTCCTCGGCCCGGAGCACACACCAGATCTGGGACTGGCGGGGCTGGATGACCCGGTGCAGGTTGGCGGCAATGAGGGGAATGCAGGTGCACTCGTGGGCGTCGGAAAAGCTGGCCTGGGAGAAGAGCTCCATCATGGAGGGCTCCAGCCGGTGGCCGCCGCTGGCGCAGTTCTCCAGCACGATGCCGGGGATTTCGGCGGCGATTTTGCGGAAGAAGTCCTGGGAGGCCTGGACCTTGTGCCGCAGTCCCTCGCCGGCGCTCTCATAGCCGTCGCATCCGGGACCGATGGTGTCGTTGTAGTCCAGCTTCATATAGCCGAAGCCCTCGTCCTGGAGCAGGTGGATGACCCGTTGGGTGAGGTAGTCGACCACCGCGGGGTCCTCCATGTCCCAGAACCGCTTGTTTCCCGAGCGCAGCGGGTAGCCGTCCCGTACCAGGAAGTGGGCGCCGTAGTCGGCATAGGCCTGGGCCTTGCTGCCCACGGACTCCAGTTCAAACCAGATGCCGGGGATCATGCCCCGGTCCCGGATGTACCGGGTGACGGCGGAGAGCCCCTGGGGGAACATCTGGGCGTTAGGAATCCAATCTCCGTTGCACTCCCACCAGTCGGCAGTTTCGGTGCGGTACCAGCCGGCATCGATGACAAAGTACCCAAAGCCCAGACCAGCGATGCGGTCCGTGATGGCCATGATGTTTTCGGCGGTAGGATTACCCCAGGTGGTGCAATACTCGTTGAACACGATGGGCATGTCCTCGTCGGCGGGGGCAATGGCCGGATGCTGGGCTTGGACCAGCGTGTGGCACAGGCTGTATAGGTCGTCCGCCTCGGCCACCACGGCCTTGGGGGTGACGAAGCACTCGCCGGGCTGGACATACTTGGACCAGGCGCCGAAGTCCCGGTCGGCCAGTCCGCCGGCCAGGCGGTAGGTATCCTCAAAGCAGAAGACCTCCAGCTGCCAGGAGGCGGGAATGTACAGCTGTACGCCCACAAAGTGCCCGCTGGCGCTGTCTTCCAGGGCGGCGAAGGGGAAGAACTGCTTCACCGGCATGGAACCTACACTGCCAAAGCGCAGGCTGCGGATGCCGTTGCCCGACCAGGAACGCTCCAGATTCAAATCGATGAGGGAATCCACCTTCATCCTGCCTTCGGCGCTCCAGAAGGACTCCAGCCGGTAGAGACGGTCGGCTTGGATCCCCGAGAGGGCGAAGCTGGAAAGCATGTCCAGCCAAACAGGCTCCTTGCCGGAGTTGAGGAACTCGGTATGGTAGGCGGTGACGCCGCCGGAGCGGATATGGTATTGGGTGATGGTGTGACCATAGGGATTGGTGTATACGGACTTTTCGTCGGTTTCCAAGATAAGGGTGAGACTTTGGGTGGATTCGCTCATGCACTGGGTCATGCCGCTGGTGTAGCCGCCGCAGGAGTCTCCGCGAATTCGTAGCTCGACGTAGGACTTCATATTGGCCTCCTAATCTTGCTTATCCGAAATTGAGGGTAGCAAGCGCATTGTAGCATTGTGCCTGTCGGGTGTCAATGAAGGCTCCGCATTTGACGTGCCGGGAATTTACGGGTATAATATACTTTCTATTCGATTGCCATTGATCCGGGAGGTGATGCGATGAACCAGCATCCGGACTTTCCTCAAGAGGCTGCGCGGGTGCGCCAGACGGCAGAGCGCGCCAGGAGCCAGTACGGCGAGGCTGTGGAGCGCGAGGCCAAGCAGCGCCAGTATACCGAGGACCTGCGGGTCGCCGTGGGCGGGGACTTCAACAACGACCTGTTTGTGGCCGAAGTGATCCTAGCGGCCCAGAGCCAGCGGGTGCATAACCTCCGCCAGGCCCAGGAGAAGCCCTACTTCAGCCATATTGATTTCAGGGATGGGCAGGGGAGCCACAGCTATTACATTGGAAAGTGGGGGCTTACCGACCCGGTGACCCAGAAGCCCTATGTGGTGGACTGGCGCAGCCCGCTGGCCGACCTGTACTATTCCGGCCAGGTGGGGCCCTGCGGCTATAATACGCCTGGAGGCAGGGTGGAGGGGGAGATGACCCTCAAGCGGATTCTGACTTGCCAGAATGGGGAGCTTGTGCGCCTGATGGAGGCCAATATCATCTCCGAGGACGACTATCTGGTGGAAGTGCTTTCCGACCATGCCAACGACCGACTGCGGGATATTGTCACCACCATCCAGGCCGAGCAGAACGTCATTCTCCGGGCCGACCGGAAGCGCCCCGTCATCGTCCAGGGCGTAGCCGGGGCGGGAAAGACCACCGTGGCGCTGCATCGGATCACCTGGCTGCTGTACACCTACCAGGATACCATGACTCCCAAGAACCTGATGGTGCTGGCGCCCAACCCCCTGTTTCTCAACTATATCTCAGCGGTTCTGCCTGAACTGGGGGTGGAGGACGTGCTCCAGGTGACCTTTCACGGCTTGGCGGAGAAGCTCTGCGGCCGGGAACTCTATCCCCTGGACGATGCCGCCACGCTACTGCGGCTTATCGATCCCTCGGTTCCTGAGGAGGAGCGGGCGCGGCAGGCCCGGGTGGCAAACTTCAAGGGCAGCTTAGACTACAAGCGCGTGGTGGAGGCCTACATTGAAGCCATGACGGAGAACATCCTTCCCGAAGGGGACGTGATGCTTTCGGCGGTGCGGCTGTATACCGCCGAAGACCTGCGCCACGTCTTTGCCCGGGAGCTGGCGCCCTTCCCCCTGGAGAAGCGCCGGGGCGAGCTGCGTAAGCATATGAATGAGCGGCTCAAGCTGGGCCGCAGGAAGCTGGAGACCATGCTGGATAAGCAGATCGAGTCCCGCACCAACCTCCTGCGGGAGCTGATGCCTGAAAATACCAAGGCGCGGCAGGAACGAATGGCGCGAATCTATGCCGCCCGAGACCAGCGGCGGGAGGAGATCGACCGGCTCTGCCGGGGATATTTGGACCGATGGTTCCGGCAGTGGGGGAAGCTGGATCTGCTGAAGGCCTACCGGGGGCTGCTGCAGGAGGAGCCGTCGTTCTCTCTTCCCGAAGGGGTGGAGCCCCAGCTCTGGCGGGAGGTCTGTCAGGTGACCGCCGAGAACCTGGAGAGACAGCGCCTGGACAGCGGCGACATACCGGCGCTGCTGCTGCTGCAAAAGGCGCTCTTTGGCTACGCGGTGCGTCTGGATATCCATCATACTGTCATTGACGAGGCCCAGGATCTGTCGGCCTTCGCCTACGATATGCTGATGGAACTGTGCTCCAACGCTTCTTTCACCATTGTAGGGGATCTGGGGCAGGGCATCCATTCCTACCGCGGCGTGCAGGACTGGCATGCCCTGATGGCGCAGGTCTTCCCTAAGGTGGAGTGCAGCTACTACGAGCTGGTGACAAGCTACCGCAATACCGGCCAGATTATGAGCTTTGCCTCGAAGGTTTTGCGGCGCTATCCCACCCCGGGCGGCGTTCTGCCCAAGCCGGTGCTCCGCATGGGAAGCAACCCCCGGTGCTTGGCGCTGGAGGAGGGGGAGAGCTTGGCCCAGGCTGTGGCTGGGGAGATCCGACGCCTGGAGGAGCTGGGCTGCTCTACCGTGGCGGTGGTAATGAAACTGCCCCGGGCCTGCCGTGATCTGCACTGGGAGCTCTGGGAGAAGCTGGACCGTCCGGTGCGCCTCTTGGACGACCAGGATACCGAGTATACCGGCGGGGTCATGGTGCTGCCGGCGCACCTGACCAAGGGTCTGGAGTTCGACGCGGTAATCGTGGCGGACGCCGACGCGGAGACGTGGCGGGACGATGCGCTTCATGCGCGGCTCCTCTATGTCTGCCTGACGCGCCCCCTGCATCATCTGACCCTCTTTCACCGGGGACCGCTTACGGCGCTGCTGGCGGGGGAGAAGCCCGAGGGGGCCCAGGTTGCCAAGAACGATGCAAAGTGATACACTTAACGGTATGAAAATACGAGGATGGTGAACGCCATGTTTCAGCGCTCCAGCGGTGTGCTGCTGCACATCACTTCGCTGCCCGGCCCCTTTGGCTGTGGCACCTTTGGACGGGAGGCCCGGGACTTTGTCGACCTGCTGGCGTCGACGCGGTGCGCTTGGTGGCAGGTGCTGCCCTTTGCGCCGCCCCACCTGGGCAACAGCCCCTACAGCGCATACTCGGCTTTTGCGGGCAACCCTCTCTTTATCGATCCGGCCCAGATGCAGGCCGAGGGCCTTATCGATGTAAAGACCATGCTGGCAGCCCGGTGGAACGGCTCCCCCTACGCCGTGGAGTTTGACGCCTTGATCCCCCAGCGGATGGAGCTGCTCCGCCACGCCTATGCCTGCCGCAGCGCCGCGGTGGAGGCGGCGGTGGAGGCCTATGCCCGGGAGCAGGCCCATTGGTTGCCCGACTACGCCCTGTTCATGGCTCTGTGCCAGCAGTACGAGGGTATGGAGTGGCCGGAGTGGCCGGATGAAGGACTGCGGGGCCATGACCCGCAGCGCATCCAGGAGGTGCGGGAGGAATTGACGCCGGAGATAGGCTTCTGGTGCTTTGTTCAGTGGCTCTTTTACCGGCAGTGGGACTCATTGAAGGCTTACGCCGCTGAGAAGGGCGTGGGAATCATTGGGGACATGCCCATCTATATGTCGCTGCACTCGGCCGATGTGTGGGCGCATCCCGAGCTGTACGAGCTGAAGGACGGGGAACCCCTTCGGGTGGCCGGCGCGCCGCCGGATGCCTTCAGCGCCGACGGGCAGCGCTGGGGCAATCCCCTCTATGACTGGCAGGCCATGAAGCAGGATGGTTACCGCTGGTGGCTGGAGCGGATCGGCTGGGCCTTGGCCCAGTTTGACGCCGTGCGCATTGACCACTTCCGCGGCTTTTCCGCCTACTGGGCCATCCCCGCCAACGCGGCCACGGCCAAGGAGGGAAGCTGGGTCCCCGGGCCTGGGGCGGCGCTCTTTGACGCGGTGGCCGCCCGCTATCCCGATGCGCCCATCATTGCCGAGGACCTGGGGCAGCTGGACGAGGATGTCCACGCCCTGCGGGACCGGACGGGTTACCCGGGCATGCGGGTGATGCAGTTTGCCTTCGAGCCGGGGAACGATCCCCATTTGCCCCACAACTATCCCGAGAACGTCGTGGCTTATACGGGGACCCATGACAACAATACCACTTTGGGCTATATGTGGGAGATTTCCGGTCCGGTGCGAGATTTCGCTACCCGGTACATCGGCTTTGACGGCGACTGGAAGCAGGGCGGAGCCCATTCCCCGGTCTGCCGGGCGATGATGCGTTGCCTGTGGCAGTCGGCGGCGCGGGTTGCCGTGGTTCCCTTCCAGGACCTGATGGGCTGGGGAGAGGATACCCGGATGAACCGGCCGGGTGTGTCCCAGGGCTGCTGGTCGGTGCGGATCTCGCCGCAGGCCCTCTGGGAGACCGACCGGGATTGGCTGCGGCAGCTGAACTACGACTTTGGACGGGTTAACAAAGGCTTTGTAAGGGAAGAAGGCCGCGAATAGCGGCGGTATGCGGCATTTGTGCAAATGCATCTTCCATTTTGGAAGCAGTTGGTATATAATGATGGCGTCTAGGGAGAAATTCCTGTTGTAGAAAGAAGGAACAAAACCATGAAAAAACTCATTGCCTTGGCAGCGGCCCTGCTCGTGATCCTGGCCGGCTGCACGGCGGCGCCGGTGTTCGAACCCACGGTAGCCCCCACCGAGGAGCCCGTGGCAGCCCCCACCGAAGCGCCTACAGAGGCCCCCACCGAGGAGCCCACGGAGGCCCCCGCCGAGGAGCCCACGGAGGCCCCCACCGAAGCGCCTGCGGAAACCCCTGCCGCGGAGGAGACTCCGGCGGCGCTGGAGCTCCCCAAAGAGACCGCGGCCCCCGCCAATACGGGCAGCGTGGATCTCTACAGCTTCACCTTTACCCTGAATGGCGTGGATTACACCCTGCCCTGTGCCTATTCGGTCTTTGTGGAGAATGGATGGGCCATTGAGGACGTGGATGAGCTGGAGATGGAGGAAAGCCAGTATGCCGTAGCCAACCGGATGGAGCAGAATGGCGCGGAGGTCTACGCCGAGCTGGTGAATCTCACCGAGGATACCATCACCGGCAGCGCGGCCCAGGTGGGCGGCATCAGCATGGACCAGTACCAGGCCGAAGATGGCGCGCAGCTTGTGTTCCCCGGCGGCATCACCCTGGGAAGCACGGACGAGGCGGTGCTGGCGGCCTATGGCGCCCCCAGCAGCATCTATAATGGCAGCACCTATGATAAGTATACTTACCAGCTGGACCTCTATAGCTATGCTGAGGTTTGGGTTGACCTGGAGACCAAGCAGGTCATTGAGCTGGATATGCGCTGCTTCATGACGCCGGAGGTGCCGGTCATGCCGGAGGGCCTGGAGATTCCGGAGGAGATCGCCTCCTACCAGGCGCCCGCCGCCATGAGCGAGGATATCACCAGCTTTGAGGTGACCTTGGACGGCGCGGTCTACAAGATCCCGGCTCCCGTGCGCGCGTTCCTGGACAATGGCTGGATTCTCCAGCAGGCGGACGACGAGATGGTGGATGACGACGATTACACCTACGGCGTGCTGCGCAAGGGCAACCAGGTGATGGATACCGTGCTCTACAACATCACCGAGGAAGAGCAGAGCGTGTTCAACTGCGTGGTCAGCCAGGTGGCCGTGAGCGATATTGACTGTGCGGGCCTGGAGATGATCCTTCCCGGCGGAATCAAGCGCGGGGATACCGAGGAAGCCCTCGTGGCCGCGTTGGAGGGCGTCCCTTACGAGGTGGATGACGAATCCTCCATGTTCACCTATTACGAGATCGAGGCCGACGTCCTCCAGGGTGTTACCATCGCTGTGGATAAGGAGACCGGCCTGGTCTATCAGCTGGAAGTGGAGTTCTGGCCGTAGACCGGCGGAGCAGACAAAAGGACCGGGGCAGCCCGGTCCTTTTTGTTTGACAAAAAAGCCATATTGCCGAAGACCTCGCGCCCCGCGTTTTTGCCGGCCTTGGAGGCGGGCCGAGGGGCAAAGCTCCCCGCAGAGGAGGCCCCCTCCTTGCCCCATGTGCTTTCTCTGCCTGGGCAGGGAGCATCGGTCCGGAGGCTTTTGACAGCCGAAAGGGCCGGGGAGAACCCGGCCCTTCTTTTTTTGCGGGGACAGGAAGGCGCAGGGGCCTTCTCCCGAGGCCTGCTTGGAGAGGCATCCCCCTGGCAGGAAGCTGCCGTCAATCCAGGGGCAGATAGTACAGGCAGATGTCTTCGTAATGTCCGTCCTTCATGCGGAATCCTCCGGGGATGATGCCCAGGGGGCGGAATCCCAAACGCTGGTACAGCCGGTTAGCTCGGGTATTGGAGGCCACCACGGCGTTAAACTGCATGAGACGGAAGCCGTGGGCCCGGGCCTGGGCCAGGCTGTCCTTGACCAGGGCCTCCCCTGCGTGCTGGCCCCGGCAGTCCCGCCGGACCGCATAGCTGGCGTTGCCGATGTGGCCGCAGCGGCCGATATTATTGGGGTGCAGGATATACAGCCCCAGGAGCTCGCCGTCCCGCAGGGCGACGCCGCAGTGGGTTTGGGCGGCAAAGAAGGCCGCGCCGCTTTCGGGGGTTAGGAACTCTTCCTGGGGGAAGGCTTCTCCGTCCTCCACCACCTGGTTCCAGATGCGCACCATGGCGGGTACGTCTTCCGGGCGGTAGGCCCGCAGCAAAATATCCATGAGGAAGCCTCCTTAGCCGAAAAAGGCAATCTTCAGCCCGATGAGCACCAGGATGATGCCTCCGGCGATCTGCGCCTTATCGCTGAGCAGGGCGCCGACCTTGTGCCCGATAAAGACGCTGCCCAGGCTGATGCAGAGGGTGGTCAGGGCGATGACGCCGGCGGAGAGAAAAATATTGCTCTCCATAGCGGCCAGGCTCAGCCCCACCGCCAGGGCGTCGATGCTGGTGGCCACGGCCTGCAGCAGCACCGTGGGAAGGAAGCTGCGGCGAGAGGGAGCCTGGGGCTCTTCCTTTTTGCAGCCGTCCCAGATCATCTTGCCGCCGACCAGGGCCAGCAGGACGAGGGCGAACCAGCCGGCGAAGGCCTGAACATAGCCCGAGATCAAAGACCCGGCGGCATAGCCGATCAGGGGCATCAGCCCCTGGAAGAGCCCAAAGGCCAGGGCGATGACCAGACATCGCGCCGTGTTGAATTTCTTCATGGTCAGGCCGTGGGTCGCGGATACGGCGGCGGCATCCATGGACAGGCCCACGCCGATCAGGACGCATTCGAGGATGGACATAGCACATTCTCCTTTTTCTTGGGTGGTGGCAATAAAAAAAGACTTTGCGCGCAAAAAACGCCAAAAGTCTCGCAAACCATTCCGGCCGCAGCGCCAGGCCCGAGGCCAGTATGTTGACGCTGCGAAAGAGCTACTCCCTTTCAACCCCATTATTGTAGCCGAAAAACCCCCGCGGCGCAACCACTTTTTCCGCGTTCCTTCGCACGAATTCCACAAAAAACCGGCTTGCGCCGTGCGCAGGCTGGATAAAGTTTGAGGGAAAGATTGCATTGGGTTTCCTTTGCGTATAAAATGAACCCATAGGAAATAAGGATAGGAGGATACGGGCGTACCCATGCATTACGACAAGTTTATGCTCAAAAGGTTTATCGGCTATTACCGCAAGTACAGGGGCCTCTTTTTTACGGACCTGCTTTGCGCGCTGCTGGTGGCGGCCATTGAGCTAATCTATCCCCGGGTGACCACCGTCATCATTGACGAGTACATTCCCCAGGGCCTGCTGACCCAGATCCTGATTGCCGCGGCGGTGCTGCTGGGGCTGTACATCCTGATGGCGGGGCTCAATTACTTCCTGCACTACTGGGGGCACATCATTGGCGTCAATATGGAGGCTGACATGCGGGCCGATTTTTTTGCCCATCTGGAGAGCATGCCCTTCCAGTTCTTTGACCGCAACCGCACCGGTAAGCTGATGAGCCGCCTGGTCAACGACCTCAACCTCATCGCGGAATTGGCGCACCATGGCCCGGAGGATATTTTCATTGCCCTGGTCATGTTTATTGGTTCCTTTGTGGTGCTGGTGCAGACCGAGTGGAGGATGACCTGCATCATCTATTTCGGCATTGTACCCATCATTTTCTGGTTTGCCATCACCCAGCGCCGGAAGATGGGGGAGGGCTTCCGCATGGTGCAGAAAAGCACCGCCGACATCAATGCCCAGATTGAGAACAGCCTCTCCGGCGTCCGGGTTTCCAAGAGCTACACCAACGAGGACTATGAGATCCAGCGCTTTGCCGAGGGAAACAGCAAGTTCCGCGGGGCCAAGGACTACTCCTACAAGTGCATGGCCCGGTTCATGACGGGCATGGGCTTCTTGGTCTCCATCCTGAATCTGTCGGTACTCACCTTGGGCGGGGTTTTCTGCTGCACCGGGGTGATTACCACCGGCGAGCTGGCGGGTTTTCTGCTCTATGTGAACCTGGTGATCCAGCCGGTGAACCGCTTGGTCAACTTCACCCAGCAGTTTGAACAGGGCATGACAGGCTTCAGCCGTTTTCATGAGATCATGTGCGTTAAGAGCGACATCGTAGGCGGGCAGCGGGTGCTGGAGAACGTCCGGGGGGCCATTACGTTTGATAAGGTGACCTTTTCCTACGATGAGGAGGAGACCATCCTGCGGGATATCAGCCTGTCGGTGGAGCCGGGAACTACCGTGGCCCTGGTGGGCCCCTCCGGCGGAGGCAAAACCACCCTGTGCCACCTGATTCCCCGGTTCTATGACGTGCAGCAGGGTGCGATCCGGATTGATGGCTGCGATATCCGGGAGTTTACCCTCAAGTCTCTTCGGGATCAGATCGGCCTGGTGCAGCAGGATGTCTTTCTCTTTACCGGCACCATTGGAGAGAACATTCTGTACGGCCGTCCCAGCGCCTCCCGGGAGGAGATGATCCAGGCCGCCAAGCGGGCCGATATTCACGACTTTATTGAGAGCCTCCCCGACGGGTACGATACTTGGGTGGGAGAGAAGGGCGTGCGCCTCTCCGGAGGACAGAAGCAGAGAATTTCCATTGCCCGGGTTTTCCTGAAAAACCCGCCCATCCTGCTGCTGGATGAAGCCACCAGCGCCCTGGACAATGAGACCGAGATTAAGATTCAACACGCCCTGGAGGAGCTCAGCCGCGGACGGACTACGCTGGTCATTGCCCACCGCCTTTCTACGATACGAAATGCGGACGTCATCCTTGTCATGACCAGCGAGGGGATTGTGGAGCAGGGCAGCCATCGTGAACTGTATGAGAAGGGCGGGATTTACCGCCGGCTCTACGACGCCCAGTTCCGCTTCGAGGAGGATCGGGCCGACTTGTTTGGCTGACCTTCCTCCGTCGACGCGGGAGATGTCCTGCCGCGTCCTGCATCTTCATTGCCTGAAGTGGAAGCCCTTCGCCGGGAGCGCGGAGGGCTTCTGATCATACCATGGGCAGATTTTTTTTGCTAAGGAATTTTCCACAGCGCAAAAATATGGTATACTATGCAGCAGTGCGCAGGGGAAGGAGCGCGCAGCAAACCGGAAAAGGAGCCGCAGGATGACAACGTTAGAGGAAGCACGCGAGAAGATCAACCGGATTGACCGGGAAATGGCCCGGCTCTTTGAGGAGCGGATGCAGGCGGTGGAGGACGTGGCGTCCTATAAGATCGCGCATAATATGCAGATCCTGGACAGCGGAAGGGAGCGGGCCGTCATCGAGAGGAACAGCGCCCTGATCCGCAATCCCGCCTATAAGGACAGCTATGTCCGCTTCATCCAGGGGACGATGGCCATCTCCCGCGCCTACCAGAATACCCTGGCCCAGCGGAACGTGGTGGGTTACCAGGGGGTGGAGGGCGCCTTTTCCCACATTGCCCTGATGCGCCTTTTCCCCGGAAGCCCCTGCCGCGCCTACGGCACATGGGCGGAGGTCTTTGACGCGGTGGAGCGGGGCGAACTGGCCTGCGGCGTCATTCCCTTGGAGAATTCCCAGACCGGCGAGGTGGGGGAGGTGCTGGACCTGCTGCGCAGCCACAGCTGCCACATCCAGGCGGTCTATGATCTGCCGGTGGAGCAGAACCTGCTAGCCCCGCCCGGGGCCCAGCTCTCCGAGATCCGGGAGGTGTATTCCCATCCCCAGGCTATCGCCCAGTCGGCGGATTTCCTCCGGCGGCAGGGCCTTTCGGCGATCCCCTATGCCAATACTGCGTTGGCTGCCCAGTTCGTGGCCCGGTCGGGCGACCCTCACAAGGCGGCCATTGCCTCCCGGGAAACGGCGGCCCTCTATGGGCTGGAGGTGCTGGTCCCGGATATCCACACCGATAAGGGGAATACCACCCGCTTCATCGTCATTGGCCGGGCGCTGCAGGAGGAGGGGAACCGCTTTTCCCTGCTCTTTACCATCAGCCACGCCCCCGGCCAGCTGGCCCGGGTGGTGCAGATCATCAGCGGGCTGGGCTTTAATCTGGAGTCCATTAAGTCTCGGCCCTTGAAGTACGTGCCCTGGCAGTACTACTTCTACGTGGAGGTGGTGGGCAGCCTGCGGGATACCCTCAGCCAGCGCCTGCTGGAGGAACTGCGGGAGGTCTGCCAGGAGGTAAAGGTGCTGGGCGCCTATCGAAGGGAGGAAGAGCCATGCAGGAGCTGACCATACGCCTGGCGTCCTGCCAATATCCCATCTACCTGGAGCGGGGGGTGTTGGACAAGATTGGGAGCCATATGAACCTGGACCGGGAGGTGCTGGTGATAACCGACGATGGAGTGCCTGCGGCATATGCCCAACGGGTGCTGGCCCAGTGTCCCCAGGGGCAGCTGTTTACCGTGGGGCAGGGGGAGGGCGCCAAGAGCTTCCCCGTGTGGGAAAGCATCCTGGAAAAGATGCTGGAAATGGGCTTTTCCCGGAAGTCGCTGGTCATGGCCCTGGGCGGCGGGGTCATGGGGGATCTGTCGGGCTTTGCTGCGGCCTGCTACATGCGCGGCATTGACTACGTGGGCATCCCCACCACCACCCTCTCCCAGATCGACAGCTCCATCGGCGGGAAGACCGCCGTCAATATGGCCGGTGCTAAGAATGTGGTGGGGGCGTTCCACCATCCCATTGCCGTGTTTGTGGATCCGGATACCCTGGCAACTTTGCCCCGCCGCCACTTTATCAACGGGCTGGCCGAGGCGGTGAAGGCCGGGCTGATTGCCGACCCGGCGCTGTTTGCTCTCTTTGAGGAAGAAGACTGGGAGACGCACCTGGAGGAGATCCTGCTGCGTTCCCTGCGGGTCAAGCAGCGGGTGGTGCAGGAGGATGAAAGGGAATCTGGCCTGCGGAAGATCCTAAACTTTGGCCACACCCTGGGCCACGGCATCGAGTCGGCTTGCCATCTGGGCGGGCTCTACCACGGGGAGTGTGTGGCCCTGGGGATGCTGCCCATGCTGGAGGACGAGGCGCTGCGGCAGCGGGTGCTGGCGGTCTACCGCCGGCTGGGCCTACCCACCCAGGCGGCGTACGATCCCAACGCGGCGTATGCCGCCATGGTTCACGATAAGAAGGCCGCCTCGGGCATGGTGACCGTGGTGAAGGTGGCGCGCCTGGGCGAGGCACGGCTGGAACAGGTCCCCATGGCATCCCTGCGGGCGCTGTTGGAAGGAGGAAGGGTATGAAGAGCACCTTTGGAAAAAATTTGACCGTCAGCCTGTTCGGGGAATCCCACGGCGCGGCCATCGGCGTGACGCTGGACGGCTTGGCGCCGGGAATCCCCCTGGATCTGGATGGGATCCGGCACCAGCTGGATCTGCGCCGTCCTGCGGGGGCGATTTCCACCGCCCGGAGGGAGGCCGACGCGTTTCAGATCGTCAGCGGGTTCTTTGACGGACATACCACAGGGACGCCCTTGACCCTTTTGATCCCCAACCAGGACACCAAGAGCCGCGACTATGCCGCCACCCGCTTTCTGCCCCGGCCCGGCCATGCCGACTATACGGCCTTTGCCAAGTATGAGGGGTACCAGGACTACCGCGGCGGCGGCCACTTCTCGGGGCGGATTACCGCGCCGCTGGTGGCGGCCGGGGCCATTGCCATGCAGATTCTGCGGCGCCACGGCGTGACGCTGGGCACCCACATTGCCCAGTGCGCCGGCATTGGGGACCGGGACTTTGCTGCGGAGCGGTTGGATGAAGACCTGGAGTGCCTTTCCCAGCGGACCTTCCCCGTGCTGGACGAGGAACGGGGGGCGGCCATGCGGGAGGCCATTGAGGCCGCCCACGCCCAGGGAGATTCGGTGGGAGGTATCCTGGAGACCTGTGTGCTGGGAATGCCTGCCGGCGTGGGGGAGCCCTACTTCCACTCGGTGGAGAGCGTGCTCTCTCATCTGCTCTTCAGTGTTCCCGCCGTCAAAGGCGTGGAATTTGGTTTAGGCTTTGGCTTTGCCGGCCTGCGGGGAAGCCAGGCTAACGACCCCTTCCGGTACGACGGTGATCGGGTAGTTACCACCACCAACCATAACGGCGGCGTCAACGGCGGCATCACCAACGGCATGCCCATCCTCTTTCGAGTCTGTGTCAAGCCCACGTCTTCCATTTATCTGCAGCAAGATACGGTGGATTTGGCCCGAGGAGAAAATGCGACCCTGCTGATCAAGGGCCGCCATGATCCTGCCATCGTTCACCGGGCGCGGGTGGTGGTGGACAGTGTGACCGCCCTGGGGCTGACCGATCTCATGATCGAGCGGGCGGGCACCGCTTGGATGCGGGGAGAATAGCATGCGCTACGGACTGATTGCCCAGCAGCTGGGCCACTCCTTTTCCAAGCCCATCCACGAAAAATTGGCCGGCTATACCTATGACCTGATGCCTATGCCGCCCCAGGAGGTAGGCCCTTTCCTCCAGCGGCGGGAGTTTGCCGCCATCAACGTGACCATCCCCTACAAGGAGACGGTGATTCCCTACTGTGACGAGGTGGACGAGGCGGCCCGGGCCATCGGCGCGGTGAATACCATTGTCAACCGGGACGGCCGGCTCTATGGCTACAACACCGACTTTGCCGGGGCGGTATATATGCTGGAATCCCATGGCGTCCGTCTGGAAGGCCGCCGCGTGCTGATTCTGGGTACCGGCGGAACCTGCAAGACCTTTGCCGCCGTGGCCCGGCATCTGGGGGCGCGGGAGGTTCTCCGGGCCGGACGGAAGGCGGCGGAGGGCGTGCTGGATTACGAGGCCTGCCGGAAGCTGCAGGACGTGCAGGTGATTCTCAACGCTTCGCCTCGGGGTATGTATCCCCACGGCGAAGAGGCGCCCCTGGTGCACCTGGAGGACCATCCTCGGCTGGAGGCGGTGGCCGACGCGGTGTACAACCCCCTGCGCACCCGGCTGCTCCAGGAGGCGCAGGCCCGGGGCATCCGAGCGGTGAGCGGGCTTTCCATGCTGGTGGCCCAGGCCAAGTACGCGGTGGAGCGGTTCCTGGATACCTCCCTTCCGGAAGAGCGCATCGGGGAGATCACGCTGGACATGCTTCGGGAGCGGAGCAATATGGTGCTGATCGGCATGCCCAGCGCCGGGAAGACCACGCTGGGCCGAGAACTGGCCCGGCGCACCGGCAAGACCCTGGTGGACATGGACGACCGGATCCGGGATCGCATCGGCATGGAGATCGCCGACTACTTCGCCCGCTTTGGCGAGGGGCCCTTCCGGGAGGTGGAGCGGGCGGTGGCCGAGGAGCTGGCCCAGGAGACCGGGCTGGTGATCGCCACCGGCGGCGGCGTGGTCAAGGATCCGGCCAATATGGCGTGTCTGGCCCGCAACGGGGTGATTCTGCGGATCGACCGGGCGCTGCCCAAGCTGCTGGCGGGGAACGGACGTCCCCTCTCCTCGACCCCCGAGGCGGTGGAGAAGCTTTATCGGGAGCGGACGCCCCTGTACCGACGGTATGCCCAGGTCTCTGTGGACAATAACGGGGAGCTGCAGGCCGCTGTGGAGGACGCATTGCAAGGCTTTGAAGCGATTCTGGGAGGTCAGGTATGAAGCTGCTGATTATCAATGGACCCAATTTGAATATGCTGGGCATCCGGGAGCCGGGAATTTACGGTGCGTCCACCTATGCCGACCTGGTAGCCTATCTGGAGGCGGCGGCCCAGGAGGCGGGGGTGGAGATCACCTGCTTCCAGAGCAACCATGAGGGAGCGATTGTGGATGCCATCCAGGGAGCCTATGGGGTGATGGACGGCATTGTCATCAATCCAGCGGCCTATACCCACACCAGCGTGGCCATACTGGACGCCCTGAAGGCGGTGGCGCTCCCGGCGGTGGAGGTGCACATCTCCGACGTGAAGAGCCGGGAGGACTTCCGCCAGGTGTCCTACGCGGGGATGGCCTGCGAAAAGACCTACGCGGGGATGGGATTTGCCGGCTATCGGGAAGCGATACGATACTTGAAGGAGCGGTACACATGAGGTTCGTCCTGCTTTTTGGGCCCCAGGCAGTGGGCAAGATGACGGTGGGAGAGGAATTGGCTGCCATGACCGGGCTGAAGCTCTTCCACAATCATATGACCATTGAACTGGTGAGCCATTTCTTCCCCTATGATTCTCCGGAGGGCAGGCGGCTGGTGAATCTCTTTCGCCGGGAGATTATGGAGGCCGTGGCGCGGAGTGAGCTTCCGGGGATGATCTTTACCTTTGTCTGGGCTCTGGATCAGAAGGAAGACTGGGAGTATGTCCGGGGGATTACGGACATCTTTGCCCGGCAGGGGGCGGAGATTGACTATGTAGAGCTGGAGGCCGATCTCGCCGTTCGGCTGGAGCGGAACAAATCGCCCCACCGGCTGGCAGAGAAACCCACCAAGCGGAATGTCAGCTGGTCCGAGGCGGAGCTGCTGGACTGTATGCGCAAGTACCGGCTCAATTCCCTGCCCGGGGAGATTCCTGGAGACCATTTCCTGCGACTGGACAATACCAGCCTTTCGCCCCGGGAGGCGGCGGAAAGGATTTACCGTCGATTTTGGCGGGGAGAGGTCTGACGCGAACCGGAAGTCCTTTCCTCTGCGCGGAGTGGACGGCAGGGCGGCGGCAGTGCCCCCTCTGCCCCAGGCCTCTCCCGAAGCCGGAATCTAGCCTATAAGACGGTAAAAATTTGTCAACGCAAGGAGATATACGCCATGATCATCAGTATGAAAAACAGCGCGCCCCAGGCCGAGGTGCAGAAGCTTATCGACAGCATTGAGAAAAAGGGCCTCTCTGTGACCTTGATCCGCGGCGCCAACTACAACGTATTCGGCGTGGTGGGAGATACCACCATCCTGGACGAGAAGCTCATCGCCGCCAATCCCTATGTGGACGACGTCACCCGCATCGCCGCCCCCTACAAGAAGGCCAACCGCATCTTCCATCCCCAGGATTCGGTGATCGACGTCCGGGGCGTCAAGGTGGGCGCGGGACAGAAGATCTGCGTCATCGGCGGGCCCTGCTCGGTGGAGGGGGAGGAGTCCCTCATGACCATTGCGGCGGCGGTGAAGGAAGCGGGGGCTACCATGCTCCGCGGCGGCGCATACAAGCCCCGCACCTCCCCCTACGCCTTCCAGGGCTTGGCCACCGAAGGAATCAAGATCCTCTGCGAGGCCCGGGAGAAGTTTGGCCTGCCCATCGTCACCGAGCTCATGAGCGTGGAAAAGCTGGACGAGTTCGTGGAGAACGTGGACCTCATCCAGGTGGGCGCCCGGAACATGCAGAACTTTGACCTGCTCAAGGCCCTGGGCCGGGTGAAGACCCCGGTGCTCCTCAAGCGCGGCCTGTCCAATACCATAGAAGAGTGGCTGATGGCCGCCGAATACATCATGGCCGGAGGCAATGAGAACGTCATCCTCTGCGAGCGCGGCATCCGCACCTTTGAGAAGTACACCCGCAACACCGTGGATCTGTCGGTGATTCCCATCGTCAAGAGCAAGAGCCATCTGCCCATCATCATTGACCCTTCCCACGCCACCGGCGACTGGCGGCTGGTGGAGTCCATGTCCCTGGCAGCCATCGCGGCCGGGGCCGACGGCCTGATTATCGAGGTGCACAACTGCCCTGAAGCTGCATGGTCGGACGGCGCCCAGTCCCTGAAGCCCGACAATTTTGCTGCTCTGATCCAGAAGGGGCGCAAGATTGCCCAGGTGGTAGGCAGGGAAATGTAATGGATATCCGGGTCTATCCCGGCCCCAGCGGGGGCCGGATCCTGGCGCCGCCCTCCAAAAGCCTGGGGCATCGGGCGGCGCTCTGCGCCATGCTGGCGGAGGGAGAGAGCCGTCTGACCCGGCTGCCGGATTCCCAGGATATGGAGGCTACCTTAGCCGCTGCCGCCCTCTGGGGCGCCCGGGTGGAGCGGCGGGGGGACGCCGCCCGGATCCAGGGGGATCCTACGGGCGGAGGATACCGGGGCACGCCGGTCTTCTGCCGGGAATCGGGCTCCACGCTGCGCTTCCTCATTCCTATATTTGCCACCCGCCGGGGGGAAGCGTGCTTCACCGGATCGGGGCGGCTGATGGAGCGGCCCCAGGAGGTATATGCGGAGCTTTTCCGGGAACGGGGGCTGCCCTTTGCCCTGGAGAACGGCGTGTTGCGGCTCCGGGGCCCGCTGACGCCGGGCACCTATTGCCTGGACGGCGGGGTGAGCAGCCAGTTTGTTTCGGGTCTGCTCTTTGCGCTGCCTCTCCTGGCAGGGGACTCGGTGCTGGAGGTGCGTCCGCCCTTTACCTCCCGCTCCTATGCTCTGCTGACCACCGATATGCTGGTTCGCTTCGGCGTCCACGTGGAGTGGACGAAGGAAAACGTCTGCCGGATCCCCGGCGGGCAGCGCTACCGCGGCTGCGATTACGCCGTGGAGGGGGATGACTCCCAGGCGGCCTTTTTCGCAGTGCTGGGGGCGGTGAACCGCCCCGTGGAGATTGAAGGACTGGCCCGGGATTCCCGGCAGGGAGACCGGGTGGCGGCCGATATTCTCCGAGACTGCGGAGCGGAGGTCCTTTGGCGGGACGGAGCGGTGTCCTTTGCGGGCGGCGCACTGCATGCCCAAGAAATCGATCTGATGGACTGCCCTGACTTGGGTCCCATCCTTACGGTGCTGGGACTGTTCTGCCAGGGCACCACCCGGATCTACCATGCCGGGCGGCTGCGCTACAAGGAGTCCGACCGCATTGCCGCCATGGAGACCGAGCTGCGCAAGCTGGGGGCCCAGGTCGCCTCCGGAGAGGACGAGGTCTTCGTAACCGGCGGGCGGCCCCTCGTCCCCGCCGCGCCCCTGGAGGGGCACAATGACCACCGCATCGTCATGGCCCTGGCGGTGGCGGCCACCCGCGCCCAGGCGCCGGTGATCATCCGCGGGGCCGAAGCGGTGCGCAAGTCCTACCCTGGCTTCTGGGAAGACCTGGCCCGGGCGGGAATCCACTGGGAGGAGGTAAGGGATGTCTAGTCAAACCTTTCTCATTGTCGGCCTGGGGCTGATTGGCGGCAGCTATGCCCGGGGCCTGCACGCAGCGGGCCATACGGTGTGGGCGCTGGATCGGGACCAGGACGCCCTAGACTATGCTCTGCAGGAGGGCTTTATCCAGCGGGGTGCGGTCTATGACAAGGAACTGGTTTCGGGTGCGGAGCGGGTGATCTTTGGCCTGTATCCCCGGACCATGATCGATTGGCTGGACGCCCACGGCGGCGACCTGCATCCCGAGGCGCTGGTAACCGACGTGTCAGGGGTCAAGCGGGGGGTGGTGGAGGCCGCCCAGGACCGCATGGCCCCGGGACAGGAGTTCCTGGCCTCCCATCCCATGGCAGGCCGGGAGGTCAGCGGGGTGCGCAGCAGCGACGCCGCCATTTTCCAAGGGGCCAATTTTATCATCACGCCCACTGGGCGGAATACCCCCCAGGCGATGGAGGCCCTGCGGGCTTTGGCGGAGGAACTAGGGTTTGGACATATCAGCGTGCTGACCCCCCAAGAACATGATGAGATGATCGGCTATGTTTCCCAGCTGACCCACGCCATTGCTGTCAGTCTGATGAACGCCAACGATAATACCCACCTGCGGGAGTACACCGGGGATTCCTTCCGGGATCTCACCCGCATTGCCAAAATCAATGAAAACCTGTGGAGTGAGCTGTTCCTGGCCAACCGGGACATCCTTTTGGGAGAGATCGACGCCTTTGCGGAGGCCCTGGGGGGGCTGCGGGCCGCCTTGGCGGCAGGGGATGAGGAGGAGCTGCGGCGGCTCTTTATCCAGTCCACCCATAGACGGAGGATCTTTGACGGAGAGTAGGGGAGGGCGGTTTCCCCGTCCATGCTCTTGCCAGCAGGACCTTGCCCCTGGAGAGGGGGAGTTCGTGCGGGAGCGCCCCGCCAGGCGTAAGGGACGGGAACCCTGGAAAGAGACGCTTGCGTGAGGTACCGTCTGGCAGTGGCAGCTTACAAGGAGGGGGAAAGCGGATCGGGCACAGCGCGCCTCACCCGGGAACGCCGGAAAGGGTTCGCGACCATAGAATGCGCACCATTTGCCTTTCTCCAAGGGGCAAAGCAGGGGCCTTCCTTGGAGATCGCCATGGCCCATCTCGCCTACCGTGAGACGGGCGAAACCTCTTTCCGCAGGGGTTTCTGCGGCAGGGCTTTGCGGCAGATGAAAGCGGCGGCTAGGAATGCGTTTCGTTCCTTGACCGCCGCCTTTTTGTACCGTTTCTTAGCTCCAGGAGGGTTCGGCCAGCGCCGCGATGCCGCGGGCCAGCCGTCCCAAGGGATCGTCAAAGTGGCCGCCGGGGTTCTGCTCCAGCCGGGTGGGACATAGGGCGGCCCAGTGGGCCGCCAGCCGTTGGGTGGCGCCCTTGACCGCGGCCATGCGCCGGTTCCGGGTACGGTGCTCCTGGCTGCCCAGGGACAGGTAGATGCGGGGCTGCTCTGCCATCAGGGGATGGGACAGGGCGTAGTCCTCCCAGCCGTCATACCATAGGGAACCGGAGACGCTAGCGGCATCCTGGAAGAGAGGACTGTGGTAGAGGGCGTAAACCGCGAAAAGCCCGGCCAGCGAATAGCCGGCGATTCCCCGGCGCAGGACAGGGAAACCCAGCAGCGCTTCGGCTTCGGGAAGCAGCGCCTCCAGCGCCGTGAGATGCTCCGGGGCGCCGCCGGTAAAGCTGGCTTCCCCCCTAAAAAGGGCGGGCGCCGGCCAGGGGGACAGGTCCGGGAGACCGTCCTCCTTCTCCACACAGATGAGGGCGCAGCGCCCCTCCAGACGCTGGGCCAGCGCATCCGCATCATGGGAATGTACCCAGATCACCGGCCGGGGCTCGTGGCCCGTGCCGTAGATGCGCAGGCGGTACGGGGGACGCTCCAGAAACAGGGCTTCCATAGGGTTCCTCCTTATGCGGGGGCAGGGCTTGTTTTAGCGGATGTCTGGGAAGAGCGCCGCCGCGATTTGGTCGGCGCATTCCTGGGGCGAGAAAAGGCTGGTATCCACCCGGAGGCTGTAGGCGATATTCTGCGCCATCAGGGCGGCCTGCTCTTCGGACTGGGAGGGGTAGCGGTCTCCTCGCTGGATATTTCTCTGGCGGCACACGTCCAGGGGACAGTCCACGTGGACAATGTCCAGGGGGTACCCCTGGAAAATCTCCCGCACCAGGGCATAGTGGGGGGCGATCTCGGGCTGCTCCACCAGTATGCCATCGATGAGGATGTTTTTCCCATGGTCGGAGAAGAGCCGGGCGGTATAGTACATCATTCGCACCGCCTCGGCCAGGTATTTCCAATAGTTCTCCCGGAGAAATCGCTCCCCCACCGTCTCCTGAAAGAGATCGTTGGCCACCACATAGAAGAAGGGGCGCTCCCGCTCCTGGAGGGCCTCCACGATGGAGGTCTTCCCCGCGCTTGTCACTCCATTCAGGAATAGAATCCTTCCCTTTTCCATCATGTCTCCTCCAATAATAGCCTCCGCAGCGCGCCGCGGAAGGCCGTGTCCTGTGCTGGGGTCCGCTTCTTGGGCCCCTTCGTTCGTCCCCCGGCCCGGCGGTAAACCTGGGCCTGGTGGCGCATGGCCAAGAGGCCGTCCATATTCTCCTCCCGATAGCGCCAGCCGTCTTGATGCAGGGGCCGGGCGCCTCGCGCCAGGGCCATGGCGGCCAGGCCATAGTCCTGGGTGACCACGATGTCTCCCGGCTGCGCCCGGTTGACCAGGGCCAGATCCACGCTGTCCGCCCCGCGATCCACCGTAATGGTCTGGGCGCCCGGCCGCTCCAGCCGGTGGGCAGTGTCGCAGAATAGGAGAATCTCGGCGCCGGCCCGGCTGCCTTCCTCCAGTAGGATGCCCACCACCGGGCAGGCGTCGGCGTCTACCAAGATGCGCATGGTATGACCTCCATGTCTCGGGTTAAGGCCTCCATGTCGGCGGGCAGGGGAACGGCAAAGGACAGCGGCCGTCCGGTGGAAAGCTGTCGGAGCCGCAGTACCGCCGCATGGAGGGCGGTGCGCGTCATGCCACCGCTGCCCTCCGTGCCGTAGAGAAAATCCCCGGCCAGAGGATGGCCCAGATAGGCCATATGCACCCGGATCTGGTGGGTGCGGCCGGTGTCCAGTACCAGGCGCAGCAGGGAAAAGGAAGCCCCCGCCGCTTCCGTGCGGTAGTGGGTAATCGCCCGCTGTCCCGCGGGATCCACCTGCCGCCGCAGCACCGAACCGGGCAGCCGGGCAATGGGAACATCCACCGTGCCCTGGGAAGGTGCGGGCCTGCCCTCTGCTACCGCCAGGTATTCCCGTACCAAAAGGCCGCTCTCCCGCTGGCGGCGCAGGTGTTCCTGCACGTAGGCACTCTTGGCCACGGCCAGCAGCCCCGAGGTGCACTTGTCGAGGCGGTTCACCGGACGGAATACCAGAGACTCCCCGCGTCGGGCAAAGTGCCACGCAGCAAAGTTGGCCAGGCTGTCCCGCAGGTGGCCGGAGGAGGGATGCACCGGTATTCCCGCCGGTTTGTTCAGTACCAGCAGGTCCTCGTCCTCGTAGACGATATCCAGGGGACCCTCCACCGGCTCTACACCGGGGGAGGTAGCTGTCGCCGGCTCCAGTAGGACTTCCAGCACTGCGCCGGCTCGGGCCCGGGCGTCAACATGCACCGGCTGGCCGTCCAGGCGTATGCCGCCGGGGTAGGTCTTGATCCGCTTGAGCAGGGTATGGGAAATGCCCAGTTCACCCCGCAGAATGGGCAAAAGGGGTATGCCCTCCTGGGCGGGGGTTAACGTGACGCGGAGAATCCGTTCGATGGCGGGAGCCTCCTTTCTTGGGTTGGGGGAATATTCGCGGCAAAACCCGCCGCATCCTGCCGCCAGTCTGTCCAGAAAATCCGACCGCAGTCTTTTTTGCGTAAACCCGGGAGAAGGGAGCTCCCGGAAGAACGCAGGGGAGCAGCTGCAAGATGCATGCAGCCGTTCCCCTGTTAACCATAAGGCAGCCTTCTTGCTGGAAAACCCACGCTCGCACAAGGCTTGCGCAGCAGCAATTCCGTCCCGCACGCAGAACCCAGCGCTTGGCCCACCCTATCCTCCCCCTAAAGTTTGAGAAAGGAGGGGGTACGGGGGAGGGCCCCCTTTGGGGAAGGCGCGCTTTTCCCCGCAGGAACCCCTATATCCGCAAGGACGCCTCAAGGCTCTCTCACCCGTGTACAGGACCCGGCCGCTTGGCCCGCCCTATCCTCCCCCTAAAGTTTGAGAAAGGCGGGAGGTACGGGGGAGAGGCCCCCTTTGGGGAAAGCGCGCTTTTCCCCGCAGGAACCCGTATTTCCGCAAGGACGCCTCAAGGCTCTCTCGGCCCGCGTACAGGACCCGGCCGCTTGGCCCGCCCTATCCTTCCCCTAAAGTTTGAGAAAGGTGGGGGTACGGGGGAGGGCCCCCTTTTGCAGAAGGCGCGCTTTCCCCGCAGGAACCCGTATTTTCGCAAGGGTGCCCCCAAGGCTCTCTCGCCCGTGTACAGGACCCGGCCGCTTGGCACGTCCTATCCTCCCCCTAAAGTTTGAGAAAGGTGGGGGTGCGGGGGAGGGAAACCTTTTTCAAAAGGTTTCCCTCCCCCGGAACTTGCGCAAAATACGAAGCCTATCCCTCGGCCTGGGCGAATTGGGCGTTGTACAGCTTGGCGTAGAAGCCGCCTCGGGCCAGCAGTTCCTCGTGCCGGCCCTGCTCCACGATGTGGCCGGCGTCCATGACCAGGATGCAGTCGGCCTCCCGGATGGTGGAGAGCCGGTGGGCCACGATGAAGGAGGTGCGGCCCTGCATCATTTTCTGGAAGGCCCGCTGGATGCGGATCTCGGTACGGGTATCGATGGAGCTGGTGGCCTCGTCCAGGATGAGCATGGCCGGGTCGGTGAGCATGACCCGGGCGATGGACAGCAGCTGCTTCTGGCCCTGGGAGATATTGCCACCCTCCTCGGCAATGACGGTATCATAGCCCTGGGGCAGCCGCTGGATGAAGCTGTGGGCATGGGCGGCCTTGGCGGCGGCGACGATCTCCTCCATGGTGGCTTCCGGCTTGCCGTAGGCGATATTGTCCCGGATGGTGCCCGCGAAGAGCCAGGTGTCCTGGAGCACCATGCCATACTGCCGGCGCAGGTTCCCTCGGGGTACCTGGCGGATCGGGATCCCGTCCACCCGGATTTCCCCGGCATCCACATCGTAGAAGCGCATCAGCAGGTTGATCAGTGTGGTCTTGCCGCAGCCGGTGGGCCCGACGATGGCAATGCGTTCGCCGGGCTGGGCCACCAGGCTCAGGTTCTGGATCAGGGGGCGCTCCGGCAGGTACGAGAAGTCCACGTGATCTAGCTCCACACGGCCCTGGCAGTCCCGGAGGGTGTGCTGGGTGGAGTCGGGGGATTCGGCGGGCTCGTCGATGACGGCAAAGACCCGCCGCGCCGATGCAAAGGCGCTCTGCAGCTCGGTGACTACGCCGGAGATCTCGTTGAAGGGCTTGGTGTACTGGTTGGCGTAGGTGAGGAAGGCCGAGATATCCCCTACGCTGATGCGGCCCATCACCGCGCTGATGGCCCCGGTGATGCCCACCGCCGCGTAAACCAGGCCGTTGACAAAGCGGGTGCAGGGGTTGGTGATGGAGGAGTAGAATTGGGCCTTGCGTCCGCTGGTGTAGAGGCGGCCGTTGATCTCCTCAAAGGCAGCTTGGGCCCGCTGCTCGTAGCCAAAGGTTTTGACCACCTTTTGTCCGCCTACCATTTCCTCGATATAGCCCCCCAGCTCGCCCTGGATGGCAGAGGACTGCTTGAAGAAGGCGTAGGTTCTCTTGGCGATGAAGGACGCCACAAACAGGGAGACGGGGGTGAGCAGCACCACCACCAGCGTATTGCCCCAGTCCAGGGACAGCATGAAGCCCAGGGTGCCCAGGATGGTGACAATCCCAGTGAAGAGCTGGGTAAAGCCCTGGAGAAGGCCGTCGCTGATGCGCTCGATGTCATTGACCACCCGGCTGATGAGGTCGCCATGGGCGTGGCTGTCCACGTACCGCAGGGGGACCTGGGAAAGCTTGGCAAAGACGTCTACCCGGATATCCCGTACCGTACGGTGGCTGACCACGTTGTTGCACAGGCCCAGCAGCCACTGGAACAGGGCGCTGACCCCTACGGTAATCCCCAGCTGGAGGGCGATCCGCAGGATCCCCGGGAAGTCCACCTGTCCGGGGCCCACAATCAGGTCTACGCCGCGGCCTACCAGGACCGGAGCGTAGAGGGTTAGAGAGGTGCCGATCAGGGCACTGAGCAGCGCTAGCGCCAGGTAGAGGCGGTAGGGGCGGGTATAGGACAGAATTCTCCGCAGCACGCTCTTATCCATTTTGACGAACCTCCTCCTCCCGCAGCTGGGACAGGCAGATTTCCCGGTAGACCTGGCAGCTCTCGAAGAGCGTCTCGTGGGTGCCTAGGCCGGCGATCCGGCCTTCATCCAATACCAGGATCCGGTCGGCACCCCGCACGGTATGCACCCGCTGGGAGACCATGAGCACAGTGCAGCCGGCGGTTTCCCGGCGGATCGAGCGGCGCAGGGCCGCATCGGTGGCAAAGTCCAGGGCGCTGGCGCTGTCGTCCAGAATCAGGATGTCTGGATGTCCCACCAGGGCGCGAGCGATGGTTAGCCGCTGCCGCTGGCCTCCCGAGAAGTTCCGGCCGCCCTGCTCCACGCGGGTGTTTAGACCGTCGGGAAGCTTGTCCACGAATTCGGCGGCTTGGGCTACTTCCAGCGCCTGATGGATGGATGCATCCGAGGCATCCTCCTGGCGCCATTGCATATTCTCCCGCAGGGTGCCGGAGAAGAGCAGCGTCCGCTGGGGGACGATGCCCATCTTACCCCGGAGCCAGGACAGCGGCGCCTGGGAAATATCTACGCCGTCCACCAGGATGGAACCGGCGGTTACGTTATAAAAGCGGGGGATAAGATTGACCAAAGTACTCTTTCCCGAGCCGGTGCCGCCGATGATGCCCAGCGTTTCTCCGGGACGGATCTCCAGGGAAATATCCGTGAGGGCGTTCTCCTGGGCTTCGCCGTAGGCAAAGGAGACGTTGCGGAACGCGATGCGAGGCGCGCCGGGAACCGGGACCGGATCGGCGCCGGCAAGATCCGCCACCGACGGCACGATATCCAGCACCGCGTTCACCCGGGCGGCGGAGGCCGCCGCCTTGGTGAAGATGACCACCAGATTGGCCACCACGATGAGGGCCAGCAGGATCTGGTTCATGTAATTGATGATGGCAATCAACTCGCCCTGGGTCAGATGTCCGGCATCCACCCGGATGCCGCCAAAGTAGAGAATCGCTACAATGGCCAGATTGACGATGATAAAGGTCAGCGGGCTGAGCAGCGCGGAAATCTTGCCCACCCGGATGGTGGCCCGGGTCAGTTCGTCGGCAGCGCTGTCAAAGCGCGCCTTCTCGGCTTCTTGCTTATGGAAGGCGCGGATGACCCGGACGCCGGAGAGGTTTTCCCGGGTAATTAAGGAAATCCGGTCCAGATATCCTTGGATGCGGCCAAAGAAGGGGACCGAGCGGCTCATGATGGCGTACAGTGCCAGAGCGATCAGCGGGGCGGCGCACCAGAAGATGATGGAGAGGCGCAGATCCAGCGTCATGGCCATGACCGTGGCGCCAATCACCAGGAAGGGGGCGCGGATCACCAAACGGATCAGCATGGCCACCGCCAGCTGGAGTTGGTTTACATCGCTGGTCAGCCGGGTGATGAGGCTGGGGGTGCCGATGGCGTCAATCTCCCGGTGGGAGAGGCGGTTGATATGGGCGAAGAGGGCGTTGCGAACCACCGTGCCAAAACCCTGGGAGGCCTTGGCGGCCGAGTACTGGCAAAAGAGGGAGCAGCCCAGGCCCACCACCCCCAGGCCCACCATCACCGCGCCCATGCGGAGGATATAGCCGGTATCCCCCTGGGCGATACCTACATCGATGATGGAGGCCATGACTAGGGGGACAATCAGCTCAAAGATGGCCTCCACCAGCTTAAAAATCGGCCCTAGGATCACCTGCTTGCGGAAATCCTTGAGAAACCGCGCGATTTTGATCATATTTCCATCGCTCCCCTCTTGTTCCATCGCGCTTTCTCTCGTATTATATCATAGAAGGAACCATACGAAACCAATCTCATTAATATGGGAACCATATATTTTTTGTATAGATATGGAGACGCATTATGGACATCAAGCAATTGGAGTATTTTGCCGCCATTGCCCAGGAGGGGAGCATCTCCGCCGCTGCCCGCAAGCTGCACATCAGCCAGCCGCCTCTGAGCCAGCAGCTGCGCCTATTGGAGGAGGAGCTGGGCCTTTTGTTGGTGGAGCGCGGACCGAGAAGGGCAACCCTCACCGAAGGGGGACGGCTGCTGTACGAGAGGGCCCAGGCGATCCTGGAATTGGCCGACAACACCGCCCGGGAGCTGCGGGATCTGGGCAGCGGTCTTTCGGGGACGCTGCGGCTGGGGGTGATTTCCTCCAGCGGGGCCATCCTGATGCGGCGGAGCATGGCGGCGTTTTCCCATGCCCATCCCCGGGTACGGTTTGATATCCGGGAGGGAAATACCTATGAGCTGGTGGAACGGGTGCTTTCGGGGATGATCGAGGTGGCGGTGGTGCGCACACCCTTCTCCACCGACGGGTTGGCCTGTCGCCCGGTGCTGGAGGAACCCATGACGGCGGTGGCCCAGCCGGGAACCTGGCAAGAGGATGGGCCCATGACCTTGGCACAGCTGGCTGCGTATCCTTTGATCCTTTACCGGCGCTTTGAGCACATTATACTTCCGGCCTTCCTCCGGGAGGGGATCGACTGCACCATTCTTTGCAAGAACGACGACGCCCGCACCACCCTTCTGTGGGCCCAGGCGGGCCTAGGGGTGGGGCTGGCCCCCCGTTCGGCTACCGAAATCTTTTCTCCCGGAAGCCTCCAGGTGCGGGTGGTGGATTATGAAGGGCTGCGTACCCAGGTTACGGTGATTACCAAGGCGGGAGGCTATCTTTCCCAGATTGCTCGGCGCTTTGTCGACTTCTTTGCGCCGGAGGCTTCCGGGAAGGATGCGGCGCCGGAAAGCGGCGGCGTTTAGGGAGCTGGGCTCTGTCCCGGGAAGCGGGCGGGGCTGCTGCCCCTAGGAAAGCCAGGCTTGGGACACAGCGCCTTTCGACAGGATGGGATCGGCAAACCCGTCCATAAATTGACGGACTGGCTCTATGGACGGGACGGGGCCCCTGCGGTATGATCAGGCTATCCATATGCGCCGCGATGCGCGGCAGAATCGAGGTATTGTCCCATGCGGATTACGCGCGTAACCCCGCTCTACAGCGGAGCCAATCTTTTTGTGCGAGTGGATACCGATGAAGGCATTGCAGGCTATGGCGAGGGTACCCTCAATACCCGGGTCAAGGCCGTGGCTGCCGTGCTGCAGGATCTGGAGCCGGTGTTGATGGGGAAGGATCCCCTGCAGACCGAGCGGCTGTGGCAGGAGATCTACCGGGGAACCTTCTGGCGCGGGGGACCGGTGCTGCTTTCGGCCCTTTCGGCGGTGGATATGGCCCTGTGGGACATCAAAGGTAAGGTGCTCCATACGCCTGTCTATAATCTTTTGGGCGGCCCCAGCCGGGAAAAGATCCGCATGTATGTCCATGCCAGCGGGACGAACCCGGAGGAGCTTTGCCGCAATGCCGAGGCACTCCTTGCCCAGGGCTTTACCTGCCTGCGCATTTGTCCCCATGACAATTTGGAAGCCGGACGCTATGAGCCCGGGGTGCAGGTCCGCAAGAGCGTCGCCTTCATGAAGGCGCTGCGGACGGCGGTGGGAGAGGATGCAGAGATTATCTTCGAATGCCATACCCGGCTGACCCCTGCCTGGGCTGCGGCGCTCTGCCAGGAGATTGCGCCCTACCGCCCGCTGTTTGTGGAGGACGCCCTTCGGGCCGACAGCCCCGAGAGCTACCGGACCCTCCGGGCCCGCACCGACGTTGCTCTGGGGACGGGGGAGAAGTTTGGCGGGATCTGGGACTATAAGACGGTGTTCGAGGAAGATTTGATCGATTACGCCCGCACGGATATCTGCAATTGCGGTGGGATTACGTCCTTTATGAAGATCGCTCACTATGCCGAGAGCCATTATATCGAGATGGTCCCCCACGGGATTCCCGGGCCGGTAGGCATGATGGCGGCGCTGCACTGCGATCTGGCGGCTGCCAACTTTGCCATGCAGGAGCAGGGGGCGTTCACCGCCGGCTTTGCGGAGACCGACGTCGTGCTGCGGAACGGGTTCCTGTATCTGGGGAATGCCCCTGGCCTGGGGGTGCAGATCCATGAGGACCGGCTGGAGCCGGTAAGCCATTATGAGCATCCCCATTGGGCTCGGGAAGACGGCTCGGTGCAGGACTGGTAAACTTGCGGCCGTTACGCCGCTGAAATAGGAGGAAATACATGAAAATCACTTCGGTCAAGCCTTTGCAGAGCGACAAGAACGTATTTGTGAAGATCACCACCGACGAGGGAATCTTTGGCATCGGCGACGGAACCCTGCACACCCGGGCCAAGGGCGTGGTGGCCGTGCTCACCGACCTGGAGCCGGTGCTGGTGGGGAAGGATCCCATGCAGACCGAGCGGCTGTGGCAGGAGATCTACCGGGGGACCTTCTGGCGCGGCGGCCCCATTCTGATGGCGGCCTTGTCGGCGGTGGACATTGCCTTGTGGGATATCAAGGGCAAGGCGCTCAATACACCCGTCTATAATCTTTTGGGCGGCCCCAGCCGGGAAAAGATCCGTATGTATACCCATTGCAATGGAAAGACCCCGGAGGAGCTTTGCCGCAATGCGGAGGCGCTGCTCAAGGAAGGCTATACCTGCCTGCGCATCTGCCCCTATGACAATCTCAAGGACGGCTTTTTTGAGCCGGGGATCCAGGTGCGGAAGGTTGCGGCATATATGAAGGCTCTGCGCGACTGTGTGGGGGAGGATGTGGAGATCATTCTGGAGTGTCATACCCGTCTGACTCCCTCCTGGGCCATCAAGCTCTGCGAGAGCGTAGCGCCCTATCATCCGCTCTTTGTGGAAGATGCGCTGCGTGCCGATAGCCCGGAAAGCTACCGTGTGCTCCGCGCCCATACCAACCTGGCCTTGGGAACCGGGGAAAAGTTCGGAGCCCCCTGGGACTACAAGACGGTGTTTGAGGAGGACCTGATCGACTACTGCCGCACCGATATCTGCAATGGAGGAGGCATCACCTCCTTTATGAAGATCGCCCACTACGCCGAGAGCCACTACATTGAGATGGTACCCCACGGACTGCCCAGTCCCATCGGGCAGATGGCCGCCCTCCACTGCGATTTGGCCGTTACCAACTTTGCTCTCCAGGAACGGGGGCTGCACCGCCCGGACATTCCGTTCATTCAGGCGGATATGACGTTTAAGGACGGCTTTATTTACCTGGGCAGCGAGCCGGGTATCGGCATTCATCTGGATGAAAAAGCGCTGGATCCTATCCGGCACTATGAACATCCCCACTGGGTGCGGGAGGACGGCTCGGTGCAGGATTGGTAGCTTTTTGACGCGGTTGCGTCGGCGGAGGCTTCTCCCCGGCGCAGCCGATGGCTTTTCAAAAACGTGGGATAGGTAGGTGAGAGTATGGATTTTTCCGCATTGACGAAGCTGATGGACGCCCTGGAGCCTGAGTACGGGATTCCCGGCGCCGATCTTTGGGTGTATGCCAATCATGAGACGGTGTACCATCACAGCGTGGGATTTGCCGACGCCGCGCGGACCCGTCCGGTATCCGATACGGATATTTACATCCTTTACTCGGCCACGAAGGTCTTCACCAATACGGCCGTAACCAGGCTCATTGAGGAGGGCCGGCTTGCCCTGGAGGATGAGGTGCGGCGGTATCTTCCGGAATTCGGCCGGGTGGTGGTGCGCCAGGGGCAGGAATTTGTGCCGCCCAAGCGGGTGATGACCATCCGGGATCTGATGACCATGACCGCCGGCCTGAGCTACAATATGGATACCATCTACATGGCCGAGGTGCTCCGCCGCCGCAAGGGAATGGCCACTACCCGCCAGGTGATGGAGGCCATTGCCGCCGAGCCTCTGCTCTTTGAGCCGTCGACCCACTTCCAGTACAGCCTTTGTCACGATGTGTTGGGGGCCGTGATTGAGGTGGTTACGGGCATGACCTTTGGAGAATACCTGCGGCAGATCATCTTTGAACCTCTAGGCATGACGGATACCACCTTTGACCCCACACCGGCCCAGCAGGAGCGCATTGCGGCTCAGTACCGCTATCAGCCGGAAACCAAAACAGTGGAGGAGATCCCCAGGAAAAATGCATACCGTCTTTCGCCCCGGTACGAGAGCGGCGGCGCGGGGCTGTACGCCACGGCGCCTGACTATCTGCGCTTTGCCGCGGCCTTGGCCAATGGCGGTACCGCCGACAACGGGTACCGGCTGTTGAAACGGGAAAGCATTGACCTGATGCGCCGGGGGGATCATCTGTGCCCGGCGGCTGCGGCTGACTTTGATACCTGGGGCCGCCATGGCTATACGTATGGCCTGGGTGTGCGCACCATGGTGCATCCGGAGGCCTATGGCTTCCATACGCCCCGGGGAGAGTTTGGGTGGGACGGCGCGGCTTCCTCCTATGTGGCCATCCAGCCTGACTGTGGCGTAGCTATATTCTTCGGTATGCAGGTGCTGAATTGCGGCGTCACGTATGAGAAGATTCATCCTGCGCTCCGGGAAGCGGCCTTCCAGGCGCTGGGATACTGAGGACCCGACGCGGCCCGGGGCGGGAGTGCCTGCACCCGCGCTCCGGGGAGCGGAAACGGAAAGGAAACTTGTTTTTTGACGGTACAGGAGGCTGCCCAATTTGGCAGCCTCTGCCTATATTCCAAGGGACGCGCCGCACGGGCGGAAAATGTCCGGTGCCGCTGAATTGCAGGATTCTGCGGCGGTGTGAAGAATATTATATTTTATCCCATTGTGTGATATAGCCAGCGGAAGAACAAGGAGGACGATCCTATGAAGTTTGGCGTGTGCGCCGGCATTGATGCGCTGCCGACCGCAGCAGAGGCGGGCTGTGACTATTTGGAGATGGGCTTTGCCACCGTGGCTGCCCTGCCGGATGAGGCGTTCCGGGAAGTTTTGGACAAGGTGGAGGCTTCCCCCATCCGGGTGGAGGCGATGAATGGTTTTCTGCCGGGGACCATGCGGCTTACCGGCCCAGAGGCCGATCATGAGCAGCCCCTGCCTTTTATTACAAAAGGCTTTTCCCGGGCAAAGGCCCTGGGAACCCAGGTGGTAGTCTTTGGAAGCGGCGGTGCGCGGAGCGTGCCGGAGGGCTTCCCTATGGAGGCAGCCAAGGAGCAGATGGCGGCCTTTGCCCGGAAGGCGGCGGCCTGCGCCCGGGAGGCCGGGATCCGGCTGGCTCTTGAGCCCCTGAGCCGGCATGAGTGCAACTTTCTCCACACGGTAAAGGAGGGGCTGGAGATCTACCATATGGCAGGGGAGCCGGAAGGCCTCTGTGTGCTGGCCGATCTCTATCACATGGCGTCCAATGGGGAGGACTTTTCTGGCATACTGGAAGCCGGACCGCTGCTGGCCCACTGCCATATTGCCGCGCCGGAAAGCCGGGTGTACTGTATGCCCGGTCAGGCAGACGAACTGTACCAGGGCTTCTTTGCTGCGCTGCGTGCCATTGGCTATACCGGACGGATCAGCCTGGAAGGGCACTGCGAGGATATGCGCCGGGAGCTTGCGCCCTCGGTGGCCTATCTGCGGAGTCTGGCGTAACTGCCTCGCCTTTTTCTTGGAGTGATTCAAAAGCAAAGCCCCCATGACCCACGGCATGGCGCCGTACAGTAAGGAGGACTGTAACCCCATGAAGCGGCTGTTATCCCGCCTGCGCGGCATGCGTTCTCCGATGCGCATGCTCTTTGACGAGGCCCGGCTGGCCCAAGATATCCGCAGGAGCCTGTATTTTATCCTGATGGGCAATATCTGCGGCAACTTTTTTGGCATTATCTGCGGCACGGGCACTACGGCCATGATTGGACTGGCCAATGACCTGGGCGCCGGGGACCTGACCTTTGGCATCCTCAACGGCCTGGGCTCGGGGCTGGCGCTGATGCAGATTCCCTTCGCCGCCCTGGTCAGCCGGACCCAGAAGCGGAAGAAGTATATGCTCACCTATGGGCTGTTTTCCCGGGCGCTTTGGCTGCTTTTTGGGCTAATCCCCTTCCTGGTGCCGGGGGATCCGGATTGGCTCCAGATCACCACGCTGCTTTTCTTGGTGGGGATTTCCGGGGTTGCCGGCGCCTCCATCAATGTGTGCTGGATGCCCTGGCTGGCCGATCTGGCCCCCATCCGGATCCGGGGACGCTGGCTTTCCATCCGGGATGCCTTTAACTCGGTGGGCGGCGTAATCTTTGGACTGCTGGTGGCCTACATGCTGGATCACATTGCCAGCCCCCTGCGATACCTGGTAATCTTCCTGATCGGCGGCACCTTCGGTGTGCTGGATATGTGCTGCTTCGCCTTTGCCAAGGAGGTGTATTCCGCGCCGCCCGCCGCGCGCCGGAAGAAGGAAGGGGTGCTGCGGCAAATCCTGGGGGATGCTCCTTTTCTGCGGTTCCTCATATTTTGGACGGCTTGGTGCTTTACTAGCAACCTGTCTGGGGCCTACCTTACCCGCTATGCGATGAACGAGATGGGTCTGACCAATTTCCAGGTGACCCTATTTGGAACCATTGCCGCCTCCCTGGTGACGGTGCTGGTGGTTTCCCGCTGGGGGCGGCTGCTGGATCGCTTTGGCTGCAAGCCGGTGATGATGGTGGCGGGATTGGCAGCAGCCCTGACGCCGGGCTTCTTTCTCCTGTCTACGCCGGGCAGCATACTGCCCATGCTGCTGCACAATGTGCTGGGGGCCTTTTTCTGGTCGGCTACCAACCTGGCTGCTACCAACATGCAGTTTACCTACTCTCCGGACGCGCAGCGGGCCTCGTACATTGCCTACTTCTCCTGCATTACGTCCTTAGTGGGGTCAGCGCTGGGGATGGTCTCGGGAGGCGCGCTGCTGGAGTGGTTTGCTGCGTGGGGGAATTTTGACCGGTACAAGGCCCTGATCCTGCTGTCGGTGATCCTGCGCTTCGCCGTGGTGTGGATCTTGGTGCCGGGGATGCAGAACGACCGGGAGGGCAGCGTGCGAGGCATGTTCCGCTTTATTTTCCGCCACAAGCCCATGGATGGGCCGCTGTAGGCGCAGACCGTGCAAAAAGCCGCCGGGGAAGGAATGCTTCCCCAAGCGGCTTTTTGTTGGGAATGACTTAGGCGTAGAATTCTTTGATGCGCCGGTATTCTTCCGGGGTAATGGTCAGGATGGTGCCGTGCTTGAAACCATAGGGGAAGGAGAAGGACGCGTCTGAGCGGATAAACCGGCCGGTGGCGATGTCGTCGGCTACAAAGGGAACGTAGCCCTGCTTGTCCTTGGTGGTGCCGTAGAAGTCCAGGAAGAGGCACCAGCGGCCGTCCTCGGTCTTGACGGCGGTGGGGGCTTCGTACTGTCCCTGTTCCAGCTTGGCCATTTCGGGATCAAAGCCGTAGACCCGGGTAAAGGGCCCGGTAATCTGCTCTGACTGGAGCATGATGATGATCTCTGGATTGGCCTCACTCTTGACGAAGAGATAATAGCGCCCGTTCTCCTCGTACATGGCGGAGTCGATGATGCCGCTGTCGGCCTTCTCATAGAGCACGGCAGGCGGGGTGAAGTGGACGAAGTCCCGGGTACGGCTGTAGTAGATCTTCTTGGGCCCGTAGTTATTGGACCGGTGGGAGGAGGACCAGTGGACTACATAGTCGTCCTCCTTGGGATCGTAGAGCATATCCGGCGCCCAAAGGCAGCCGAAGTCCGCATCCCCCAGGCGCACCATGCGCTGGGGTGACCAGTGGACCAGATCGTCGGACTCCCAGAGGGCCAGATCTTTGCTGCCGTTGCGGCCGATTTCGTCCCAAGTTCCCTTGTACTTGCCCCGCATGTGCCGGGCTAGCCCCAGATCGGTGGCCAGGATGACGATCTTGCCCTGTCGGGTACGCAGGATGGTGCAGTCCCGCACGCCCTCATCTCCCAGGGTGCTGGTGAGTACGGGTTGCCCGCCGTTGACGGCTTCCCAGTGGAAAGCGTCCTGGCTCAGGGCGAAGTAGACCTGCTCACCGTCAGGCGTGGTTTTTTCCCGGAAGTGGACGAAGAGATAGGCTTGTTTCATCCGTGGTTCCTCCTTATAGGATGCTTTTCTTCCATTATACTTGGAAGCCTTCCAGGGCGCAATGGCAGGACTGCGGAGAAGATTGTTAAGATACCGGGCGCAAATGGCGGTATGCAGGGGTGGTATTCCACTCGTACGGAAGTTATACTGGGGATACCATGTCGGACGAGGAGGATTGCATGAATTGGGGAGAAAGCCTGGCCCAGGTCAGGAAAAAGAGCGGCCTTTCCCAGGAGCGCGCCGCCGAAAAGCTGGGCGTCAGCCGGCAGACCATCTCCAAGTGGGAAAACGGGGAAACCCTTCCCGATATTCGCCAGGCCCAGGGTCTGGCCGCCCTGTATCACGTGTCTCTGGATACTCTCGCGGCCTTTGACGCGGAGGTGCGGGAGATCGAAGAGGTGATTGACAAGACCACCGAAAAAACCCAGGAGAAGGTGGACTGGACCCGCCTGTGGGGGAAAAAGTACCCGGTGCTACTTACCTATCCCCGGGTGGTGGAAACCGAGGACTATGCTGCCAAACTGCAGGAGCTGCTTGCCCGGCTGAAGATCTGGTGCTGAAGGATATTTTGGCCCAGCTCTGGAAGACCCGCCGCGGAACCGGTGCGCCTTGACAGAGGGCGGCGGGCATGTTACACTCGCGGCGTAGCAGGGTGCCGTATCGGGGGGAGGAGAGACAGCATGCCGCAGAACCAGGGAGAGAAGACCGGTGAACGCCCTTTTGACGCCGCCATTTTTGATATGGATGGCACGCTGTTGGATTCCATGGGAGTCTGGGCCGATGTGGATCGGGCCTTTTTGACACGCCGTGGGCTTCCCGTGGCCCAGGACTATATTGACGCCCTTACCGCCATGAGCTTCCCGGAGGCAGCGGCCTATACCATTGCCCGCTATGACCTGCAGGAGACGCCGGAGGCGCTCTATGCCGAATGGAAGGAACTCTCTCGGGAGGCTTATGCCTGTCATGTGGTGTTGAAGCCCGGGGTCAGGGATTATCTGCTTCGCCTGCAGGCTCAGGGAATCCGTCTGGCCGTCGCCACCGCAGCTACGCCGGACCTGTATGAGCCGGCATTGGCCCGCAACGGGGTGCTGGGACTGTTTGACACCATCTGCACCACCCAGGAGGCCGGGGCGGGAAAGGATTCCCCGGCGGTTTTCCTGTTGGCCGCCCAAAAACTGGGAATCCCACCCCAGCGCTGCGCCGTGTTTGAGGACGTGTACCGGGGGATTGTCAGCGCCAAGGCGGCGGGTATGCTGGCCTATGGGATATATGACCCGTCCTCGGCGGCCAGTGCGGATGCAATCCGACGCCAGGCGGACGGGTATTTTACTTCCTTTGCATTTCCCATGCCGGGGGATGTATGAATTGAAAAATAGACAGGCATTTTCTAGTGGCCATCCATCATAGCGCGCTTGGGCGGGGGAACCCTCGCGATTTGCAGTGCTAGACAGACAAAGGGCCGCCCGGCTTATGCGGGGCGGCCCTGGTTTTTGCAAAGAGAAGGAAAGGGGAACGCTGTCTATTGGATGTCGGCGAGGGCCAGGAAGACCTCCTTGGCCAGTTCCGTGTGGTTGCCGGTGTTGACAAAGAAGACGCCTACTGAGGATTGGCCGGTTGCGGTGCGCAGGGTCTCGCTCTGGGAGACATCAATCCCCATGACCTCGGTACTCTCATCGGTCTCATTCCCCTCATCATCCAGCAGAGGGAGGGTCATAAGCCGGTCCTGTACGTCCTGGAGCTCCTCCTCGGTGAAGACCTCAGAGAGTGGGGTGAAGAATCCGTTGGCAGCGAAGCGGGTGGCCGTGGACACATCGGCGACAACTACGTTCACAGCTTGGTCGGCCGCCAGGCCTACTACCTGGGCATTGCTGGTGATGACCACCGAGGGATCGGTCTCCGAGCTGCCCATGGTCATGGCAGTAAACAGCGGCGCATCTTCCTCCTCCGCTAGGGCGGGGACCTCCGCCATGAGGGTCTCACCCAGGGCGGCGACGTTCTCTTCCAGTACATGGGGCGCCATCACCAGCAGCTGGAACGGCTTGGAAGTGCTTTCTTCCTCGGTGGTGGAGGAGCTGCAGCCGGCGAACAGGCCAGCCGCCAATGTCAGGGCGCAAAACAGTGCAAGGATTCGGATTTTCGATGTACGCATATACAGTCATCCTTTCTCAAGGGTATTGATGATTTCCTGGGAATTATCATAGTATACCTCGCGGATAAAGTCAATAATGTCATGAATTATTTACAAATAGAACAAATCCCATAAATGCGTTTCGATGGGCCGCATCGCTGCGCAAAGGCTTTGTGCGGACATTGTTCTATCGGAAGTACGTGGGCAGTATGCCGTTTCATGCAGCTGCATCAGGGACTCTTCCGGTGAAGGTTTCCGCCGTCCAACATTTCCCAGGGACGTTGAACGCAGGGGGGCGTCCTCTTGGAGAGCGCCGGGGGCTTTGCCTTTCGATCCCGCCGCCTTTTTCGAAAGACAGGCCCAAACTTTGGGGACGGGGCTCTGGACTTATGACCTTTGGGTCGGGCCAAGGAAATGGCTGAAACATGGATTCCGTCGTTTTAGTGATGGATTTCCGGCATCTTTTTTCCGAAAGTTTTCGAGGAGAGAGGGGCCGGGGGAGAGGTACCTTTTGTAAAAGGCTCCTCTCCCCCGGATGTTCCCTGCCGCTCTATGAATCTGCGGCAAATGACGGGTTTTGCCACGCGCCCCCACCGTCTTTTACAAGGGCGATGGGGGCGAATTTTCCTATGATATGACTTTGTTTTTTTGACTTTAGCTATTCGGCACGGAGCCGCGCCACATAACTGCTGAAGTCCTGCATGGCAGGCACGATAAGCCCGGCGCCCATCAGCACGCTGCCGTCATAGACGCGTCCGGTGGCCAGGTCGCGGTAGCGGCGCTGGGGCTCCAAACCCTGGAGCCGCAGCCGGATGACAGAGCGATTGGGAGAGGACAGCACGCTGAAGTAGCAGGCGACCACTTCGCTGCCATCAGGGGCCAGGAACTGCCAGGCTGCGCTGTTCCCTGCGAAGGGGCTGACCAGCCGGGTGAAGGTTCCCTGCTGCACGATGCCGCGGATCTCCTTCACCAGGGCAATGCTGGCCTTGGCAGTGGCCACATCCTCGGCGGAGAGCTTGCTCAGATCCAGCTCATAGCCGTAATTCCCGCCCAGGGCCACGTCGCAGCGGGTCTGCATGGAGGTGGTGCGTCCGGTCTGGTGGTTGGGGACGGCGCTGACATGGGCGCCCATGGAACTGGCTGGATAGACGATGGAGGTGCCGTATTGGAGCTTGAGGCGCTCCATGGCGTCGGTGTCGTCGCTGGTCCAGGTCTGGGGCATGTAGTACAGCATCCCGGGATCAAAGCGGCCGCCGCCTCCCGAGCAGCTCTCAAAGAGCACCTGGGGGAAGCGGGAGGTGATCTCCTCCAGCACCCGGTAGAGGCCCAGCATATAACGGTGGGAGACCTCCCGCTGCCGCTGGGGGGGCAGCAGGGCCGAACCTGCCTCGGTAAAGTTGCGGTTCATGTCCCACTTGACGTAGTCGATGCCGCAGGTGGAGAGGATGGCCGAAACGGCGTCCACGATGTACCGGCAGACGTCCTCGCGGGAGAGATCCAGGATCAGCTGCTGGCGGCACTCGGTGCGCTCCCGGCCGGGGACGTGGAGGCACCAGTCGGGATGGGCGCGATACAGGTCGCTGTCGGGAGAGACCATTTCCGGCTCAAACCACAGGCCGAATTTGAGCCCCTTGGCGTGGACCTTTTTGCTCAGGCCTTCCAGCCCGTTGGGAAGCTTTTTCTTGTTCACTACCCAGTCGCCCAGGGAGCAGTTGTCGGTGTTGCGGACGCCAAACCATCCGTCGTCCAGTACGAACAGCTCGATGCCCATCTCCGCGGCCCGGTCCACAATGGCCATCAGCTTGTCCTCATCGAAGCCAAAGTAGGTGGCCTCCCAGTTATTGACCAGGACGGGACGGGGCGTGTCCCGCCACACGCCACGGCAGAGACGGCTGCGGTAGAGGCTGTGGAACTTCTGGCTCATGGAGTTGAGACCCTGGGCGCCGTAAACCAACACCGCCTCAGGGGTGACGAAGGTCTCTCCCGGCTCCAGCAGCCAGGTGAAATCCGCGGGATTCAGCCCCAGGGTGAGGCGGGTGCTCTCATAGGCGTTGGCCCCGGCGCGGATGGCGAAGCTGCCGCTGTAGACCAAGGAGAAGCCGTATACCTCCCCTTGGCTCTCGGTGGTTTCGGGACGCAGCAGGGCGGCGAAGGGGTTGTGCTCATGGCCGCTGGCGCCCCGGCGGGAGGAGATGCCGGTTTCCCCCCGAGGAATGGGCAGCCGCTGGGGGGTGCGCTCAATGGCCCAGCCGCCCCACAGGTGGAGCAGTTCCCAGTCTGTGCCGAAGAGGTCCACCGATGCGCTGGCGGCTTCCACCAGCCGCATCGGCTCTTGGCTGGCATTCTCGAAGCGAACGCTGCGGGCGATGGCGCCGGTGGCGGCAAAAATGGTGTAGGAGAGCTGCACCTTGGCCCCGGTGAGGGCATCCTCCAGATTCAGCAGCAGGGTCTCGGCCTCCGAGGGATCCTCCACATAGGTGGCAGGAAGGCCGGGGAGGGAGGGCTTACCGGGCAGAATCTCGTGGGATACATAGAGGAATTGGGTGACCACGTCGCCGTAGGCCCCCTGGATCCGGCAGGCGGGAATGCGGTGGTCGCCCCATGCGCCGGTGGGATACTCCATGGGATAGCGGTTAGCCTGGGGATCGAAAGAGGCGCCCAGGGGGCAATCCTCCCACAGGTATCCCAGATCTGCGCTGGTTAGGCGGGCGCCCCAGTATAGGTTCATGGGGAAGCCCTTGTCATGCAGGCCAATGACGTAGCTGACGTCGGCCGCCGCCAGATGGAAGGTGCGGCTGGATGCAGAGTAGGTAATCAACATCGGTAACTCCTTTGCTTAGTTTTCGGTAAGGGTGGCGGCGCGCAGGGCCCGCAGGGTTTGGGCGTCCTGGGCGAGTTGCTGGGGAGGAAGTTCATTTTCGGCTACAATCCATCCCGCATAGCCCCGGTCCAGAAACAGAGCGGCAGCTTCTTGAAAGCGGCAGTCTCCCTGCCCAAGGGGGCGGTAGGTGTTGGTGCCGTCCAGGCGCAGGTCCTTGACATGGGTCTCCCGGATAAAGGGGAAGAGGGCCTCCAGCATGGCGATGCTGTCATAGCCGTCCAGCCAGACAGGATTGGCCGTGTCAAAGTAGAGGGAGAAACGTTCCCGGGCCACTGCGTCCAGCAGCCGGAGGTTCCCGGCGGTATCCAGCTGGTTTTCCGAAGCGATGACGATGGACGTCCCTTCCGCCGCCCGGCAGGCGTAGTCCAACGCCCGGACGGTGGCGGCAAATTCCTCTTCGCTACCCATGCCGCAGTCAAAGAAGCTGGGCATTTGCAGCGTGGGGATGGACAGCTCCTGGGCCGCTTCCAGTGCCGCGTCAATGATGCCGTGGGCCTCAGCTTCCCGGGACGGATCATTCATATGGATCCCATTCAGGGCCAGGGAGGGGAGGGCCAGTCCTGCCTGGCGGGCGGCCTCACCATAGCGCCGGCGCAGGACGGGGTCCCGCAGGTCATAGGCCGGACGGCCCAGCCCCAGATCCAGTTCCACGCCTTCATAGCCCCATTCCTTGGCCAGCGCCAAAGCCTCAGGGCCCCGGTGAGGAAGGCACCACTGGCAGATTCCGATGGAAAACATGGCAGATTCCTCCTATCCTTGGCGCAGCAGCAGCAAAGATACCGCGTGGGCGGGCATGGAAAAGCATTGGTTCAGCCGTCCGTCCTCCAGGACCGCGGTGTGGGGCGGCTCCAGATACTCCAGGCCATCCCGGGCCTTGATGGCGTCATACTGCCCGTCCTGGGGCCAGTCGGGCATCCCCTGGGCCACCCAGGCAGCGTAGGCGTTGCTGTGCTGGCCGTCGATGCGGTAATGGGTTACCCGCACGTTCCCGGAGAAGGGCAGGCCCTCCACGGTCAGGGTTACCTCGGCGTCATCCTGGGCGTCCCAGTCGTCGTCATGGCGGTAGAGGAGGATGGCAGCCTCCTTTTCACCGGTGACAGTGGCCCAGCCGTCCACATCGCCTTGGAGTTCCACCCGCTGCTCGCCCAGTTTGGCGTAGAGCTTAAAGAGATTGAATACTGCCTTATCGATGCCCTGGGTGCTGAAGGTCCGGGTACCCTCGAAGCAGCGCTCTCCTTCGAACATGAAGGCCCATGCCAGGGGGCGGATATCCATACCCAGCTCCTCCGCCAGGTCGTAGATTCCCTTGTAGCCTGCCGCTACATAGGAGGCGTAGTACTCGGTATTGCGGAAATTCAGGTTGAAGTTGTCGAAGCGGCCGCCGGCGGCCCAGCCGTCCGGGTCGGCCTCGGAGAGCACCACCTCCAGGTGATCCAGGCCATACTTTCGAATCACCATGCTTTGGGTGCGGACGTTTTCCACCAAGGTCTCCACCGAAGGGGTCTGCTTCTTATGTAGGGTGTCAAAATTATAGCCGCCGCCCTTGGTGTGGAAGGTGATGTAGTCGATGCGGGTGCCCTTTGCGCCGGTGACATAGTTGACGCCGCCGGTGACGTGGGCCAGGAAGGCGTCCAGGAAACGGGTGGCCCGGCCCTGGGGATTCCGGTCGCCGCAGGTGGCGGGGCCGCCAAAGCGGGCGGTGGGCAGCGCCGCATGCACCGCCGCCTCGGTGTAGTCGTAGAGCTTGTGGAATTCCTCGGGGGTTCCCCGCCAGTAGGAGATGTCCGGCTCGTTCCACATCTCCCAGTACCAGCTCTCCACCTCCCGGGCGCCGTATCGCTCCACGCAGTGGGCCACCAGGTGCCGGATTAGTTCGTACCATTTCCCGTAGTCCTTGGGGGGCATGGCCCACCCTACCCGTTGGTACTCGCTGTTTCCCGCGGCGATGAAGTAGCTCTTTCCGTTTTCGGCGGCCCGAGGATCGGCCAAATCCCGGGGCATGAAGCCGATCTCAAAGAAGGGCTTGCAGTTCCGCGCCAGCAGGATGTCCATCATCTTATCGATGACGTCAAAGTTGTGGATGGGATTTCCCTCGGCATCTTCCAAGTAGGCGTTGGTGGAGCCCCATTTGTAGAAGGGATGCAGGATGCCGGTACAGAGCATGTGATGGCAGCGGACGTAATAAGGACGTTCCAGCCGTCCGAACTTTTCCAAGAGCGCCATGCCGCCGGGGGTGTGGGTGTAATTGCACTCGTCGTAGCCGATGTAGTTCCAGGTGTGCGCCAAGCGGCCCGTCCAGTGGGCTGTGTTGACCGTAACATGTTTCTGGTTCATGGGCGCCTCCCAAGAAGGTTTTTTGCCAGTATAGCATACGGCGCCATTTCCGGGTATGGAGGATATCGACGTGAAATAGAAGCAGGGGACATGTGCCCAAAATCGTCAATAAATTCCCGGCCTGCGTACATGGCGGCCCCAGGGCGCAGGCGATACAATGGAGGCAGCACATCAGGAAAGGAGTACAGTCATGACCAAGCAGCATATGCCGCCCTACCTGGGCGTTGCCTACTATCCGGAGGATTGGCCCGAGGAGGAGATGGACTTTGATATTGCCAAGATGCAGGAGGCGGGCATCAACGCGGCACGGATTGCCGAATTCGCGTGGAGGAAGATGGAGCCGGAGCCGGGATGCTATCGGTTTGACTGGCTGCATCGGGTGGTAGACAAGCTGGGAGAGGCCGGGATCGCCGTGGTACTGGGAACTCCCACCGCTACGCCGCCCATCTGGCTGACCCGGATGTATCCTGACGTGGTCATGGAGTCGGAGGCCGGCCGCCGGGCCCAGCACGGGGGCCGCCGCCACTGCTGCTCCAATAACCCGCACTACCGGGCCTATTCCGCCAAGATCGTGGAGGCTATGGCCCGGGAATTTGGGAAGGATCCTCATGTGATCGGCTGGCAGATCGACAATGAGATCTATTCCTTTCCCATGGGCTGCTTCTGTCCGGAATGCCGCCAGAGATTCCTGGCCTACCTGCGGGAGAAGTACGGGGACATCGAATCGCTGAACGCCGCATGGAATCTCAACCTTTTCAGCCAGGCCTACGACCGTTTTGACGATATCCCCTCCCCTCGGGACGCTTGGCACAACCCCCATCTGCGGATGGAGTGGATCATCTGTCAGAATCTGTCCCATGTCGAGTTTGTACGCATGCAGGCGGAGATCCTGCACCGGTACGTGGACGTTCCGGTGGGCACCGATACCATGCCCTTTAATGGCATGGACTACCGCAGCATGACCGATGCCCTGGATATCGTGCAGTTTAACCACTACAACACTGCCGACAACCTGCATGGCTGCTCCCTGTGGTTTGACTACCTGCGTACCCTGAAGGAGCGCCCCTTCTGGAATACCGAAACCGCCACCAATTGGAACGGTTCCACCGATATCGGCCAGACCCTCAAGCCGGAGGGCTTCTGCCGGGCCAATTCCTGGCTGCCCATCGCCCTGGGAGGCGAGGCCAATATGTACTGGCTCTGGCGCACCCACTGGGCGGGCCACGAGTTGATGCACGGTTCGGTACTGGATACCTGCGGCAAGCCGGTGCATGTCTTCGGCGAGGTGCAGGAGGTGGCGGAGGGCTACCGCCGGGCGGCGGACTTCCTCCGGGAGACCCGGGTGGAGACCCCGGTGGCCATGCACTTTACCTCCCTGAACTGGAATATGTTTGCCACCCAGTCGGTGGTGCATCACCTGGACTATATGGACGCTTTGACCCAGCGCTTTTATCAGCCCATCGTGGACAGCGGGCTGCGTCCCGATGTTATCGACGCCCGCCAGGAACTGGATGGGTACCGGCTCATCTTTTCGCCGCTGATGATGACTTTGGAGGAGGCCGACCTGCCCCGGCGCATGGCCCAATGGGTCCGGGAGGGCGGTATCTGGGTGGTGGGGCCCCTCACCGATATCCGCAACGCGGTGGGCGCCAAGTATAGGCACAAGCACTTTGGCATGCTGGAGGAGCTGACCGGGGTGGAGTGGCTCTATGGCATTCCCGACGACGCGGGCCGGATCCAGGCCCAGTGGGCTGACGGATCTGCCTTTGCCGGCGCCCAGTGGTATGACATCTACGGCGCGGAGAACGCCATGGCTACCGTGACCGCCGGCCACAGCGCCCTGGTGGGAAAGGCCGTGGCGGTGTGCCGCCCGGTGGGGAAGGGCACGGTCATCCTGCTGGGCACCCTTCCCTCCCGAGAGGATATGGACCGGGTCATTGCCCAGGCCCGGGAATTGGCCGGGATTGCCCCGACACGGCTTTGCGGCCACATCATGGCCGCGCCCCGGAAGGGGACGACGCGGAGCGGCCTGATTCTGGTGGAGTATGCCGGAGAACCGGCCTCCTATACCCTGGACCATCCCATGGAGGACGTCTTGGCCGGAGGAACCGTCCAGGGAACGCTGGAACTGGAGCCCTTTGCCGTGCGGGTGCTGGAGGATCCCCGGAAATAAGGGAAAACCATAGGTTATGCAACATTCTGGCAATACTAGGTTGCATTGGTATCCGGGGTATGGTACCATAGAAACATGGAAATTGCGCCCTGTGGGGCGTGTAGGAGGAATGGACGATGAAAAAGCTTCCTGTAGGCGTACAGGTCTATTCGGTTCGGGATGATGCGGCCAAGGATTTCAAGGGAACCATGCAGGCCATTAAGGACATGGGCTATGACTGCGTGGAGCTGGCCGGACTCTATGGCATGGAGCCCGCGGCCATCCGCGCCGCGCTGGATGCGGTGGGGATTCCCGCCCTCTCCGCCCACGTGCCCTATGCCGAGCTGGTGGCCGACATTCCCGGTACGGTGGCCGCTTATGTGACCATTGGCTGCAAGTACATTGCCGTGCCCTATCTGATGGACGAGGACCGCCCCGGCACGCCGGCCTTCCCCCAGGTGATGGAGAATATCGCCAAGATCGGGGAGGAGTGCAACAAGCAGGGGATCACGCTGCTCTACCATAACCATGACTTTGAGTTCGTCCGCCTGGAGGATGGGCGCTACGGCCTGGATACCCTGTACGAAACCGTGCCCGCCTCGCTGCTGCAGACCGAGCTAGATACCTGCTGGGTCAATGTCGCCGGCGAGGATCCTGCGGCCTATATCCGCAAGTACGCTGGACGCTGCCCGGTGGTGCACCTGAAGGACTTCTTCATGGACCGGGAGAATAAGCCCGAGCAGATGTATGAGCTTATCGGCGTGGAGAAGAAGGCCGGGGACCGCGGCAGCTTTGAGTTCCGTCCCGTGGGCCATGGACTGCAGGATATGCCCTCCATCCTGGCGGCGGCGGTGGAGTCCGGCGCCTCCTACGTGGTGGTGGAGCAGGATATGTCGGTGGGGCGCACCCCCATGGAAGCCATCCGTATGAGCCGGGAATATCTCAAGAGCCAGGGCTGGTAAGCCTCTCATGACACTGCCATAGAAAAGACGCCCCCGTGATCCTGGGTATCACGGGGGCGTCTTGGCGCATCGAAAAACCTCTGGCCAAATGACACCCTGGGGCCCTCTGGCGGAAGCCCCCGCCGATAATAGGCTCTTTTCTGTGCTTGGCGTGCAGATGGCGCGAAGAGCCAGCGTTTTTTGCTCGTTTTCTCTTCCGGGGGAGGGGCGGCTGTAAAATGCGAATGCAATGGTAAATTACACAAAAAAACCCCGTGAAAAAGAACGATCCGGGACCTTTGAAAAGGCCCCGGATTTTGCACATCTTTATTCTGGCGGGCTGGTCCCCGCGATGGGGGACCCAACCCATGGGAAGCGCGGCAAGTGTCAGCCGCCTAGGTAGACGCGCTGCACCTGGGGATCCTTGGCCAGGGCTTCGGCGTCGCCGCTCATGGCGATGGCTCCGGTTTCTAGTACATAGGCCCGGCTGGCGATGGATAGGGCCATCTTCGCGTTCTGTTCCACCAGTAGGATGGTAACGCCGGCGGCGTTGATATCCTGGATGTAGCTAAAGACCTCATGCACCAGGATGGGGGACAGCCCCATGCTGGGCTCGTCCAGAAGGAGCATCTTGGGCGCGGCCATTACGGCCCGGCCGATGGCCAGCATCTGCTGCTCACCTCCGGAGAGGGTGCCGGCCAGCTGGCGGCGGCGCTCCTGCAGCCGGGGAAGGCGCTGGAAGATTCGCTCTAGGTCATCAGCTATGGCGGCCTTGTCCTTGCGGCCGTAGGCGCCCATTTCCAGGTTTTCCTGCACGGTCATCTTAGCAAAGACGCGGCGGCCCTCCGGAACCTGGGCCAAGCCCAGTTTTACGATCTTGTGGGCGGCCATCCCGTGGATGGACTGCCCGCAGAAGGTGATGCCGCCACCGCTGCGAATCAGTCCGGAAATGGCGTGCATGGTGGTGGTCTTGCCCGCGCCGTTGGCCCCGATCAGGGTGATGATCTCCCCGGCGTTCACCGAAAAAGAGATACCCTTCACCGCGTGGATGGCTCCGTAGGAGACGTTGAGGTTTTCAACCTTCAGCATTTCGCTCATTCTTCATCTCCTCCTAAGTAGGCCGCGATGACGGCGGGGTTTTTTTGAATCTCCTCGGGGGTGCCTCGCGCGATGACCTTGCCATAATCCAGCACCACCAGGCGCTGGCAGATTCCCATGACAAAGCTCATGTCGTGCTCAATGAGCAGGATGGCGATGTCAAAGGTGCGATGGATCAGGGAAATGGTTTCCATTAGCTCCTGGGTCTCGGTGGGATTCATGCCGGCCGCGGGCTCATCCAGCAGCAGCACCTTGGGATTGGCGGCCAGGGCCCGGGCCATTTCCAGCTTGCGCTGCTTGCCGTAGGGAAGGTTCTTGGCTTTGCTCTGCGCAAACTCTTCCAGGGAGAAGATGCCAAGCAGCTCCATGGCGCGGCTGTGGACCTCCTGCTCTTCCCTCCGGTAGGAGGGAAGGCGGAGAATGCCCGCCAGCGTGGGATACCGCATTTGGGCGTTCATGGCAATCTTAACGTTGTCAATCACCGAGATATCCTTAAACAGCCGGATGTTTTGAAAGGTCCGCGCGATGCCCAGCTGGGTGATTTGGTAGGTCTTTTTGCCCACAATGGATACACCGTCCAGGGTAATGGAACCGGTGGTCGGTGGATACACGCTGGTCAGCAGGTTGAATACCGTGGTTTTGCCTGCGCCGTTGGGGCCGATCAGGCCCACGATTTCCCGCGGCTCCAGGGACAGGTCCAGGTGCTGGAGAGCCTGCAGGCCGCCAAAGGTTATACCCAAATCTCGGGTTTCCAGAAGCGCCATGTTAATCCTCCTTCCTGGAAACCGCGCCGCCAAAGAAGCGGGCGCGTAGCTTGCGTCCAATGGATGCCAGGGAAAACTCGAATTCTCCCAAGAGCCCCGAGGGCTTGAAGAGCATCATGATGATCAGCACCACCGAGTAGAGCACCATCCGGTAGTCAGCAAAGCTGCGAAGCGCTTCCGGCAGGATGGTCAGAATGATGGCGGCCACCACCGAGCCGGTGATGGATCCCATGCCCCCCAGAACCACCATGATAAGAATTTCCACCGAATAGTTGAAGTCAAACTTAGCAGGGGTGAGGATGCCAATGTGATGCGCGTACAGCCCGCCGGCCAGGCCTGCCAGCGCCGCCGCCAGTACGAAGGCCAGCATCTTGTAATAGGTGGTATGGATCCCGGCGGCTTCGGCGGCGATTTCATCCTCCCGAATGGAGATAATGGCCCGCCCCTGCCGGGAGCGGATCAGGGTGAAGATTACATAGACCGTGACGGCCATCAGGACATAGACCCATGTAAAATCGGCCAGAGAGGGGATTCCTCGCAGGCCTCGGGCGCCGCCGGTGAAATCCAGGGCCAGTACGATGACCCGGATAATTTCCCCAAAACCCAGGGTGATAATCGCCAGATAATCACCCTTCATCCGCAGGGCGGGGATGCCGATCAGGAAGCCGACAATGGCGGCGGCCAGCATACCCGCCAATAGGGCGAGTGGGAAGGCGGCGGCTTCAGGCAGCCCGCTGTTCAGGGTTACCAGCGCGGCTGCGTAGGCGCCCACCGACATAAAGCCGGCGTGCCCCAGGACCAATTGGCCCAAGAAACCTGTCACCAGGTTCAGGCTGACGGCCAGTATGATATTGATGCCGATATTGATAAGCAGCCCTTCATAGTAGCGGTTGATAACCCCGCCCTGGATCAGCAGGGCGAACACCGTGTAAATCCCCGCGGTGAGGAGCAAATTGACGGCATAGGAGATTAGCTTTTTTTTCATTCCCGTATCCTCCTATACTTTCTCGGTGGCGTTCCGGCCCAGCAGACCGGAGGGCTTGACCAGCAGCACCACGATGAGAATGCCAAAGACCACGGCGTCGGCCAGCTGGGTGGAGATGTAGCCCTTGGTCAGGCTTTCCACTATGCCCATGATAAAGCCGCCCAGCATGGCGCCGGGGATGCTCCCAATTCCGCCCAGGACGGCGGCGACGAAGGCCTTCAGCCCCAGCATGGAGCCCATAAAGGGCGTAATCATGGGGTAGGCATTGCTATAGAGCACCGAGCCTACGGCGGCCAGCCCCGAACCCAGGCCAAAGGTGAAAGCCACCGTGGAATTGGTATTGATGCCCATGAGCTTGGCGGCGTCCGCATCCTCGGAGACCGCACGCATGGCCTTGCCGATCTTGGTCTTTCCCACCAGCAGCTGCAGAGCGATCATTAAGAGCACGGTGACCACGATGGTGAGAATCGTAACAAAGCTTATGTTCAGTCCGCCCAGGTTGATGGGAGCGACCTGGAACATACTGGGGAAAGGGATGCCTGCCGAGCCGAAAATGAGCTGAAAGAGGTTCTGCAGGAAGATACTGACCCCGATGGCAGTGATCAGAAGAGAAATGCGGGGCGCGTTATGGTTGCGAAGACGGCTATAAGCGACCTTCTCAATTCCTACGCCGGCAATTACGCATAGTGCAATGGAGGCCAGTACGGCCACCCAGACAGGCAGGCCGCAGAGAACCAGCACTACATAGGCCCCATACGCGCCTACCATGATGATATCGCCGTGGGCGAAATTGATCAGTTGTACGATGCCGTAGACCATATTGTATCCCAGCGCCACCAGGGCGTAGATACTGCCTACCTGAAGTCCGTTGATCACCTGCAATAAAAAACTCATGCTACACCATCCTACCTGCACGGGATTTTCCCGTCTCTTTCTCGAAAACCTCCGTTTTTCCTGCTAAAAGCTGCGAAATATCGCTGAATATAAATACAGAATCCGAAAGAAGAGGTTTTCCCTCCCCTTTCGGTTCTGCAGAGAGTCAATCCATAGGTGCACGCATCCGTGGGCGTGCCCCGCAGTAGGGGGGACTACTTCTCGTAGGTCTCCACAAACTTGTACTCACCGCCGGTGATGGTGTTGATGGCGGCGGGCTTAATAGGATTGCGGTTTTCGTCAAAGACGATGTGTCCGGTGATCCCGTCGAACTCCAGGGCGGCCATAGCGTCGACAATAGCCTGCGCGTCTTCGCTGCCGGCGTTGGTAATGGCCTCGGCCAGCATGTACATAGCGTCATAGCCCAGGGCGGCAAAGGCGTTGGGATCGGCGTCATAGGTCTCCTTATATTTGGCGATGAAGGCCTGCAGATCCTCATCCTCGCTCTCGGGAGAGTAGTGGTTGCAGAAATACGCGCCTTCCAAGGCATCGGTATTGGCGGCGTCAACGCTGCCCAGCACGCCGTCCCAGCCGTCCGCGCCCAGCATGGTGGCGGTGATGCCGATCTCGGCCTTCTGGGCGACGATCAGGGCCGCGTCCTCATAGTATACGGGAATGAAGAGAACGTCGGGGTTGGCGGCGGAAATCTTGGTCAGCTGGCTGCGGAAATCCACATCTCCGCCGGTGTAAGATTCCTTAGCTACGATTTCCAGGCCAAGCTCGGCGGCGGTCTCCTCGAAGGACTCGGTGAGGCCCACAGAGTAGTCGTCCGCCACGTTATAGAGGATGGCAGCGGTCTTGGCGTCCAGCTTGTTGAAAGCATAGGAGGCCATGATTTCCCCCTGGAAAGGATCGGTGAAGCAGGCGCGGAAGATGTTCTCGCCCACCGCGGTGATGTCAGCGCTGGTACCGGTGGCAGTGATCATAGGGATGCCATCCTCGGCAGCGATCTGAGCTACCGCCAAGGTGGGAACCGAGGTCACGTCGCCCACCAGGGCGATCACTTGGTCATTCTGCACCAGCTTGTTGTAGGCGTTAACCGCTTCCACGGAGTCGCCCTTTTCGTCATAATAGATGTAATCGATCTGCTTGCCGTTGATTCCGCCGTTGGCGTTGATCTCCTCCACGGCCATCTGGATGCCGTTGTTGGTGGCGATGCCATAGACCGAAACCTCACCGGTCAGGGGCGCCAGTCCGCCGATCTTAATGGTTTCGCCGGAAGGGGCTTGGGTGGCGTCGTCGGCAGGCGCCTGGGTGGCGTCGTCGGCAGGGGCTTGGGTGGCATCGTCGGCAGGCGCCGGGGTGGTGTCACCAGCGGGAGTCTGCGCACAGCCCGCGAAGGCCATTACGGCCAGCATGCAGACCATCACAAGAGAAAGAATCCGAAGCTTCATTTGGCTTTTCCTCCTTATATTTTAGGCAGAATGCGCCACGGCGCGCAGGCTGCCCTTTCTCGAATGCGGCGGTCAAAGGCAGGTTATAAATATGCACCGGCTAGGAGCTGCCGTAACCGTATGTTATTATACATTTCTTTGCGTTTGATTGCAAGCCCCACTTTGCTGAGAAAAAAGTTTTCCTGCTGTCCATGTTGGGGGGGCAATTCGCTCTATAGTGGAATGGAACTGGGAGCAAGAAGGGACATATCCTATAGCTTATTTCTATATAAATGTAAATGCAGAGAAAACGAAGGAGGGCATAGGTATAACACGAAATTTATATAATATCATAAAACGAATAAATATTCGAAGAAAAAAAGAAGGGTACCGGAAAAGAGCGGCAAAAAAGAAACATGCGCGGCGGTTGGGTGCATTTGCCGCAATTATTATGGGCTGCAGCCACTTTTACCCGAAGGCAAACAAAGCCGCTACGGAACGAATGGATGCTTATGCATAAGATAAAGCAATCGGGAAGCAGTGCGTCCCATAACGTATGCCCATTTGCTTGTGAAAGAAGCTACAATATGAAAACATTGTTCGACTGGAGGGACTTCGTATAGGTGAGGATAATTTTTCCAAAAAGGGCTATACTTTTTTGTCTGACTATGATAGAATATGTGCATACAAACAGTGATGCATGTTGGTGCGTCTTATAGAGAAATATGAGCGACGGAATTAGGAGTGTCCATAATAGCCCCGGAAAGGAGGGTCCCGATGGAACTCAGCCGTGATCCTGGCGCCGTACCGCTATACCGCCAGCTTTATGACTTAATTCGCAGGCAGATTTTGACGGGGGAGTATAAGCCGGGAGATATGATCCCCACAGAATTGGAGTATCAACAGCGCTTTGGCCTTTCCCGTGTGACCGTTCGCCAAGCCATTCTGGCTCTTGTCAGCGATCACTACCTTAAGCGCATTAAAGGGAAAGGGACCATCGTTCAGCCCCCGGTAATCTACGCCCCAGTTCCTGCCATTGCCATGCGTCTGGCGGAGATGCCAGAAGATTGCGTGCAAATTCATGTCACCTTACGCATAGCGACGGCGCACGGCGACGTGGCAGATCGCTTTCACATGGCGGAAGGCGCGATGGTCTACCGCTTGCGCCGCGTGCTTGCTTCAGGAGGATCTCCTTTTGCTTTCTTTGAAACCTATTTGCCACCGGAGCTTCGGCTGGAAAACGATGAAGAGCTATATCGCGGGTCTTTGTACCAGCTATTGCAGGAACAGCGTGGGATCCGTCCGGCCCGGGTCGTGCAGCAGATTACCGCTGCGGCGGCAGATAAGGAGGCCGCGGCCATGCTGCGGACGGAGCAGCGCACACCGCTGATTTTGATCAAGCGCCAGGCCTTTGACCAGGAGGATCGGATTTTTGCCTATACATTCGCCTACTATGCTTCCGACCGTTATGCCTTTGTAATGGAAATTACGGAGTGACTGCTGGGATGTGGCCCGACTCCGCCAGGCCGGGAAGCTGATCTAGGGACGCCAATTGGAAGGTTACCCTGTACGACGCCGGCAGAGGAAGGAGCGAGGGATTGTACCAGGCGGTGTCTACGCCGGCGGCTGCGCCTCCCGCCATGTCGGAGGTTAGGGAGTCCCCGACCAAGAGGGCGCGGTCTCGGCTGAAATCCGGAATGCGTGCGAAGGCGTATGAGAAGTAGTCAGGGGAGGGCTTGGGCGCCCCGGCATCCTCCGAGACAAATACGCCCCGCATGAGGTCCAGAAGACCGCTGCCAGCCAGTCGTGCAAACTGGGTGCTGGATACGCCGTTGGTAACCAAATAGAGGCGGGCGCGCCGGGCCAGCGTGCGGCAGACCTGGAGAGCGCCGGGAAGCAGAAAATAGCCGCGGGAGAGAGCGGCGCGGTAGGCCTCGGCGACCGCGTAGGGATCTGCGGTGCTGCCCATTTCACCGAGGAGCTGAGCAAAGCGCTGGTGGGAGATGGTTGTTTTTTCAAGTTTCCCCTGTTCATAGGCTTCCCAAAGACTGCGGTTGATCTGGGAGTAGCGCTGGGCAACGGCGTCTCCGGTAGGGAGATGGAAGGCGGTCAGCGCCGCATCTAGGGCGGAGCGTTCGCACCGGGCAAAGTCCAGCAGCGTGCCGTCGGCATCCAACAGCAGGATATCGTAACGCATGGCGGTTTCTCCTTTCTGTGCTACCAGTATAGCATAGGGGAAGGTTTTGATCAAACCGGCGGAAGATGCGGGAGCGCACGTACATGTCTTGTTTCTGTGTGGATAGAAGAAAGACCAATTGCCCCCTTTAGACTGTCGAAAAACATTAGGACAAATGACGGCTTGGGCAGGCAAGAAGGCTTACGGGTCCGGTGCAGCCGCATCAGGCCCCCCGGCGGCGGGTTCCCGCCGTAAAGCGTCGTCCAGTGTCTCTGGTAGGGGAAGGGTTTTGCCCTCTGTGGAAAGAGAAGGGGGGAGCTTGGCCGCCTTTTGAAAGAGGCGGCAAAACCTTTTTTCCTAGAATTCTCAAGGGACAGACTTTGGAGACAGTCCGAAGAGGCCAAGCGGCCTCTTTTGTTTTTTCTTAACAGGCGTATAGCTGGAAACGGTAGAAAATGCGTCTGTTTCCGGGCTTGTAGATGGTATTATAAGGGAGCGTTTTTGTATAACTGGTGAGCGCGCCTTTTTTCATATACCCTATGCTGGAAATGGAGGAGCATACCGGGAGGGGCTGTGGTATAATGAAGCCAAATCCATGGCAAAGGCTCCGGCGCGGATGCGGGGTCCTCTATACGCTTTATTACACAGGAGGAGGTTACTATGTACGAATACATTGCGGCGCTCAAGGAACGGCTCAATGCCCAGGAGAAGCGAATGCTGCGGGCAATTTATGAGCCCCAGGAGGTGGCCGTGGCGCCCGAGAACGCCTGGCGTTCCCTCTGCGTGGGGGAGGCAGGCGAACTGCGCGCCTATGGCGCCATGGGAAAGGGGCATTATTCGGAGGCCGGTACGCGCTTCTACCTTCGTTCGGTGGACTGTGGACTGTCCTGGAAGAAGGTCATCGAAGAAAACCAGGCGGCCATGGGACAGGCGGTTCGAAGCCCCTATACCGGGACGTATCTGACGCTGGTCACCAGCAATGCCGCCAATGAGGGCTGGTCGCTGCCGGGGATCCAGAAGGAAGCGCCGGCGGTTTATGCGTTGCGTTCTCAGGAGGGATTTGACGACGATGCGTACACGGTGCATAAGGTGACGGAGGTCCGGATTGGCGGCCTGCGCCTTCCCTTCACCATGCGCACGAGGAACCGCTGGATCTGTACAGGACAGACCTCGGTGGACGGCGTCACCCATCCTGCGGTGATGTATTCGGATGACGACGGGATTACATGGGGCGTCTCCATTCCGGATAGCGCGCCGCCACACGTGGTGGCCGGGCACCATAAGGGCCTGCGCTGGCAGAACTACAGCTGCGAGCCTACGGTCTGCGAACTTTCGGACGGTACACTGATGATGCTGGCCCGAACAAGCCAGGACTATCATTACCTCTACTATTCCCACGATGGGGGCGAGACCTGGACCGATCCGGCGCCCTCCACGTTCCATGGCACCATTACGCAGCCCACGCTGCGCACCCTGTCGGACGGGCGGATCCTCTTGTGCTGGTGCAACACCCAGCCCCTGCCTGAGCTGGATCATACCACCCAGTGGCCTCCCCTCATGGAGGCGGAGATCCAGGGAAAGGCAGATGACGTCTTTACCAACCGGGATGCCAACCATGCGGCTATTTCCGAGGATGACGGAAGAACCTGGATCGGTCTGCGGGAGATGGGACTCAATGGGATCCGCAATGATGCGGATTTCCGTTCCAAGGGCGCCAATGATGACAGCCTGGATAAGTCGATTCATCAGTTTGAGATTCTGGAGCTGCCCTATAACAAGGTGATGGTGGTCTATGGGCAGCATGCTTACTCCCGGAAAATCGTCATCTTTGATCTGGATTGGCTCTATGAGACCGGCCGCTCGGAGGATTTCCGCCTGGGCTCCTCCAGCCTGAGCACCCAGGTCTATCTCAAGAGCATTGCGGGGAACTTCCGCGGCTTCTCCGGCCACTGCGCGTGGAATCGTACCCATGGCGCCGTATTGATGCCCGACCCAGACGGCAACTTTGAGGAAGCCCTTTTGATCTGCCGGACCGATGACCCGCGGCTGTTCTCCAATGTACAGGGCGCCGTGTGGAACTTCCCCTCGTCCCACGCAGGCCGGGTCAAGGTACGGATGCGCATCGATGGGGATGGGCTGCGGCTCTCCCTGACCGACCGCTGGTTCAATCCGATTGACTGGACCATCGGCGAGGAGGCGCAGGTTTCCTTTGTTATCAAGGGCAGCCAGCTGGAGGCAGGGGTTTGGTCGGATGTGGAGATTGTCTGGGAGGATGCATCCGCGCAGCTCTGGATCAACGGGGAATCCCAGGGGCGGATGGAATTCCGTGCCGATGCTCCCCATGGGCTGAATTATCTGCACCTGCAGTCCACGGCGGAAGGCCCCGATTTCCAGGGCGCGTTGGTAAAGCAGCTCGTCAAAGAGTGAGGAAAGAAGCCGGGACACGTCAGAAGTAAACCAGTCTCAGCCTAGAAAAGCAGCATTCGTAAGGAACTCTCCTTGCGAATGCTGCTTTTTTACAGCCGCAGGATGCCCGGTGAGGGGACTACGCAGAGGTTTCCTTGGCTTCGCGTTGGATGACTTCCAGCCGCCGCAGCATGCCGGGCCTCCATTTTCCGGCGCACCACCGCCAGCAGGCAACGCCGCCTCGGAGACATTCGTCCATGGCAAAGGCGCCCCAGATGCCGTAGAGCCCCAGACCCAGGCGTACCGCCAACAAGTAGCTCATGGGTACGGACACAATCCATGTGGAGAGCAGCATGAGCAGCATGGTAAAGCGCACATCCCCCACCGCCCGAAGGGCCACATTGAAGCAGTGGTTGAAGGCGCGCCCGCCCTGGATCAGCAGGTCAATGAACATTACCCGGGAAACCAGGCCGATCACCTGGGCGTTCTCCGTGAACAATCCCAACAGCGGCCGGCGCACCAGGATGACCAGCATGGATATGCCTAGGTTGAGGGCTAGGTTGTAGCGTATATTCCGTTTGACAAAGGCGGAAGCTTCATCCAGCTCTCCGGCGCCGGCCAGCTGGGCCACAATGAGCTGGCTGGCCTGGCCAAAGCACATGCCCAGCACATAGATGTAGACCACAATGCTGTTCAGGTAGGTCTTGGCGGAGAGGGTGACCACGCCGAGACCGGTGATCATGGCGGTGGTGAGGATCTGGGAGATATTGTAGCTTACGGATTCGATGCCTCCGGGCAGGCCAATGCGCAGCACTTCCCCGGCCAGAGAGAGAGGGAAGGGACGCAGCAGCCGTGGAGAATAGGAGATAGGAATGCTGTGTACGGTGCCGGCCACGAGCAGCGCCAGCCCCGCCAGGGTGGATAAAGCGTTGGCCCAAGCTACGGCAGACACCACGTCCAGCCCTGCCGGAGGATGGCCATAGACCGCCCAAGAGGTCCCTAGGATGTTAAGCACATTCATCAGCACAATGCCGTACATGGGGATACGGGGCTTGCGGTAGCAGCGGCAGATGGAGGAAAAGACGGCGAAAAGTCCGTGCAGGAAAAGTGTGCCGCCAATGATCCGTAGGTAGGAGACGGCATCGGGCAGAAGTTTGGCTTCCATTCCCATCAGGCCCAGGAAAAATGTGGGAAAGAGGGCCAGGACCGGGCAGACGATACAGCCCATCGCCAGGCTCAGCAGGAGGGTAACCAGGGCGGAGGCGTTGGCACGCCGGGGATCGTTGGCGCCCAGGTACTGGCTGATGACTACAGAGGCGCCGGTGGCCGCCAGTGTTAGCAGCATCTGCCCCATATTGATGAATTGGTTGGCGACGCCCACGGCGGCTACGGCGTCATCTGTGTAGCTTCCCAGAAGGAAGATGTTGATATTGCCCATGGATATGCGCAGGAATTGTTCTATGACCAGTGGTATGGTCAGCGAAAGCAAACGTTGATTGTGCCGTTTAAGGTCGAAAGACATGGGGTATCCTCGTTTCGTTATTCTCGGGGTCATTATAGCATTGGCGGCACGCTGCGTCAACGCAGGCGGAGGAGCGCAGTCGTTTCCTCTTGGAATGGTGATACAAAAATACGGCGCGAAAAGCGCCGTAAATAGGGCAAGGAACATTGTGGAAGAGGGTTATTCCTGGGATAGGGCGGCTAGGTCGAACACCTTTTCCGCGGAAATACTGTCATCCGCCTGGATGGCGGCCGTAACCCGCAGCGTCCCCGAGGCATCGCCGATGGGGTAGGCAGTGTAGACGCTGATTTCCGTATTTCTCTTGATATTTTTAGTCTTACTGTCCCAGTCATAGTCGCCTTCGGAGAAGTCGATGGGCTCCAGGACCTGGTCGTTCCAGGTGACTGTCTCCACGACATCAGAGGTGAAGGTGGTGGGCGCGTTTTGGCTATTCTTAAATGTGTAGGCAACCACAGCTATGACGGATCCGTCAGACGCCTTCTCCAGGGATACGTTCTCGATGGTGAGGGTGCGCCCCTCTCGGGTAATGGAATCCTGGGGCTCAGCTGCCTCAGTGGCGGCGGGAGTTTCTTCCGGAAGATCGGTGGCGGCGGGGGACCCGGCAGGGGAACATCCTGTGAGCAGGATGACCGCCAGGATGGTCAGGGTGAAAAGGAATACGTAAAGTTTACGGCCCATGCTGTACCTCCTCTGCAAGCAGGTTTTCTTTAGTCTACACGAAACACTTTCCCGAGGTCAAGAGAAAGAGGAGGAAAAGTGGCATATTGTGAAAAATTTAGCGCAGAGCGCTTAAAGGGGGGCACAGACATCCACCCATCCGCAGCTCTGGGAGAGGGTTACCAGCTCCTGGCAGGTCAGCTCAATGGCGCTGTTGCTGCTTCCGGCTGCCGGGAAAACCGTGTCAAACCGCTGGAGGGATTCGTCCAGATAGACCGATACCTGCGGGTTGGTAATCCCAAAGGGACAGACCCCGCCCACGGCATGGCCGGTATACGCCAGTGCCTCCTCTGGGGTGAGCATCTTAGCCTTGACGCCAAAGCGTGCCTTAAACTTGGAACTGTTGATCTTCCTGTCTCCGGCGGTTACCACCAGGATGCAGCCTCCCGGTCCGTGCAGGGAGAGGGTCTTAGCGATGCGGGCGCCCTCGACGCCCAGGGCCTGGGCGGCCAGCTCCACAGTGGCGCTGGAAGTATCCAGTTCTCGGATTGCCTGATCTTTGCCAAACTGCTGCAAGTATGCGCGTACGGTCTCTACCGACATAACGCTAAGCCTCCTTTTCTCGGATAAAATAGGGTAAAACCTCCAAGGGGGCGTCCACCTCCGGCGTGGTTCCGCCCTGATAGGGGGTCTCGCCGGCCAGGAGCCAGCGGCCTTTGGGCAAGTGCACCCGGCGGCTGCGGGCGCCCTTTTCCAGCACGGGCGCTACCAAAATATCCGGGCCCAGCATGAATTGGTCGGTAACTTCGGCTAAGCCTTCACCGGGGAACTGGTATTCCATGTAGCGGACGATGGGCTCGCCGGTTTGGGCGGCGTCTTGGGCCAGGGCATAAATGCGGCCCGCCATTTTCTCATGTAGCTGCGCGGCTTCCACGCATAGCCGGGCGTATGCATCGGGAAGTACCCGCCACGGCGCTGCCGAGAACTGCATCATGGGCATCAAAGCGGCGCATTGGGCGTAGCGGACGAAGAGCTCGGCATCCAGGTGCTTGGCGTGGGCGGTGAAACTCTGATACTCTCCGCCGCCAATCATGTCCGGGCAGACAAAGGCGTATCCCAGAATCCCCTGGCAAAGCGCGTGGGGGATCAGGGACGCTACGCCGTTCTCCCCCCAACTGTGGTTCTTATCGGCCAGCCGGTGGACCAGGGGCAGTCCCCCCTGCCCAAATCCGGCGCGGAATTCATTGTAGGGGTAGTGGGTTCCGATGTCCATCCACGCCTGGGTTTGTCCATTGGCATCGGTGGAGACATAGGTGCGGTCGTCGTTTCGATAGAACCCGCCGTCGCCGGCGTCAAACTTAAATCCGTCAATCCCGTAGCGGTCCATGAGGGCGCGGTTCTGCTGGTGGTACCACGCTTGGGCTCCAGGGTTGGTCATATCGAGGATGGCGGAATGTCCGTTCCACCAGGTGCGGACGGCCGGTTCGCCTTCCCGGTCTCGGACCAGGTAACCTTTCTGGGCTAGCAGGCGGTATTCCCGGCTGTCCGGTGATATGAAGGGACAGGTCCACAGCATGACGCGAAACCCCATGTCATGCAGGGTGTCCACCATTTCCTTGGGATCGGGGAAAGCGCGGCGGCTGAATTCCCAGCAACCATAGTACGGATTCCACCCGTCGTCCACCATGAGAATGCCGGCAGGAAGGCCCTGGTCCAGGATTCCCTGGGCATAGCGCAGGATACCCTCCTGATTCTGGTTGTAAAGCAGCTCAATCCACGTATTGTATTGGGGGCTGGCGAAGAAGAGGACGGGGGGCGTTTGGCCGGTGGCGGGGAAGTGACAGCGGCTGGCGGCCTGGTAAGCGCCGCGAAGCGTGGTATAGCCTCGGCCGTAATCAATATCTCCTTGCGTGGATTCCATCCGGATAGCGCCATTTTCCACATCCAGCTGGACGCCTTGGGGACAGTACAGGTACCGTCCTTTGTCGGAAAGAAGTAGGGACGCGGCCTGGTTGCTGGTGGGGTTCGGATCCAGGTTTCGATGGTATTGCGAGGCCGCGGTTAGAGGCATGACCGTGCCGTCGGTGACGCAGGCGCCATACCAGTGTTCTTGGGGAAGCATGAAGATCTGACAAATGGCCATAACGGGTACCTCCACGCAGGGGCTCCCCGGCATGCCGGGGGCATGGCTTTCATTATAGCGCAGCCCCGCGGAAAAGTCCATGAACGGACTGGGAAAAATCCCTATTCCCAGAGAAACTGCCGCTTTTGGGAAAGCGGAACAAAAAGGCGCCGGAATGCATCCGGCGCCGCCTCGGACGGCTGGGGCTAGGGCAGGATCTGCACCTCCGTACCGATGGGGCAGAAGGCCCAGAGAATGTCCATAATGGCATCGTCTACGGCGATGCAGCCTGCGGTCCAGTCCCGGTTGCTTCCGTGACCGTGGATCATGATCTCGCCGCCCAACGGGGTATCCCACGGAGGACGTCCGCCTGCCGCAATGGCCTGGACAATGCGGTCACAGGTGGCTGCATCAATGCGCCCCGAAGCCAGCGCTGCCGCCGCGTCCTCGGCGTTGGGATAGGAAAGTCCCAGGGAGAGGTAGTAGCGGCTGCTGCCGTTGCGCGTACAGACGTAGTAGCTGCCTTCCGGCGTCCGCCCGTCTCCTTCCTGGGACTTGTGCCCCTCTGGGGCCCAGCCTAGGCCGATGGGATATTCGCCGGCCAGGCGGTTTCCGTCCCACAACCAAAGCAGGCGCTCGCTCTTCTTGACGGTGATGCGCGGTGAGGTCACGGAGGCTGGCTGGGCTGGAAGCCTTTCCGTCCCCAGAAGGTCCTCCTGAGTATAACCGGTTTGCCCTGCGAAATCCACCATAATCCATTCGCCCTCTTGGCCCAGGCAGGTTACGGCGCAGCCTCTGGGCAACGTATTTAGGATTGCAAAGCCGGTACCCGGTCCCCCGCGGAGTTGGACTTGGTCATCCGCAGTGTAAAGGACCCAGCGGGTAGGGGCTGGCGTGGGGGAGACGGCGGGAAGAGGCGCCGGGGATGCGGCAGGTGTGGACGTCGGCGGGGCTGGGCTTTCTACAGGGACCACCGAAGCTGTCGGGCCCGCCGGGGGAAGGGATGGCAATGGCGCCGCAGCCTCCCTGCCGCACGCGCAGAACAGGAAAGGCAGCAGCGCCATAAGCCAGGATATGCGGTGCATGGCTACTACCCCTTGCGGCCGCGCCGGAGCATCACTGCGATGACGGGCAGCGGCTGCTTTTCCCGGGCCATCCACTTTGCCAGGATGACCAGGGCCAGGTAGACCGCAGTAAATCCAATGATGAAGGAGAAGCTGTTAAGCATATCGCCGCGGCATAGGAAGAAGACAGGGGAGAGCATGAAGGGATACAGCACCGACAGCAGGGTATTTTGCTGAGGGGACGTTTCCCGCTGGCGCCAGTAATGGTCGTCCAGGCGGTGGAAGAGCCAGCCGAAGATCAGCGCAAAGAGAATGACCCCCGGATAGCCGAAATTCAGCAGTCCTTCCATGGGGAGGGGAGCGGATACGTTGGTGAAGCTGTATCCTAGATCGGTGAACATCATGCACCCGGTGCCTACGGGCTTGTTTGGCCAGAGAGCGCGGGGAACGAAAAAGAGGAAGGCGCCCACCAGCTGCAGGCCATAGGTAATGCCAAAGCTGCCCATGTATTCGATGGCTACCGGCAGCATGGAATAGGCGTCATAGTTTGCCGTGAGGAACTCCTCTCCCAGGGAATTCATCAGGGAGGTGACCATGCTCCAGGTGAAGCCTTGTACCGTGACCAGGCGGAATACGTTGAGCACCGGCCAGGCCACTGTCATTCCCAGAAGAAAGAGGTAGGTGAACTTCTTGCCCCGGCTGAGCATGGGCAGAACCAACAGGAGGAGGCCGATATAGACCGTGGCGGCCTTGTACCGCGCCAGCCCCGTGGGGGAGCAGATGAAAAACACCGCCACAGCGCACAGCGCCATATCTACCCAGAGCAGGCGGCGCTTGGTTTGCTTGTACCGGAGGATCGCAAAGGCCAAGGAAAGGCAGGTTGCACTCTGCAGAATGGTCCCCAGGAGCAGGGTGCCCATCTGACCCATGCCATCATAGAGAAGATAATAGCTGGCCCGGCTGAGCAGGGCACTGGGACCGGCCTTCACCAGGCCGTAGGCCAGAATCAGAAGGCTGAGCGCCGTGCAGACATGGATAAAGCGGTCAGTAAGAGGGATCTCGATCTTTTCCCAGCGCCAGGACTTGGCACTGCGGCGCTCCCGGCAGGTAGCAGAAAACAGAAAGGTCCATACCGTGAGTAGGAGATTGGCCAGGATAACGGCATTATCTCCCGGCGCGGCCGACCAGGGGAACGTCCCATGCGCATATTGCAGGAATCCTGCCAGGAAAAAGAAGAGGTAGCAGAAGATCCAGTGCATCATGGCCATGGAAAAGGCCCTGCGCCGCGTCTCGCGCAGGATCTGCCAGAGGAATAGACCGCCATTGAGGCAGAATGTGGCGATAATCCACATATTGAGCTCCCCCAGCTTGGAGAAGGGCAGCGTAGCCAGAGGAATGAGCAGAAGAACAACCATCAGCAGGTAGTTTTCCGTCAGGTGCTTAAGCCTGTCGACGGGAATCAGTTGGCGCATGGACGCTGGTACTCCTTCGGATAGAATGGGCCGCGGCGGAGGGCCTTCCCCGCCGCGGCGTCGTGAGAGCCGCTATGGCTACTCTTTGCCGGGATGCTTATCTGCCGACAGGAAGACATTGCCCAGGATGTGGGCCTTTGCCAGACGCAGCATGTCGGCGGCATCCTGAAGATCCTGACGCAGTGTGACGCCCTGCCGGGAGACCAGCAGCGTACCATCGCACAGCGGCGCCAGCGCGCTGGTATCCGGGCTTTCCAGTACGGCAGGAGCGGCCAGAATGATCAGCTCGTACCGGCTGCGCATCGAGGAGAGACTGTCTCCCAGTACGGGAGAGAGCCACAAGTCGCTGGGATTTTCCACAGCAGGCCCGGCCGGCATGCAGTCCAGTCCGCCTTCGACAGTGGTGATGGGAGCCTCTCCATCCTGAATCCAGGAGGACAGGCCGTGCCGGATATCCAGACCCAGGCTTTCAGCCAGCCAGTTTTCCCGCAAGCTGGCATCAATGAGCAGGGTCTTCCGTCCGGTGGCGGCAAAGACCTGGGCCAGGCGCAGAGCAACGGCCCGGCTATCCTGGGCGCCCATGGGCTGGGTGAAGGCGATGAGACGGGGCGCGGCCTCTCCCGCCATGAGATTGCTGCGCAGGGTGCGGATGTCATCGGCATCCTCCGTATCCCGCAGAACCGCCAGCACGCTGCTCCGGGACGATGCGGCCACCTGCTGCGCGTCGCGGATGCGCTTATCCATCCACTCCAGTACCAGAATAACGCCGCCCGCCGCCAGCAGGCCCAGTACGCAGGCCAGGGCCACCATAACTTTTTTGCTGATGGGCCCGGAGGGCTGGGGGATCGGCTCCAGCAGAGGATCTTCCGGATCTAATGTGGGAATGGGTGTGGGATCAGGCGTGGGTTCAGGCGTGGGAACCGGCGTGGGGGTGGGGCGCGGTACGATGTCGCTTGCGCCCAACGCATCCTCGTCAGCGTCCCCTAGAGACATAACGTAGTTGAAGTTGAAGAAATCCTCGGCATCGGTTCGCAGGGCCTCTGCGGCCGCGTTGGCCAGCTTGGTGGCCGTCTGGGCATCGGCATGGTAAGCGATGACACGGTAGATGATGGTACTGTCGACCGACTCTACCCGGAGGGATTCCCGCAGGAGAACCTTGTCCATAGCAACGCCAGAGGAAGCTAGAATGCGATCCAGCATATCGTCGGTTTGGATATACGCGGTAAAGGTACGGGCATATTGCTCAGCCGTGGAAGCGTCGGACAGGGAAACCCTCGGGGGATTGGCGGTACTGGCCTTGCCGATGGTGACTTCAGTGGAGTCAATATCTCCATCCTGGGTGGTTCCTTCTATGGTTTTGATGGTTTCGCTGTCCTCGACATTGGTGATGTAGGTGATCAGAAGCTTGGCGCTGGCAGCGTAGACATCCTCAGGGATATAGGGGGTCGCGGTCACCTGCGGCGTGGGGGTGGCATAATAGGCGTCAATGGCCGCCTCCTGCTCTTCTACGGCCGCTTCATAGTTGGCCACATCGAGGCTGCGCTGCCGGTTGCCCACCAGCACGCCGCCGCACACCGCAGCCGCAATGACGACAAAGGTGACAAGCAGCGGCACAAGGCGCCGCCGGAGAATTTGCAGAACATACTTCCAGTTCAATCCCATGGGAGAGTTCCTCCTCATATTGTTATGGTATTTCTGTCAAGACGGCGCGGTGGGTTAGGAACGCGCCTGCTTCAGCTTGGAACGAATATTGGCAATGATACCCTGAACCAGCTGCCGGGCAATGAAGGAACCTGACAGATACATGGTGGCAGCATACGCGGAGAGGCCGGCGGCGCAGCAGGCGCACAGCCGGACGAGTGCATGAACCTGGGGAAGCAACCAACGGACCAGGAGCAGCAGAACGGCGCAGATAACACTACCTGCAAGCATCCACAGGTAGTCTTTGCCGTATTGGCGGACACCCAAGCCGCCTGCCTGTCGACGGAGCTGAATGAGCAGCACAACACAGGCGGCCAGCATGGCGATGGCCGTGGCCAGCGCTAGGCCATAGGCGCCCATGAAGCGCACAAGTATCAGATTGAGAACGGCGTTGGTCCCCATAGAGATGATGCCGCTGATCATGGGCGCCTTGGTATTGCCCAGAGCATAGAAGGCCCGTGTTCCTACGTCCCTGATTCCGGTGAAAAGTAGATAAGGGGCGTAGAAAACCAGAATGCCAGACGTGAGGGTCGTTGCCGTGGCGTCAAAGCTGCCGCGCTCGTACACGACGCTGACGATCTCTTGGGCGTTGATGATGGCTACCAGCATGATAGGAAGCAGGATCATGATGAGTACAGCCAGGTTTCGCGAAAGGATATGGGAAAAGCCTTCCTTATCCTTTCGGGAGGCGCACTCGCTCAGCTGGGTGTAGGTGGTTGTATGGGCAGCGACAATGACTGTGCCCACCACCACGCTGATCAGCCGGTTAGCATACTCCAGACTGGCCAGGTGGCCATCCGCCAGTCCCGAGGAGAGCATGGCGTCCAGCGTGCTGTTGATCTCCAGCACGGAGGTGGAGAGCACGGCGGGCACGGCCAGCTTCATCGCCTTCCCCACGTGGGTATCATGCAAGGACAGGGAGGGAGACCAATGGAAGTATTTTCGTGCCAAAAATCCCATCAATAGCATCTGCACCAGGGCAGAGGCCAGCGTGCCCCATGCCAAGGCATAAGCTCCCAGCGTATCCGAGAGAAAGACACAGGCCAGGATGACGCAGATGCTCAGAGGCATGCCATAAAACTGTGGGCCGGCAAAGCGACGGTTGGCATTGAGAATATTGCAGTAGATGATGGTCATCATCTGCATCAGAAGCATGGGCATCATGATCCGAACCATGGCGATGGTGTTGGACATTTTGTCGCCCTCATAATCATAAGCCAGCACGCTCATGATCTGGGGGGCAAAGACCAGTCCCACGACCACCAGCAGCCCGGTAATGAGCATCATCAGGTTCATCATCCGGCTGGCGAATTCATCGGCCTTTTCCCGGGAGGATTCAGCCTCAATCTTCGTATACAGGGGGATGAAGGTGGCCACAATGATGGCGTTGAGGAAGGTGTAGATCAGGCTGGGGGCCTTGCTGGCCATCGTATAGATATCGGTCTGCGCTGTGGCGCCAAAGTAAGACGCCATAACGGCTACACGCAAAAAGCCCAGAATCTTAGTCATTCCGGCAATGAGCATGATAGTCAGGGCGCCTTTGGCCATGCTTTTTGTGTCGCTGCTAGCCATTCTCATCCTCCCAGCCGCGGGTGAAGTCGCAGTGCACGATAAGGTGCCGCTCCCGCTTATTCTCCGGAGGAAGCTGCATATAGTCGCCATAGAGCGTCCGCAGGTAGGTATCCCATCCGTCGGGCACAGGCACATCGCGTCCCTCAAAGGGCAGCGTGCCGTGGCTTTCCATGACCGCGCGGGGCCAGTGCTCCCGCTCCACGCCGCCGCGGCCGGTGGGACAGCAGAGCTCCGGCAGGTCGGGCCGGTTCTTATATCGGGAAGCGAAACGATCCATCCACAGAAGCCATCGCTTCAGACCCATCCAACCCAGCAGCCCCGCGGTGATGCGGCGCAGGTAATAGACCTTTTTGCTGCTGTAGTTTTCCTTTAGGAAGGCCCGGTAGGCCGGAGTCGCATCCAAAAAACCAGCCAAAGACACTACCACGAAGGTCAGCGCCTTACAGCCCAGGACATATTCCTTTCGCGCCCAGCCGCCTGCCGGGGCATTCTCCAGGGGGAAGATGTCCAGATATACGCCGTTATAGCTGTGACCGGAGGTGTGGGCCTCCAACCAGGTGGTGTTCTTCTTTATGATTTTGGAAAAAGGGAAGCTCCCGTAGTGATCCCGATTAACGGACTGCAGATAATATTTTTCCGAAAGCTCCCTATCAAAGATTGCCTCAAAGGCATCGTAATCCTTGCGCGGCATAAAGACATCGAGATCGTCATCCCATGGAATAAAACCATGATGCCGAGCCGCGCCCAGCATGGATCCCCCCGCTAAAAAGCAGGACAGTCCGCGCCGGCGGCAGACCTCCAGGACATCGTCCAGCATTTCCAGCAAAATCGTCCGCAGAGCGGCGCGTTCCTCGTCATCCAGTTCCACCAGGTCCACGCCATCTACATGCTTTTTTACTAACATACGGCATTTTCCTTTGTTTTTCGTCTCAAGGCATAACAGCCTGCTTGAAAATTATACCGTATTCCTGGCGCAGGTGCAACAGGCAATCCCGCAGGATTGCTGGCAGCGCTGGCGTATTCTGGCGGTAAAACGAGGAATCGGCCTAGCTATACCACTTTGTGGAACTCATAATACGGCTAGGGAACGTACTGCAGAACGGCGGTTTGGACAGGCGTGTCAGCTGTCAGCGTGATGGAATTGCCGGAATAGACCGTGACATCCTTCCGCAGGGCGAGAAAATCCTCCAAGCGCCCGATGGGGGCCAAGCCGTGGTCATCCGTCCGGTAGTGCATGGGAATGACCACCCGAGGAGACAGGCTGTCCGCCATGGCCGATGCTTCGGCGGGGCCAATGGTATAGAAACCGCCCACCGGGAGCAGCAGCGCGTCCAGGTGCGACAAGGCCTGCTGTTGCTCCGGGGTGAGAGCGCAGCCAATGTCGCCCATATGCGCCACACGGAATTCCCCGGCTTCCAGTAGATGGATGGTGTTGGGGCCGCGTTTGGAGCCCTGGGCATCGTCGTGGAAGCTGGGAATAGGGGTCACGCGCCAGGGCGAAGGGCCGGGCGCGGATTGGAGCTCCACAGCTTGGGTATAGCCGTGGTCGCCATGACTGTGGCTGGTATACACCGCGTGAGCGGTCAGCCGCAGCGGCTGGAGCCCGGGAACCGAGCCATCGGCGTAGGGATCCAGTACAATGCGCCATCCATCCATTTCAAGGGAAAAGCAGGCATGTCCGTGCCAGGTAATGGCCAGTGGGGAAGCCATGGTAAAATCCTCCTTATATTGTTTTTTTGAGGGATCGGATATGTTGCCAAGGACCGGGAAATCTGTGGGATGGCCGCGGGGCCTTTGCTCCGTCGCCGGTTCGACACGGGCACCTCTGCGTTATAGGATGCCGGATGTCTCAAGAAGCTGCCTGCGTGCCCGGTGGTCGGGCATTACGTGATCCAGCACCGCGTAGAAGCCGGGACCATGATTGCCTTGGACGAGATGGGCCAGCTCGTGGGCCGCTACGTATTGGATGCACGGATAGGGGGCATGAATGAGATGAAAATTCAGGGAAATCCGCAGGCGCTGGGGTGTGCAGCTGCCCCAGCGGGACTTCATGGCTTTAATTTGGCAGCGCGGCATGGCGATGCCGTAGGGAGCAAACAGCGGAAAGACCTCTTCCAGCGCTTGGGTGAGAACCTGACGGCAGAGCTGCCAGAGGGCGGACTCCAGGGCCTGGCCGGAGGGACAGTCTTCAGGAACCGTAAGGATGGCCCGTCCACAGGCGATGCGGAGCTGCGCAGAGGCGCCCGCTTCCTGCTCGAGGGGATACTCCTCGCCGAGAAGCCGCAGTGTATCGCCCCGGGAACGGGAGACGGTGGAGACTGGCGTCTCTTGGGCCGCGGCCATGGCCGCCTGGTGGCGTGCAATCCAGGCAGCTTTGGAGGACACAAAGGCGTCTACCAGCTCCAGCGGCACCCTCCGTGGCGCGGAGACGTGGACGCTTCCATCGCGGTGCAGCCGCATATTGATATTATGAACTCTTTTGAAAGTAATTTCGTAGGGGATGACAACATCGCCTGCACGGATCTGTCTGCGCAATGGAGCTCGCCTCCCGTCGGATGGCCGTAACCAATTCATTTAAGGACAGTATACCAGAGCCTGGAAGATCTGTCAGCCCCTTGCGTTGACAAAGGGCGGGACCGTGGTATAATAAAGTATCGCACACCCGGCAGAGAGGAGGAGATGGCCATGGCGGCGGGGAAAGTCCCGGTGAAGACACTGGTTACCAACCGGCAGGCGCGGCATCTCTACTTTATCGAGGAGGTGTACGAGGCGGGCATGGAGCTGGTTGGGACGGAGGTCAAGTCCATCCGAGCCGGTCAGGCCAATCTGAAGGAGAGCTACTGCCATATCAAGGACGGGGAGATTTTCATCTACGGGATGCATATCAGCCCCTATGAGAAGGGCAATATCTTTAATGTAAACCCCACGCGGGATCGGCGCCTGCTTATGCACAAGCGGGAGATTCGCAAGCTGTACGGCGTGGTGAAGCTGCAGGGTGTTTCTTTGATTCCCCTGAGCCTGTACCTGAAGAATGGCCGGGTTAAGCTGGAACTTGCCGTTGCCCGGGGCAAGAAGCTCCATGACAAGCGGGAGGACGCCGCCAAGCGTACCGCCCAGCGGGATATGGCCAAGGCCATGGCCCAGGAGCGCCGCCGCGGATAACTTGGGGCCGTAAATGGATTTCGACGGGGGTGTTGAAGCATCGTAAGCGAGCCGTGGGGCCAAGCCACGATAAAATTGGCAAACTTAAAATTAACTGACAACACTGAGTTAGTCGCAGCGTAACGCTGCCGTCGCGCCCCTGAGACCGCATGAGGGGACCGCGGCGCAAGCATGCGGTGAACGAATCTGCTTAAGCTTTGCGGCAGACCGGATTTTATGAAGCTACCTGACCCTCTATCCTGCCGCCGGGAGATTGGGAAGGGGAATTGAAAGCAGCGGCTACGCTCGTAGAAGTCGATGTGGATGCATTTTCGGACAGGGGTTCGACTCCCCTCGGCTCCACCAATTCAATCGCTGGTCGAACCCCAGGCGGCGAGATTATCGTCTTGCCTTACGGTTTCGCGCTGGCGGCCAAGTTAGAGAGCAGGCTTTAAGAGGCCGGCTCTCTTTCTTTTTAGGTAGTCGAGTAGTCCACGCAACAAAGTTTCTTACGCGGGTATGTAATACATGAGGGGTCAACGTAAATCCGCTTTCAACGACCTATTCAGAACATGAATCTGGTGATCGGCTGTACGATCGGTTGCAGCTACTGCTACGCCAGAAACAATGTCCGCTGGTTTCACATGATCGACGACTTTGAGAAGCCAGAGTTTTTTCCCAATAAGCTACGGCTGATGGAGAAAAAGCGCCCACAGAATTTCATGCTCACCGGCATGAGCGATTTTTCCCACTGGAAGCCGGAGTGGCGGGAGCAGATATTCGCTAAGATTTCAGAAAATCCGCAGCACCAATATCTGTTTTTGACCAAGCGACCGGAGGATATTGTGTTTTCCACCACCTTAGAAAATGCCTGGTTTGGTGTGACTGTTACCTCCAGCAAAGAGAAAAATCGTATCCGGACTTTGCAGGAGCGTATCCATGGTGGGCACTATCATGTGACCTTTGAACCAATATTTGATGATGTTGGCGTGGTAGACCTTACCGGAATTGAATGGATCGTTATTGGTACTGAGACCGGACATAGGAAGGGCAAATCCGTATCGAAATCGGAATGGGTGTGGAACCTGACACATCAGGCCCATGCGCTTGGCATCCCTGTATTCATGAAAGAAGATCTACTTTCTATCATGGGAGAGGCACAGATGGTACAGGAATTTCCCTCGGCCTTTTACCAGGTATTGGAGGAACAGAAAACATGGCGGAAGTGAAAGATAGTAGCATTCTGATTCAGGATGTAGAAGCCAAAAATATTATGACAAAATCCACCCTGCCGGTGGGCGGCTATTCCGTCAATCCTTATGTGGGCTGTACCCATGGCTGCAAATACTGCTACGCCTCGTTTATGAAACGATTTACAGGGCACACTGAACCATGGGGCACATTCCTGGATGTGAAACATTGGCCCACAATCAAAAATCCACAAAAGTACAATGGGCAGCGCGTGGTCATCGGTTCTGTGACCGATGGCTATCTGCCCCAGGAGGAGCAGTTTCAGAACACCCGAAGGCTTCTTGAGCAGCTCCGGGGCAGCGAGGCGGAAATTCTCATCTGCACCAAGTCAGACTTGGTCATCCGTGACATTGACCTTCTGAAAGAACTGGGAAAGGTCACGGTTTCCTGGTCGATCAATACATTGGACGAAGGCTTTAAAAATGATATGGACCATGCCGTCAGCATCAAGCGACGGCTGGATGCCATGAAGCAGATCTATGATGCGGGCATTCGCACGGTCTGCTTTATTTCCCCTGTCTTTCCGGGTATCACAGATTTTGAGGCTATCTTTCATCAGGTCAGAAACCAATGTGACCTGATATGGTTGGAAAATCTGAATCTGCGAGGCGGATTCAAAAAAGACATTCTGGCCTACATTCGTAAAAAATATCCCGACTTGCTTCCGTTGTACGACGCTATCTACAACAAGGGCGACAGAAGCTACTTTCGTGGTTTGGAGGATCAAGCGGAACGGCTAGCGAAAGAATACAGCTGTCCCTTCGTGGACAACGAGCTGCCCTACGGACGAGCAGAGCCTGGGCACCCCGTAATTGTGGATTACTTTTACCATGAGGAAGTACGTGGCTCGGAAAACACCGGAAGGCGTAGCCGAAAGGCATGATGTGTTGTTTATGAAGGGTTCATTAACATGCATGAACACAAATAAGGAGAACAATCATGAATATTCAGCAGATTCGTAATGCAACCATCCGTGTTGACTGCGGAGGCAAACATTTTTTAATTGATCCCTGGTTTCAAAAGAAAGGTACCGGCATAAGCGCTCCTTCGCCTGATCCTGAGAAGGCGAAAATCCCATCCCCTACAACGGAACTTCCTTTTCCTGTGGAGCAGATTATGGCAGGGATCGATGCCATGATCGTCACCCATATTCATCCTGATCATTTCGACCCGGAGACGGCGGCAATGCTGGACAAAAGCATCCCTGTTTTCGCTGTAAATGAAGAAACTAAATCCCAGATTGAGAGCTTTGGGTATACTTCTGTTGCTGTGCTCAAGGATGAAGGGAATGACTTTGACGGCGTGATTCTTATCCGCACGGAAGCCATGCATGGCGAGTCGCCCGAACGGGCTGCCGGGGCGGTCTGCGGCGTAATTCTGCAAGCGGCCGGGGAGCCAACGTTGTATGTAGCCGGAGATACTGTGTACTATAAAGGGGTCGAGCAGACGCTGGAGCGGTATCGCCCGGACGTTGTTGTGCTCAATGCCTGTGGTGCGGAGCTAATGGGAGTAGGACGTCTCATCATGGGAACCGAGGATGTTTTGAAGGTGTGTGAGGCTGCGCCGGATGCCGCGATCATCGCCAGCCACATGGATGCCGTCAATCATGCCACAGTGAGCCGCACCGAACTCCGTGAATTTCTGAAGAAACACGGTGTAGATGGACGTGTCCTGATCCCGGAGGACGGAGAATTCCTGGAGTTTCCGGGAAAGTAATCGCGGTATGGGTGAAATCATTTTAACGGGCGACCGTCCTACTGGCCGCCTTCATGTAGGGCATTATGTCGGTTCTTTGAGAGAACGTGTCCGGCTTCAAAATTCCGGGCGCTTCCGTGAGGTATATATTATGATTGCGGATGCGCAGGCACTGACGGATAACGCGGAACATCCAGAAAAAGTCCGGCAGAATATCGTAGAGGTAGCGCTTGATTATCTGGCTTGCGGTCTTGACCCGGGAAAATCTACGATTTTTATTCAATCTATGATTCCGGAACTGACCGAGCTGACCTTTTATTATATGAATTTGGTGACGGTTTCTCGCTTGCAGCGTAACCCCACCGTAAAAGCGGAAATCCAGCAACGAAACTTTGAGGCGAGCATACCGGTCGGCTTCTTCTGCTACCCCATCAGCCAGGCTGCGGACATCACAGCTTTTCGGGCCACGGCTGTCCCTGCAGGAGAGGATCAGGAGCCAATGCTGGAGCAGTGCAGAGAGATCGTCCGTAAATTTAATGCAGTGTATGGGGAGACGCTGGTGGAACCCCATATCGTCCTGCCAAAACAACAGGCTTGTATGCGGCTACCCGGTATTGACGGGAAGGCCAAAATGAGCAAGTCATTGGGAAATTGTATCTACCTCTCCGATGAGCCGGATGTAATCAACGCCAAAGTTATGTCCATGTTTACAGATCCCACTCATTTGAGGAAAGATGATCCCGGCCACACGGAAGGGAACCCCGTTTTTATGTATTTGGAGGCTTTTTCTATGCCCGAACATTTTGCGGCGTTCCTGCCGGAGTATAGCGGGCTTGATGAATTGAAGGCGCATTATCAAAGGGGCGGGCTTGGAGATGTAAAAATAAAGAAGTTTCTAAGCCAGGTGCTTCAATATGAATTGGCGCCTATTCGGGAACGCCGGAAGATGTGGGAAAAACGTAGGCCTGACGTATACAAGATTTTGAAAAACGGTACAGAAAAAGCACGAACAGTGACCTCTGATACACTCTCTGATGTACGTTGTGCCATGAAGATTAACTACTTTGATAGTGGCAAATTGTTTTAAAATGCTACATTTTATAGAGTAGTCGGGTACAAGAACCCGGATGTCTTAATACAAGAATTTATATTACCACATAAATAGTAAAACAAACAGTAACGCCGGGCACATTAAACCCAATAGCGTTACTGTTTTTTCATAGGCCTGCGCCTATCACAGAGTACAACTTCTCTTTGAATAAAAGTATCCTTCAATTATAGATTTAATATCGAGAAGTTGTCCTAATACGGCACCATTTGTCCTGATTTCTGCCCTGTTGTGTATGGTTCATGATGCAGATAGTTGAGTGTAAAATGGGAAAATGAAAGAACTGTTATAGAATCCGTATGGATGAACAATAGCTGCGTTTTACCCCAAATAGCAAAATTTTATGCCCAAATGGCAGGATGTGCTTCCAAAGCGTTGACGAAGCCAGTTTAACTAAGTATGATGAAGATACGATTAAACAACGGTTTAATCGTTCTGGCGACAGGAGCAAATTAAGAGAGGAGTTTTCCAAAATGAAAAAAACTTATAAGATCGAAGTAGACTGCGCTAACTGCGCCAACCTGATGGAAGACGCAGCCCGCAAGACCAGCGGCGTGCAGAACGCTACTGTGAACTTCATGACCCAGAAGATGATCGTGGAATTTGCTGAAGGTCAGGAGCCGGCCAGTGTGATGACTGCTGTGCAGAAGGCTTGCAAGAAGGTGGAGCCTGACTGCGAGATCTTCCTGTAAGGCCCATTCCACATAGGTGCCCCAGACGCTACGGGCGGAAGGGGCGCTTTTTTAACAAACAAATAAGCAATTATAGAAGGGAAAGAATGATATGCAAGAAATGATTGAAAGCGGCTTGCTGATCGTAGTAGCCGTATTATCAGTTATCCTTCTCTTGATTGGTCAGCGGCCTAGCAGCGGCATGACAAAGAAACAGAAAATCATGTTGGGAAGAATCCTGACTGCCACGGTATTGCTGCTGGCGTTACAAACTTTGGGTTCCACCGTTTTTGATCAGCTGGGCGCAGCCGGGCGCTGGGTACGATTGGCGCTATATTTGGTAGACTATCTCATTATTGGTTATGATATTCTGAGAAAAGCATATAAAGGTATCCGCAATGGCCAGGTCTTTGACGAGAACTTCTTGATGGCGGTTGCCACCATTGGCGCTTTGGCACTGGCTGTCTACGAAAACGGTGATTATCTGGAGTCCATTGCAGTTATGCTGTTCTATCAGGTAGGCGAATGGTTCCAGTCCTATGCTGTTGGCAAATCTCGCCGCAACATCAGCGAACTGATGGACATCCGTCCAGACTACGCCAACATTGAACGGGATGGCAAGCTCGAACAAGTAGACCCGGACGAGGTGGGTATCGGCACCATCATCGTGGTTCAGCCTGGCGAGAAAGTTCCCATTGACGGTACCGTGGTGCAGGGAGAATCCACTCTGAACACTGCCGCCCTCACCGGCGAAAGTTTGCCCCGTGAGGTCAAGACTGGCGATGAGATCATCTCTGGCTGCATTAACATGACAGGACTGCTTCATATCCAGACTACCAAGGAATTTGGTGAGTCTACGGTCTCAAAAATTTTGGACTTGGTGGAAAATGCCTCCTCCCGAAAATCGAAGTCGGAGGATTTTATCTCCCGTTTTGCGAAAATTTATACCCCGGCTGTTTGCTATGCAGCGTTGGCGTTGGCCGTGCTTCCGCCGCTGGTGCGGATGTTTGCCTTGGGTCTTCCCGCCGGCTGGGAAACCTGGGTATACCGGGCACTGACCTTCCTTGTTGCTAGCTGTCCTTGTGCACTAGTCATCTCTATCCCTCTGTCCTTCTTTGCAGGGATTGGCGGAGCTAGTAAGGCCGGTGTGCTGGTCAAAGGTTCCAACTACCTTGAGACTCTGTCACAGGCTAAGATTGTAGTCTTTGACAAGACCGGCACACTGACTCAGGGTGTATTTGAGGTGAATGCGATCCATCACAATGAGATGGATGAGCGCAAGCTGGTGGAATATGCTGCTCTGGCGGAAAGTGCCTCTAGCCACCCCATCAGCAAGAGTTTGCAGAAAGCCTACGGTATGGAAATCGACCGCAGCCGGGTAACTGACATCCAGGAACTCAGCGGCAACGGTGTCATCGCTACGGTGGACGGTCATCAAGTGGCAGCTGGTAACGACAAACTCATGAATCGTCTGGGCGTCCAGTCTATTCCGTGCCACAGCGTAGGCACCATCATCCATATGGCGATCGACGGGAAATATGCCGGACACATTGTTATTTCCGACATCGTGAAGCCTCACTCCAAGGAAGCCATCCAGGCATTAAAGTCGGCTGGCGTTCGCAAGACTGTGATGCTTACCGGTGATGCCAAAAAGGTGGCCACCAGCGTAGCCTCCGCCCTTGGATTAGATGAGGTCTACAGCGAACTGCTCCCCGCTGATAAGGTAGAGAAAGTAGAGGAGCTACTTCAGATTAAGTCGGAAAAGGAAAAGCTGGCTTTTGTAGGGGATGGCATCAACGACGCCCCGGTGCTCCGCCGGGCGGACATTGGTATCGCCATGGGTGCCATGGGTTCTGACGCTGCCATTGAGGCTGCCGATGTAGTGCTGATGGATGATGATCCCATGCAGATTTCCAAGGCGATTAAGATCAGTTGTAAGTGTCTGGGCATTGTTTACCAGAACATTGTCTTTGCCATCGGCATCAAGCTGATCTGCCTTGTCCTGGTGGCTCTGGGCCTGGCCAGTATGTGGCTGGCGGTGTTTGCGGATGTAGGTGTGATGATTCTGGCCGTCTTAAACGCGATTCGCACTTTATTTGTCAAAAAGTTATGAATTTGATAGGTGTGGCGCGTTAAATTTTGTGCCATAGAGAAGCCAACAGAGAAAGAGAAATTTCCCACTCTGCTGGCTTTTTCACTTATTCAGCACAGACCGTTCGCATCTTTGGTTTATATATATTATACAGTTTTTTACGGGAAGGGCGCGTTGCAGAAATGAAATCTGCAGCGCGCCCTTTTATGCGCCGTCCAAAGGAGTATGTAGCCGATAGGTTGTGGAAAAACAAGCGTTTGGGGAAGGAAAAAGGCATGGCAAAGCAGACG
>CALWDW010000013.1 GCA_944376795.1 uncultured Christensenellaceae bacterium
CTCATACAGCGGGGTGATTTTTTCGTTTCTCATGGCTGTACCTCCTGAAATGAAAATGCTCTAAGTGATTGCTTCACTAACCATGACAAAAACCATGATTAAGAAGTCACTTAGAGCATACATCTCCGGAAACGGAAAAGGGGATTTTTGCCGTCCTTGGGGCTTTCTTCCCGCCGCGCCCTGGCATTCCCCGCGCGGCTATGGTAGAATGAGGCCAGCGGCCGCTCCATCGTGGAGCATTCTCCGCCCAGGAGGCGCCCATGCCGTCCCGTCAAGACCCGCCCCGCTATTACTCCACCTGCCGTCCCTATGCCCGGCACAAGCCCCTCCGCCCGGTTTTCCGGCTCTTCCGCCGGCTGGTCAGCGCCTGCGTCCCCCGGCACCGCACCCTCTGGGCCGAGGGCGTTCCGCCCGCCGAGCCGGTGGTCTTTGTCTGCAACCACGCCCGCGCCTACGGGCCCCTTTCCATGTGCGCCCGTTTCCCGCGGAACTTTCGGCCGTGGATCGTGTCCAATATGTGCTTCGTGCGGCAGGTGCCCGCCTATGCCCGGGTGGATTTCTGGCCGGGGAACACTCCCTTCCAGCGCGCCCTGCGCTGGGTGCTCAGCGTGCTCATCGCCCTGCCCGCCGCCTGGATCATGACCGGGGTGGAGGGCATCCCCGTCTACCACGATAGCCGGGTGCTGGAGACCTTCCGCAAGAGCGTGCAGACCCTGCAGGAGGGGAAGGACATCGTACTGTTTCCCGAGATCCCCGACGGGACCGGCCTCTACCTGGATGCGTTCGCCGACGGTTTTGTGCTGCTGGGCCGCCGCTGGGCCGCCGCCACCGGAAAGTCTCTGCGCTTTTATCCGGTGTACGCCTGCCAGCGGCTGCGCACCTTCTTTGTGGGCGAGGCCGTGGCCTACGACCCCGCGGGGGACGGCGCCGCCCAGCGGGAGAGCCTCTGCGCCGCCCTCCACGCCGCCATGAACGGCTTGCGGGAGAGAGCGGACAAACTGTAGCTTTCAGCGGCCAAACCGCCGTTTTGGGCGTGGTTCCCTTGCCAGGCGTCCCCGCCCCTCTATAATAGAGACAAACCAATGCCTACGGGCAGGAGGAAAGTCGGAATGCTATCGGTATCTCATGTAAGTAAGCGCTATGGCAAGGTTTTGGCCAACAACGACGTCAGCCTGGAGGTCAGGGACGGAGAAATCGGCGTGCTTCTGGGTCCCAACGGCGCAGGCAAGTCTACCCTGATCAAGTGCATCGCCGGGCTGCTGCGCTTCGATGGGGAAATCCTCATCGACGGCCGTCCCAACAAGTCCCTGGAGGCCAAGCGCGCCCTGGGCTATATCCCTGAAATCCCCGCGGTGTACGACCTGCTGACGGTGTGGGAGCACCTGGAGTTTATCGGCCGCGCCTACCAGGATAAGGACTGGGAGACCGCCGGCCAGGCTCTGCTGGAGCGGCTGGAGCTGGCCCCCCAGCGGGATAAGCTGGGCAAGGAGCTCAGCAAGGGCATGCAGCAAAAGCTGTCCATCTGCTGCGCTTTGGTCCACCGGCCCCGGGTGGTCATCTTTGACGAGCCCATGGTGGGCCTGGATCCCCACGCCATCAAGGAGCTTAAGGCCCTATTCACCGAGCTAAAGGCCCAGGGCTGCACCGTACTCATCAGCACCCACATGCTGGACAGCGTGGAAGACTTCTGGGATGTGGCCCACATCATGATGCACGGCGCCTTTGCCGCCACCCGGCGCAACGATCCCGCCTCGCTGGGGGAGGAGAGCCTGGAGTCCCTCTTCTTCTCCATCACCGAAGGGGGGCGTCCCCAATGACGGCGCTGGCCTACCTGGTAACCACCGCCTGGAAGAACCGGGTCCGGGAACTGCGGCGCAACCCGGGCAAGCTGGTGCTGGTGATCCTGTTTCTGGCCCTGCTGGTCTTCGTGCTGCTGACCCCCCGGATGGACCCTGTGCCCGGGGAATACCGGGACCGCAGCGAGCTGTACGCCCTGGCGCTGGCCCTGTACGGGACCATGTTCCTGCTGACCGCCAACCAAGGCTTTGCCGCCGGGGGCAGCTTCTTCACCATGAGCGACGTGAACCTGCTCTTCGTCTCCCCCCTGCCGCCTAAAACCATCATGGGCTACGGCCTGCTGCGGCAGCTGGGCACCTCCCTGATGGTGGGAGCCTTCCTGCTCTTTCAATACTCCTGGCTGAACCAGCTCTACGGCATCACGCCCCTAGAGCTGGTATGGATCCTCTTGGGCTACGCCCTGTGCCTCTTTGCCGGGCAGCTCTGCGCCATGACCCTCTACAGCCGCATCAGCGGAGACGATGCCCGGCGCAAGGCCGTCAAGCGGGTCTATGGGCTGGTCATCCTGGCCCTGGCCGCCGGGCTGGTCCTGCCCAGCCTCCTCTCCGGCGCGCCGTCTCTGGCCTCGTTGGTGGCCTCGGCCAACGCCCCCTGGGTGCGCTTTATCCCGGTATTCGGCTGGATCCAGGCGGCCCTCATGGGGACAATGGAAGGGGCGCCCCTGCAGGTGCTGGCGGCCCTGGCCGCCATGGCGGCCTTCATCGCCGCCATCATCCCCTTCATGCTTCGCAGCGGGGACGACTTCTATGAGGACGTGCTCCAGTCCGCCGAAGTCATGACCACCGCCATCACCGCCAAGAAGGAAGGCAAGATGACCGAGGCCGTGCCCCGGAACGTGAAAAAGGGCCGCCTGGGTCTGGGAAAGGGCTGGGGTCCCTCGGCCTTCTACCACAAGCACCGGGTGGAAAACCGCCGGGCGCGGGTCTTCCTGCTGGACGCCGTGAGCCTGATCTTTATCGCCAGCACCCTCTTTTTCGTGCTGATCATGAAGGGGACGGCGGATACCGCCTCCGAGGCGCTGATCGCCGGCTTCGCCTTCGCCACGTACATGCAGATGTTCTCCACCGCCGCCGGCCGCTGGGTCAAGGAGCTGCTCCTGCCCTACGTCTACCTGGTTCCCAGCCCGCCCTTCGCCAAACTGCTGGCCATCTGCCGGGAAAACCTGGAAAAGGTCTGCCTGGAGGCCGTGCTCCTTTTCGTGATTATGGGCCTGCTCCTGGGCGCCACCCCCCTGCAGATCGCGGGCTGCATCCTGGCGCGGATCAGCTTCAGCCTGCTGTTCATGGCGGGGAATATTCTCACCGAACGGCTGGTGGGCAGCCTCAGCAGCAAGGTGCTGGTGATGTTCCTGTACATGCTGATCCTGCTGGTGGTGGCAGCGCCGGGCATCGTGCTGGCCATCGTGGCGGGGAGCCTGGCCGGAGAAGCCCTGGGATTTGTGGCCGCCATGGGGGTGCTCACCGCGTGGAACCTGCTGGCAGGCCTGCTCATCGCCTTCCTCTGCCGCAACATCCTTAACTATGCCGAGCTGAACAACAAATAACCAACCACGGAGGAAATACCCATGAATCTAGCCCTCATTATTGCGGGCGGCAGCGGCGCCCGGATGCATCAGGACATCCCCAAGCAATTCATCAACGTCTACGACAAGCCGGTGATCGTCTACACCCTGGAGGCCTTCCAGCGCCACGGCGACATCGACGAAATTGCCGTGGTGTGCATCGAGGGCTGGGAAACCATCCTCTGGGCCTACGCCCGGCAGTTCAATATTGATAAGCTCAAGCGGGTGGTCCCCGGGGGCAAAAACGGCCAGGACTCCATCCGCAACGGCCTCTATGCCCTCAAGGAGGACCATGATGACCAGGATATTGTGCTGATCCACGACGCCATCCGCCCCATGGTCTCCCAGGAGATCATCTCCGACTGCATCGTCAAGGCCCGGCTCCACGGCTCGGCCATCGCGGCCATTCCCTGCGCCGAAGCCATGCTGGAAACCCAGGACCAGATCAGCGCCGACACCGTCATCCCCCGGGACAACCTTAAGCGCACCCAGACCCCCCAGGGCTTCCCCCTAGGCCGGATCGTGGACGCCCACCGCCGCGCCCTGGAACAAGGCATCACCAATTCGGTGGCCTCCTGCACGCTGCTGGTGGAGCTGGGAGAGACGGTCTACTTCTCCGCCGGCTCGGAAAAAAACGTCAAACTCACCACCCCCGAGGACATCGACATCTTCAAGGCCCTCCTCATCGCCAAAAGAGACTCCTGGATGAAATAGGAATTTGGAGCTGGAGGGCTCTGCGGGAGGGTTTCTGCGGGGGAGGGAAACCTTTTGCAAAAGGTTTCCCTCCCCCGCACCCCCACCTTTCTAAAACTTTAGGGGAAAGGATGAAGAGAGTATAAGGGGGACGGCTGTATTCTAATTGTAGCCGTTCCCTAGGTTTTCTCAGCAGTCCCTTCCCCCAAGGTTTTGGGGAGAGGGGGTTTGGGGGAGGGGTCCCTTTTCCAAAAGGACCCCCACCCCCAAAGAAATTCTCCCCCAAAGAAATTCTCCCGCCTAAACGGCGTAGAGCAGGTTGATCCATACGGGCACCAGCAGCGAGCAGATCACGCCGTTGAGCACCGACATGACCACGACCTCTTCCCCGGTGTACTTGACCATCATGGGCAAAGTGGTGTCCTCGCTGGTGGCCCCGGCCGGTGCGATGCAGGTATACTCATTGAACCAGCGGGCCACCAAGGGGATTACCATAAAGGAGAAAATCTCCCGCATGAGGTTGGCCAGGAAGGCGGTGGAGCCCAGGGACGCCCCGCCCAGGCCGGTGAGCAGCACGCCGGACAGGCTGTACCAGCCCATCCCCATGGCTACGGCCAGGTTCTCCCGCATACCCAGGCCGGTCAGCAGGCTTCCCGCCGCTCCACCGGCCAGGGAGCCCAGCACAATCCCCAAGGGAATCACCAAAATCTTGACGTGGTACTCCTTAAGCTTATGGAAAATCAGCCTGTTGGCCCCTACGCTGATTCCCACCGAAAACATCAGGGCGTAGAGCGCCCAGGGCTCGGCGGCGGCAAAGAAATCCACCACCTCCGGGGAAAAGAGGTACCGTCCGCAGAGCACCCCCAGTACCAGACTGCTAACGGCGATGGCGATCATGGCGGCGCTTCTCCTTCTTGGGCAGAAATCTCTCGGTGAGGAAATAGACACATATCGTTGAGCCAACGATGGGCAGAACCGACAGCACCAGGGCCTCCCAGCCCATGGCGGCCAGTTCCCGGAAGAAGTCCTCCCGGCTTCCCAGGGAGACCCCCATGGCAAAGATCAGCAGCGCCGTGCAGGCCACCTGCACCTTCAGGTTCACCGCATGCACCCGCTTGGGCAGGCCAATGAACCCAATCACTCCTCCCGCCAGCATGATGGCCAAGGTCAGCATTCCCTTCTCCCCCTCTTCCGGCAATGTTTGGGTATTGTACCACAGACAGGCCGTTTTGTCGAGATATGCCTGTCTTTTGCGAAGGAAATCACTCTCCTTCCGTGGGCGGGAAATAGATCGGAAAGTCCTGGAAAATCCTCTATATTTTCCCAAGTCCGGGGAACGGAGCCTGGGCGGATTCCGTCTAACGGGCAGTATGCTCTGGATAGTATTACCAACGAAGGAAGGAACGACCATGCTGCGCGCCGATTTTCAGAGGATTTTCTCTTCGCTGCGATTTTGGGCGGCGGCGGCCGGCGTCTTTTTGGCCACGGGGATCGCCGCGTACCTCCAGTTCACGGGAGAACTGGGCTACACCCTGGAGCTGGCTGCCTCCGGCCTCCCGCCCGGCTTCCATCAGGAGGTGCTGCTGGCCGCACTGCGCACCCCCTGGCTGATCCAGGCGCTGACCCTGGCGGCTACGCTTCCCTTTGCCTCCTCCTTGGCGGAGGACCGCCGGGACGGCCGGGGGGTGCTTCTTGCCACGCGAACCCTCTGGCGGAAGTATCTCTGTGGCCGGTGCGCCTCCATCGCCCTCTCCGCCGCGCTGGCCGCGATACTGGGGCTGCTGCTGTGCATCGGAGTTTTGGTCCTGATCCTGCTGCCCATGGAACTGGCCGCCCAGGAAGCGCCGGCCAGCCAGATGCCCGCCGTCTGGGGCATGGTCCTCCGTGCCGGAACCTCCTGCGCGATCTTTGCCCTCACCGGGGCGCTGGGTTCCATGGCGCTGCGCGGCGCGTGGGCTGCCTATGTGCTGCCGCCGGCCCTTTGGATCGGGCTGCATTTCCTGTGCATCCGGGCCGTGCCCGCCCTATTCTGCCTGGATATCGTCCAGTGGATCCAGCCGGTAGACGTCTGGCTGGGCGGCAGCTGGGGAGTGCTCCTGTTCCAGGGGGAGCTTCTGGCCATATTGGTGCTTGCCATATACCTGGTGGGGAAGGGCGCCTTCCTGGCCCCGGTCCGGCGGGCTTCCCACGCCCGCAGAGAGGAGGCGGCCTAATGGACGAAGCCATCCAGCTGCACGGGCTGACGCTGCGGCAGGGCGGACGGTATATCCTGCGGGAAGCCGATTACGCCTTCCGCGAGGGGGAGATCCATGGCATCCACACCCCCGATCCCGCCGCGGGCCATGTCCTGCTGACGGCGCTGGCCGGCCTGGCGCGGCCGGCGGCAGGCAAGATCTTTGTCGACTACCAGGAGGTAGGAGAGGAGATCGACTTCCCCGAGGCCCTGGGGATCATGACCCGCCCCGACGGCCTGATTGGCGCCTTCACCGCCCTGGACAACCTGATGAACCTGGCCCGCATCCAGCGTTCGGTCACCCCGCGGGACGCTCTCAAGCTCATCAAGGCCCTGGAGCTGGGGCCTCTGCTGCAGGTCAAGCTGCGCCGCTATGACCCCCAGATGCGCCAGCGGGTCTCCTTTGCCCAGGCCGTACTGGAAAGTCCCCTCTTCCTGCTCCTGGAGGATCCCTTCTCCCAGCAGGAGGAGACAGGCCGGGAGCTGCTGTGGCGGCAGATCTGCCAGCGCAGAGCCCAGGGCGCCACCATCCTCATCACCACGCCCCGCCGGGCGGAGCTGGAGGGGCGAACCGATACCCTGTCGGTACTGGATGGGGAACGCATTCTACCGGAAAAGGAGGAACAGGCCGATGGAGCCTCTGATCAGCGTCCGGAACCTCACCAAGATCTATAAGACCAGCAAAACCCGCTACCGGGCGCTGAACAATGTCAGCCTGGACGTATATCCCGGGGAATTCCTGGCCATTCTGGGCACCTCCGGCAGCGGCAAGTCCACGCTCCTGTCCATCATCGCGGGGCTGGAGCCTCCCACCCAGGGCAAGGTCCTGGTGATGAACCACCCCATCCACCGCATGACCGAGAACGAGCTGGTAGCCTTCCGCCTGCGGCATGTAGGATTCATATTCCAGGCCTTCAATCTCTTTGACGTGCTCACCGCCCAGGAGAACGCCGCCTTTCCCCTCATTGCCCGGGGCGTGCGGGAAAAGGAACGCATGCGGCAGGCCAAGGCGCTGCTCACCGAGCTGGGGCTGGAGGATCACCTGCTGCACAAGCCCGGCGAGCTCTCCGGGGGCCAGCAGCAGCGGGTCTCCATTGCCCGGGCGCTGATCACCAACCCGCCCATACTCTTCGCCGACGAGCCCACCGGCAACCTGGACAGCGTCACCTCCCAGCAGATTGTGGAGCTGCTGCGCCGGAAGGTGGACGAGAGCGGCACCACCCTTCTCTTTGTCACCCACGACATGGCCAAGGCCGAATACGCCGACCGGGTGATTCATTTAGCCGATGGACAGATTACCTCCATCGAAGAAAAACATCGCAATAGGGGGAAGATTCATGCGTAATCTACGGAAAACCATCGCGCTGGCCCTGGCTGTGCTGCTTATGGCCCTGCTCCTGCCCTGGAGCGGCCTAGGCGCCCAGGCCGAGGAGAGCTCCGTGCTTTCCTCCTTTCTCACCACCGGCAAGCTCCAGCTGGACACCGAAAACCGGTACGCATACCTCTTTTCGGACGCCGGACGCTACGAGGTAATGGAGAAGGGGTATGGGGCGGGCTATGCCCCGGTCCAGCGGACGACGCCCGCGGGCGGCTCCAAGCTCTATGCCATTTTGCCCCTGCTTCCCGATGGCATCCAGCCGGGCTCCCGCCTGACGGTGACGGTGGACCGTCCGGGAGAGGGCTTCGCCTTCACCACCCTGCGGGAGGAATTCGTCCTCACCGAGGATACCCCCACCTACAACAGCGCTCCTGTGACCAGCCCGGTCAGCCAGGCTCCCACGCCCGACCCCAAGCCGGATCCTTCGGCGAAAAACCCGGTCTACCTGGTGGGCTTGGCCCTGCCGCTGGCCGCGGTCTGCCCCAGCGGCGTCTACAGCATTCCGGTGCGCATCGCCTATACCGATGCCCAAGGGGCGCCCGCCCAGGAGACGGTGACCCTTTACGCCCAGGTTTCGGGGCTGGATCCCCAGCCCACCGTCACCGCCACCCCCGCGCCCACCCCCAGCCAGAGCACGCTGGTCCTGGATGACGAGAACGTATACCCGGGGATGGATCTCTCCTACGGAGAGGGCTACCAGCCTGTGGTGGAGGACGGCGCCGCCCGGATCCTCATGCCCCTGGTGGCCACCGGGGCGGGCCTGCACAGCGCCGTGACGGTGACCCCCGGGCTGGGGGACGCCTCCCATTCTCCCTTCGTGTATGCCAATTACCAGTCCACCGTGCGCCTGGCCTCCTACAGCCTGCCGTCGGGAACGCAGGACGCCTATCTCATCGACCTGTCCCTGCCTCTCACCCAGAACCGGATCAACGGCCGGTATCCCGTTACCCTGACGGTGGACTACGCCGACCTGGCGGGGACGAAAAAGCAGGCGGTGTTTACGGTTTATGTAACCATTACCGACGGCCGGGATCCGGAGGACGGCGGAGAGGAGGATCCCGCCTCCCTGCTCAGCCTGGACAGCGCCAACATCTATCCCGGCATGAACGCCTCCTATGGCAGCGGCTACACCCCCGTGGTGGAAAATGGGAAGGCCCGGATCGTACTGCCCATGGTCTCGGGCTCCGACCTGGCCGGCTGCACCCTTACCGTGACCCCCAACCTGGGGGAGACTGCCACCTCTCCCTTCGTGTATGCCAACTACCGCCGCACCCTCTCCTACGGCCCCCACGCCACCGCCGGCGGCAAGACCGTCCAGGGCTTCCTGCTGGACCTGACGCTGCCCCTGATCCAGGACCGGGTCAACGGCAAGTATCCTGTGGTCTTCACCGTCTCGGGAAAGACGCCGTCCGGAGGCTCCATCGCCCAGGAGTTCACGGTGTATGTCACCATCACCGACGGCGCGCCGGGACCGGACGATGTGGTACAGTCCCCTCTCTCCATTGAGAGCAGCCTGGTCTTCCCGGGAATGCCCGCCTCCTATGCCCAGGGCTACATCCCCACGGTGAGCGGCGGCGCGGTACGCATCGTACTGCCCCTCACCGCCTCGGCGCCCCTGTATAACAACGAAATCTCCATCACCCCCGACCTGGGGGATCCCTCCAGCTCGCCCTTCGTCTATGCCAACTACGAGCAGACCGTCCGCCAGGCGCCCCACACCGCCAGCGACGGCAGCAAGATGACCGGCTACCTGGTGGATCTGCGGCTGCCCCTGGCTTCCGGCCGGGTCAACGGCCGCTACCCCGTCACCCTGAAGGCCCGGTTCCGCACCGATGCCCAGACCGTGTCCGAGCAGTCCTTCCTGATCTATGTCACCATCACCGACGGCAAGGACCCCAACGCCGGCATGGGCGGCGGCGGAGGCGGCGGGGGCGGCGGCATCGTCTCCCAGAGCAAGGTCATCCTCTCCAGCTACTCCATCGCTCCCAACCCGGTCCAGGCGGGCAGCGCCTTCGAGGTAAAGCTGATGCTCCAGAACACCAGCGAAAGCCGGGCGGTGAAGAATATTAAGTTCACCTATAAGGGTGAGCAGGACACCATGACCTCGGTGGACCAGACCAATACCAAGTACTTTGACAGCATCGGCCCCGGAGAGACCCTGGAGGTAACGCTGAACATGGCCGTCACCATGGACGTGGAGCCCAAGCCCCAGACGCTGCTGCTGGGCATCGAGTACGAGGATAACGGCGCCACCCTCACGGTGAATGACGAGATCCTGGTGCAGGTGGAGCAGCCCAACCGCATGGAGCTGGATACCGTCAACATCCCTTCCTCCGCCTATCTCAACGACGTAATGCCCGTGACCATGAATGTCTTTAACATGGGCCGCAACACCCTCTACAACGTGCTGGCCAAGCTGGAAGTTCCCGGCCTCACCCCGGAGGGTTCGGTCTTCATCGGCACCATGGAGCCCGGCACCAGCAAGACCGCCGAGTTCATGGTCACCTACTCGGGGGATCCGTACTCGGCGGCGGCATCGGATGAGGATGCAGGCGGCATGGACGGCACAGGGGATCCGGACGGCATGGATTCCGATCCTTCCCTTCTTCCTGGAGCCGCCATTCCGGAGGTCATTGTCCCCGAGTCCGGCATGGAGCCCACGGTGGACACCGCCGCCGCGGTTTCGTCGGCAGATCCCGACATTCCCACGGAGGACGGCATGGGCTCGGCCGACGGCATTGTCTCGGATGACGGCATAGACACGGACGATGGCATGGGCTTGGATGACGGTACGGGAGATACCCTCCTGGGACCGGTTTCCGGTCGGGTGCTGGTCACCTTTGAGGACGAAAACGGCACGGTATTCACCCAGGAGATCCCGGTTTCCACCAGCATTGAGCCGCCCCGCACCATCGATGTCGGGGGCCTGGAGCCCGAGCCCGAAGAACCCAAGGCCACCCAATGGTGGGTCTCGGCCGCCATTGCGGCGGGTGTGCTGGCGGCGCTGGCCGTCACCGTCATCCTCCTGGCCAAGAGGCGCCGCAGGAAGGTATCCAGCTATGAAAATGAAGTGGCATGACATCCTCCGGCTGGCGGTGCTCAATCTGTGGCGGCGCTGGGCGCGGGCGGTGCTGACGGTCACCGGCGTGGTCATCGGCACGGCCTGCATTGTACTGATGGTTTCCATCGGGCTGACCAACCTAAAGCAGTTCAACGCCCAGTTCCTGGATAACGCCAGCCTGACCACCATCACCGTAAACAACTACAACTTTGGTGACGGTTCGGCCAATACCTTGAAGCTGAACGACGAGCTCATCGAGGCGTTCAAGACCCTGCCCGGGGTCAAGGGGGTCACCCCCCAGCTGAGCATGCAGTGCTACATGACCGCGGGCAAATACGAAAACCAGTGGATGACCCTCTACGCGGTGGATACCGCGGTGCTCAGCGACATCTTCCAGCTGGCCGACGGCCAGCTCATCGATCCCCAGTCGGACACGCCCCAGATTTTGGCCGGCCGGTGGTCGCTGGTGGAGTTCCGGGAACCCAATGCCAGCTGGGATACCATGGAATACGACGAGGACGGCAATCCGATCCCGCCGGACATTGATTGGTTCCACACCCCCATGCGCCTCTACCTGGGTCCCAAGGGCGGCGCCGGGGAGGGGGTTCCCTCCTCCCGGCGCTATGAGGCCTATATCGTGGGCGTGCTCAAGGAGGGCAACGACTTCTCCTATAATTCCTACATCGACCTGAAGGTGGCCAAAAGGATCCTCTCGGAAAACCGTAAGCTGGCCAACGCCCTGGGAATCGACAGCGGTACCTACACCACCGCCTACATCTTCGCCGAATCGGTGGACGACGTGGCGGGGATCCTGGAGACGGTGAAGGGCCTGGGGCTGGAGTGCTCCAGCCCCACCGAGTGGATCGACAGCGTCATGGAGGAGCAGAACCGCCAGCAGGGACAGCTCTCGGCCATCGGCATGATTTCCCTGCTGATCTCGGCCATTGGCATCGCCAATACCATGATGACCAGTATCCTGGAGCGCCGCAAGGAGATCGGCGTGCTCAAGGTGGTCGGGGTCTCCATTGCGCGCATTCGGATGCTCTTTCTTACCGAATCGGCCCTCATCGGCCTGGCGGGCGGCATTGCCGGGGTGCTCATCTCCTACGGCGTGGGCATGGCCATTGGTTCGGGATCGGAGGGCGCCACCTTCCTGGGCATGTACTTTGACGCGGGCATGAAGCTGGAAATCCCCTTCTGGCTGGCCCTCTCGGCCATTGGCATGTCGGTGGTGGTGGGGGTGCTTTCGGGCATCTATCCCGCCTGGCGCGCCACCAAGATCAGTCCCCTGGAGGCCATGCGCGCCTGATTCCCCGCCCCTTTCCCAAGCGTTTGGGAAAGGGGCTTTTTGCGCAGGCCTTCCCCTGGAAAAGCGGAAGAATTCTACGGTGTTGTTTTGCATCGTCCTTCCATTTGTGCTATACTGGCCGCATAGAATGCTCGGGGGCCGCGCCCCCAAAGAAAGGAATACCGTATGACGCCTGGAAAGAGCGAAATCCAGCAAAAGGCAACCATCAGCCAGATGGGCAAAGGAATGCAGGTGGAGGGCTTCTACCTGGTTCGCAATATGAATATCAAGACCTCGGCCAATAATAAGGCCTACGGCGACTATACCCTGGGGGACCAGACCGGCGAGATCAACGCCAAGCTCTGGGACGTCTCCGAGCCCGACAAGTGCCCCAAGGTGGGCGACTTTATCAAGGTGCGGGGGCTGGTTACCGAGTGGCAGGGCAAGCTTCAGCTTCGCATGGACCGGTTCCGCCCGGTGCAGCCCGAGGACGGCGTCACCCTGGACGGCATGGTGCCCTCCGCTCCAGAGGATCCCCAGTCCATGGTGGAGGCCATCGAGAGCTATGTGGCCCGGATCGACCATATCGATATCAAGTCCATCGTCACGCTGCTCCTGGATGAGAAGCGGCCCCTGCTGGCCTACTACCCCGCGGCCTTAAAGAACCACCACGCCATCCGCGCGGGTCTGGCCTTCCACACCCTGAGCATGCTGCGGATGGCCGATGGCGTGCTGGCCGTCTATGATTTCCTGGATAAGGATCTGGTGTATGCCGGGGTGATCCTCCATGACCTGGCCAAGACCGACGAGCTGGAGGCTGGGGAGAGCGGCGTCGCCGTCCAGTATTCCGTGGAGGGGATGTTGCTGGGCCACATCAGCCAGGGCGTGATGATGATCGGCCGCGCCGGAGAAACCCTAGGCTGCGACAAGGAAGTCGTCACCCTCCTCCAGCACATGATCCTGGCCCACCACTATGAGCCCGAGTTTGGCAGTCCCAAGCGTCCCGCCTTCCCGGAGGCAGAGGTGCTTCACTACCTGGATGTGCTGGACGCCCGGATGTACGACATGCACAAGATCCTGGAGAACCAGGAGGAGGGCACCTTTTCCGACAGCATCTGGACGCTGCACAACCGCCGCCTCTATAAGAAGACCTTCTAGCCCCAGGGTTCCGGGCCCCTCCCGGGGCAGAGCCCGCAGGCCTTTGCCATACGACGCCATAAAGGGGGAAATTTCCATGTCTACTGATTCCAACCAGATTACCCGCGACTATATGGACTCCCTGCTGGTGGAGCAGCGGCTCCTGGACGCCGTGCTGCCCGATACCACGCTGACCCTCTACGGAACGCGCTTTTCCACCCCGGTGATGATGGCCGCCCTCTCCCATCTGGACAGCTGCTATCCCCAGGGAATGGTGGAAATGGCCCGGGGCGCGGCGGCTGCCGGTGCAGTGATGTGGGCCGGCATGGGGGACGAAGCCGAACTGGAGGCCATCGTGGCCACCGGCGCCAAGACCATTAAGATCATCAAGCCCTACGCCGATGAGGGGCTCATCCTCCGCAAGCTCCGTCACGCCCAGGACTGCGGGGCCTTCGCCGTGGGCATGGACATCGACCACGCCTTCGGCCGTCGAGGCGGCTACGACAATGTACTGGGCCAGCCCATGACCGCCAAATCCCAGGAGCAGCTGGCCGGCTATATCCGGGCCACTTCCCTGCCCTTTATCGTCAAGGGCGTGCTCAGCGTGCAGGACGCCGTCAAGTGCGCCGAGGCCGGAGCCCAGGGTATCGTGGTCTCCCATCACCACGGTATTTTGGAATCCGCCGTTCCCCCGGTGAAGATCCTGCCCCGGATTGTGGAGGCGGTGGGCGCACGGATGCCGGTCTTTGTGGACTGCGGCATCCAGAGCGGCATGGATGTATTCAAGGCCATGGCCCGCGGCGCCACGGCGGTATCGGTGGGGCGCAAGATCATGGAATTCCTGCACACCGATGGGGCCGCAGGGGTTACCCGGGCCGTGGAGGAACTCACCGGTGAGCTGGCGGCAGCCATGGCCCGCACCGGGACAGCCAGCCTGGCTGCTATGGATCCCACCGTCATTTGGGAGAACTAGGGAAAATTCCCCTTCAGGCGCCGAAAAGTCCCCGGGCCCATGCTCCCCTGCCCAGAAGGGAAGCGCATGCGGTGCAGTCGTATGGGGCGATCCCTGCCGTCTCTTGCAGCAGGCGGGCGAAGGCCTTGGGAAGGGGCCTTTGGGACAGGCTGTACCGTCCTTTACTTACAAACCCGCCAAATCTTCCTGCGCCGAACCCTGCGGTATGCTTTATCGCGAGGGCAGGTTGCCCTTTTTCCGGCCTTTCGGCGGCCTGGGCTCCGTTTGCGGACAAGTCCCGGGCTGCTGCCCATTGTAAATGCTTTTCCCTGCGCGTTCTGTCCGCGCAGCAAACGGCTTGGGTGATTCACCCGCCGTATTGATTGCAACCAGGAGGTTTACCATGCACAATTCCATCGGCCGGCGGCTGCTGGCATGGGGCGTGGCCGTGGCTGTAACCGCAGGCGCCGCCGCCCCGTACGCCCTGGCCAAGGGGGAAGAGAACATTCCCGCTTGGGCGGAAGAGGCGGCCCTCCCCTGGCAGGGGGAAGGCACCCAGGCCTCTCCCTATCTCATTGACAGCTTGGAGGCTTTCCGGGCGCTGTATGCCCTGGAGGATACGGCAGGGCTGACCTTCGCCCTCACCGCCGACCTGGACGCCGCCGGGGAGGTGCTGGCGCCGCTGCCCCGATGGGACGGCGTCCTCCTGGGAGGCGGACACCGCATCGACAACCTGGCCCTGGAGGCCGAGGAAGGCCCCGCCGGATTGGCTGCCATTTTGGGGTCTTCCGGCGTCATCCAGGACCTCATCCTCACCGGCTCGGTGGAAGGCCCCTCCTGGGCGGGCAGCCTGGCGGGACTCAGCTACGGCCGCATCCAGCACTGCCTCTCCCTGGCGGATGTCCGGGGCGGCGCAGGAGCCGGCGGCCTGGCAGGCGTTTGCCTGGCGGGCGGCATCGAGGATTCCGCCTTTGCCGGGACGGTATCCGGCGGCGGCTCCCTGGGAGGGATCGTAGCATGGGGCCAAGCCGCCGGATGCTACTATGACGCCGCCTGCGGCGGCGCCGGGGCGGGTTTGCCGGTGGCTGCCTGGGACAGTCCGGATTTCACGGCGCTGGGCACGGGCTTTTCCCTGGACGCCCAGGGCGCCCTGACCCTGGCCGAGGGGGAGGATTCCCTGCCTGACGGACCGGTTGCGGAGCTGCTTCCCCGGGAGGAGGGCGGCCTGCTGCTGCGCTGGAGAATGGAGGCCGTGCCCCAGTCCTTCCAGGTGACCCTCAGCCGGGAGGACCAGGTGATCCAGGAGTACGAAACCGATGCCTATGCCCTGGAGATCCCCCTGGAGGAAGGGATCGTAGTGGCCGGAGAAACCTATGCGGCCCGGGTCCGGGGCGTTTGGGCGGACGGTTCGGTTTCCGGGTGGAATTTGGTGCCTGCCCAGGCCCAGGCCGCCAAGGCCGCATCCCTTCCCGCACTGAAGACCCCTTCCGCCGCCCTCTACGCCGACGCCGCCCGGGGCGGATGGATTTATAAGGTAGGCGCCGCCCGGAGCGATGCCGCCGACATTGCCGGCGTGGAGCTGGAGATCTATCGAGATGAGGCGCTTGTCGCCACGGTGTATGCCCCGGAAACCCAGGGCATCCTGCCGCTGCTCCCGGGCATGGAGGAGGAGACGGCGTACCAGATCCGCGCCCGGCTGCACAGCGGAAGCGGCGGCGTGCAGGACTCCGCCTGGTCGGCCCTGAGCGTCAAGGCTGCCGCCCCGGCGGTCTCCCAGGGATCCGCCGCCCAGGCCCCGGTACTGACCGCAGTTCCCGGCGGCCTGGCCTACGACCTGCCCGTGGGGCTTTGGGCGCTGTACCTGGAGGAGACCCAGACGCTGTACATCCTTTCCGGGGGCACAGGGCTCCTGGAGGCCGCGGCCGGCCAAAGCTATACCCCCCGCCTCCTGTCCCTGTCGGAGGATGCGGATATCCCCCATGGCGGCTGGAGCCCGGCGGGAGAGGCGGTGACGCCCCTGGAGGCAGAAGAGGCCTCCACTCTCCCGGCCCAGGTGGTTCTCAGCGCCCGCAACGGCGCCCTGGACTATCAGGTGTTCACCCGGCTGGGCGCGGAGGGACCCTATACCCTGGAGCTGCTGGATGCCCAGGGCACATCGCTGCATACCTGGACGGATATGCCCGCCGCCGGAAGCCTGCCGGTGGACAACGAGACCGTCTTCTCCGGGGAGGCCTATGCCCTGCGGCTGGCGGGGACCCATGCCCAGAGCCAAACCCTCTATGCCTACTCCGACACCGCCAGCACCCAGCCCACTTTGGCGCTGGCCCCGGATGCCGAAAACGGCGGCCTAGCCTACAGGGTGGAGCAGGCCCTTTGGCCCAGTGTCTCCTCGGTATCCTACACCCTGACCCTCACCAACGAGGCCGGGGAAAGTCAAGTCTACCATCCTGACGCCGCCCAGGGCGCCCTGCCGCTGGACGGGTTCATCACCGCTGGCGGGCTGTACACCGGGAGGGTGTCCGTAGCCTGGGGAACCACCGCCGCCTATCCCGGGCCGGAGGAAGCCCGGGCCCAGGCCGCTGCCGCGCCCATGGTCTCTCCGGAGCCCACGGCCGAAGTCTCTCCTGAACCCTCGGTTTCCCCGGAACCCACGGCCGAAGTCTCTCCCCAACCCTCGGTTTCTCCGGAGCCCACGGCTGAGGCTTCCCCTGAACCCTTCCTCTCCCCGGAGCCCACGGCTGAGGCTTCCCCCGAACCCTCCCTCTCCCCGGAGCCCACGGCTGAGGCCTCCCCCGAACCCTCGGGGCAGATTTTGGAGGGAACCATCCCCCTGGATATCTCCGGGCCCCAGGCCGGAGAAGTTCCGCAGCTTGAGACGCTGACGGCGTCCGGTTTCTCCGGCCGTCTTACCTGGAAAAATGCGCCTGCGGTTTTCCAGGAAGGGGAATCCTATGAAGCGACCCTGATTCTCACGGCTCTGCCGGGCTATTCCTTCAGCGAAGACGCCCGGCCACAGGTGCCCGGGGCCCAGGCAGAGGCGTGCTTCGTACTGGGCAATACCCTGGTGGCCTTGCTGCGCTTTGATCCTGTGGCCGCTCCCGAAACAGAGAGACACATATGGGTCCTGCCCGCCATCCCCCAGCCCATAGCGGGAGAGAGTCCTGTGCAGGAGGGCAGCGGCGTCGGCTACACCTACCAGGTGCAATACGAAGGAGCGCCTCAGGTCTTTGTCCAGGGCACGGTGTACACCGCCACGGTGCTGGTCACCGCCCTGCCCGGTTATTCCGTGATGGAGGGCGCCCTGCCCGCCGGTCAAGGCGGCCAGGTCAGTGAAGTCCGGTTCCTGGTACCCGGCCAGGTAGCGGCCTATACCATCACCTTCCCCGCCGCCCCGTCCCCGGCCCAGTGCATCGAAGGGACGCTGACCCTGGAGCTGCCCAAACCCCAGACCGGTGATGCACCCTATACCCAGTGGGACGCCGGAGACGCCCCCTATACCGTGGAGCTGGCTTTCCAGGGGGATCCCCCGGTCTTCCTCCCGGGCACGGTCTACGCGGCCAATGTCACGGTGACCGCCAAGCCCGGCTATGTCTTCGCCGGAACCCAGCCCAAGGTTCCCGGAGCCCGAATAGGCGGAGATCGCATCAGTCCGGAGGGCGATACGCTGACCTTTATCGTCATCTTCGCCGCCACCGCCTTGGACGCGGCAGATATCATCCCGGTGGGGGATATCGCCCTCTCCTCGGAATCGGTCACCCTACGGGTAGGGGAGGCCTTGATCCTGGCGGTGTCCTGTTTCCCCCAGGATGCCAACGCCCCTCTGGAATGGGTCAGTTCCAATCCCCAGGTAGCCCAGGTGGAGGACGGCATGATCCGGGCGGTTTCGGCCGGTGCGTCCACGGTCACCGCCGCCTCGGGAACGGCCAGCGCCGCCTGCCAGGTGGAGGTAATGGGCAGTGAAAGAGGCCAATTCACCCTTGCCGACCTGGGAATGGGACGCTGGCAGGGAGCTCTTACCTGGTCCACGCTGCCGCCGGAAACCTCGTTGACCGCCGCACTTCCCGCGTCGCTGGCCGAAGCCGCCGCGGCAGGGGACGTGACGGTCACGCTGGCCCTGCCCGTCCAGGCTATGGCGTCCGCCCAAAGCAGTCTGGAAGCGCTGCGGCTGCCGGCCCAGGTGACCGAAACCCTCCAAGCTGCCGGCCACACCCTCACCCTGCGCCTTACCGATGAGGAAGGCTCTCTGCTGTACGGCTGGACGCTGCGGGGGGAGGAGCTGGCCTCCGCCGAAGAGCTGAACCTGGCGGTTACGGCAGAGGAGGCGCCGGAGGACTTCCCCGCGCAGCTTTCCGGCGGCGTCCATACCCTGTTCACCGTCCGGTGCGGCGGAACGGGGCTGCTGCTGGAGCTCCCCTCCTCGCCGGGAACCGTGGCCTGGTACCGGTATGACGAAGATACAGCGTCCCTTTCGGAGGCGATAGAGGCCACGGCGGAGAATGGCAGCTGTGCGCTTCCTGTGGCGGAAGCCGGGCGCTATGGGGCCGCCTTCCCAGATGAAGCCTCCGATTCCGACGCCCATCCCCAGGGGTATTGGCTCCTGCCTCCGTCCTCGGAGGACAGCAAGCATACCAAGGAAGAAGGCGAGGCCCTGTAGGGGCTTTGTGAAATGGTTTTTGCGGGGGAGGGGGAGGAAAAGTTCCTGCGGGGGAGGGAAACCTTTTGCAAAAGGTTTCCCTCCCCCACGCCCCCCTCCTTTCTAAAACTTTTAGGGGGAAGGATGGAGAAAGTAGAAAGGGAACGGCTGCAATCCGAATCCAGCCGTTCCCCCTGTTTTTTGTATTGGAACGGATCCAAGGCGAAGCCGCCCTAAGGTTTTCGCCCGCCTTTTGCAAAAGGCGGCGGGGTCGAGGGGCAGCGCCCCCGTCGTCCTCCGCAGAGGACGAAATCCTCCTGCCCCCCAAAGCGCAGGAGGGGCGTCCAGCGTCCCCCAGGGCGCTGGACGGCGGGGAACCCTCGCCGGGGGTTCCCCGGGGGAAATGTGGAGGATTCCGAGGAGGCGAGGTTTTGCAGGGGAGGGAAACCTTTTGCAAAAGGTTTCCCTCCCCCGGGCCCCCACTCTTCTAAAACTTTTAACGGGAGGGTGGGGAGAGTAGAAGGGGAACGGCTGCAAGAAGAGTGCAGCCGTTCCCCTGTTTTTTTGTAATTTACAAAACGCGGCGTCGTGTACGGCGCGTTTTGCCCGACGAGGGGTTTTGCCGCTTGCGGCAAAACTGCGGGGCGCGGGGGCCGCGAAAGGCTCCCGCCTTCTGTAATCAAGGTCGCGGAAAGCCTGCTTTCCGCGAAGAGCCCCCGCAGGAATCCGTGAGGATTCCGAGGAGGCGAGGTTTTGCAGGGGAGGGGGCCCTTTTGCAAAAGGGCCTTCTCCCCCAAGAGCCGTGAGAAAACACGTCCAGATTCCGAGGAGGCGGAAATAGGGTTTCTGCGGCTATTTCTCGACCAGGATCCGGAAGTCCCAGGGGCCTAGGGACAGGGTATCTCCCGGGGCGACGTCAGCGTCCTGGGTCAGCTCCCGGGCGGGGCCGTGGGTGTGCTCCACCAGCTGGGGTTCCTCCGCGTAGTTGAAGTAATAGGTGACCTCCTTGCCGGCGTCATTGGTTCCCCGCTTGACGATCAGAGGGAAGCGCAGCTCTTGGTCCTCTCCCCAGAGCCCCGCGCCCCGGAGCACGGTCTCGGCCACCTTCTCCATGACGGCGGGGGTGGACATGCAGGCAATGTAGGTGGCGGAGCCCTTGCCGCAGGCGTTGCGGGTGATGGCGGCATACTTTCCCCAGTGGGGATGCCGGTAGTGGGCCAGTACCTGGGCGGTGGTGGGGGTGACCAGCTCCATGAATACCGAGACATCGGTCTGCGCCTCGGGCAGCTCCAGCCCGTCCAAAGTGACCTTCCGGGGCGTAACGAACTGGCTGTAGCCGATGCCCAGCGCCCTGCCCAGGATGTGGGGCTGGGTATCCGCCGCCACCTTGACGTGCTCGTTGGTGAAGCCGCTCTTGAAGGTCACCACCAAATGCCCGCCGCCCTCCGCAAAGGATACCAGGCGCTCCAGCAGGCTGTCAGGGGCGCTGTACAGCGCCGGGACGAAGATCACGTCATAGTCTTCGAAATTGTCGGACTCAGGGAAGAGGAAGTCTACCCCTACGTTCATCCGGTACAGGGCGTCATAGACCCAGCGGAGCACGTCGTTGTAGTTGAAGCGCGCCCCAAAGCCGCCCATCCGGAACCACTCCAGGGCGGTATAGGCCTCGTTGCTGACCAAGATGGCCACCCGGTTCTTCTTTTTCAGGTTGACCAGCTGGCTGCCCCAGGCCGCAAAGTCCCGGCCGATGGTCTTGGCCTCCAGATAGGTGGGATTCTCGCCGAAGTCGTGGCTCAAAAGGCCCTTCCAGTAGGTCTCGAAGGAGTTGTGGATGGAGTGCCAGTGCCAGTACATCACCGAATTGGAGCCGCTGGCCAGGTGGGAGAAGGCCTGCAGCCGCAGCTGCCCCTCATAGGGCGTCCAGTGGGAGAAGGCCTGGGCCTCGGTCTCGATGAGAAGGTAATTCTTCCCCAGCAGCGAACGGGTCATGTCCCCGCCGAAGGAGATCTCCGTCCCGGTCAGGTCGTCCTGGCTGGGATGATAGATGTCCACGCCTGCCACGGTCAGCGCGGCCCGGGCGGCGGTGAAGTGGTTTACCATGGGCTGCAGGCCGAAGGAGTGACCCCGCCACTCGTAGTCAAAGTTCTGGGTGACGAACTGGTCCTCCCGGCGGTATTCGTCTACAATCTTCCGCTGCCAGGCCAGGAATTCGTCCACCAGCCCCCGCTGGAACCGGGCAAAGGCCGCCCCCAGGCTGCCGTTGATGGTGCCCAGCACGTCGGGGAAATCCTCCCAGGCGTTGATGCGGTTGCTCCAGTAATCCAGGCCGTAGGCCTGGTTCAGCGCCTCCAGGTCGTCGTGGAAAAGGGCGCGCAGGTGCTTGATGAACAGCAGCTGCACGTTCCGCCCGGCGGTATCATAGTACTTGGTCTCGTTGTCCAGCTGGAAGCCGATGACGCACTTGCGATGGGCCGAGACCTCCATCAGCCGGCGGATCACCCGCTCCGCATAGAACCGGTACCCCGGATGGGTGATATCCATATTCTGCCGGGTTCCGTACTTGTTGGGCCCCATCCGGGTGGTGGCCAGAATCGAGGGGTGCTCCTTGGCCAGCCAGGTGGGGAAGGCGTAGGTGGGCGTGCCGATGATTACGTCGATCCCTGCCTCCTCCATGGCGTCCAGCACCCGCTCCACATGGGAGAAGTCAAATACGCCGTTCTGGGGCTCGCAGGTGCTCCAAGTGGATTCGGCAATGCGCACCACGTTGATGTGGGCGTCCTTCATCATGGCCACATCCTGGGCCAGCCGGTCGTAAGGCATATACTCGTCGTAGTAGGCGCAGCCAAAAAGCAGCTTGTCCATGGCGGTTCCGTCCTTTTTCTTATTTTTGTGATTTTATTATACTGGCGGTTCCACGCCCCGTCAAGGCGCGGCGGGCATCCCTTCGCCGGCATATTTTTTGTGAAAAGTCTCTGGAACGCAACCTTTTGCCCCTGCGTCTGGTATTATAGGCAGGAAGGGAAACAAACAGGAGGAGAAGGAGCATGGATGCAACGGTTGCTTCCCAAGAGATGGAGGCATTGGTGCGGCACTATACCCCCATGCTGTACCGATTGGCTCTGACTCGCACCCGGAATCCCAGCGACGCCGAGGACGTGGTGCAGGAGGTCTTCCTGCGCTACCTGCGCAGCCCGCATCCGCCCCGGGAGGAAGAGCACCGCAAGGCCTGGCTGATCCGCACGGCCTGCCATGTCTGTCGGAACCGGGCTGCTTCGGCATGGTTCCGGCGTACCGTACCCTTGGAAGGGGAGATCCCCCTGGAGGATCCCCAGGAGCGGGAAGTCTTTGACGCGGTGCAGCGCCTGCCCTTGCGCTACCGTACCGCCATCTACCTGCACTACATGGAGGATATGCCCGTTGCCCAAATGGCCAAGGCCCTGGGGCTGCCGGTGAATACCGTTAAGTCCCACCTGCACCGGGGCCGCGCCCTTCTTCGGGATGCACTGAAAGGAGACTATGATGACCTTCGTGAGACGTTATAAGGATGCAATGCGCCGCCTGACGCCCGGTGGGCTCTCCGACCGGGTGCTGCGGGGGCTGAACCGGCCGCCGCGCCTGCGCCGGAGGCGTTGGGCCGGGGCGGCCACCGTGGCCGTGGCCCTGGCGGTGATCCTGGCGGTGACATGGCTGCTCCGGCCCGGAACCGTCCCGGGCGGCGGCGTGCCGGTGGCGCTGGCCGCCCCCGACTACCCGGCTTCTACCACCTACCAGGAGGCCCAGGAGGCCTACCGGCAGGCGCCCCGGCCTTCCCAGGACTATCTGACGGCCCTGGAGGACTTCTCCTACGCGGCGGCCGGCAGCCTCCTGAAGACCGCCCAGGGGAACCGGCTCTGCTCTCCGCTGAGCTTGGCCCTGACCCTCTCCATGCTGGCCGAAGGGGCCGGCGGCGAGACCCAGCGAATCCTGTTGGAAGCCTTGGGTATGGAGGATACGGCTGCCCTGCGCCAGGAGACTGCCAAGCTCTACCGCCTCCTGTACACCGACAACGAGGTGGGCTGCCTGCTGCCGGCCCAGTCCCTGTGGCTGGATCGGGACATCGCCTTCCGCCAGGAGACCCTGGACATCCTGGCCCGGGATTACTACGCCGCGGCCTTTCACGCCGATCTGGACGCGCCGGAAACCGCCCAGGCCATTGCGGACTGGATTGCGGAAAGCACCCGGGGAAAGCTGGGGGGCCATCCTGATGCGTTCCGGCAGGACGGCAGCGTGGGGATGCTTCTCTATAATACCCTGTACTTTTACGACCAGTGGCTGGTTCCCTTTGCGGAGTCCCAGACCACGCCCCAGCCCTTTACCCTGGAGGACGGTTCTCAGGTGCAGGCGGATATGATGCATGCCCGGCGTACCGGCGTCTTCTACCAGGGCGAGGGCTTTACCGCCGCCTCCCTTCCCTTCCAGAACGACGCCCGGATGGTCTTCGTGCTCCCCGACGAGGGGGCATCGGTGGAGGCATTCCTGGCCGACGGGGATAAGCTGGCCCGCTGCCTCACCGCCGACCAAAGCCCGGATGCCCGCACCGGCACCATCGAATTCGGCGTGCCCAGGTTCTCCTACGAGGTGCAGCTGGATCTCCGGGAGGGGATGGAAGCCCTGGGGCTGGGAGGGCTGTTCACCCAGGAAGCCGATTTTTCCGGCTTCTCTTCGGAGCTCCTCTGCCTTGCCAGCGCACGCCAGGGCGCTACCATCACCGTGGACGAAAAGGGCTGCGAAGCCGCAGCCTACACCGAGATGGCGGCGCTGGCTGCCGGCGCCATGATCCAGGACACCTGCACGCTGATACTGGACCGGCCCTTCCTCTACGCCGTTGTCAGCGCCTCGGGCGTGCCCCTCTTTGTGGGAACGGTGGCAAATCCTGCCGCCTAGGCTGCCGGGTTTTGCCGGATTTGGTAACATGGGTATTTGCACGGCGGCTTCCGCCGTGATAGGATAAGAAGTGAAGGATCCCGGTGCTCCCCCCAAAGCTCTGGCTGCGGTGGGAGGCCGGCTCTCCTGACAAAATATCTTGCGCCTAAGCCGGCGGGTTCGTCCCTACGGTACAGGGGCCGGAGCATAGCCCGATGAGGGTTTGTTTGCTTATGCCTCCCGTACCGTTCGGTGCGGGAGCTTTTTCGTCCAAGGAGGCCGCCATGCCCCATCGCATCGCCCTGCTGGGCATCTTGGTGGAGGATCTCTCCTCCGCCGATGCCATCAACGCCATTCTCCACGACTACGCGCCCTACATCATCGGGCGCATGGGGATTCCCCACCGGGAGCGGGGGGTCAGCATCATTTCCGTGGTGCTGGACGCGCCCGCCCCTGCCATTGCCGCCCTGGCCGGGAAGATCGGTATGCTCCCCGGCGTCAGCAGCAAGACCATTATGACCAAGTCCGGCCAGGAAGAAAGGAAAGAAGACCATGTATAACAGCCGTTCCCACATCGCCACCGAGTTCATCGACGACGCCGAGATCCGCCGTACCCTAGACTATGCCGTCCGCAACAAGGAGAACCGTCCCCTGCTGGAGTCCATCCTGCAGAAGGCCGAAACCTATGCCGGCCTCTCCTACGAGGAGGGCATGGTGCTGCTGGAGTGCGAGCTTCCCGACATCGTGGAGCGCATCTACCAGCTGGCCGAGAAGATCAAGCAGCGCTTCTATGGCAACCGCATCGTCATGTTTGCCCCCCTGTACCTGTCCAACTACTGCGTCAACGGATGCCTTTACTGTCCCTATCACCACAAGAACACCCACATCCGCCGCAAGAAGCTGACCCAGGAGGAGATCGTCGCCGAGGTCACCGCCCTGCAGGATATGGGCCATAAGCGCCTGGCCCTGGAGACCGGCGAGGATCCGGTGAACTGCCCCATCGAGTACGTGCTGGAGTCCATTAAGACCATCTACTCCATCAAGCATAAGAACGGCGCCATCCGCCGGGTCAATGTCAACATCGCCGCCACCACCGTGGAGAATTACCGCAAGCTCAAGGAGGCCGGGATCGGCACCTACATCCTCTTCCAGGAGACCTACCACAAGGAGAGCTACGAGCGCCTGCATCCCACCGGCCCCAAGAGCAACTACGCCTACCACACCGAAGCCCACGACCGCGCCATGGAGGGCGGCATCGACGATGTGGGTCTGGGCGTCCTCTTCGGCCTGGAGCTCTACCGCTATGAATTCGCGGGACTCCTGATGCACGCTGAGCACCTGGAGGCTGTCTTCGGCGTGGGACCGCACACCATCAGCGTGCCCCGGGTCTGCCCCGCCGACGACATCGACCCCGGCGAGTTTGACAACGGCATCTCCGACGAGATCTTCGAGAAGATCGTGGCCTGCATCCGCGTGGCCGTGCCCTACACCG
>CALWDW010000014.1 GCA_944376795.1 uncultured Christensenellaceae bacterium
GCCCGGGGGAGGGAAACCTTTCTCAAAAGGTTCCCCTCCCCCGCAGAAAGCCGCCTCCGCAAGCTCCCCACGTCCGGGGAACCCCCGGCGAGGGTTCCCGGCCGTCCAGCGCCTTGAGGGGGCAGGAGGATTTCGTCCTCTGCGGAGGACGACGGGGGCGCTGCCCCCCGACCCCGCCGCCTTTTGCAAAAGGCGGGCGAAAGCCTAGGGGCGGCTTCGCCTTGGATCCGCTCCCTTTCTACTTTCCCCATCCTCCCATTCAAAGTTTTCGAAGGGTGGGGGCCCGGGGGAGGGAAACCTTTCTCAAAAGGTTCCCCTCCCCCGCAGAAAGCCGCCTCCGCAAGCTCCCCACGTCCGGGGAACCCCCGGCGAGGGTTCCCGGCCGTCCAGCGCCTTGGGGGGGCAGGAGGATTTCGTCCTCTGCGGAGGACGACGGGGGCGCTGCCCCTCGACCCCGCCGCCTTTTGCAAAAGGCGGGCGAAAACCTTGGGGCGGCTTCGCCTTGGATCCGCTCCAATACAAAAAACAGGGGGAACGGCTGGATTCGGATTGCAGACGTTCCCTTTTATCCTCCTCCCAGCCTTCCCCCCAAAGTTTTAGAAGGGTGGGGGCCCGGGGGAGGGAAACCTTTTGCAAAAGGTTTCCCTCCCCCGCAGAAAACCCCCGCATTTCCGCCTCCTCGGAATCCTCACGAAGAGACGGTGTCCTCCTCCAGCCAGGCCACGGTCTGCCAGACCGCGTCCCCATTGTTCTTCTGGGGCGCGCCGGGGGTAGAACGCCCCTTGCGGACGATGGCAATCAGTTCCTTTTTCAGGGCTGCCACCACCTCCGGATGTTCTCCGGCTATATTGCGGGTCTCCCCGATATCCGTCTCCAGGTCGTAGAGCTGCACCGGGGGCATCTCCGGCGTAATCTGTCCCCGATCGGCCCGGGGATAGCTCCACCCGCCGGAACCAGGACACATTTCCAGCTTATACCGGCCGCGGCGGATGGACAGGGAGCCGTCAATGCTCTGATGCACCAGACTCTCCCGAAGCGGTGTATCCTTTCCCTCCAGGGCGGGGCGCTGGGTAAAGCTGTCCTCCCCGGCGTCCTCGGGCAGGGCAATTCCCAAGAAGTCGGCCACCGTCGCCATCATGTCCGCCAGACAGGTCAGCTCCCCGCAGACCGTTCCGGCGGGGATTTGTTTTGGCCAGCGCATGAGCAGCGGCACCCGGTGCCCGCCCTCAAAGATGTCCGACTTCATCCCCCGGAAAATGTAGCTGGGATTGTGCCCGCAGGCGGCCAGCGCCGGGAAATCCGCATGGGGGGAGCAACCGTTGTCGGAGGCGTAGATCACCCAGGTATTCTCCGACAGCCCCAGCTCGTCCAATTTATCCAGCACCCGGCCCACCATACCGTCGCACATCAGGCAGAAGTCGCCGTAGGCGTTGGTGCCCGACTTGCCCCGGTACTCCAGGGTGGGCAGAATGGGGGTATGGGGCGCCGGCAGCGGGAAGTAAATGAAGAAGGGGTCCTGCCGGTGCGCCTCTATGGTGGAGAGCACCCGGTCGGTGAGCTGGGGCAGCACCTCCTCGTGGACGAAGTGCGGGGCGCAGGGGCCGGGCCGGGCATAGGTTAGGGTCGGCGCATCTCCAGGCAGCGCCTCTACCCCGGGGTACCAGCCTGTGGGTTCCTCGGTAAAGCGGTCGTCCTGGATATAGACATAGGGCGCCATATCCAGCGAGGCGGCAATGCCGTAAAAGCTGTCGAATCCATGATGGATGGGGGTATCGGTCAGGAGCGCGGTGAAATCGATCGTCCCATCCTCCTGGCGGGCAAACCCCAGGCCCAGGTGCCACTTACCGATACAGGCCGTATAGTATCCCTGGCTGTGGAGCAAGGATGCCAAGGTCATTCGCCCGGGCTCCAGCAGGGGCGCATCCTCCCCCATCAGTACCCCGCGTTTGAGGCGGGAGCGCCAGTTATACCTCCCGGTCAAAATGCTGTAGCGGGAGGGTGTACAGACCGCCGAGGACGCATGGGCATCGGTGAAAGCTATTCCTTCCCTGGCCATCCGGTCAAAATAGGGCGTGGTAAAGGCAGCCTTCTCGTTGAGGCAGGAGACGTCTCCATAGCCCATGTCATCAGCCAGGATGTAAAGGATATTCGGCTTGTTCTGCATCATCTATCCTCCTTCACGGGCGTCAGACTCCCGCCAGTTCCAGCAGGTGGGCGAAATTCCCGTCCGGATCGGCCAGGAATTCTTCGCAGGCGCCTTCTCCGCTGCGGGGCGCGTCAAAGAGGAAGGTAGGCACAGCGCCCTGCTTCACCGCCGCGTCGAAGCACATGCGCTGCTGGGCCCGGTTGCCGCCCCGGGCATAACCCATGCCCCGGCACAGGCCCCGGGTGATCTCCTCCATCACCGGCAGGGTATAGTCCAGCAGCCAGGAGATATCCTCGCCCACGCCGGCCCGGTTGTGAGCGTAGGCCAGCAGATGGAGCTGATGCACCGAAAAGACCTGGGCGTTGATCTCGTTGCGTCCTTCCCCGCCGATGGCAAATCCGGGGAACAGATCGGTGAGCTCCCGGCCCAGGGCCAGGGTTCCTGCCGTCACGGTGAGGTTCTCCACACGCCAGGGGTCGGAGTTGTCGCTGACATGGGATACGTCGGTAAAGATGACATCCAGATCCATACTCTCCCGGCAGGCGGCGATCTGGCGGGTCAGTTCATGCCGCCAGGGAGACAGGCCGGGGTGGGCATCCACCAGGATCTTGTCGCCCACGCTGTCGGCCACCTGGGAATAGGACTGGGGCGGGCCCAGGCTGGTGTAGTGCCCGTCCACCTCCAGCCAGCTCCAGCCCCGGAGGGTCCCTTCCAGCACCCGCCGGGGAGAGGTTCCCACCACCTGGGCAAACAGGGGATGATAGGGACTCATCTGCCGGAAATTGCAGTGGGGCATGATGTGGTAGCCCATAGCCCGGGCCTCCTTGGCAAAGGCGATGGACCAGTCCGCCGGCACGAACCGAGGATAATCCTCATCGTAGACGTAGTCCCGCCACTCGGGCCAGTGAAGCACCACGTACTTGGGATCGATGCGCTTGGCCAGTTCCCGAAGCATCTCGATGTTGGTGGGGCACCAGGAGATCCCCAGCTTGAGCTCCTGTACCCATTGGGGACGGGCGGCCGCGGCCTTATCCAGGCGGTAAGCATCCCACAGCCAATCCCGATAGCGGCGCACGGGGACCCCCCAGTCTCCCCGGTAAGCGGCCAACCGCCAGGTCAGGCTGCCCACCGTCTCATTCCCCGCCACCGGGCCCGAGGCCTCGGTGACAAAGCCCAGCACATGGGGATCGTCCTCCTCCCCGAGGACCAAAGACTTTCCAAAGAACTCCCGATCCCACGCTTGCACGGAGAAACCGCTCCCCGCGCCCTCCAGCACGGCGAAGGCCGCTTCCCAGTCGCTGGTATGGGGAAAGGCCCTGCCATGGAAGACCTCCCAGCCCTGGGGAATGCGGCAGCCCTGCTGGATGGGAAGAATCTCCATCAGGTCATGGCGAGGGCAGACCAAATAGTGCAGCGCACTGACCCCGCGCATCAAAGAAATGGCGGAAGGCTCCACACGGATGTCTCCATTGTCGGGATCGATGGTGATATGGAGGGCGGCGTCACCCGCCCAATCCTCGATCACGATCTCTCCCACATAGTCGGATAGGCGACGGGGAGTGATTTTGGAGCGGGGGCCCACTCCCAGAGGGTAGCGCCCGCCGCCGGCCTGGCAGAGGATGAGGGCAGGATGGCGCAAGGCCGTCCCCTTGTCGATAAACTCCTCTCCCGTGACGGCGTCCCGGAGGGAAACCAGCCGCGCGTCCTCGAATTCGGCGATGGTGGTGGCGGACTCCGCCAGCAGACGATGGTTCTCCACGCGTATCATTGCGGATTCTCCTTTCACGATTTTATGCCCGCCAAACCTGCCGGCGATCTTCCCGGCGAAGGGGCACGAGCCTGCGAACGGACCGGGGCGCAGCACGTCCTGCTGGGGGCTGCGGAATGGGCCTGCGCATGCACAAACTTCCACAGGATAGCGGACTTTCGGAACGCCTTGATCATACGCTTTGCAGCGGTCTGGGTATATGCAGTACGTTGACCGGATTTATGGATTTTCTTCCGTCCCCAAAAGCACAAAAGGCCAGTGCAGATCAAAAAAACCTGCACTGGTCCTCAAGCCTTCCAGCAGCCGGACTTAGTCCTACCCTTTCGTGGCTTCGGGTCCGTACTTAGCAAATATGTCACACAGCGGCTCGTCGGAAATAGAGCGGATACGCTCCAGGAAGTGCGTCACCTCCCGGCGCATATAGGCCTCCTTATCCTGCACCACCTCATAAAAGCAGCGCACCCCATTGATCGTGGGACCCCGGCGGCACAACACAACGCCCTTCTCCTCCATGCGGGCCAGGTGGGTAATCAGGGTCTGCACCCGCCAGCCCTTGTCCAGCGTAGCATTGAGCTCTGCCGCGCTCACAGGACGGTTGATCGCCCACATAGCCTTCATGATCTCCAATTCGCTCTGCGGCAGCACTTTCGTAGCCATAGCAGCAGCCCTCCTTTCACAGTACATATTTATTATACCATCCATAGGAGCCAAAGGCAAAACTATTCTGCACTTTTTTGCATTCATCAGTTAAAGGATTTTTATATGATTTATGGCATACGGTATAAGAAAATCCTCTATTTCGTCTTCTTTCGGGCCTTTTTTCTCACAGAGAAACCAAAATGTCCTATTTCCTTGCCCAGAATATGGTAGGACCCGTGCGCATAGGCCGCCAATCCGCACCGGCCCAGGTCAAGCCGGCCTGCAGCATCGATCAGCGAATCCTCTACATCCACCGCGGCAATATCCGCCAGGATCATATCATGGCTTCCCAAGGGAATTATCCGGTCCACCCGGCATTCCAGCGCCAAAGGGCTTTCGGCAATGAGCGGGCAGCTGATTTGGGACGCATCCTGCCGGGTTAGTCCACAGGCGGCAAACTTATCCACCTCCCGGCCGGAGCGGACGCCGCAGAAGTCAGCAGCACGAATCAATTCGGCGGTCACCAGATTCACGGCAAATTCTCCTCGCTCCACAATCAGGGGGTAGGAGAACCGCTCCGGGCGCACCGAGATATAGGTCTTGGGCGGGTGGGTACAGGCAATGCCTGTCCAGGCAATGGTCAGGATATTGGCCGTCTCTCCGGCCCCACAGGTCACCATGACCGCAGGCACCGGCGCCAGCAGCGCCCCCGGTTTCCAGGCCGTCTTCGTCATACCGTTTTCCTCCCTCCGCGCTGAGTATTCGTTTCCCCGAAAAAAACTCCTGCCTGTAAATATGATAAGTTTTCCCCTTCATATGATAAGCTTCTCTCCTTCACCCAGGCTTATACTAAATACAGCCAAGCAATGCCGCAAAATAGGAGGCCCCGTTATGGAAGAGCAAACCGTCCATCTTATTGGCAACGCCCATCTGGATCCTGTCTGGCTCTGGCGCTGGCAGGAAGGCTGCGCGGAGGTATTGGCCACCTTCCGCAGCGCTTTGGACCGGATGGAGGAATTTCCCGACTATATCTTCACCTGCGCCGGCGCGGCCTACTACGCCTGGGTGGAGGAACTGGATCCCGCCATGTTTGCCCGGATCGTACAGCGGGTACAGGAAGGCCGCTGGGTCATCGTGGGCGGCTGGTGGATCCAGCCCGACTGCAATGCTCCCTGCGGGGAATCCTTTGCCCGCCACGCCCTGTACAGTCAGCGCTATTTTCTGAAGCACTTTGGCCGCCGGGCCCGGGTGGGCTACAATGTCGACTCCTTTGGCCACAGCGCCATGTTGCCCCAGATCCTGCGCCAATCCGGGCTGGACGCCTATGTCTATATGCGGCCCAACGATACCCTGGAGAAACAGTATCCCTTCCCGGACCATGCCTTTCTCTGGGAGAGTCCGGACGGTACTTCCCTCCCCGCCTTCCGCATTCCCACAGCCTACTGCACCGATCCCTTTGACGGCGCGGCCCAGCGGGCCGAGGCGCTTCACGCCATGGCCCAGCAGGAAGGCCGCCCGCTGATGTGCTTCTACGGCGTGGGCAACCACGGCGGCGGCCCGACCATACGGAATCTCAAAGCCCTCGCTCCCTTGGTGGCCGGCGGAGGCTACCGTTATTCTTCGCCGGATGCTTACTTTGACGCCCTGGATCCCGCGGATCTGCCTATCCTGCGGGACGAATTGCAGCATCATGCCAGCGGCTGCTACACGGCGGTCATGGGCATCAAGGAGCGGAACCGCCGGGCCGAGTGCCGTCTCCTGGACGCCGAGCGGCTCCAGGCCCTGGCCTGCCAGGCGGGGGTACTGGACGCCCCCGTCTCCCTGGAAGCGGCGTGGAAAGACGTACTCTTCCAGCAGTTCCATGACATTATGGGCGGCTGCGCGGTGCGCGGCGCCTATGACGACGCCTATGAGGCCTTGGGAGGGAGCCTCTCCGCTGCGGCACGGGAGGCAAACCGGGCCTGCCAGCGTATCGCCTGGTCCATCGACACCACCCAGGGCCGCCCCATCGCCAACGAGAAGCTGGACTTCCGCCTCTGGGAGCAGGAGGGCCGGGGCGTTCCTCTGGTGGTCTTCAATCCCCACGGCTTCCCGGCGCAGGCATTGGTACGCACGGCTGTCAAGGTGGCCGCAGCCCGGAATGACGCCGGCAATCCGGTACCCGTCCAGTCTCTGCGCAGCCCGGTGACCAACGGCCGGGATGATAAGTGGGAGACCGCCATCCTGGCCCAGGTGCCTCCCATGGGCTGGCGGCTCTATTGGCTCTACCAGCAGTCCCCGGAGCCGGCCGTCCAGGGTGCGGGAACCCTGCTGGCTGGGGAAAACTTCCTAGAGAACGATTTCCTGCGGGTGGAGTTCGACGCCGCCGCGTGCGCCATCACCCGGTTCTATGATAAAAAGTCCGGCCGGGAATTGCTTCGTGCCGGGGCGCGGGCCCGGGTCATGGACGAGACCCCCTGCGACACCTGGGCCCATAACATCTTCTCCTTCCGGGAGGAAATCGGCGCCTTTTCCCAGGCCCAGGCCCGGGTCACGGAGGAAGGCGCCCTCTGTGCCAGCCTGCGGCTGCGCGGAAGCTACGGCGCCTCCCAGCTGGAACTCACCGCCACCCTTTTCCGGGACAGACCGGGGCTGTCCCTGCGCTATCGGGTCAACTGGCAGGAGAAGCACGCCATGCTCAAGCTCTGCTTCCCCACGGCCTGCGCCGGCGGCAGGCCTGTCTCCTCCATCCCCTATGGTTTCCTGGAACGTCCCGCCGACGGGAAGGACTATCCCATGCAGAAGTGGGTGGCCTGGCAGGAAGCCGCAGGCTTCGGCCTAGGCGTTGCCACTGATACCCGCACGGCCTATGACGCTTGGGAGGGCGAGCTGCGGATCACCGCCCTGCGCAGTCCTATCTTTGCCGACCACTATGGGGCGCGGGATGACGCCTGCGAGTTCACCGACCAGGGGGAGCACACCTTTTCCCTGACGCTGCTGCCCTTGGACGGAGACCGCACGCCGCTTCTTCAGGAAGGCGAGCTTCTGGCCGCTCCCTTGACCTCTTTGGTGGGAACCTACCATGAGGGTACGCTGTCTCCGGTGGGAAGCGCCCTTTCGGTGGACGTGACCAATATCCTTCCCACCGTCCTCAAGCCTGCCGAGGACGGAGAGGGCTGGATTCTCCGCTGCCATGAGACCCAGGGCTTGGCAGTGGAGGCAACGCTGCGCCTGCCGCTGCTGGGGGTATCCTGGCGGGCCGGTTTTGCGCCCCAGCAGATCCGCAGCTTCCGCATCCATCAGGGGAGGGTTACGCCGGTCAATCTCCTGGAAGAACCCCTGGCTGAAGCGGGAATCCCTTGCGCAGAACAAAAGGCGCCTCTATAATAGAACCAAGAAATAGGAGGTACCAAAGGATGCTGGACGGATGGATTCAAGTTGCTGCGGCCACGCCCCGCCTGCGGGTAGCCGATTGCGCGTACAACGCGTCGGAAACCCTGGCGCTGATGCGGCAGGCCGATGAAGCGGGGGTGCGCCTGGCGGTCTTTCCCGAGCTGGGGCTGACCGGCTATACCTGTGGGGATCTCTTCCTGCAGGAATCCTTATTGGAAGGCGCGCGGCAGGCCTTGGAAACCCTGCGGGAGGAGAGTCGTTCACTGAACCTGCTGACCCTGGTGGGGCTGCCCCTGGAGTGGGGCGGCAAGCTCTATAACTGCGCTGCGGCGCTCTACCGGGGGGAGATTCTTGGGTTCGTGCCCAAGAGCCATCTGCCCAACTACGGAGAGTTTTACGAGCTGCGCCACTTCCATCCGGCCCCCGCCGGCGTGGCCGACATCCCCTGGGGGACGGGCACGGTGCCCTTTGGCCGGGACCTGCTCTTTGCCTGCCGGGAGGTGCCGGGCTTCGTGGTGGGGGTGGAGATCTGCGAGGACCTCTGGGTCCCCGAGCCGCCCTCTACCCGGCATGCCCTGGCCGGGGCCCTCATACTGGCCAATCTTTCGGCCAGCGACGAGACCATCGGCAAGGACGCCTACCGGCGCACCCTGGTAACCGGGCAGTCGGCCCGGCTCTGTGCGGCTTACATCTACGCCGACGCCGGCGAGGGGGAATCCACCACCGATATGGTCTTTGCCGGGCATGACCTCATTGCGGAGAATGGCATTCTTCTGGCCGAAAGCCGGCCCTTTACCACCGGCCTGACCGTCGGCCAGGTGGACGTCTCCCGGCTCCAGGCCGAACGGCGGCGGATGAACGCCTATCCGCCCCGGCGGGACGCGGGTTACCGGCAGATTCCCTTCTCCATGCCTCCCACGGAAACGCCTCTCACCCGTCCGGTGGATCCCGCTCCCTTCATTCCGGCGGATGCGGGACAGCGGGCCCAGCGGTGCGAGGCCATCCTATCCATGCAGGCGGCAGGCTTGGCCAAGCGCCTGGAGCATTCCCACGCAAAGACGGCGGTGCTGGGCATTTCCGGCGGCTTGGATTCCTGCCTGGCCCTGCTGGTAACCGCCCGGGCTATGGACCGTTTGGGGCGGTCCCGGAAAGATATCCTGGCGGTAACCATGCCCTGCTTTGGCACCACGGTGCGCACCCGGGGCAATGCGGAGATCCTGTCCCAGGCGGTGGGCGCCACCCTCCGAACGGTGGATATCGCCCGGGCAGTGGAGCTTCACTTCGACGATATCGGCCACGACCCCCAGAACCGGGACGTCACCTACGAAAACAGCCAGGCCCGGGAACGCACCCAGATCCTCATGGACCTGGCCAATGAAACCAACGGTCTGGTGGTAGGGACCGGCGACCTCTCCGAACTGGCCCTGGGCTGGGCCACCTACAACGGGGATCACATGTCCATGTACGGGGTGAACGCTTCGGTGCCCAAGACGCTGATCCGTCATATTGTCCGCTATGCCGCCGACACGGTGGAGGACGCCTCCCTGCGGGAGGTTCTCTTGGACATCCTGGACACCCCGGTCAGTCCCGAGCTTCTTCCCGCCCAGGATGGGGAAATTGCCCAGCGCACCGAGGATATTGTAGGGCCGTACCAGCTCCATGATTTCTTCCTGTACTACTGCATCCGCTGGGGATTTGCTCCGCGGAAGATTTACCGGCTGGCCCAGGCGGCCTTCACAGGTGTCTATGACGATTCCACCATCCTCCACTGGCTGCGCACCTTCTACCGTCGGTTCTTTGCCCAGCAGTTCAAGCGTTCCTGCCTGCCGGACGGGCCCAAGATCGGCTCGGTATCCCTCTCTCCCCGCGGGGATTGGCGGATGCCCAGCGATGCCGCAGCCTCCCTCTGGCTGGCGGAGGCCGAAGCCCTGCAGCCCCGAAATTTGTAAGGGCGCCGCCGTATTCCCCGCCTCCTTGGAATCCAAAAGGGGGGGCCTTTCGCGGCCCCCGCTTTTTTATGCGTTCACTTCCCTTGGGGGAGAGGGTCCTTTTGCAAAAGGGCCCCCTCCCCCAAACCCCTTTCCCCCAAAACCTTAGGGGAAGGGACTGCTTGGAAAATGAAAAACGGCTGCACTCTTCTTGCAGCCGTTCCTTTTTACTCTCCCTCATCCTTCCCCCTAAAAGTTTTAGAAAGGTGGGGGCCCGGGGGAGGGAAACCTTTTTCAAAAGGTTTCCCTCCCCGCAAGATCCCGCCGCGTGCTTCCGCGTCCCCTTGGGGGAGAGGGTCCTTTTGCAAAAGGGCCCCCTCCCCCAAACCCCCTTCCCCCAAAACCTTAGGGGAAGGGACTGCTTGGAAATGCAAGAGAACGGCTGCACTCTTCTTGCAGCCGTTCCCCTTCTACTTTCCCATCCTCCCCCTAAAAGTTTTAGAAGGGTGGGGGCCCGGGGGAGGGGAACCTTTCTCAAAAGGTTTCCCTCCCCCGCAGGATCCTCCGCAAACTCCCTCGCAATCTCTGCTTTGGGGGCATCCGGCGCAGCCGCCGCAGCAGCCGTCCCGCCGCCTGCGGCGGAAGAGGCCCAGGGAAAGCCCAATGGCCACACCCAGCACCGCCAGCACTCCAATATCCTGCCAGCCCATCAGCCTACGAAGAGCCGTCCCACCTGGTAGACGGCAAAGGCTGCCACCCAGGCAATGCCGATCTGTCCCACAGTGACCATAATCACCTGGGAAACCTTCCCCATCTCCCGCCGCAGGGCCGCCAGAGCCGCTACGCAAGGTGTATACAGCAGCGTAAAGGTCAGGAAGGAGAAGGCCGTCAATGGGGTGAAAAACTCGGTCAGCATGGGCCCCAGGAGTTCCGGACTCTGGGCGCCCAGGAGCACGGCCATGGTGCTGACCACCGCCTCCTTGGCCGTCAGGCCGGAAATCAGGGCGGTGGCGCACTGCCAGCTGCCAAAGCCCAGGGGCGCAAAGACCGGGGCAATCCATGCGCCGATGGCCGCCAGTATGCTTTCGGCGCTGTCAATGACCATATTCCCGCGGATGTCAAAGTTCTGCAGCACCCAAATAATGATGGTGGCATAGAAGATGATGGTGAAGGCCCGCTGGAGGAAGTCCTTGGCTTTGTCCCACATATGGAGCATCACGCTCTTAAAAGAGGGGAAGCGGTAGGCCGGAAGCTCCAGCACAAAGGGCACGGGGTTGCCCTTAAACAGGGAGTTTTTCAGCAGCAGCCCCATGACCACCGCCAGGACCATGCCCATGACGTAGAGAGCCATCATGACCAGGGCGCCATATTCCGGGAAAAAGGCCGCCGTAAACACCGCGTAAATGGGCAGCTTGGCCGAGCAGGACATAAAGGGGATCAGCAGCATGGTCATCTTCCGGTCGCGCTCGCTGGAGAGGGTGCGGGTGGCCATGATGGCGGGCACGGAACAGCCCAGGCCGATAAGCATAGGAACAAAGGAGCGCCCCGACAGGCCGATTTTGCGCAGCAACTTATCCATAATAAAGGCCACCCGGGCCATGTAGCCGCTGTCCTCCAGCATGGAGAGGAAGAAGAAGAGCACCACAATGGTAGGCAGGAAGGAAAGCACGCTGCCCACCCCGGCAAAGACGCCGTCAATCACCAGGCTGTGCAGTCCCAGATTGACCTGGGCCCGGGTGAGGAGGCCGTCCACCAGGTCGGTGATCTCCCCAATGCCCCAGCTGAGCAGGTCGCTGAGTACCTTGCCTACCACGCCGAAGGTCAGCCAAAACACCAGCAGCATGATCCCCAGGAAAATCGGAATCGCCCAAACCTTATGGGTCAGGATCCGGTCCATACGCACCGACCGGCTCTCCTCCTGGGCGGCGGTAGGCTTTTTGACGGTATCGGCGGTGAGGCGCTGGATGGCGTCGTAGCGCATATCGGCCAAGGCCGCCTCCCGGTCGGTATGCAGGTTTTTCTCCAAATCGTCCACGATGTGGCCGATGATGTCAATCTCCCGCTCGGAGATGCCCAGCGTGCGCGTCATGGCGGGATCTCCCTCCACCAGCTTGGTAGCGGCGTAGCGTACGGGGATATCCCGCTCCTGGGCGTGGTCCTCCACGATGTGGGCGATGGAGTGAATGGCCCGGTGCACCTCTCCCACGCAGAAGTCCATGGTACCGGGACGGATCTTCTTTTCCGCCACCTCAATGGCGCGGCTGACCAGCTCGTCCACGCCCTCGTTCTTGCTGGCGGAGATAGGAACGATGGGCACTCCCATGCGCTCCGACAGCGTGGGGATATCGATGCTCACCCCGCTGGCACGGACCTCGTCCATCATGTTAAAGGCCAGCACCATGGGCATCCGCAGTTCCATGAGCTGCAGCGTCAGGTAGAGGTTCCGCTCAATATTGGTAGCGTCCAAGATATTGATAATGGCGTCTGGCTTATCCCGGATCAGAAAGTCGCTGGTCACTACTTCCTCGGTAGTGTAGGGCGAAAGGGAGTAAATCCCCGGCAGATCCACCACCGTGGCGTCGGGATGCTTGCGGATGGGGCCCTCCTTCTTGTCCACGGTAACGCCAGGAAAGTTGCCTACATGCTGGTTGCTGCCGGTGAGCTGGTTAAAGAGGGTGGTTTTCCCACAGTTTTGGTTCCCTATCAGGGCAAAGGTCAGTTTCATGGCTCTGCCTCCCAGAGTTCGATCTGCCGCGCGTCCTCCTGGCGGAGCGTCAGTTCATAGCCTCGGAGATACAGCTCGATGGGGTCTCCCAAGGGAGCTACCTTCCGCACCATGATCTTGGTCCCCGGGGTCAGCCCCATATCCAGGAGCCGCCGTCGCAGGGCGCCCTGACCGCCTACCGCTTTGATCGTCCCTGACTGGGAGACCTTCAGCTGATCCAGCGTCATTGCCTTTCACCTTGCCTTCCTCCCAAAGTCCAGCTTCATTATAGTTAGTCGTAGATAACATGTCAAGAAGAATGGGAATTTCCCCATGCCAACGATGCCGTCCCGCTGCATCCTATGGCAGATTGGGTCTGGGTATGCCGTGGAGTTTCCCGGCAGCGGGCAGGATTTTGAAACGGGTACGGAGAAAAAATTTAAAAGCAGGAAGGAGGTTCCCATGGGAAACATCTGGCACGACATCAGCCCCAAGCGCATCACCCCAGAGGACTTTATCGCGGTGGTGGAGATCAGCAAGGGCAGTAAGAAAAAGTATGAACTGGACAAGGAGACCGGCCTCATCATCCTGGACCGGATCCTGCATACATCCACCCATTATCCGGCCAATTACGGCTTTATTCCCCGAACCTATGCCGACGACGGGGATCCTTTGGACGTGCTCCTGCTCTGCAGCGAGGAGATCGAGCCTATGGTGGAAGTCCGCTGCTACCCCATCGGCGTTATCACCATGATGGACAACGGCCGCTTTGACGAGAAAATCATCGCCATTCCCTTTAAGGATCCCAATTATAATACCTACACCGATATCACCCAGCTGCCCAAGCATATCTTTGAGGAAATGAGCCACTTCTTCTCGGTGTACAAGGCGCTGGAGAGGAAGGAGACCGCCGTCAACGAAGTCATGAACCGGGAGAAGGCCATCCAGGTCATCACCGGGGCTATCGACCATTATGTGGAGTGCTTCTGCCGGTAAAGGAGGAACTGCCGCTATGATTCGCACCGGATACTACCCCGGCGGAAAGCCGGGAGCATTGACCCTGAGCTATGACGACGGCCGGGAGTATGACCGCCGGCTGGTGGAGATTATGAACCGCTACGGCCTCAAGGGCACCTTCCACCTAAACTCTGCCAATCTGGGCCGTCCCGGCTATGTGACCGGGGAGGAGCTGGCCGAGCTCTACGCGGGCCACGAGATCTCTTGTCATACCTGCACCCATCCCTTTCTCCCCAGGATGAGCCGGGAAGCCATGCTGGCTGAGATCTGGGAAGACCGGCGGGCGCTGGAGTCCTATGCCGGCCGGCCGGTGGTCAGTATGAGCTATCCCTTTGGCGATTACGACGCCCAGGTACAGGAGACGCTGCGGGCCTGCGGCCTGCTCTACAGCCGTACGGTACGCTCCACCTACAGCTACTCCCTTCCGGAGGATTTCACGGCCTGGCATCCCACCTGCCACCACCGGGAGGATGTGCTTGCGCGGCTGGATCATTTTCTCTCCTACATTGGCCGCTTCCGAGGGGGACGTGTGCTCTACGTTTGGGGGCACAGCTATGAGTTCCATGACAACGATAACTGGGACCTGATTGAGGAATTTTGCCGCAAAGCCGCCGCAGCGGCCGACCGGGTGTGGTTTGCCACCGGCTTGGAGATCTATGATTACGCCCGGGCGGTATCCATGCTGCGCTTTGACGCGGGCATGACCCAGGCCACCAACCTTTCCGGGCAAACGGTCTGGCTGGAGGTCGACGGCCAGGTGGTTCCCGTAACCCCCGGGGAAACGGTTCGCAGTCTTTCGGGCCGCTAGCCTCTTACTCTGTCCAAAAGGGCCTCTGCGGGCATTCCGCCCCGGAGGCCTTTTTTGTTTTCCCCAAGGAACCCATGCCGCCTGGATGGCTTTTTCCCACAGAGGCCGCAAAAAGGCCCCCGCCTGCATCTGCAGAGATTCCTGCGGGGGCCATAATTCTGCCGCTACATCCCCAGATAATCCATCACAAACTCGCTGAAAATCGAGTTGGCCCAGGCGAACCATTCCCGGGTGAAGCGGCGGGGATCATCCACGTCAAAGCCCTCGTGCATGTATCCGGTTCCCGCATCGGTGGCTTCCAGCATATCCAGGATCGCGGCCCGCTCCTGGGGATCGCGGCTGGTCAGGCCCTGCATGGACAGGGCAATGGGCCAGATATAGCGGGGGGGCGTGTGGGGACTGCCAATGCCCTGGGCTGCCGTTCCCTGGTAGTAGTAAGGATTGGCATGGCTCAGAATAAAGCGGCGGGTGTTCTGGTAGACGGGATCTTCGGCATCCCGGTACCCTAGGTAGGGAATACTCAACAAGCTGGGGACATTGGCGTCGTCCATCAGGGTATAGTGCCCCATGCCGTCGGTCTCATAGGCATAAATGGGACCGAATTCAGGGTGCTCCACAATGGCGTGGGCCTGGATCCCGGCATCAATCTCCCGGGAGAGGGCCTGGCAGGCAGCAGCCAATGCTTCATCTTTCCACACTTCCCGGGCGATCTCCGCCGCATAGCCCAGCGCCACCACGGCAAACATATTGCTGGGCACCAAATAACCGTAAGCGCAGGCATCGTCGCTAGGGCGGAAGCCGGACCAGGTCATGCCGGTGTAAGCTACGGGGGTTCCGCGGCCCTCACAGGGAAGGGTATCGCTGGCGGGGCAGTCGGTGCGCTGGAAAGAATAGGGCGAGTTCTCGTGCCGCTGCTCCACCCGCCACAGGTTCAAGGTTGTTTCCAAGGCGGCGCGGAAATCCCCGTCCAGGTGGGCGGAGAAACCGGTGGCTTTCCACAGCAGATAGGCCAGCTGGATGGGATAGCAAAGGGAATCCACCTCATACTTGCGCTCCCAGACCCAGGGGCTGCGCTGGGTGATATCCTCCCGGAAGCAGGCGCCGTTGGGCTCCTGGTTGAAGGCGTTGGCATAGGGATCCAGCCGGATGAGGCGGCTCTGCCGGCGGCAGAGGCCGGCAATCATCTCCGCCAGGGCAGTATCCTCACGGGCGGCGGGAAGGTAGTGACGCACCTGGGCGGAGGAATCCCGCAGCCACATGGCGGGAATGTCCCCCGTGATGACAAAGCTGGTGCCATCCGGGAGGGTGCGGAGGGTTGTTTCGTAGGTATTGGGGTAGCAATTGGCAAAGAGAGCCGCCAGGCGGGGACGATGGGCCAGGGCGGCGGATACGCGTTGTATGACCTGCTGCATGGATGCGGGACGCTGCATGGCTCGGCACCTCTTTCTTCCGATTTGCCGTAACCATATCATAGGACGCCTGCGCCGTCAAGGTCAGAAAAGGCCTTGCCTACGCAGGCGCCCTAGGGGTCGGAATATTACCTTTTGCCCGAGGCTGGGGGCTCCTCCCCCGTGGGCGGCGTCCCTTCCTTCCGCCCCTTTTTCGGCATATCTGCCGGCATAGGAATGGGATAGATGTTAAAATAGGATTGGGATGCTCCCTCGTCCAGAATGGGCGCGGGAGCCAAGCCGGTGCACTCGGTGGCCGAAACCACGTTATTGGTGGCTAAGGCAAAGTCGCTTCCCGCCTCAGGGGTGGGATGCGGCTGCTGGGGATTGGGTTTTTGGGGATCCATTGAGACCGCCTCCTTATACCGGGATGTTTCGCTCCTAGTATGGGGAGGAAGGAAAAAAAGTATGCCTGAAATCACAGGGGGTTCTGCGGGGGAGGGAAACCTTTTGCAAAAGGTTTCCCTCCCCCGTGCCCCCTCCTTTCTAAAACTTTTAGGGGGAAGATGGAGAAAAAACATAAGGGAACGGCTGCACTCTTCTTGCAGCCGTTTTTCATTTTTTCCAACAGTCCCTTCCCCTAAGGTTTTGGGGGAAGGGGGTTTGGGGGAGGGGCCCTTTTGCAAAAGGGCCCCCTCCTCCAAGGGAACACGAAAGCACAGTGTTGTCCTATTGCCGGGGATCGATGGCGGTTTCCAGCTTCTCCATGGCGCGGAAATCATACTGGGAAAAAAACATTTCCGCCACGTAGTAACCGCCGCCCAGAAGGAAGTCGGCAATGTAATCACCGCTGCTCTTGAGCCGAGAATAAGAGATGTCCAGCTTGTGCTTGATTTTGTAGAAGCGGAAGGAACGCACCTGGGTGCGAAGCCGCTCCAGAAAATAGTCCCCTGCCCGAGCATAGACACCCTGGATGACGATCTCCTGGGGATCCAGCAGCAGTATGGTATTGTGAATCAGCGCGGCAAAGCAGCCGACCACCGGATCCAACGCCTCCCGTGCCAGTGCATCTCCCTCCTGGGCGGCCGCGAACACATCGTCAATCGACAAGGCGGCGGCTTGGACGGCCGGGGCCAGGCTGGAACCCGCCAGCTTATCAGGGGCTGCTTCCCGAACGCGGGCCAGTACCTGGCGGGGAGAAACCAGCGCCTCAAAGCAGCCGTAATTGCCGCACTGACAGAGGACGTCACTGTGGGTGTCCAGTATGAAATGGCCCAACTCCCCCACAAAGCCGTTGCTGCCCTTAATGATACGGCCATGCTGGATGATGCAGCCGCCTGTGCCGCCGGCGGAGAAAACGGTCACCATACATTCCTGGGCTGCGCCGCCCCGGGCCACCAGCTCGGCATATCCCAGGAACCGGCAGGCATTATCCACCCAAATGGGTACGTCATAGGGGAGAATTCGCAGCAGATCCTCGGCAATAGGAAGCTCCTTGCCCCATTTGTGATGGATCGGATAGCGAAGGATGCCGTTCTCCGCGTCCACTACCCCATCGCAGCCCAGGGCAATGCCGCAGATCTGCCGGTGGGACAGGGAGAGGGCAGAAAGCATTTCGCCGATGACCTCGGCTACGCGCTCCAAAGTATCCGGATAGTTGAGGCCGGGATCATAGGCCTTGTCGTGGCGGTACAGGAGGCGGCACTTCAGATCCAGAACCGCCCCGGAAATGACACCCACCCCGGTGCTGAGGCTGATGATATACGCTTTCTCGGTATTGAGAGCAAAAAGCTCCGGCTTTTTGCCGCCCTCCTCGGTGGAGGCGCCCTTCCCCATGGAGACCACCAGACCCTGGGCCAGAAGCAGAGAAACCACCTTGGTTACGGTGGTTTTGCTCAGGCTGGCCTGCTGGGCGATCTGGTGGATGGAGAGGATCTCCTGCTGCCGGAAAAGCTGCAGCACCAGCTTAAGGTTGTGCTCGCGGATATTCCGCGGCTTGTTGCTGGTTTGGATCCGTTCCCCCATCTGGCTCATAGGCCGCCCCTCCTCTGTTTGTCCATGTTCCCATTATGCATGACTTTGGCAGGCTTGTCAATCAACGGGGCAGAAACTGACAGAATCCACAAATTCAAAATCCGCCGTTGGTTATATAACCCAATTGACAAACCTCATAGCGAATGATACCGTAGGAATATGCCCATTTGTTTTATATCGTCAGAAGAAGGAGTGTACTACCATGGCACTGGCAAAGGTCAAGGATATCCTGCGGCACGCCACCGACAATCACTACGGCGTAGCGGCCATCAATACCATCAATTTTGAGTCCATTAAGTACGCTATTTTGGCAGCAGAGGCCGAACGGGTCCCCATCATCATCCAGTTTTATCCCGGCCTGGCGGCCCACTGCCCGCTAAACCACATCGCCTACATGGCCAAGGATCTGGCCGCCAAAGCCTCCGTGCCGGTGGCGGTGCATCTGGACCACTCCAACACCTATGATATTGCGGTATCCGGGATTCGGGACGGCTTCCCCTCGGTGATGGTGGACGGCAGCGCCCTGCCCTACGAGGAGAATGTCGCCGTAACGGCGGCGGTGGTGCGTACCGCCCGGGTCTTCGGGGTAGACGTGGAGGCCGAGCTGGGCCATGTGGGCAGCGGGGCCAATGTGGACGACATTGTCAACGCCGGCCACTACACCAAGGTGGAGCAGGCCGCTGACTTTGTGGAGCGCACAGGCTGCGATTCCCTGGCCATCGCGGTGGGAAACGCCCACGGCCCCTACGCCACCACGCCCAACCTGGACTTTGACCGCATCCGCGCCATCCGCGCCAAGCTCTCCATTCCCCTGGTGCTCCATGGCTGTTCGGATATCCCCGCCGAGCAGATGAAGGAGGCCGTCAACCAGGGCTTGAGCAAGTTCAATATCGCCACCGAGTACTTCCGGGCCATGGCCCACGCCATGGCCGCCGCCCTGGAGATCCCCCGGAACCAGGGCAATGCCGGCGGTGTCCTCATGTCCATGAAGGAGCCCATGATGGACTTTGTCATTGGCAAGATCCGCCTGCTCAACCCCAATAAGTTCTCCCTGTAGCCCCGGCAAGGAGGAATCTGCATGTATGACGTCATTGGCATCGGCGAGCCCTGCATGGACATGAATGTCAACGTTCCCACCTTTCCCCGGCCCAACGGCGGAGCCAAGGTGCAGGAGCTGAGCTGGCAGGGCGGGGGCAAGGTATCCAGCGGCATGGTGGCCGCCGCCCGGCTGGGCGTGCGCGGCGCCATGATCGCCGCCGTGGGCGAAGACAATTACGGCGCCTTCTGCAGGAAGGACTTCGGGCGCCACGGCATTGACGCCTCCCGGGTCGTCGTCCGTCCGGGGAAGACCACCAGCCTATCCATCGTTCTCTCCGACTACGAGACCGGAGGACGCTCTATCCTATACAACAACGGAACAGCCCAGGGTATCACACCGGAAGAGTTGGATTGGGCGGCCATCCGGGATTCCCGCTATCTGTTTATCACCGAAATCAGCCCCACTACGCTGGCGGCCATGGACTGTATCCACGATGCCGGAGGCAAGGTCTTCATCGATGCCGACGGCTATTCCCAGGACATGATGGATCACATTGCCCAGCTGGATCTGTTCGTGGCGTCGGAATTTGTCTACAACACCCTCTTTGGGGACGAGCGCTTTGAGGAGAACTGCCGCAGCGTGCTGGCCATGGGGCCGGAGGTGGTGGTCTTCACCTTGGGGGAACGGGGCTGTGTGGGAATCAGCCGGGAGGAGGGCTTTTTCCGGCTGCCGGCCTTCTCCGTGCCGGTGCGGGATACGGTGGGAGCGGGGGACGTTTACCACGGCGGCTTCCTGGCCGGATGGCTGATGGGCCTCTCCCTGCGGGAAACCGCCCGCTTTGCCAGCGCCGTGGCGGCCATCAAGTGCACCCGGATCGGCGGCCGCGCCGGAATTCCCGACCGTCCCACGGTGGAGCGCTTCCTCCGGGAGGGGGTTATTGACTACACCGAAATCGACCAGCGGGTCAAATTCTATCAGAGAGGTTTGGAACATGTATAAGCCGAGCATTACCCTGGGCGTTATGCCCGTCAAACGGGGCTTCCTGCCAATGGAGGAGGCCCGCCGTCAGAAGGAACGCTTCATGCCGGTGATCCGGGGCATCCAGAGCAGCGTGGTGAAGATCGTGGACATCGACGACCTGACCCTCCACGGCATCGCCGACCGGACCGAGCTCATTCCCGCCATTGTGGAGAAATTCCGGGAATCCCGCATTGACGCCCTCTTTATCCCCTTCTGCGACTTCGGCGAGGAGTCGGTGGCCGCCGGGGTAGCCAGCGCCTTCTCGGTGCCCGTGTTGGTCTGGGGCGCCCGGGACCGGGTGCCCAATACCGACGTCATCCGGGGCCGGGACACCCAGTGCGGCATGTTTGCCGCCACCAAGGTGCTCCGCCGCCACGGGGTTACCTACAGCTACATCTTCAACTGCGAGACCGAAAGCGCCGAGTTTGCCCAGGGCTATGAGAACTTCCTCCGGGTGGTCAACGTGCTCAAGGACCTCAAGGGCCTGCGTATCGCCAAGATGGGCGAACGGCCCGGGCCCTTTATGAGCGTCATGACCAACGAGGCCCAGCTCATCAAACGCTTTGGCATTACCACCGTCCCCATCTCGCCCCTGATGATCGCCCGGGGCACGGAGGCGCTGCTGGAGGAGCGTCCCCAGGCTCTGCTGGATTACTATGCCGACCTCACCCGCCGCATAGACTGCTCGGGCATGGAGGAGGAAAAGGTGATGACGATCGCCGCCGCCAAAATGACCATCCAGGATCTGATGGAGAAGAACGGCTGCACCGTGGGCGCCATTGAGTGCTGGCCTTCCTGCTCGGCTGCGCTGGGGGTTCCGGTATGCACCTGCGCCGGGGAGCTCTGTGACGCCGGCCTGCCCGTCTCCTGTGAAACCGATATCAACGGCGCCATTACCATGGCCATCCTCCGGGCCTGCAGCCTCGGGGAGGAGGCGGAATTCCTGGCCGACCTAACCATCCGCCACCCCGAAAACGACAACGCCGAGCTGCTGTGGCACTGCGGCCCCTTCCCCTACTCCCTGAAGGCCCCGGATTCCGCGGCTCGCCTGGTGGGCGGCCAGGAGCGCTGGGAGCTCAAGCAGGGGGATATCACCGTCTGCCGCTTTGACGACATCGACGGGGAGTACTATCTCTTCGCCGGAGAGGGACACAGCACCACCGGCCCCGAAACCACCGGCACCTACGTTTGGTTCGAGGTGGACGATTGGAAAAAGTGGGAGGAGCGGCTGATGTTTGGCCCCTACATCCATCACCTGGGCGGGATGTACGGCCGGTATTTCCCCGTGCTCCGGGAGGTAGCCCGGTACCTGGACATCCATCTGGATCATCCTGACGCCGAAGGTCCCCACTGCCTGTAGCAGGCGGGCCGCACCATCCAACGATTGGAAAGGAGAGGAATGACTATGCGTATCATTAAAGCCCAACCTTTGACGCCTGAGGCCTTCCGTAAGTACGGCGTGTACCAGGACCTGCTGGACGACGCCTCCACCGCCGCGCACAACGTCAACGGCGCCAGCGGATTCCGGCCCGATCTAATTTCCATGAATTTTGGCACCACCACCCAGCCTACCATTTCGGTCTGCCGCGTGGAGAAAAAGGAACGCAATATTGTCAACTTCATGGAAGCCCACCAGTACACCTGCGAGGGCCTGATTCCCCTGGACGGCGACGTCATCATCTACGTAGGAGTCCCCGGCCGCGGGGAATTCTCGGTGGAAAACCTGGAGGCCTTCATCGTGCCCATGGGGACCTTTGTCAAGCTCAATCCCTTGATCGTCCACGGCAGCCAGTATCCCATTGACCGGGACGTGGTGCGGCTGATCTGCATGCTGCCCGAGCGCACCTTCCGCAACGACATGATCTTCACCCTAGCCCGGGAGGAAGACAAGCAAGCCGAATTGGTGCTCTGAGGCCTTTCCCAGAGATGCGCGGTTTCTCCGGGGAGGGATGGGATCTCTCCGGGGAAGGGGCCTTTTTCAAAAGGTTTCTCTCCCTCCAACCCTTTCTCTTAAGAAACTTTAGGAAAGAAGATACTTAGATACTTAAAAAAGGGGGACGGCTGAATTCTTTTTTCAGCCGTCCCCCCTTTGAAGTAATTTACGAACACCGCGGTGTTTACAGCGCGTTTTGCCCAACGAGCGGCGGCGGCGCGGGGACCGCGCAAGGCTTCCGCTTTTTCTGACTAAGCTCACGAGATTCCGAGGAAACAATCCCATCCGACGCAGAAGAACCAGCCTCCTAGTTCCTCTCTGCCCTTCCCCCCAAAGTTTGGGAAGGGAGGACTGCGGGGGAGGGCCGCCTTTTGTAAAAGGCGCCCTCCCCCGGCCCCCACCTCGCGAAAACTTTAACTTATTCTTTCTCCTGGAGCGACTTGCGTCCCGCCTTTTCCCCCCAAAGTTTGGGAAGGGAAGACTGCGGGGGAGGGCCGCCTTTTGTAAAAGGCACCCTCCCCCCGGCCCCCACCTCGCGAAAACTTTAACTTATTCTTTCTCCTGGAGCGACTTGCGTCCCTCCCTTCCCCTAAAAGGTTGGGAAGGGGAGGGGCGCGGGGAGGGGCACCCTTCTCACAAGGTTCCCCTCCCCGCAAACCCCCCGC
>CALWDW010000015.1 GCA_944376795.1 uncultured Christensenellaceae bacterium
GTATAATTTTACGGCCCAAGGGAGATGGAGAAGAGAACGGGACGGCGACCTGCTGGCTGTAATATTCAATCAAAAACGGGATAAAATTATGCGTTACCCAGTTGCCTTCCCTGACGCAAAGGGGCCCCATTGTATCTTAATTAGGGTTATTTGCCATAAAAGCACCGCAATTCTGATACAATGTGTATCAAGGTTGCGGTGCTTTCTTTTTGCCCAAAAGCCCTGATTTCAAGGGGTTTCTGGCTTTTATCGGCCCCATCCGCTGCCAGACAAAGCGATAGCCCGCCGCCGGTTTCGCTTTCAAGAGGGCTGGGCGGCTGCCCTTCAAGTTCCAAACGGGGAATGAGATTACGCTTCAACCCCAGCATAGATCAAGGCCTACAGGTTTAGCAGCCTGTAGGCCTTTCCTTTCGCTTAAAAAATAATCGGATGGCTATAATTATGATTGCCAGATAGATCAAAGCGCTGGTGATAGCAGACAGGGTAATCATACTGTTTTCTTCCCCTGCGTCGGAATTGACCATGATCAGTGTATTCTGAAGTGTCAGGATGGAAACAAAGGCATCAATCAAGTTAATGGTTCTCAGCTCGTGGATTAGCGGAGGATATGCCCTGCTTCTGCGCATATTGATAATGGCCAGGGTAATTTTACAGGTAGTATACGCCGCCATGGCGATGGCAGAGGTCAGTCCCATGCTGACCGGCTTCTGCATTAGAACCATGAGAGAGATCGGTACAATCAAAGTGAAGTTCAGCCCAAGCAGCGTTGTCGAACTGATGAAATACGCCTTCTTTCTCCACAGCCGCTGCGTATCCGTGTCCTTTGCTCTGGCCCAATACTCTGTGTGAAGAACCATTCCTCGAACGGAAACCAACAGCAGGTAATACACGCAGATACTGCCGTACCAAATCGAAGATAAGGCTATTCCCAGATACCCATGATACAGGGCGAAAATCACCGTGAGACAAAGGGAAGCCCAAGAGCCTACAAAGGTTTTGAAGCTGTAATCATTATTCCATTTTTCCCGGAACTGTTCGAGTCGCTGGTGTTTCGTCTGTTTCTCCATAGCGTTTTCCCTGATCCACTCGGTGGGACGAATACATTCCTCGATCACGCCGGCAATCATCTCCAGGGAGTCGCTGCAGTCGGCGGAAAGCCACTCCCGGACAATAGCTGCGGTACCTTCGATGTAGTAGGCGATATAGTATTTCCAGCAAGCCTCCGGAACGCCGAACCGCCGCAGGATCGGCTCCACAATGTACTTCTTGATATAGCCGAATTTCAGATCGGCCTGCACTTCCGTGGGGTTGCGAAACGCCGCCCAATAGAGGTCTTTGTGCTCTCTGACAAACCGCAGGTACGGGTACAGGTAGTCCCGCTTAATCAGAATCAGATTGGATAAATCGGTGTGATCAATTTCTTCGACAATTCCCTTTCTTTCTGCAAAACATGCCGAAAACCTTCGATGGACCATTTCTACTGCCTCACCCACCAAATCGGCGATGCTTTCATAGTGGAGATAGAATGTGGAGCGGTTCACTCCTGCTTTTTGGCAAATCTCCTTTACCGTGATATATTCCAGATCCTTCTCTTTCAGCAAGGAGATCAGCGCCTCATCCATACAGTGGGCGGTGTGAAAATATTTGCTTTCTGACTTGTTCATATTTCGCCGCCCTCCTTCCGCTTATTCGGCTTCCTCACTGATTTCCTTCGCCAGCTGGACAATCTCAAAGGCATACTTGCGCTTGCCGTTTTCCAGCAGTTTTCGGTAGATGGGATAATTGACCCCTACACCCACAAGTCCGAGAACGCCGATGACCACGCCAACGCCCAACATGGTCTGGCTTCCATCGCCGATCACGCCCATTGAAAAGCACATTCCCACGCCCAGCACAAGCGCCATCAGCGTCCCAAAGGCACAGGCAAAAATATTCGCCGCACTCTTGGCCTTGCGATCCAGCTTTTTTAGTGCCACCACTTTGGAGGCGTTTTTCGGGGCGTATTCATTGGCTATGGATTCGGCAAAAATCTTATCTGTGTTCATTTTCCTTCTCCTTCGCTTGAGATTTATTTCAGCTTTTGCTGACAGGATAAGCATACCGCTTTTCCTGAAGAATCGGAACAACACATTGTAAGATTTGCGTTGATTTCTGCGATCCAGGCAGAAAAGTTCGCTAATTATAATCCCTTTTTCCAAGTGAACTCCCTGACACATAGGGTCCCAACGCCAAAGGGGTCCATTTGTATCATAATTAGGGCCATTTACCCTACTGGAAGCTACATTTTAGTCTTCAAAAAACGACTGAAATGTAGCTTCTCCTTTAGAAAACTGCGAGATGAAACTTCCGATTTTATACTTCTCATGAAATCATGTATTATGTAGTGGATTTAAGTTCTTCCCATGGGCACTGCTTTTTTCTGATACAAAACATCGATTTCAACCGCCTCCTTTCAAAGAAGCACCGCAATTTTGAGCCAATGGAAATCAGGCTTCCGATGCTTTCCCTTTGGAGCCCATGCTTGCAAAGCCAACGTCATGTGGCTGCAGCGCCAAGAAAACAGATATTAGAAGACCAAATTAAAATGAAAGAGGCAGAGTCCTAATGACCCTTCCCAAGAAAAAGTCTGATTTGGGTACGCCATAGACGGGGATGGCGTTTTCTCCTTTGATATGCCCTTGCACAATTTATAGACCCATGTTTAATGTAGGAAAGCTATAAATCAACCGCGATAGGAAGGAGGCCCTCTATGGACAAAAAATACTACGAGGCCTATGAAAACCGATATAAACAGGTCCATGCAAAAAACCTTTCTTGGTTTTCATCGGACGCCAGTCCCATTGTTCTGGATACCATCAAGAAATATTTTCACGGAAAACATCCTAGAATCCTCGATGTGGGTTGCGGCGAAGGCAGGGATAGCGTTGCCCTGTTGGAAAGAGGGTATGACGTTACCGGCATAGACATTTCTGCAGAGGCCATAAGATATTGCAAGCGTAAGGCCAAGCAAAAGGACCGGCACCGATTTTGGGTTGTGGATGTCTGCACACAAAATATGCCCCAACGCTTCGACTTCATCTATTCTGTCGCAACCCTGCACATGCTTCTCAAAGATGACGACAGAAAAAGCTATCTTGCCTTTATTTTGCACCACCTGGTGCCAGGCGGCTACGGACTGATTTTAACGATAGGCGACGGCACGGAGGAGTCGCAAAGCAATGCGGAAACAGCTTTCGAAAATGTGAAAAGAAGGCACGGAGAAACCGGGCTGGTGATGGAGATCGCGGCCACCTCATGCAGAAAAGTCAGTTTTCAAACCTTTGAAAACGAACTGTCGGACGCCGGATTTGGTATGGTTGACAGCGGGTTAACCCATATCGGGCTGGATTTCCCAACGATTATGTATGCGGTTATAAACAAGCCGTCTCCTTTTCTGTAAAACGCTCCCCTTTTCGCCGTCAAAGCGCCGCACTTTGTCTGCATTCTTTCACGCCAAGAGGGGCCTTGCGCCGCAGGAAGGATGGCGTCCGCCGAATCGGACGCCATCCTTCGCTCCATGCAGAGCCTAGAGAGCCTTCGCCTGGAGGAGGCAGCCGGTCTTGTCAGCGGCGCTGGCTGCCGCCTCGCCGCTGGAAATCCTCCTCAATGGCGTCCTTCCAATGGGCGTCAAGCGGTGCGCTGCAGCGCACAGAGGCCACCGCATCGCTGACCACATCATAGTTGAGCCGCGTTCCCTCTGCGTCGTTGTGGAAGTTCACCGCCCGGTCGGCGCCAATCCCCATCTGTCCCGCCGTTCCCACGGCGTCGATATTCGCCCCCAGGAAAAGGAATTCCCATCCGAACTCCGCTTTCTGCCGCTGGATCATGCGCCGTACTTCCTCCAGGGTATAGCGGCGGCTGGCATTCTCCATCCCGTCGGTGGTGATGACAAACATCGTGTGCTCTGGGATGTCCTCCCGCCGGGCATACTTGTGGATATTGCCAATGTGATGGATGGCGCCTCCCACAGCGTCCAGCAGCGCCGTGCAGCCACGGACAAAGTACTCCCTCTCCGTAATGGGGGCTACGTCTCGAATGTCCAGCCGGTCATGGATCACCTGGGTGGTGTCGTCAAAGAGAACGGTCGAGATATAGGCCCCCCCGGGCTCCCGTTTCTGCTTGGCCAGTAGGCTGTTGAAGCCGCCAATGGTGTCCGCCTCCAGCCCGCACATCGAGCCGCTGCGGTCCAGGATAAATACCAACTCCGTCCAATTCCTACGCATATGAAAATCCTCCTATCCTGTGGTACGGGGTTCTCCCCTATGTCCACAGTATAGGAGGATGAGCCGGACAAAAGGTCGCTTGGAAAGCGACATCGCATGGCTAGCCCCCCAGCAGGCTTTGGTCGAAGGCGAACAGCGCCTCGTTGATCTCAAAAATATTGTAGTTGCCGTGGGCAATGAAGTACTCTACAATAATGTCAAACTTACTGGCGTGAGAGAAGGCAAAGCCCGCCTTCTGCAGCAGCTCCCGCGCCTCTTCCAGCGGCAGTTCCAGGGCCACGGCAAAGGCCATGGCGGTGGGCTTGGAGGGCCGGTAGTGGATGTCCGAGCGGATCTTGGAGAAGAGCTTACGGTCAATGTTGGTTTCTTGTAGCATTGGGCATCGGTCATGCCCAGCTGGTCAATCTTACGCAGCAGCATCTGAGAAAAGCTCTCATCCAACCTCCCCAGCGCCTCATCCAGGCTACCGGCAGCTGCATACGGCGCCGCATCCACCGCGTCCGGAATGCCGAGTGCGGCCATCTCGGGCAGCCGGCGCCTCACCGCCTCCAGGGAGTCATGCGCGTCCACATAGCGGTCATCAATATAGGCCGCGATGTGGGCAAAAAGGCTGGCCCCGATCTGGTAGGACGCCCGGTCATAAATCGCCAGGTAGACCGTCATGTCATGCCGGAGAAGAAAGTCCCCTAGGGTATGGACCGCCACCTGAAGCGCCTGGTCCTTGGGGTAGCCGTAGCTGCCGGAGGAGATCAGCGGAAAGGCTACGGATTCGCACCGATACGCCTGGGCTAGCGCCAGTGAAGCCCGGTAGGCAGAGGCCAATAGTTCCCGTTCCCCATGCATCCCGCCGCGCCAGACCGGCCCCACGGCGTGGATCACATAGCGGCAGGGCAGGCGGTATCCGCCTGTAATCTTGGCGCTGCCCGTCCTGCAGCCTCCCAGGGTGCGGCACGCAGCCAACAGTTCCGGTCCCGCAGCGCGATGGATGCTGCCGTCCACCCCGCCGCCGCCCAGCAGGGTCTCGTTGGCGGCGTTCACGATGGCGTCTACCTCCATGACGGTAATATCCTGGCGGACAATGTGAAGGGGCATGCTTCCACCTCCTTGTCTTGCGTGATTTTATGATATCATATCCGTCCATAGGTGACAACCGCCAACGGTTTTGCTATAATGGGGAAAATTCCTGCCAAAAGCCGCCAATAAGAAGGCGCTGCCCCGCCAAGGAGGCAACCTATGACAGACTTGACTCATTTTATGGATGCCGAAGGCCGGTTGGTCATGTTCCCCGCCAAGCGGAAAATGAAGCTGCAGGCTCTCCTGTACCTGGCCGGCAAGTTCGAAAAAGACCGCATCTACACGGAAAAAGAGGTCAACGCACTTCTCAGCCGATGGCATACCTTTGGGGATCCCGCCACCCTGCGCAGGGAGCTCTACCATCACCGGCTGCTGAATCGGGAGCCCTCCGGTGCGTCCTACTGGCTGGAGCCGGTGCAGCCCGACCTGGCGGCTCTCATGGACAAATACAGCGGCCGCCGTCAATCCCCCTCTCCCGACGTTCCATCATCGGATGGGTGTGAACCCTGACCCGCCTCAGAAAGAAGGGAGCAACACGCCCGCCACAGCCGGTATCCTGAGGGAACCCATGCGTCACGGAACGAACCCTAAGAAAAGGAGGCATGTCCCATGGACGCTTCTGGTCTGGATCTGTTTATGATGTGCGAAGCGCTGCGGCGCAGCGCCTTTACATCTCCCCCGCCGGGCTATCACTGCCGCCTCTGCCGAAGGGATGAACTGGCAGTCTGGAAAAATCTCTGCGTCCCTGATCCACGGTTTACTTTCGTACTGGACGACTACTTCACACAGGTTTACGCGCCAGAGGGCGATCTTTTTTTCCACCGCTGCACCTTCCTCTGTGATGAAACCGACCAACCCGTTGGGACCTGCTTCCTGTGGAAGGCATACGGCCGGATCCTAACCCTGCATTGGCTGCGGGTGCTTCCGGCGTACGAAGGTCGCGGGCTGGGCCGGGCGCTGCTCTCGGAGGTACTGCGTCCGGCGGCGGATGCGGCCTGCCCGGTGTTCCTGCATACCCATCCTGCCAATGCCCGGGCTATACACCTATACTGCGACCTTGGCTTCCGGTTTCTGGATGCGCCTGCGTGGATCGGCTATCGCCCCAACGGCTATCAGCAGGGATACGCCTACCTCCGCGACGTCATGCCGCCGGAGCTCTTCGCTGCGCTTCCCTCGCCGCGTCCTGCGCCGCCTACGCTGCTGGAAGCCGCCGCCTCCACCCGGTACGAGCAGTTTTAGGCAGCTTCTCCCCCTGGCTCCTTTCGCTGTATATAGAAATCCCGCCGCCGGCAGAACGATAAACCGGCAGCGGGATTCCTTTTGAAGGCAGTTTGACGGACAATTCCCCAGGCTCCGGCACTGCGGCTTCCCCTTTCCTGCGTTAGGTATCCAGCTCACAAAAATACAGCGTATCCGTATCTGTATCATAGAGGCCCAGCGTAAAGTTGAAGGACCCTCTATTGAGAATGTCCGGGCCGGTTGCCTTTCCGGCCGCCGCCTGCCTGTCAATGAGCCGATAGTAGCCGTTCCGGATTTCGGGCACGCACGGCTCCCCGTTCTCATCCGTCAAAAAAGGCCCCGTCTTGCTGGAGGCGTCCTCTACGCCGTAAACCAAAGTCCGCACAGTTGGGTCCAGGGGAAAGGCCTTCCATTCCGGGCTGGCCTGGATTTCACGCAACACCCCATTGCCGTGAAAGTGCAGAACGGCGCATGTGGTTCCGTCGCCATTTCCGCTGTGCGTATCATAGCAGGACGCCAGGCTGCCGCTTTCGGCATCGATGCCCAGCGCTTTGGAAACAACCGCCTGCGTACCAGAGGCGCTGCAAGCCGCTAAAGGGATGAGCAGGAGCAGAACTGTCAGCAAAAACGCAATGGATTTCTTCATGGAACATTCCCTTCTCATATTGCCCTCGCCGGCAAGAGAGGCTGCAAGCTTTGGTCCCTTACCCGGAGGATTTGCCTTTTCTTCTCTATAGACGCAAATCGCGCCGGAAAGTTTCCATAACGCCGCACGAATGGACGACCCCTGCCCGCAAAGCCAGCGGACAGAGCGCCCCCAAGGCCTCCCCAGAAAAAGTCCTTGCACATTCTGGGCTTTTACGCTATACTAGGATGAATTATGGTAAAGGAGGATGGTCCCTATGTCAGATGAACTCAAAATGGTAGCCCTGCGCATCCGCGACGTGCGCGAGATCCATGATCTCACCCTGGAAGAGGCTGCTGAGAAGGTTGGGGTCGACGCTGCAACCTATCGTCTTTACGAAAGTGGCACGGTCGATATTCCCGTGGGCTTTCTCTATCAGCTTACCCGCGTCTTTGGAGTTGACCTGACCGTCCTTCTCACCGGGGATGAGCCGCGCACCAAGGCCTATTTCGTGGTGCGTAAGGGAAAAGGTATCTCGGTGGACCGCCGCAAGGACTATGGCTATGAGGCCCTGGCCTACGGCTTCCAGCACAAGATGATGGAACCCTTTATGGTCACCGTGGACAAAAAGGACACCGAGGCCAACAAGTACTGCCACGAGGGCCAGGAATTCGTCCACGTGGTGGAAGGCACTCTGCGCGTGGCCTTTGAGCGGTACGACGTCACTCTGCACGAGGGAGACAGCATCTATTTTGACGCCTCCCATCCCCATGGGATGAATGCCGTGGGTGGACGGACCCGTTTCATGTCCATCATCACCAACCATGCCGCGCCCCAGGAGGATTTCCCACAATGAACCTCATTGATCGGTTTACCCGGGCTGACTATGCGGATATGGCGGACTTTGCGGCCAACTGTCATATCCATGTACCGGAGAATTTCAACTTTGGCTACGATGTGGTGGACGAATACGCCCGCCTCTGTCCCCAAAAGCGCGCCCTGGTGTGGCTGAATGACAAAGGGGACGAAAAGATTCTGGATTTCGGCGACATCAAGCGCCTCTCCGACCAGACGGCCAACATGTTGGCCGCTCTGGGTGTGCACAAGGGCACCAAGGTAATGCTGATCCTCATGCAGCGGTATGAATACTGGTATATTTCTATCGCCCTGCACAAGATCGGCGCCGTGCTCATCCCCGCTACCTACCAGCTGGCTGCCAAGGACATCGCCTATCGCATCGATGCAGCCCATGTGGATATGGTAATCTCCGTGGGAGACGCCCACGTGGTGCAGGAGATCAACCTATCGACCGAGAAGACCTCCCGCCCCTTCCAGCGGATCTGCCTGGGAGACGCCACACCCGAAGGCTGGCTGAACTTCCACGCCCTGGCCGACCAGGCCTCCACCCAATGGACACGCCCCACTGGCATCGAAGCCACCCACAACAAGGATATGATGCTCATGTACTTCACCTCTGGTACCAGCGGCTACCCCAAAATGGCCGTGCATGACTTCACCTATCCGCTAGGGCATATTGTGACTGCCGCCTTCTGGCAGAATGTACAGGACGACGGTCTCCACCTGACAGTGGCCGATACCGGCTGGGCCAAGTCCTCCTGGGGAAAGATCTACGGTCAGTGGATTGCAGGCACCGCCCTGTTCGTCTACGATTACGAGCGCTTCCACGCCCAGGATCTGGCTGAGAAGATTACCACCTGGGGCGTGACCACTTTCTGCGCTCCGGCGACGGTCTACCGCTTCATGATTAAGGAGGATCTTTCCGCCTACGACTTCAGCAAGCTCTGCTATGCCGTAGTGGCGGGAGAGCCCCTCAACCCCGAGGTGCAGGCCCAGTTTACCGCGGTCACCGGCGGCATCCGCCTCATGGAGGGCTACGGCCAGACTGAATCCACCATCATCGTGGGCACCTTCCGGTGGATGCAGCCCAAGCCGGGTTCCATGGGAAGACCCAATCCTAATTACACCATCGCCCTTCTGGACGAGGACGGCCAGCCTGTCCCCTACGGCGAAGAGGGGGAGCTCTGTATCGACACCCGCCACGGGAAACCTGTGGGACTCTTTACCGGCTACTATGAGTCTCCGGAAAAGACCCAGGAGCTTTGGCACGATGGGTACTATCACACCGGCGACGTAGTCTGGCGGGATGAGGATGGGTTTCTTTGGTTCGTAGGCCGCGCCGACGATGTTATTAAGAGCTCCGGCTACCGTATCGGCCCCTTTGAGGTAGAAAATGTATTGATGGAACATCCCGCCGTGCTGGAATGTGCCGTCACGGGGGTTCCTGACCCCATCCGTGGGCAAGCAGTCAAGGGTACCATCGTCCTCGCCCCGGGATATTCCCCCAGCGAGGCCCTGGCAAAGGAGCTGCAGGTCTATGTAAAGGGCAATACCGCCCCCTACAAGTATCCCCGGGTCATTGAATTCGTGGAGCAGCTTCCCAAGACCACTTCGGGGAAGATCCGCCGTAAGGACATTGTAAAGGCCGACCGGGAGAAATACGCCCAACAGAACAAAGGGTAAATGTTCCATAATATAAGTCGCCCTTATATCGTTCCCTTCAATTTCAAATAACCAAAAGGCCAAAAACAGCTTGTTTTTGGCCTTTGCCTATGCTATGATGCAGACAAGGAAAGATACCTAGAGAGGAAAGGGGTGATACCAATGTACAACGCAGAAGCGGAAACGCAGCCGCAATCCTCGGGCTGTGAGGAGAGTCCACTGGTATCATTACAGGCTGATTGACAGGAACCCCCCTGAAGAAAGCTGATTCGAAAGGCTTCCCAGGGAAACATAAGGTAGTTCCCCATAAGCCCATTCACAATGGCGAAAGCCAAACCAGCACTTTCCCCACACAGTCCGGCCTGGATAAGAGCGTCCCAAGGCCTTATTTGGGTACTATGGAAGCGGTTCTCAGTATCGGTTCCGGGATGTTTAGGTAGCAGATGATGGATGGGTTCAGCTACAAGTTCCCGCGTTTCATTCCCGCAAATCCACTGCCATGCAGGGCGCGTGAATTGGAAGAGAAAGGACAGTTGGAACTGCAGTCGCTGTTGCATGATTGGATTCCAGATCCTGGCAGTTGGATCGCTGATCCCCTTCCCCCGTGACAGGAACGGATGACTGGGATTCCAACGGAAGCTGGCCACGCCAAACGTGTACAGCCAACGGACGGAATGCAGAGGATAAAGAATCAATCCGCAGGACGGAGTCAGATTCTTGGCCCTCGCAGCAAAAGAGGGCATACCTCCCATGGCCGTGCAAATACGAAGCAAAGACTGCACAGCATGTGGAGATGGATAGAGAGGCATTCTTCTCTCCCTTTCCTGGAGAAGATTCGCCGTTTACGGATAAGGTATGCACAGGACAGTACAAATCCCGTTCCCTATCCATAGGTGAGGCCGCCAAGAACCAAAGAGCGACCTCAGAGAGAAAAACCAATCGCTGTGAGAAAGTTCTTTTCAGGAAGAAAGCTCTCTCTCGAGGGATGGCATCCACGTCAAGGAGTGCCATCCCTTTTTAGTGTCCCAAAGCTGTCTCCCGCCGGCAAGCCCTTCGCTCCATCCGTACACCCCCGCGGCCCTTATGGGGAAGTTCCCATGCAGAGAAGCAGAGTTTTTTGCACGGCGCCTGCAATGGCTCACAACGCTTGGCGGCCAGGCCCTCCCAGCGCCTCTCCCCTTGTCCCCATCCGCCTGTTCCGCCTGATTGCAATACGGAAAAGGATCCCCGCAGGCAGGCTTCCCGCGGGGATCCTTGTATGGTTTTGGGGGGCCAAAATTTACGTTTGGGACGACTCGGCCAAGATTTCATCCAGCCGGCTGCCCAGGGCCTGCTTGGTGGCCTCCGCCGCCTGGGTGGAGACGATCACAGTGGGCGTGCGGAAGGTCATCCCTACCTTATCGGAGAGCTTAGCCGCGGCGCTCTTTCCCGCCGAGCGGCTGAGCTTGTCCGCCTTGGTGGCCACAATGGTGCAGGGGATATTATAGTGCTGCAGGTAGTAGGCCATCTGCTTGTCATCGGCGGTGGGATCATGCCGGATGTCCAGGAGCAGCAGCAGGTGCCGAAGCTGCCGGGACTGGGACAGATACCCCTCGATCATGGCGCCCCAGCGCTCCTTCTCCGCCCTGCTCACATTGGCAAAGCCATAGCCCGGCAGATCCACCAGGTAGAAGGCATCGTTCACCAGGAAAAAGTTCACAAGCCTTGTCTTTCCGGGGGTAGAACTGACCTTGGCCAGCTTATTTTGGCCGCAGAGGGTATTGATCAAGGAGGACTTCCCCACATTGGACCGGCCAACCAGCGCAATCTCCGGTAGAGGCGGATCCATGTGGATCCGGGACGGATCGGCAGCCGACCGGACAAACATTGCTTTTTTGATCTGCATATTATAACCCCCATGGCGGGGCGCTCCGTCGGGAGGCCCACAGTCTCTCAAAACCAAATCGGGAACATGCATCCGTTCCCAGCAGCCCGGCAAAAGAACCTGGTCCATTCGCCTGGCACAGGATATACAATGGCGGAAAAGCGCGCGGAATGCGAACTTTTCCGTCATACTGCGTATAAAGATTTTCACCACTATCCGCGAGCCGACACGGGCCGAGGCGCCTTATCCTTCGCCTCGCTTATCGCTTTAAAAGGAACGGGCCGAGGCTGACTCTTGCCGTTGCCCTCCACGAAGGCCACCGAGAGCACCTCTTCCAGCGTACGAACCGGTACGAAAGAGACTGCCTGCCGTACCACGGGGTCGATCTCCTCCAGATCCCGCAGATTCTCCGCCGGGAAGATCACAGTACGGTAACCCTCCCGGTGGGCCGCCATGGATTTCTCCTTCAATCCGCCAATGGCCATCACCCGGCCACGGATCGTAATCTCTCCGGTCATAGCCACATCCCCGCGGACCGCCTTCCCGGTCAGAGCCGAAAGTAGAGCCGTGGCCATGGTGATGCCCGCCGAAGGGCCGTCCTTGGGGGTTGCGCCCTCTGGCAGGTGGATGTGAATGTCCATGGACTTATAGAACTGGGGATCCAGCCCATATTCCTGAGCGTGGGCACGGATGTAACCCAGCGCCGCCGAAGCCGACTCCTTCATCACGTCTCCCAGGGAACCCGTCAGTTCCAGGTGGCCGGTGCCGGGCATGGTATTGACCTCTACGGCCAAAGTCACGCCGCCGACGGCTGTCCACGCCAGTCCGGCAACCAGGCCCACCGTATCCTCATGAGAGGTAGCCTCTTCCCGGAACTGGGGAATTCCCAGGTACTGCTCCAGATTCTTGGGCGTTACCCGAAGAGACTTTTTGCCGCTCTCCACCAGGATGCGGGCGGCACGGCGGCATACCCGGCCGATCTCCCGCTCCAGGGAACGAACTCCCGCCTCCCGGGTATAGCCCCAAATGATGGCCTCCATCCCCTTATCGGTGATGGCCAGCTGGCTCTTCTTCAGGCCATGGAGCTTGAGCTGCTTGGGCAGCAGATGGTTCCGGGCAATGCGTAGCTTCTCCTGGTAGGTGTAGCCTTCCAGCCGAATGACCTCCATACGATCCATTAGGGGCTCTGGGATCTCCTCCAAGGAATTGGCGGTAGCCAGGAACATCACCTGGGACAGATCGAAGGGTACGTCCAGGTAATGGTCCCGGAAGGTATTGTTCTGCTCGCTATCCAACACCTCCAGCATGGCGGATGCAGGATCCCCGCGGAAATCATGGCTCATCTTGTCCAGCTCATCCAATAGGAAGAGGGGGTTTGCCGTACCCGCCTGCTTGATCCCCGCGATGATGCGGCCGGGAATGGCGCCAATGTAGGTGCGCCGATGGCCGCGGATCTCCGCCTCATCCCGTAGGCCGCCCAACGACATCCGAACAAATTTCCGTCCCATAGCCCGGGCTATGGACTTGGCAATGGAAGTCTTTCCTACTCCCGGCGGGCCCACTAGGCAGAGGATGGGGCCCTTTAGGGAATGGGTCAGAGAAAGTACCGCCAGGTACTCCAGCACCCGGTCTTTCACCTTCTCCAAGCCGTCGTGGTCCTCGTCCAGCACCTTTTTGGCATAGGCGATATCCTCTTTGTCCTGGGTATACTTCCCCCAGGGCAGCTCCAGGATCCACTCAATCCAGTTCAGCAGCACGTGATAGTCTGGGGAAGACTCTGGCAACCGCTCCAGGCGGCTCAATTCCCGCAGCACTTTCTCCTTGGCTTCCTCCGGCAGCGGAAGTTCTTCAGCCTTTTCCCGATAGGCCTGGGCCTTCTCCTGGCCGTCCTCCCCCAGTTCCTGATAAATAGCGCGGATCTGTTCGTGGAGGAAGTGTTCCTTCTGCTGCTCGGTCATGGAGACCCGTACCCGGTTCTGGATGCTCTGCTCCAGGGTGACGATCTCCAGCTCCTGGTGCAGGATCGTCATAATGGTCTCCAGGCGCTGCTCAGGCTGGATGATCTCCAGCACCCGCTGCCGGTTCTCCAAGCCATGAACCGCATAGCTTGCCACCAGGTCTGCCAGCTTCCCCGGAGCATTGGCGCCAATAACCGTTAGAAGCACCTCCGGGGGAATCCGATTGGTGGCCTGGGCAAACTCCTGGAAGAGCTCCACCGCTCCCCGCATGGCTGCCTGTACCTGGGGATCCACAGCCGGCTCGGTAGAATCTTCCACCACCTCCACCAACGCGGTAAAATAAGGATCCCGCTGGGGGAAGGCATGGATGATGGCACGGCTGACGCCCTCCACCAATACACGGATACCCTCCGCCGGATGGCGCACCAGCTGTTTAACGCGCACCACGGTGCCCATGGTAAAGAGCCCCTCTTCCGTAGGATCATCCTGCTCGGTATCCCGCTGCGCAGCCAAAACCAGCAGCTGATCGTGGGCCATCGCCTCATCCACTGCGGCCTGGGAACGCTCCCGACCAATATCAAAAGTCATGCTCATCGTGGGGAATGCTACCATCCCACGCATAGCCACCAAGGGCATGATTTTCATTTCTTGACTCATTCAATCACCAGCCTTAATCATTGGGCGCGGTTTCCCGCGCCTCTCCCTCCGCCCATAGGCGGAAGAATATTTCAATTTAAAATTATACACGTTCATGTCAAGTTTTGCAATGGAACAAAATATGACAACATCTCCGGGCAAGAGAAGAAGGGCCAGCCGCTCTTGACACCCCGCCGCCGTTGGGGTATGATCCTGGCATAGTCAGAATAGAATTTCCGATCCATGCCTGCTAGGAGGAAACCGTATGAAATCGCCGTTCTTTTCGATTCTGATCGCCGCCATCCTTACCGCCGGAATAGCCCTCTCCCGCGGTGGGCCTCAGGTACTCTTCTATGATGATTTCAGCGGGGATACCTTGGACGAGACCAAGTGGTCCAAATGCCCCCGTCAGGAGAGGCATGGCGGCTCCTACTGGGTAAGTGAAAACGTATACCTGGATGGCAGCGGCCACCTGGTCCTGGAAATCAGCGACTCCGCCATGGAGAACTACGCCAACTGCGGCGCCATACGCAGCCGGGGGAAGTTCGAGCATACCTACGGCTACTACGAGGCTTCCATCTGCTTTCCGCAGGTCCGCGGTGCATGGGGCGCTTTCTGGCTCTACGGCGACTGCGTCAATTCCGAGGCCGACGAGGGGCGGGACGGCACCGAGATCGACATCATCGAATCCATCTACAACGAAAGCTGCACGGGGAACTCAGCGCTGCACTGGGACGGCTACAATGCGGCGCACCAGACCGTCAGCAAAACCTATCAAAACATGGACATCTATGATGGCGCATTCCACAAATTTGCCCTGGAGTGGAGCGAAACGGAATATGTATTCTATGTGGATGACGTAGAAATGTGGCGTACCGACGCAGGCGGCGTCTGTCAGGTCCCTCTCTATATGAAGCTCAGCATGGAGGCCGCTCCCTGGGCCGGCTTCCTGGACGACGACAGTCTCCCCAAACAAATGCTGGTGGATTACGTGCTGGTTACCGACAGTAAGCCTTAAGCTGCCGTTTCCACGCGGCAGACACAAACGCACCGCAGGACATGCGCCCTGCGGTGCGTCTTCACTTTCTATGGGAGTAAGTTCCTTCCGAAATCAGGAGACCGAATCGGCCGGAGTACCATCCTCCAGAAGCTCGTCATCTTCCAGCCCGTTGACCACTGAGGCCGGCAGGCTATGCTTCCGCGTCACCAAGAGAGGTTCCTTTCCATCACGAATGGTCTCCTCAGTAATGATGCAGCGCTCCACATCCTCCCGGGAGGGGATATCATACATAATCCCCATGAGCGCGGACTCCATGATGGAACGAAGCCCACGGGCGCCGGTCTTACGTTCCATGGCCATATGAGCCACTTCCCGGATGGCGCTCTCCTCAAACTCCAGATCCACATCGTCCATGCTAAGCATGTACTGGTACTGACGCACCAAGGCATTCTTGGGCTTGGTGAGGATATCCACCAAGGCATCCTCATCCAGACCGTGGAGCGTAACCACAACGGGAACACGGCCTACGAACTCCGGAATCAGCCCGTACTTCAGCAGGTCTTCAGGAAGGATATGGGTCAGCACCTCGCCCACATCCAGCTCCTTCACGCTGCTCACCTGGGCGCCAAAGCCCATAGTCTTCTTCCCGATACGGTTCTCAATGATCTTCTCGATTCCACCGAAAGCGCCGCCGCAAATGAAGAGGATATTGGTGGTATCGATCTGGATAAACTCCTGGTGAGGATGCTTGCGTCCGCCCTGGGGCGGCACACTGGCCACCGTCCCCTCCAGAATCTTCAGCAGCGCCTGCTGCACGCCTTCGCCAGAAACATCACGAGTGATGGAAGGATTCTCGCTCTTGCGGGCGATCTTGTCGATCTCATCAATGTAAATGATCCCCCGCTCGGCCCGGGCCACGTCGTAGTCGGCGGCCTGGATCAGCTTGAGGAGGATATTCTCCACATCCTCGCCCACGTAGCCGGCCTCCGTCAGCGATGTGGCGTCGGCAATGGCAAAGGGGACATTGAGAATTCGGGCCAGGGTCTGGGCCAGCATGGTCTTGCCGCAGCCGGTGGGCCCCAGCATGAGGATATTGCTCTTCTGCAGCTCCACGTCGGCCTTCTTCTCATCGTGGAAGATGCGCTTGTAGTGATTGTATACGGCCACGGCCAGGGAACGCTTGGCCGCGTCCTGCCCCACCACGTACTCATCCAGCACAGCCTTAATCTCAGCCGGCTTGAGGATCTTAATGTCAGCGCTCTCCGGTGTCTCGGTAAAGTCCTCGTCGATGATCTCCTGGCAGAGCTCCACGCACTCATCACAGATATAGACGCCAGGGCCAGCCACCAGCCGGCGGACCTGCTCCTGGGTCTTTCCACAGAATGAGCACTTGGGCTGCTTTTTATCGTCAATCTTGGGCATACGTTACCTCCCTTGGTTGATGGTCTTATTGACGGTGGACGTAGACTTCATCCACCAGGCCATAGTCCTTGGCCTGCTGAGCGGTCATATAGAAGTCGCGCTCCACATCCTGGCCGATGCGCTCCAGGCTCTGCCCGGTCATTTCGGCGAGGAGTTCGTTCATACGGGCTTTGGTGCGCAGGATATTCTCCGCCTGGATGGCAATATCGGTGGCCTGCCCCCGGGCCCCGCCGGAAGGCTGGTGGATCATGACCTCTGCGTTGGCCGTGGCCTTGCGCTTGCCCTTGGTCCCTGCCGCCAGGAGGAAGGCCCCCATGGAAGCAGCCAGGCCCACCACAATGGTGGAAACATCACAGCGGATATAGCGCATGGTATCAAAAATGGCCATGCCCGCCGTCACGGAGCCGCCGGGGCTGTTGATGTAGAGCATGATATCCTTATCCGGATCCTGGGCTTCCAAGTACAGCAGCTGGGCCACCACCAGGTTGGCCATTTCGTCCTCGATCTCGCCGCCCAGGAAAATGATCCGGTCATTGAGCAGCCGGGAATAAATGTCGTAGGAGCGCTCGCCGCGGTTGGTCTGCTCCACTACCATGGGAATCAAAGGCATTACTTTCACTTCCTTTTTCACTCAATACTTGAGGAAACCCGGAGGCACCGGCACGATCGACGCCGGGCGCACCAGGTTTCCCGCTTCATACCATCATTCTAGCAGGCACAGCCTGCCCCGTAAAGGGGGGAGAACTGTTGTGCCGCTACTGGAGGACCGCGCTGTCCACCAGGATCTTGAGGGTCTTCTCGGTGAGGACCTTACCCCGCATGTAGTCGATATCCTCGGGGCGCATATCCTTCTTGAGATCCTCCAAAGTGCGGGTCTCCGTGGCCATCTTCCCGATCTCGGCGTCTATATCCTCCTCGGTGGCCTCCACGCCTTCCGCCTTCTGGATGGCTTCCAGCACCAGCTGGTTCTTCACGCGGCGAAGGGCCTCTTCCCGGTTCTCCTCCCGGAGCTGATCCATGGTCATACCGGTCATCTTCAGGTAGTCCTCCATGCGGATGCCCTGGAAGGACATGCGGTACTGCATCTCCTGGATCATGTAGTCCTGCTGGCGGCGGATCATGCACTCGGGCACCTCCAGCTGGCTGGCCGCCACGGCGACCTCCAGAAGCTTGGTCTCCAGCTCATTCTGGGCGCGCTCCTGGGCGGCTTTTTCCAGGTTCTCCCGGATGGAAGCCTTATAGGCCTCCAGGGTGTCGTACTCGCTGACGTCCTTAGCGAAGTCGTCGTCCAAAGCGGGGACTTCCTTGGCCTTGATCTCATTGACCTTGCAGTGGAACACGGCCTCCTTACCGGCCAGTTCCTCCGACTGGTAGGGATCGGGGAAGGTCACAACCACGTCCTTCTCCTCGCCCAGGGCTACGCCCACCAGCTGGTCCTCAAACCCTGGAATAAACCGGCCGGAACCAATCTCCAACGGCTGGTTCTGGGCGGTGCCGCCGTCAAAGGCCACGCCGTCCACCGTACCGGCATAGTCCAGCATGATCCGGTCGCCCTGCTGCACGGGGCGGTCCTCCACCACGTTCCACCGGGCCACACGATCCTGGGCGCGGGCCAGCTCAGCGTCCACCTGATCGTCGGTTACATTATACTCAGGCTTAGCGACCTCTATACCCTTGTACTGGCCTAAGGTCACCTCGGGCTTCACGGTAACCACAGCGGTAAAGACCAGATCCTTGCCGCCGCCAACTTCGACCACATCCACCTCGGGGCGGTCCACCGGGTAAAGATCCATCTCCTCCACCGCGGCGTCATAGGCGCCGGGCATCACCATATCAATGGCCTCCTCATAGAAGACGGCCTCGGAATACATCTTCTCAATGAGCTGACGGGGGGCCTTACCCTTGCGGAAGCCGGGGATATTGATCTGGCCGCGCAGCTTCAGGTAGGCCTTCTGCATCGCCGCGTCAAACTCCGCGGCAGGTACGGTAATGGTCAGCTTCACTTCATTGACCTGGGTCTTCTCAACGGTACAACTCATTTCTTATCCTCCTATCCAGATGGCTCTGGAATCCCAATGCCCAACATGCCGCAATACGGCACAATGGTTGAATTGTACCACATAAGGACTTTTATTGCAAGGGATTCCCCGCCATTTCCGGGGGATTTTTTACGATATGTATGCCCCTTTGCCTTTCCCCGCGGCAGCAGGGTGTGCTATACTGGAACCAAGCAAGATATGGAGGTGCGCCATGGCTGTAGATTTTTTGCCCATCACTTTAGAAGACATGCGGGCGCGAAACTGGGACAGGCCGGACTTCGTATTTGTCACGGGAGACGCCTACGTGGATCATCCCTCTTTTGCTCACGCCATACTCAGCCGCGTACTGGAAAAGGAGGGCTTTCGCATTGCCATCCTGTCCCAGCCCGCCTGGCGCACGGCAGAAGACTTCACCCGTTTTGGCCGGCCCCGGTATGGGTTTTTGGTCTCGGCGGGGAATATCGACTCCATGGTCTGTCACTATACCGCCGCGAAAAAGAGACGCCATGACGATTACTATTCCCCCGGAGGCAAGGCAGGCTTCCGTCCCGACCGAGCTACCATCGTCTACTGCAACCGCATCCGGGAGGCCTACGGCCGGGACGTCCCCATTCTCATCGGCGGCTTGGAGGCCAGCCTGCGCCGGTTTGCCCATTACGATTACTGGGACAACGCCGTCCGTTCCAGCATTCTGGCCGACAGCGGCGCCGACCTGCTGCTTTACGGCATGGGCGAGCGGGTCATCACCCGGGTCTGTAACCGTCTGCGCGATGGAGAGCCCATTGACCGTATCACTGACGAGCCGGGCACCTGCTACCTAACCTCCCGCCTAGAAAGCATTCCCCAGCACCTGCTCCTTCCCAGCCTGGAAGCCGTAAAAGCCGACAAAAAGGCCTATGCCCAAGCCTTTGCCCTGCAGTATCGGGAGCAGGATCCCATCCGCGGACGAAGGCTGGTGCAGATGCATGGGCCCCGGGCCCTGGTCCAAAACCCTCCCGCCATGCCCCTCTCCCGGGAGGAGCTGGACGCGGTCTATGATCTACCTTATGTCCGGGACTACCATCCGGTGTATCGCCCGGCCGGCGGGATCCCGGCCATTGAAGAGGTCAAGTTTTCCATCACCTCCACCCGCGGCTGTTTCGGCGAGTGCGCTTTTTGCGCCCTGACCTTCCACCAGGGGCGCATCGTCACCTCCCGGAGCCATCGTTCCATCCTCCGAGAGGCCGAGCTTCTCACCAGGCTCCCCGGGTTCAAGGGCTATATCCACGACGTGGGCGGCCCCACGGCCAACTTCCGCCGCGCCGCCTGCGACCGGCAGCTGAAGGAGGGCGCCTGCCGGAACCGTTCGTGCCTCAGTCCCACCCCCTGCAGGAACCTGGTGGTGGATCACAAGGAATTCCTATCGCTGCTGCGGAAGCTCCGGGCTGTGCCTGGGGTGAAGAAGGTCTTCATCCGCTCCGGTCTCCGCTACGACTACATCATGCTGGACCGGGACGACGCCTTCCTCACGGAGCTGTGCCGCTATCACGTCAGCGGGCAGCTCAAGGTCGCGCCCGAGCATATGGCCCCGCAGGTACTGCAGGCCATGAACAAGCCCGGGAACGGCTCCTACCGCGCCTTTGTGGAGCGGTTCACCCGCATCAACCAGAAGCTGGGCCTGAAGCAGTACATCGTCCCCTACTTTATGTCCAGTCATCCCGGATGCCGGGTGGAGGACGCCATCACCTTGGCCGAGTATCTCCACGAAATTGGGCACATTCCCGAACAGGTGCAGGATTTCTACCCCACCCCGGGCACCCTCTCCACCTGCATGTTCTATACGGGGATCCATCCCTTGACCATGGAACCCCTGCACATCCCCCGGGACCCTGAGGAAAAGGCCACCCAACGCGCCCTGCTTCAGTACAACCGTCCCGCCAACCACGCCCGTGTGCTGGCCGCCCTTCGGCGCTACGGCCGTGAGGACCTCATCGGCTTCGGAAAGCGTTACCTGGTGCCGCCGCGGCCCTATGGAGCCGCCAAGAGCCAAGAGCGGTCCCACCCCGTCTCCTGGATGGGGAAGCGTCCCCCAACCGGCAAAAAGCGCCGGTCTTAATCCCGGCAAACAGCGCACAAAGTCCGGCGTCCCTTCGAAAAGGAAAGGACGCCGGACTCTTTCACGCCGGGCCTTCTCCCCCCTTCGCACAACCCCCAGGGGAGATCCGGCGGAGGACAGCCCGCAAAGCCCGTCAGCACTCCAGCACCCAAACCGGCTCTGCCACGGTAAAGCCCAGCCGCCGGTAAAGGGAAAGCGCAGCCTGGTTGTCACAGTGGACAGTCAGCGTGGGGACGCGGTCATTCTCCCAGATATAGCGGCACATTTCCGCCACTACCTTGGAGGCATAGCCCCGTCCCTGATACTCCCGCAGGGTGGCCACGCCGCCGATATGGGCGTATCGCGCCCCCCAGGCCTGGATATGGCACTGGGTCACCATGCGGGCTCCTTCCATGCCCACCAGGTAGATCTCGCTGGGACTGCGTTCCCGGGTGCGCTTGCTCATAATTTCGGGAGGGGTTTTGTGTCCGAAGCACTCCCACAATACCCGCTGGACAAAGGCTGACACCTGCGGATCGTCCGGGCAAAGCCGGACGTCGCGGTAGGTCAGAGGCTCCTCCGCCGGAACGGCGCAGGGTGCCGGCTGCGTCATGAGGAAATGCGGCTGGCAGATGTAACGGATCTGAGGCAGCTCCTCCATCAGCTGGCAGGTCTGCCTGCGGCTCATCCCAAACCCCCAAAGCGTGTGGAAATTCCACTGCCCCACCACCCGGGTGAAGGCGTCCACCGCCTGCTGCGCCTGGGTATAGACCATCATGTTCCCGTCATTAAAGAGGGCAAGTACCCCGTCCGCCGGCCCTTCCGGCTCCTGGGTATGGAGGTAATAGCGTCCGGCCCGCAGACGGGATCCATCGTATCCAAAGCCTACCGCCAAAGCGTTGCCCAAAATGGGCAAACAGCTGATCTCATGCTCCAGCATATATTCCCTGCATGCGCGGCGGCGGCGCCAAGCAACCCGATGCACCATGGCTATGTCCCCGTCCGCGCCAAGTCCAGGAAACGGCGCAGCAGCGCCTCATCCTGGGCGTTCTCCCGGCTGGGCAGGATCCGCACCCGTCCCTCGGGAAAAGACAGCGGCTCCCGCGCCAGAAGGTCGGCCGCCGCCAGCTGACGCTCCAGTTGCCGGATGGTTCCCGCGTTTCCATCGTAGAGAGCCACTTGCTCCCCCAGCACCGCGCGGATATCCGCCTTCAAAAAGGTATAGTGGGTGCAGCCCAATACCACCGCGCCGATCTCCTCCCGATCCATGGGGTCAAAGAGCTCATGCAGGTAGCTCCGCACCGCCGGGCTGCCCGGCCCCTCCCGCTCCACCATGAGGGAAAGCCCCGGGCAGGGCGCCTCCAGCACCTGCTCCCGGCAGTCGGCATATCGGTCCAGCAGTCTTTGGAATTTGTCCAGCCGCAGGGTCGCAGGAGTAGCCATGACCACAATCTTTCTCCGGGGCTGACCGTGCTCGATAGCCGGCTTCAGCGCGGGTTCCATCCCGATAACCGGGAAGGGGAACCGCTCCCGCAGTTCCTCAATGGCCGCGCTGGTGGCGGTATTACAGGCCACCACCAGCGCCTTGATCCCCTGGCCGGCCAAGCGCTGGGCGGCATTGCCCGCCAAGGCGGCGATTTCCTGCCGGCTTCGCCCGCCATACGGGGCGTGGGCCAAATCCCCCAGAAAGCAGAAGCGCTCCCTGGGCAGCCGCGCCAATGCCTCCGCCAGTACGCCAATCCCTCCCACGCCCGAGTCCAGCACCCCAATGGGCGCCTGCCACGCGGTGTCCTTGTCCAACATGCTGCCAACCGTCCTTCGTATCCGCGTTCCCGCGGTCTATTCCGGACTTATATTCTACAGCCGGGAAACGGTTCCTGCTTGACGGCCGTTCCTTACTCCATTCCCATCTCCGTCACCTGCTGGATGGCGTCTGCCAGGTACGGTACGGTGTGTAGGGCCTGGGAAAGAGTATTGGCGTTGTGACCCATCTCTACTAGGATATTCCAGTCCCCAATATGCTGGTTATACCGCCCGGTCTTCAAGGAAATCCCCCGCACCAGCTGGGGATCCACGGTACCCAGCTGCTCCAGCAGGCTCTGGGCCAGGGCGTAATTTTTCTCGTAGTCCGGTCGTACCGAGAATTGATTTCCTTCCGTTCCCTCCCCGCTGCCTATAACAAAGAGAATGCGCGCCAGCTCTTCGCCATCCACCGTGACGCAGGCAGGATCGATCCCCGTATTGTAGGCATCCCGGTGGAGATCCAGGAAGAGCAGCGGCTCCGTATGCGCAGCGGCGATGGCTTCAATGGTCTCCAGCGAACGCACATAGGCTGTCCCCAGCTTAGGCGGCTCGTGGTCGGTGGTATCATGGATGACAGTAAAGCCTTTTTCCTCCAGCGCCTGGGCCAGAGCCTCTCCCACGGCCATAATGTTGTAGGCGGGATCCGCGGTGCGCTGCTCGCCGGTGGGCACGTAGCTTTGCCCCTCTTCCAAGGTATAGGCCTCATGGGAATGGGTATGGTAGATGACAATGGTGGGCCGCTGGCCTTCGGTGGTAAATTCCGGTAGGGATTCCACCTCAATGCGAATATCGGACTCCGGATCTTCCTCCTCCCCGCCCCATTCTTGGGCCGTAACGATGATGGCATCCTGCGGCGGCTCGGCGTTTTCTCCCTCTTCCACTCCATACAGCCAGTGTTCCAAGGTGCCGGCAGGATCTTCCGGCACAATTCCTGTCAGCTTTTCCTCCAGCCACGACAGCAGGCTGGTATCCTGGCGGGCATGGCTCTCCCCCAGCAGGCGCGCTCCGGTCAGCACCGCCGCCCAGACTGCGAGGAAAAGAAGGGCCCCCAGCAGGCCCTTGATGGGAAACTTTCCGCGGCGCGGTTCCATGGCTCGTCCTCCCTTCCTCCCTTCATGGATATGCGCGTTCCCGCGGCTTAATGCATAAAGTCCTGGATTTCTTCCACCGAAAGTCCGTCATGGGCCCAAAGGTTGATGCCCAGCGACAAGACCGCCGCCGCCCGGCGCACCATCTGGTCCACATCCTTGGGCGTCACCACCAGGCTGTTCAGCGGCGGCGGCAGAATATGGGAGACCACCTGGTCCATTTCCTCCTCACTCTTGCCCGAGGGAGCGTCGTGGGCCCGGTCCATGGCCAGCATGGCGTCCCGCACAATGGTCATAGCGTAGACCACCGTAGGTACGCCCAGAGCCAGCACCGGCGCGCCCAAGGTTTTCCGATTCAGCTCCATCCGACGGTTCCCCACCCCGGCCCCCGGACGGATCCCCGTATCGGTCAGCTGAAAGGTATTGCCGATACGATGGGTGTTGCGGGAGGCCAGGGCATCCACCGCCACCACGCAGGCGGGCTTGACCCGGTCCATCACGCCCCGGATCACTTCCGCCGTCTCCAGACCTGTGACGCCCAGCACGCCGGGAGCCAGGGCGCACAGGGACCGCACCCGGGCATCCACCCCTTCGGGCATCACCGAAAGGATATGCCGGGAAACCATGACCCCGTCCACGGTCATGGGACCTAAGGCATCCGGCGTAATACTTCGGTTTCCCAGGCCGATCACCAGAACCGGCGCAGTCCTGCTGGGCGGGGGCATCAGCGCCCGGAGCTCCCGGGCCAGAAGGCTGGACACCCGTTCCTGCCCCTCTCTTCCCTCCTGGGAGAGGTCCTCAGCCTCCAGCGTCACGTAACAGCCCTGAGCCTTTCCCAGCCGCTGGGCCGCCTCCTGGGATACGATGCGGATACGGGTGACGGCACAGCCGTCCTCCCTCCGGTTCTCTTCCTCCACCCCAGGCAGGGAAGGACGCCGGCCTTCTCGGAAAAAGCTATGGGCCTCCAGAGCCAAATCGGTATAGACGCAGTGATCCATAAAAAAACGCCTCCATCGGTTTCTGCCCTTTAGGCTGATCCGATGGAGGAAGACTTATGCGTCCGCGCCGCCCCGCGGCCAAGGAAGCTTTTGAGGAGGCGTTCCCGCTACCGCCCTTCGTGGAAGACCTGCAGGATGGCGCACTTGAGATACTGCGTCTCCGGGGACGCAGGAAGGATGGGATGATCCTTCCCCTGGGTACGGAACTCAACCTGCCGGAGAATGCAGTGGGCGTCCCGGGCTGCCTGTCCAATCACCTTTTGGAACGCCTCCGGCCCCACGTGATGGGAGCAGGAGCAGCTGACCAGATAGCCGCCGTCTTCCAGGAGCTTCATGGCCCGGAGATTGATCTCCTTATATCCCCGCAGGGCGCCGGGCACCGCCGCCCGGGACTTGGTGAAGGCAGGCGGGTCCAGAATGATGGCGCCGTAGCGTTCGCCGCGCTCCCCGGCCTCCCGCAGGAAATCAAAGCAGTTGGCCTCCAGAAAACGCACCCGGTCCTCCAGGCCGTTCATGCGGGCATGCTCCTGGGCCATGGCCACGGCCTCGGCGGAGATGTCCACGCCGGTAACCTCTTGGGCGCCATACATGCCGGCGTGCAGGGCAAAGGCCCCTACATGGGAGAAGCAGTCCAGCACCCGCCGGTCCTTGACGAAGGGAGCAATGGCGGCGCGGTTCTCCTTCTGGTCCAGAAAGTAACCGGTTTTCTGTCCATTCTTTACGTCCACCGACAGGGACAGTCCGTTTTCCCGGAAGGAGACCCGGTCAGGCACCTCGCCATAGAGCAGACCCGTGCGCTGGGGCAGCCCCTCCAGCCGGCGGACCGGAACGTCGCTGCGCTCATAAATGCCCGTGGGATGCAGGGCGTCCACCAGGGCGCGCACCACGTCCTCCCGGAACCGGTCCATGCCCAGGGACAGGAACTGAACCACCAGCACGCTGCCAAAGGCGTCCACAATCAGCGCCGGCAGGAAATCCGACTCGGCGAAAACCATCCGGCAGGAATGCATATCGGCAAACCCGCGCCGGTACTCCACCGCCCGGGCGATCCGCGCCGCGATGAAGGCGCCGTCCACCGGCTCGTCCCGATAGGTCATGACCCGCAGCGCGATCATGGAGGCGGGATTGTAGTAGGCCTTGGCCAGGAAGCGGCCCCGGCCGGAGACCACATCCACCACATCGCCGGGAGCAAACGCCCCTTCCACCCGGTCAATTTCGGTACGATAGATCCACGGATGCCCCAAGGCCGTCTTTTTTTCTTTTCCGGGGAGCAATACCACCTGCGCCATGTTCGTTCCTCCTCCAGCGTGATGGGATGAGTGTACCAGCTTTGGCCCAGCAATGCAAGGCGCGCCGTGGAACAAAACGTGTTTTTTTGGAAATAGGACTTGCAATCCCACTCCATCCATGGTAGAATTGATCCGTTCGCGTGGTACGCGAAGTTTGTTTTTGTCAGGAGGTGACAAACTTGCCGAATATCAAGTCTGCCATGAAGCGGGTCGAAATTGGCGAAAAGAACAACCTGCGCAATCGTTCCATCAAGTCTGGCATCAAGTCGGTGACCAAAAAGCTCGACGCCGCCGTGGACGCTAAGTCGGCCGATGCGGCTGCCATCATGAGGGAAGCCGCCAGCACCGTCGATAAAGCAGCCTCCAAGGGCGTCATTCATAAGAATGCTGCCAACCGGAAGAAGGCGCAGCTTGCCCGCAAGCTCTCTAAGGCCCAGTAATCATTGGCACAAGAGATCCCCGCAGAGAACTCTCCTCTGCGGGGCTTTTTTGTCCACAGGAAGGACCCTCCGCCATGTACCATGATCTTACCCAGGGGAATATCCCCAAAACGCTCATCCGCTTCGCACTGCCCATGATCGCAGGCAACCTGCTGCAGCAGTTCTATAACATCGCCGATACCTTGATCGTGGGCCAGTACCTGGGCCGGGACGCCCTGGCTGCCGTCGGCTCCGCCTTTACCCTGATGACCTTCCTGACTTCGGTGCTCCTGGGGCTGTCCATGGGCGCCGGAGCCCTCTTTTCGATCCTCCGGGGAAGGGGGGACACATGGCGGCTGCGCACTGCGGCCGCCCAATCCTTCTGCCTGATCCTGGTCATTACGGCGCTTCTCTACGCCGCCGTCTATCTCTGGATCGATCCCATCCTGGCCCTGCTCCAGGTTCCGCCGGAGGTCTACGGACTCATGCGAACCTACCTCTGGGTGGTTTTCGCTGGCATTGCCGCCACCTTTTTGTATAACTTCTTTGCCTGCGCCCTCCGCGCCATGGGCAATTCCGCCATACCCCTGCTCTTTTTAGGCATTTCTGCCCTGCTCAATATCGCATTGGACCTGCTCTTCGTCCTGGTCTTCTCCTGGGGCGTAGGCGGCGCGGCCCTGGCCACGGTACTGGCCCAGTACGTAGCGGGAATCGGCATTGCGGTATACACATGGATTCGCTGCCGGGAGCTGCGGCCCCATCGGGACAGCCTGCGTTGGGACGGCAGCATCCTGCGGGAGATCGGCAGTCTCTCCCTCCTGACCTGCGTACAGCAGTCGGTGATGAACTTTGGCATTCTCATGGTACAGGGACTTGTCAATAGCTTTGGCCCCGTAGTGATGGCAGCCTTCGCCGCCGCCGTAAAGATCGACGCCTTCGCCTACATGCCCGTACAGGACTTTGGCAACGCCTTTTCCACCTTTGCGGCGCAGAACTATGGCGCAGGCCGTCAGGACCGCCTGCGGCAAGGGATCCGCAGCGCCCTGCTGACCACCATTGTCTTCTCCGCGGCCGTATCCGCGGCGGTCATCCTGCTGGCCAAACCCCTCATGCTGATCTTTGTCCAGCCCCAGGAGACGGCCATCCTGGCCGCCGGCGCGGAATACCTCTGGGTGGTGGGCCCCTTCTACGCGGGAATCGGCTGTCTTTTCCTCCTCTACGGCCTGTACCGCGCGGTAAAGAGGCCGGGCATGTCGGTGGTACTTACCGTCATCTCCCTGGGAACCCGGGTGGCGCTGGCCTACCTGCTGGCGGGGCCGGCGGGCCCCATCGGCATTTGGGCCGCCATCCCCATCGGCTGGGTTTTGGCAGACGCCTTCGGCCTCCTCTACTACCGGCGCCATCGCCTATCCCTCCTGCAGCCCTCCTAAGGAAAACGGCCGCTAGCTTGGGAGACAAAGCCCATCCTGCCTACCGTCCCGACGCCATACTGGCCAGCCGCTGCACCACGCTGCGCACCGCTTCCTCATCCGAAAGCTTGCCCTGCTTGAAGTCCGCGTCCGCCCTGGCGCAAAGGCGGCACAATTCCTTCCACTGATCGGGGGACAGCACGCTGCGCTGGCGCCGGGCTTTCTCCAGCATGTAGGAGCTCTTCATGCCCAGGGCCTCCGCCGCTTCCTTGGTACCCATCCGAGAAGCCGGCAGCGCCTCCAAATGCATGCCCGCGCGAATCCGCGTGCCCAGAAGCGCCAAAAGCATTACCGGAGACTCCCCGTCCAAAAGAAGCCGGTTGAAGCCCCTGAGTCCAGCATCCACCCGCCCGGAAAAGAGCTGATCCAGCATATCGAAGACCTTATACTCCACCGAAGGGATGGCCACCGTCCGAATCACGTCCTGGTCAATCACGCCGTTCTCTCCCACATACGCCGCCAGCTTCTGCATCTCCGTCCAGACGCTCTGGAGCATACCGTCTCCGTACTCGTGGAGGAACATGGCATCAGAGCGCTCCATAGTAACCCCCAGACGATGCGCCATGCGCAGGATCCACGGTGCGGCGTCCTTGGGAGGCAGGGGATCAAAGGACACCACCTGCCCCTCCTTGGCAAGGAATTTCACCCAGGAGAGGCTGCTCTTCACGGTCCCATGCTGGACGAAGACCAGGCACACGCCATCGTGCAGATGCGCCTTAAGCCGATCCATCTCGGCTTTGGCCGCTTTTCCCACGGCAGCCTCCTCTTCGCTCTTGCCGGAAAAGCGCGGGTCATCCCAGACCACCACCAGCCGCCGCGGCGCCAGCAGAGGCGCGGTGTCCAGGTGCCGGCAGAGTTCCTCCATCGATAGCCCCGCCCCCTGGAGTTCTTCGCCGTCCAGCAGTGCGGAAGCTTCCGGAATCAACTGACGGCGGATCTGCTCCACCGTCTGCTCCACCAAATATCGCTCCGGACCGTAGAACAAATAGAGCCGCCCGATCTCTCCCTTTCCGATCTGCTGCATACAGGTCCTGCTGTCCATCTATCCTCCTCCTCCCAAGGGCAAGAGCCGCGCTGCGCCATCCTGCGCCCGCAGCAGCAAAGCACCCAGGGCATTCGTATTATAGAGCGCCGTCCGCCCCGGCGCGCTGGGCTGGGCACCGTCCGCCAAAATGCAGGCTGGAATCGCCAATCCCTCCGCGGTTTCCCAGCGGGACGCAGACCAATGGCTGGCTATCATCCCTTGGGCGCCCTCCAGAAACGCCTCTTCCCCGGTAAGCCGCCACGGATCCAGATAGATCCACCGGCTCCCTCCGCTTTCCAGCAGCAGCGCGTCATGAAGCAGAGAACCCGGACTCTTGGCCGAAAAAGAAGCAAAGGTAAGCGTATATTCGCCCCAGACAATGGCGTCCCCTTCCTGCTGTACCGTCATGGGAAGCGCCATGCGCCGGGACAGCGCCTGCAGCTCGCTGGGATAGGCTTCCGCCAGACGGCTGCTGACCGTCACGCTCTCCAATACGGCACAGTCCTGCAGCGTCTCCACCCATTCCCGCAGGGTTTCCGGGTCATCCCCCGTGTAGTAGAAGGTTTCCAGTCTGCCGGCTCCCATAGCCTCCAACGCTTCCGCCGCCTGGTACATGGGCGTATCGCCTGCCATGGCCCAGCCGTCCTCGCTCCGAAGCACAACAGCGGTCTGCGTCCCGCCGCCAAGGCAGAGCACATCCCCGGAAGAAATTTGGGAAGGCCAGCCCGGTCCCAGCACCGCAATGGCCGTCACCAGAAACAGTCCCCCCAACGTAACCGCCCGGTAGCGCCGAGATGCCGACAGCAGCCGCGGCGACAGGCTGGCCATCATGCCTACTGCCAGCACCGCAGCCCAGCCCTCCCGGAGTGCCAGCGTCATGCTGGGGAGCCAGCCTGACAAAAGCGACAGCAATCTTTCGTAAAACGCCAGCAACGGTTGCAGCACCGGGAATAGGACGGCAGCCAGCCATGGCAGCAGCAGGATTCCCAGCGCATAAAGCAGCCCCACCACCAGAATCAGCTCCACCATGGGAATCGCCACAAGATTTGTCAGAAAGGATAGCACGGGGAGGCGGCGAAACGCATACAGCGTCCACGGCCAGGTGCTGCCCATGACAGTCCAGGTGATCCGCACCGGGCCCGGGCAGCGCAGCCCCCTGCGTTCCCCGCGAAGGGAGCCCAGCAATACAATGGCGCCGCTGGAAGCCATGGACAGCTGAAAGCCTGTAGAAAACAATTCCAAGGGCGAGAGCGCCGTAAGGATCAGAAAGGCCGCTGCCCAACCTTGGATGGAGCTATAGCCCCGGCGACTGTAGCCCGACACACTGCGCATTCCAAACATGATCACAGCCCGGCCGATGGATGCCTTCCAGCCTGTTAGCACAAGAAAAGCACCCAGCAACAAAAAGCTGAGGATCTGCTTGTCATTGTAATATACCGCCGCCTTGCCGCGCCGGAGCTTCCGCCAAAGTGCGGGCAACGCCGCGGCTGCCGAGAGCAGGATATCCACGTGCAGGCCTGAAACCGCCAGCAGATGGGAGATTCCCAGGCTGGCATAGGTGTCCCGCTGGGTATCCTCCATACTGCTGCTGTCACCCAGCAGCAGGGCCCGGAGCAGCGCCTGCCCTTCCGCCGGAAAATCATGGCGGAGGGCGGCCGCCACCTGATACCGGATCCGATCCACCCAGGACAGGCTCTGGGCCGGTTGGGCCACCTGTGCTCCCTCCCAGCCTGCGCTGCCCTCCATGCGGATCCCCTGCACCATGGCGGCAATGCGCCGGTCAAGCCCCAAGGGATAAGGAGAGGCCGCCGGTACGGAGAGCTCCATGGGCGTCAGCACCACCGCGCCGCGCTGCAAACCACTGCCCTCGGTTTCCTTCACCCACAGACGGATCCGCCCCTCCATGGGCGTGGCCTCTCCCGTCTCGTCATAGAGGAGCACGTCCTCCAGGATAACCGAATCACTGTCCGGATAAACGAGACTGGCCACCCGTCCCTGGACCATGGCGTGTGTCCCCGCCAGCGGATCCTCACCGCCGTACCAATCAGGAACCGCCAGGCACATGGTCAGGCAGCCCGTCATGGCCGCGGCCAGAAGGATGGCAGCGGCCTTCCCCCGGCGGTACCGCCAGCAGCAGAAGGCCAAAAACAGCAGAACGACGCCAGCGGATCCCAAAAGAACCGCCGCGCCGTCATGACCGATCCATCCGCACCAAAGCCCCGCGCCCCAAGCCGCCGCCAAGAGCAGCAGCGGATACCGCTCCCACAGGGGAGACGCATCCACGGCCATGCCGCGGGCTGTCTGGGTATCGGATCGGACCGTCATTGCGCAGCCTCCCCCTGCTTCGATCAAAGATGCCCTATTTGCGAAGGGACGCCACCTGGGGCACCCGATGCAGCACCAGGATGAAGGGCTCAGCAATCACTACGCCGGCCACTGCCTGCACCAGGTTGAAGGGTACGCCGCCAATCGCCGAAGCATAGCCATAAAGTACCAGTTCATAGAGGAAATACCCCAGCACCATCAGGAGGCTGGCCGCCGACATGGCCAGGATGCGGGGAAGCATTTTCCCTGCAAACCGTGCGCACACATATCCCACCAGCAGCCCCATGGCCGCCTTAATTATCAGCGTTCCCGGTGCAAAGGTCGCGTACCCGGAAAGCAAATCGGCCAGCGCCGAACCCAGGCCCCCAATCACCGCGCCCCACGGCCCGCCCAAAAGCCACGCCGAGGCATAGATCATGGCGTCCCCTGGATGGATGTACCCACTGTTCGGTCCCGGAACCTTGATACTGACGAACATGGTCATAGCCGTCACCATAGCCATCAGCATGGCGGCCAGTACCAGTTTACGCACCGATGGCGTTTTTCGCATACGACAAACCCTCTTTCCAGGATGGATTCTCTTGCCTATTATAGGCGGCACAAGGGTATTTTGTCAATCGGGGCTGTACTTTTGTCCATGCGTCTGGAAAAATCGTCCATATTTAGCCCTGGAAAAGATCTTCCGTAGCATAAACGGGCTGTGCTGTGTAGCGGATCCGCAGCTTGCGGAGAATCTTCTCATCAGCCTCCCCCAGGATGACCGAGGAGTGGGCCTCGCAGTCGGCCAGCTCGGTGAGCTTGTCCATGGCCACCTCCACCATCGGGTTGGTGGCAGTGCTGATGGACAGGGCAATCAGCACCTCCTCCAGATTCAGGACCGGGTTTCGATCGGCCAGGGTGGACGCCTTGAGCTTAAAGATGGGCCCCAGCACAATGGGCGAAAGCAGATGCACATCGTCCGGAATGCCGGTCATATACTTACAGGCGTTAATGATGGTGGCGGCAGCGGCATTCATAATGTCCGAATTCCGGCCGGTGATAATCTTGCCGTCCCGGAGCTGGAGCGCCATGGCAGGCTGGCCGCTGGCCCGGGACTTCTCCAGGGCCGGCCCCACCACCGGCAGGTCCTGGGGCCAGATATCCAGTTCCTTGAGAATCAGATGCACGGTCTGGGCCGTCTCCGCATCGCCCCGTCCGCTGCGGTGGTCGCACTGGGCCTTAAAATACCGGCGGATGACCTCCATTTTGGCGGCCTGGCAGCATGCCTCGTCATCAGTAATGCAGTAACCCGCCATATTGACCCCCATATCGGTGGGCGATTGATAAACGCCGGCGTCCCCGGTAATCCGCGCCAGTATATTCTTCACAATGGGGAAGGCGGCAATATCCCGGTTATAGTTTACCGCGCGAACCCCATAGGCCTCCAAATGGAAGGGATCGATCATATTGACATCCCGCAGGTCAGCGGTAGCCGCCTCGTAAGCCAGGTTCACCGGGTGCTTCAGGGGAAGGTTCCAAATGGGAAAGGTCTCAAACTTGGCGTAGCCCGCCTTGATGCCCCGCTTGGACTCGTGATAGAGCTGCGACAGGCAAGTGGCCAGCTTACCGCTGCCCGGGCCGGGCGCCGTAATCACCACCAGCGGACGGGTCGTCTCCACATAGGGATTCTTTCCGTAGCCTTCGTCGCTGACGATCGTATCCACGTCGGTGGGATAACCTTTTGTATAGGTGTGAATATAGACACGGATCCCCAGCATTTCCAGCTTCTGCTGGAAGACGTCGGCCGAACGCTGCCCTTGGTACTGGGTAATGACAACGCTCCGCACCAGCAGGCCCCACTCCCGCAGGTGGTCGATGAGCCGCAGTACGTCCCGGTCATAGGTAATGCCGAAATCGGCGCGGATCTTATTCTTTTCGATGTCGCCGGCACTGATGCAGAATACGATCTCCGCATGATCTTTGAGCTTTTGCAGGATTTTTATCTTGCCATTGACGTCGAAGCCGGGCAGCACCCTGGCGGCGTGATAATCGTCAAAGAGCTTCCCGCCGAATTCCAGGTAAAGCTTATTCCCAAACTTCTCAATGCGCTCGATAATATGCTGGGTTTGCTTCTCCATATACCGCGCCGCGTCAAAGCCAATCTTCATCAAAAGAGCTTCCTCCCCATTCCTGCAATCCGTTTTCACACAGGGGAAATGATACCACATCCCGATATAGGTTTCAAATCTTTTTGGGCAGCCCTCAAAATTAGCTTCTTGTCGAGGTTCCCCGGCCAGGCATGCGTCTTCCCGTCCAGGGCATACACTCCTTTCAGAAAGGAGGCGTATCTTCATGAGCGGGATTGCGGGAATCCTGGAATTTGGGGCCAACCTGGCCCAACAGGTTCCGGTGCTGGAGCGCATGCTGGGCACTCTCTCTCACCGCGGCGAGGACGGCGCTGGGCTGTGGGCGCAGGACGCCATTGCCATGGGCCACCGCCGCACGGTGGTGCGCGACAAGGACGGCGGCGTACAGCCCATGGTGATCACCCAAGGCGGCCGCACCTGTTCGGTGGCGTTCGACGGCCGCATCACAGAACCAGAACGGCTTCGGCAGGACATAGGTACCCGGCATTTCACCACACAAAGCGACGCGGAGGTGGTGCTGCGCGCCTACCTTGCCTGGGGCATCGACTGTTTCCGCCGGCTGACCGGCGCCTTTGCCCTGGCGCTCTGGGACAGCCGGGCCCATACGCTCTATCTGGCCAGAGACCGCTTGGGAATCAAGCCCCTCTTTTTTTGGCAGAGCAAGGAACGCTTTCTCTTCGGTTCGGAGCCCAAGGCCATCCTGGCCCATCCCCGGCTGTGCGCCGTCCTGGACGAGGAAGGCGCCACCCAGCTCATGGCCCTGGGCCCGGCGCGGTTGCCAGGCAGCACGCCCCTTTCCGGCATTCAGGAGATACTTCCCGGGCATTACCACGGCGTCAGCCTGCAAAAAAGCTGGCGGCAGTGCTACTGGCAGTTTACCAGCCTCCCGCATCGTGAAAACCTCATGGAAACCGCACAGCATCTGCGCTTCCTCACCCAGGAAGCCCTCCGCGTGCATCTGGAGCCCGGGATGGACATAGGCTGCATGATCTCGGGTGGGTTAGATTCCAGCGTGCTGGCCCTTTTGGCCCAGCGCCGCCTACAGGAAGCAGGGCAGTCCTTGTATACCTATGCCGTGGATTACCGGGACAACGCCCAGTATTTTACCCCATCCCACCTGGAACCCAGCCAGGATACGCCTTGGATTGGCCGCATACAGAGCCTACTAGACAGCCGGCACCAGACGATCACCCTCACCTCGCTGGAGCTTGTCTCCAGCCTGGAGGAAGCCATGCGCCTGCGGGACCTCCCCGGCATGGCTGATATCGACGGAGCCCTGCTCCTGCTGGCACGCCGCATGCATAATGAGGTCCGCATCGTCCTCTCAGGAGAGTGCGCTGATGAAATGCTGGGGGGCTATCCCTGGTTTGCCCAGTCTCAAAACCAGGCACTCTTTCCCTGGTCTCAGGACATGGCCCGCCGCACCCAGCTGCTGCAGCCCCGTCTGCGCAGTCGCCTCCCTCTGGAGAGCTTTGCCCATACCTGCATGATTCAGACGCTCTCCGAGGCCCCCACACTAGAAGAAGACAGCGTGGAAGAAGCCCGCCTCCGTCGGCAGACCTACCTAAATATTCGCTGGTTTATGGCCTGTCTCCTGGAACGTTCAGACAGGATGGCACCGGGGATGGAGATCCGCCTGCCTTTTTGCTACGAACCGCTGGTGGAATACATGTGGAATATTCCCTATGCCATGAAGCGCGCCCGTGGCCATGAAAAGGGCATCCTACGTCTGGCAATGGTAGGAGATCTGCCCGACGACCTGCTCTGGCGTCAGAAGAGCCCCTTCCCCAAAACCCACCATCCCGATTATGGAGAAACAGTGCGGCAGCAGCTAGCCGCCCTCCTGCGAAAAAAAGAGGCCCCCCTCTGGGAGCTGGTCGACCGCAAAACCATCCGGGAGTTCTGCAGTCAGCCCCTGGCTACCGGAAAACCCTGGTACGGACAGCTGATGTCCGGGCCGCAGCTGGGCGCCATGCTGCTGCAGATGAACGCCTGGCTCGTCGGGTATGACGTGGATATACGGCTTTAATCCCTTGCAGAGGAGCTGCGCCCCCATGTGGCAAGGCTTCCTACACCAAAGGACCCGGTGAAAACTCTTCGCCGGGCCCTTTTCCGCATCTCGCTCACGCAGTGCTTTTTGTTCCCCGTACCACGCTTTCGGCCTCGCCTTACGACTGGATAATCCCCGGATTTCTCCAGAGAGGCGCGGTCAAATCCAGCGCGCCGCCCAGCGAATCCACGTAGGCATCCTCGACCAGGAACTGCACCTGGTTAATATTCTCAATTTCAGTCAGGGTGTTGACGATGGAATACACCATCATCCGTTCGGCCTGCACAGTCAGGCCCTGGCAGGCCTCATAGAACGCTTCACTGAAGCTGACGTAGGCACAATATCCCGAAACGTATACCCCCAACAGGTCCTCCGTTCCTACTTCAAGCGGGAACGCATAAGTGATTCCAGATGAATCCGTGCTGCGCGGACCCACCAGGAGCTCCTCCACCCGGGTGCTGGCAAGACGTGCGTCCTCCTGGCTCACGGCCCGCATGACGCCAACCATGGCCGTCCCGTTGCGGTTAGGAAAGTACAGCTGCACCAGATCCCCAATGTCCCCCTGGAATTGATCCCATCGGAATGTACCGTCTTCGGAGAATACCCGCCCGGGCAATGAGGTCAGGGGCTGTCCGTCCAGGCTGATCCGAACATAGCTGATATCCGGGATATTGTACATCAGGCTCAGGGTAATGGCACCGCAGAGCAGCCACATACTGGTGGCGTCCTGCGCCTCTGAACGACTGCCGGCCAGGCTGACATTGACATAGCGCGTCACGCCGTCTTCTGCCGTCTCAATGGTGGGACTGGGGGTCAGAGTCATATTCCGCATGACCGAGGAAAGCTGGGCACTGTTTCCCGGCCCCTGCATGAGGGCACGCAGCACCTCCACCGCCGTATTCTCCGCCGTGGTACGCTGGGTTTGCACCTCCGGCAGAAGATACGCCCCCGACACATCCTTGAAAAACAGGACAAGCGGCGGCGTCATCCGCTGAAGGATGTTGCTGCTGGGCACGTTCTCCGTGTCCAGCGCCGCCTGGTGCATGAGCCAGAGAACCTCTAGGGACAGAGTCTGTTTCTCCATAGGGCTAACTAAGATGCCCCGTCCGGCTATCGGCTGCCCTCCCAGGAGCACGGCCACATACTCCACTCCATCAATCTCGGTAATCGTATTCACCAAGGCCAATACCCCCGAAAAGATCTCGGCCTCCGTATAGATCTGGGGATTGATGTCTATGTCCACAGTCACCAGGCTGCGGCTCTTGGTGATGGAGGTCAGCTTTCCATTGCCCCGAAACACCGCCTCTAGGTCGTTGGAATTCTCCGGCGCCTCCAGCAAGCGCTCCACGACAGCTTGCGGCATCCACGTATCGTCCGTGCGGCTGATCTCCACCACCTGGCGCACCAGCTGGGTACCCTCCTTATTGGGATAGTAGAGCACGGATGGGACATTTTGTACCGATACATTCCCCTCCGGGGCCATATCGAGCAGAGGCGTCTCCGACACCGTAGGGGTTGGCGTAATCTCCGGCTCCTGTGCAGATGGGCTGCATCCCACCACCAGCATGGCCACCGCAAGCAATACGGCCCACAGGCCTCTCCACATGCGCATGAACGCCTCCCTATTCCGCATTATTGAGCAGCAGCTCCAAGGACGCGTAGCTCAGCTTCCAAATGCCATCCTCCCGGAGCAGCCGTAGGGGGATGGCCGTACTGTCCACGGTGGCCCCCGCCTTATTGCGCAGCTGCACATCCACCATGACGGTGGCGCTCTGCCCATCCACCGAGACGTGCTCGGAATTCACTTTATAGCTGAGTACCTGGGGATTGCTCAGGGTAAGCTGGGTCACAAAGTTATCCTTGTCCGGGCGGGCAGCATCGGTCTGCGCGTCATACTGGGCGCAGAACTTCTCCACACGTTCCCAGTTCTTCTCCACCAAAGCTTTGAGCAGCGTATCCATGGTATTGAGGGGATTGAGGATCAAGCTGTCCATCCGGGAAAGGGTGCTGACCAACGTATCGGCCTCAGGATCCCCCGGTGCAGCAAAGCCCAGCATGGACTGCGTGGGCCGAGTACCTTCTCCCGAATTATCATAATCAATCAGGATCTGCACCCGGCTGTAACGGCCCAATTCCGTTACAGTATTGACGATGGAGTAGGTGGCTAGCTGCATCATGCGCATCTGCAGCTCCTGCTGGCGCTGGGCCGTCAGCGTCTCATCGGTCACCGGCAGCACCGGCTCCAAAAACTCCCGGGACAGCGTAATGTACAGATAGTCTCGACTCTCCTCCACCCGGATGATACGGGTGTTGGGATTGATGACGCTGATCAGCGCATTGGTAGAAACAGCCGGACCCTTAATCAGCGCGGCCACCAAGGCATCCTCCACGCGCCCTCCCTGAGATACGGCGATCAGACGTGCTTCCGACGTAAGATAGGCCTCGTCACTGAGACCAAAGTACAGGGTATACTGCTGCTGGGTTTCCCCCGGCGCATCCGGGGAGAGGGGCATATCCTCGTCCTGCATCGTGGGCACCGGATCGGGAATATTCCCCGGTCCTACGCTGCAGCCCGCCAGCAGTGCCAAAAAGGCTGCCAAAGCCGCCGCCATGATTTTTTTCCCAATCATACCAAATCCTCCGATTCTTGGGGCTGGGCGGGCGCCTCCTCACTGGGAACAGGCGCCATCGGCAGCAGCACCTCCATCGACGTCCCTTCCCCCAGCTGGCTCTTCACCTGGATGGAGCCGCCATGGGCCTGCACGATGCCCTTGACAATGGACAGGCCCAGCCCTGTGCCCCCGGTGTGCCGGGAACGCGCCTTGTCCACCCGATAAAACCGGTCAAAAATCTTGGTGATATCCTCCTGGGCGATGCCGATGCCGTTATCCTGCACCACCAGCTGTACCTGGGTATCCGCCCGGTGGACGCTAACCATTACATGCCCCTTCTCCTGGGTGTATTTGATGGCGTTATCTACCAGGTTTGTGATCATCTGCTCCAGCATCATCCGGTCGCCCAGGACGTAGAGATTCCGCGCAATATCGGTCTCCAACACAATGCCCTTTTCACTGGCCAGCTTCCCCAGCTTCAGCGTAACCTCCATAGCTAGGCTGGAGATATGCACCTCCTGGGTATAGATGGCGTCAGCCTCATCCTGCTTTACCAGCGCCAGCAATTCGCTGATCAGCTGGCTCATCCGATCGATTTCCGAATTGATATCCCCCAAAAACTCATGGGCCATGGCGGGATCCAGGTTCTCCTCATGGAGCATGGTCTCCACCAGGATCTTCATGGAAGCCAGCGGCGTCTTCAGCTCGTGGGATGCATTGGAAACGAATTCCCCTCGGGACTGATCCAAGTTCTCCAGTTTCTCGGTTACGGCGTTGAAGGTCGCGGCCATTTCAGCCATTTCACTGCGCCCCCGCACCTTCACCCGGTGAGAAAAATCCCCCTGCCCAATCAGGCGAATACTCTCGGTCAGAGACCGGAGCGGTTTGATCAGCGCCCCAGATACCAGAATATTGAACAGCATGGCCACCGCCGCCACCAGCAGAGAGACCAGGGACATCTGGAGGCTAATATTCTCAATCTGGTCCATCAGCGACTGAATGGAAATGGAAAGCACCACCGCCCCAGCGATGGCGTTATCGGCCATAATGGTCGCCGCTCCATACACCACCGTCTCCTCGCCGCGACTGCCTGCCGTCAGCCAGCGCTGCAGCATACTAACAAGACCGGTGCCCGAGGCCTCGGTCTTGTTGGTACTCGCCGTAAGGGTATGCATCCCCCACGCAAAGCTCTGCTGTCCGGAGAGCACCGCTTGGGTTTCCAGGTAGGGAAGGCGCCGTCCGTTATACTGAGAATACGCGTCCATCAGCACCGTGCCGCTGGGATTGACCACCAGCAGGGCGGCGCCCAGGCTATTGGCCTCGCTTTTTAGGTAGCTGTAAAGCCCCTCCGCATTGTGTTGTGAGAGATAGGGAGCCGCCTCCACGGCAATGCGCTCGGCCTGGGTGCGGATCTGCTGGATCTGCTGATCCATGAAATAGCTGCGCACCACTTGGGATACCCAGAACTGAAAGGCGCCAAAACAGATGAGTATCAGCACCAGATAAAAGCCGGCAATCCGCCAGCGGATGCTGAATATGCCCGGCCTATTGCCCTTAGCTGCACGCAGTACGCTACTTATCCGTGAAATAATAGCCCACTCCCCATTTAGTGAAGATATATTCCGGCTGCCCGGGGTTGGTTTCGATCTTCTCCCGTAGGCGGCGGATATGAACGTCCACCGTCCGCAGATCGCCAAGGTAATCGTATTTCCACACGGTCTCCAGCAGCTTCTCCCGGCTGAAAACCTTACCTCGGTTGGTCATAAAGAGCTTCAGCAGGTCAAATTCCTTGGCCGTCAGATTGATCTGACGGTCACCGATGGTGACCGAGCGGCTGTCCAGATTCATCCGCAGATCCCGCATGACCAGCACTTGAGGCTCGGCGGGCGCGGCCGCCTTGGCCCGGCGCATGATGGTCTTAATCCGGGCCTTGACCTCCAGGATATTGAAGGGCTTGGTCATGTAATCGTCCGCGCCATACTCCAGGCCCAGGATTTTGTTCATATCCTCGCCCTTGGCGGTCAGCATGATGATGGGCACATCGCTGCTCTGCCGAACCTGCTGGCAGACCTGCATGCCGTCTACCTTGGGCAGCATGACATCCAGCAGGATCATATCATATTCATGGGCGCCGATCTTTTCCAGGGCCTCTTCCCCGTCATAGGCTGCGTCCACGGCGTAGCCGTCCTGCTCCAGGCTGAACTTGAGTCCCTTGACAATCAAGGGCTCATCATCGACGATCAGAATCTTCTTGGGCATAACGCACCCTCCTTTTCGTACCTTCTATTAAACCATGAAAGCTAAGATTTTGCAACTGCGGCCGGCTGGCTTCGCTAGGGCCGCGGCCAGCCCCTTTTACAGAAAAAGGAAAGAATTTGTCAGGGAATCCATTGGAAGGGGTGCAACGGTTCCTAACTTATGGTATAATGGCTGGGTACTATGGAAAAGGAGGCGAACTCCCGATGAAAAAAGGCATGGCCTTGCTGCTTGGCCTGATGCTGGCGCTATGCATATGGGGCAATTCCGGAGCCCTTGCCGATACCGTTCCCACCATTACCCCGCACCCCACCCTGCCCAGCAGCCAGGTGGACGGCACCACCTTCAAGGACAGCGCCCTGCACTGCCGCAGCGCCATCCTGGTGGACCAGACCACGGGTACCGTGCTGTATGAGCTGGACGCCGACAGCAAGCAGTACCCTGCGTCCATCACCAAGATCATGACCTGCCTGCTGGCCCTGGAGTACAGCGAGGGTACCGCCGACGGCCTCCAAGAGAAGGTGACGGTGGCTCCCTTTGATCCAATGCGCAGCGACTATACCCAGATTGGCATGGTGGAGGGTGAGGTCTACACCCTGGAGCAGCTCCTCTACGGGCTGATGCTTGCCTCCGGAAACGACGCAGCCGTCGCCATTGCCGACCATATTGCAGGCAGCATCTCCAACTTTGCCGACCTGATGAACGCCCGCGCCCAGGAGCTGGGCATGACCGGCACCCATTTCGTCAATCCCAACGGCATCCATGACGATGATCACTATACCACCGCCCGGGATATGATGCTTCTCACCCGGGAGGCCATGCGCAACGAAACCTTCCGCACCATTGTGGCCACCCGTACCTATACCTGCCCCGCCACCAACAAGAACCCAGAGCGCAAGTGGATCAATACCAACCGTTATTACGGTATCCGGTATCCTGAATACGAATGGGAACCCGCCATCGGCGTCAAAACCGGCTACACCAACGCGGCCCTGAACACCTTCGTATGCGCCGTATCCTACGAGGGCCGGGAGCTGATCGGCGTTACCATGGGCTTTCCGGACACCGACAGCCGCTTTAACGAGACCAAGACGCTGATGCGCTACGGGCTGCGGTACTTTGACAATATGGACCTGCGGGCCGTCGCCCAGAAGCAGCAGCTCACCCTTACCATACCCAATGCGGAGAGCGGCGGGCCTGTCGCCGTTTCCATTGCTCCGGGAGACCCCGTCTACGCCACGCTTCCCGTAGCCGATACCGATGCTCTGACCCTGGATCCAGGAAAGCTTACCGTGCAAATCACGCCGGTGGAGAATCTCAGCGCCCCTGTAACCCAGGGCAGCGTGGTAGGCACAGCAGAGCTCAGCTATAACGGCACCGTCTACGGCACCGTGGACGTCACGGTGAACGAGAATGTCGCTGTCAGTCCCACCGCGCTTCTCACCCCTGATCCAGCTGCCACCCAGGCTCCTGAGGGAACGTCCCTTTCCAATCCCAACAATACCCTAGCGCCCGCCACGCCCCCCTCCAGCACCTGGAGCAAGCTGCGGCAGACGCTGCTGGTGGTCATCGGGATTCTCCTGGTTCTCATCGCCGGCGCGGTCATTTATCTGAAGCTCATTCCTGCCATCACCGGACGGAACCGCCGCTCCCGTGCACGCATGCAGCACTCCGCCAGCGTGGCCGCCCGGCGCACCTATTATGACCAGCGCGGCCGCCGTTCTTCCGACCCCTATACCCGCGGCCGGCGCAGACGATAGCTTACCGCCAAGGAGCGTGATCTGCCATGTCTGAGAATCTCTTGCTGCAAGCCATGAACTATGCCCACCCGGCCCGCCTTCCTGTACTGTGCGGCATACTGCCCGCCGCCTGGATCCGCCACGGTGAGGAGCTCATCCGCCTGGCACAGGAGTATCCGGACATCATACCCAGCGTGCCCGACCTGGATCAGATCCATACCACCATGCCCGACAGCTACCATGCAGGCAGTTTCACCGACGAATGGGGCTGCCGTTGGGAAAACCTGGAGGAGGGCATGGAATCCATTGTAACAGGCCACCCCCTTCCTCACAGGGAAGATATCCGCACCCTCCAGATCCCGTCCAACCGGGACGGGCGTCTGCCTCATGGCTTTATGTACCTACGCCTCTTGGATCTGCGGGGCTTCGAGGAAGCCATGATTGACTTCGCCGAGGAGTGTGAAGAGCTGCAAATTCTCATTGATAAGGTCCTGGAGTACAATCTCTACCAGGTAGATGCCGCCCTGCCCCGCACGGGAGAAATCATGTACTTTGGCGATGATCTGGGTATGCAGAACGGCCTGGCCATCGGCGCTCCCAAGTGGCGCAAATATCTAAAGCCCTGCTACAAGGCCCTGTATGACCGGGTTCACGCCACCGGGCGGTATGTCTACATGCACACCGACGGCCTGATCTACCCCATCATCCCCGACCTCAAGGAGTGCGGGGTCAACATGGTCAATCCCCAGTACCGGGCCAACGGCCTGGATAACTTGGTTCGGGTCTGCCGGGGAAAGATGCCCGTCTGTTTGGATCTGGATCGGCAGCTTTTCCCCTTCGCCACTCCTTCGGAGCTGGACGATCACGTCCGGGAGTGCGTAGAAGCCCTCTATCTGCCGGAGGGCGGCCTGGCCATCAATCTGGAGCTCAACTATGAGATCCCGCTGGAGAACATAGCGGCCCTGCTGGCGGCCGTCCGCAAATACCGGGAATACAAGGGGCCCTATGTCCGCCTGTAGCCCCGCTGCATGCCCCCGCCCCGGCAATCCCGCGCCGGGGCGCTTTTTATCCGCCACCCCAAGATCGGAGGAACCCATGGAAAAAGACCCGTCCAAAGAAATGAAACAGGCCTATTTTTTCCGCCACACGGCGTGCGAATATTTTCCCTGCCATGCCACCGCACATCCGGAGTCGTTTAACTGCCTTTTCTGCTACTGCCCCCTGTATGCCTTGGGGGCGGACTGCGGCGGCCGCTTTGCCTACACGCCCAAAGGGATTAAGGACTGCAGCGGGTGCCTCCTGCCCCACCGGCAAGACAGCTATTTTCTCATAGCAGAGAAATTTCCCAAGCTGGCCGAACTGGCCAAATCACAGGGGAAGGATTCACCTTGATAGGACGTCTCCCTTTTCGATATGGGCGGCCGTCCAGGCCTCCAGCCGGGGCAGCGCCTCCCGTATCGCGCTGACGCGGCGCTCCGCTTGCTGTGGCGTCCCCACTCCCAGTTCCATGAGAAAATCTTCCAGCACAGGAAGCGCGTCCGCATAGGCCTCAGGTGCATCGGCCCGAAGGATCCGCAGGCAGCGCTCATAGGTTACGGCAATCCAAAACACGGCCTCCCGATGGTTCCCCTCTTCCACAAGGGCACGGCTTCCCCCGATGGCCACCTGCCGGGCTTGGGGGGTGATATCCCCTTGGAAGGGGAATGCCGTCCGCCGGACCTGGGCTGCCAGGTCAAAGATGGGTTCCAGCCGGTCCAGATAATCCTGGATCGGTTTTTTTTGCATGCCCTCGCAGCCCAATAGGGACAGAAGTTCCTCATACCGTTCCCCTTCTCCCCACTCCGCCAGCGCCTCCCGGGCCCGCAGATACCGCAGGCGCACCGTCGGATTCCGCAGGCCGGCCACCAGCACGGCATGCGCGCAGATCCCCGCCGGAAAGAGCCAAGGGTTCACGGTATCCAGCAGCGACGCATCCTCCCGAAACCCGTCCAATCCTCGGCGGATCTTGGAGAAGACCGCCTGGCATCGGGCCCCTGCCCAGCGAGGCTGGGCAAACCGCTCCGCCACGTAATCCGTCAGCGCTCCCAGCTCCCCTGTAGCGTCATAGAGGGGCGGCCGCCGGAAAGCGCCGGCAATTTCATAGGTCCGCAGCACCCGATCCCAGGGGCGCAGCCAGTCCGGGGACAGAAAGCTCACATCCAGCAGTACGCCCCGGTACGCAATCTTACCCGGCTTGTCCCCTTCCGGCGCCTCCGCAATGAGGTTGATATCCACGTCGGACGCCGGCCCCAGCTCTTCGTCCCCGCCCTCGGCTGCCGAACCATTGATCACGGCTCCCCACAGCCGGTGTCCTCTGGCATAGTCTCGCACCCATGCGGCCGCGATCTCCCGGGCGCTGCTTTTTTTCATGGGCCCCGTCTCCTTTCCCTTTTTCGGGACAGATAGCAAAAGGCGCGGTAACGCGCCCTCCCTTATTTTTTCTTTCGTCTCCACGATCTCTTTTTGGCCACGACCAATTCCTTTTCCTGTCCCAGGAAGAGGCGTTTGATGTTCTCCCGATGCAGGAAGAGCACCAGGATGCCTGCGCCCACGCCAAACCATGGCAGCGCCGGATCAGGCACATCCAGGAAAAAGAGCACAATGGGGTAGATCAAAAAGGCCAGCACCGATCCCACCGACACCCGCCGGGTTATGATCATAATGATGATGGCGATGACGATGACAACGGCCGTGGCCAAGGGATTGAGCACCACAAACACCCCCGCGCCGCTGGCCACGCACTTTCCGCCCTTAAAGTGGGCGTATGCCGGAAAGGCATGCCCCAGCAGCACACAGCCGCCTGCCACATAGGCCGCCGCATAGGGGAAACCAATCTTGGGACCTATCCAAAGTCCCAGAAGCGTGGGCAGGGCGCCTTTCAGGAAGTCCACTACAAAGGTGATAATCCCCATTTTCCAGCCCATAACCCGGAGCATATTGGTGGTTCCCGCATTACCGCTGCCTTTTTTGCGGATATCAAACCCGCCTACCACGCGGCTCATCAGTACCGATGGAGACAGGCTTCCCAACGCATAGCTGCCCAGGCCCAGCAGAATCAGCCACACCCAGTTCATTACGCCTCCTCCTTTTCCTGCCGCGAGCGGCAGACCAGCCGGATGGGCGTCCCCGTAAAGTCAAAGGACTTACGCAGATGATTCTCCAGGTACCGCTCATAGCTGTAGTGCATCAGCGCAGCGTCATTGACAAAGAGCACAAAGGTGGGCGGCAGCTCCTTGGCCTGGGTGGCATAGTAGATCTTCAGCCGGCGTCCGCTGGCAACCGAGGGCGCCTGGAAAGCCGTGGTTGCGTCCCGGAGCACATCGTTGAGCACCCCGGTGGAGATCCGCCGCCGTGTATTCTCCACCACCTCCCGCGCCAAGGGCAGCAGCCGTCCCAGCCGCTGTCCGCTCTTGCAGGAGATAAAGAGGATGGGGGCATAGGTCATAAAGGAGAGGGTGTCCCGCACCTTTCGCTCGTAGGCAGCCATGGTGCCCGTGTCTTTTTCCACCAGGTCCCATTTGTTGACCACAATGATCACCGGCTTGCCTTCTTCGTGGATGTAGCCGGCGATTTTGGCGTCCTGCTCGGCCACGCCGGCATCCGCATCGATCATCAGGAAGCATACATCGCAGCGCCGGACCGCCGTCAGGGCCCGCAGCACCGAATAGCGCTCCAGGGAGTCCTGTTCGATCTTGCTCTTGCGGCGCATGCCCGCGGTATCAATCAGGACATAATCATTCCCTTCCGCATCGGTAAAGGGCGTATCGATGGCGTCCCGGGTCGTCCCGGCAATATCGCTGACAATGACCCGGTCCTCCCGCAGGATGGCATTGACCAAAGACGACTTCCCGGCATTGGGGCGGCCCACGATGGCGATCTGAACGGCCTCTGCAGCCCCCTCCTCTTCCTGGGCCGGCGGAAACTCGGCAATGACCGCGTCCAGCAGGTCGCCCAGGCCCAGCCCCTGTACCGAGGAGACGGCATAGGGCTCCCCCATGCCCAGGGCATAGTAGTCATACCGGGTATCAGCCTGGGCGGCCGAGTCCAGTTTATTGACCACCACGAGGGTCGGCTTGGCGCAGCGGCGCAGGTAGTCGGCCACATCATAGTCCTCGGCGGTCAGCCCCTGCTGCCCGTCCAGGAAAAACAGGATCACGTCGGCCGTCTCCGCCGCCAGGGTAGCTTGCTCTCGCATGTGGCTGTAGAGGACGTCGGTGCTGAAGAGCTCCAGGCCGCCGGTATCGATGAGGGTAAACGGACGCCCCAGCCACTCGCTGTCGGCATAGATCCGGTCCCGGGTCACGCCGGGGGTATCCTCCACAATGGCAATCCGCCGCCCTACAATGCGGTTAAAAAAGGTGGACTTGCCCACATTGGGCCGGCCCACAATCGCGACCAAAGGTTTCATCTCTCCATCCCCTCACAATCCGCAAGCCCCGTCAGCGCCATCAGCAACGCGGCCCCGTCATTCTCCACCGGGAGTACGGGGAAGCCCACCGCCTCCGCAAAGGCTTCCAGCGTTATATCGTCTAAAAATACATCCTCTCCGTCCCGAAGGCAGACCTGCGGAATCAGCAGCACATCGGCCTGCAAGCCCTGGATGGAATGCAGGATATCCCGCGCGGTCAGCAGCCCCGCCACAGTAATGGTGTCGCCAAAAAAGCGGTTTCGCACCGTGACCACCTGGCAGGAGAGTTCGGGGTACCGGTCCATCAGGCCGCGCGTCAGTTCCTCCATGGTGGAAGCCGCCGAAACACCGGTGGCCAGCAGCACCCGCCGCGGCCCATCCAGGCGGGGGGGAAGCTCCTCCAGCGCCGCCTCATATTCGGTGAGCAGATCATGGAAGAGCCCCACGCCGTTGCTCAGCTGGGGGGTGTGGCATCCATCCTCATACCGGGGCCAGGGCCGCCCCGCAAGCTGATAGCACTCGTCTGAGGCGTAGCAAAAGTGCTCCTGCTTTTCCTCCAGACAGCGACGGGAAAAGGCTTCAATGGCATCGATGGTGCGGCCCATTTCCTCGGCAGTGGGGAGCCGCAGCCCTTCCAGGCCCTCCCGGAACCGGGTCAGCCCCACGGGCACCACCGCCACCGACTGGGCGGCCGGATAGAGGCTCCAAAGGTCCTCCAGCGTTCGCTGCAGCACCGGGCCGTCATTGTGCCCAGGGCAGAGCACCACCTGGCAGTGGAACTGGATTCCTCCCGCCTGCAGCCGACGCAGCTGCTCCATAATGGACGCGGCCCGGGGATTGCCCATCATAGCGGCGCGCACCGCGCCATCGGTGGCGTGGACCGATATGTTCAGCGGCGAGACTCCCCGGTCAATGATGCGCTGGAATTCCCGGTCCCCCAGGTTGGTCAGGGTGACATAGTTTCCAAAAAGCAGGCTGTACCGCCAATCGTCATCCTTTCCGTAAAGGGATGGCCGCATATGACAAGGCATTTGATCCACAAAGCAGAAAATGCAGTGGTTGGCGCACTGCCGCTCCGGCGGATAGACGGCATCCTCCATCTCCAGCCCCAGGGGGGTGTACGCCGGCTTGCGGATGACATACTGCCGCTCTACCCCATTCTCCCGGGCCAGAAGGGTCAGCTCGGCCATGCTCTCAAAGTATTCCAGGTCAATAAAGTCCCGAAAAGTTTCCCCATTGACCGATACCAGCTCCATCCCCGGCCGAAGGCCGGCACGGCCGGCAGGGCTCCGAGGCGCCACCGAGACGATGCGTATCAATCGAACCTGCCTCCCTCCGTATAATAGAAATATTATCCCGGATTTACCTGGGATTGTCAAGGTTTCCCGAGGCTTTTGCCCTCTGTCCTATTTTGTTTACAAAACAGTCAAAAATCCGGCAAGCGCAGAAAACGCTCGCCGGAAGCTGCCAGCCCCGTGCCCAACAGGGGAAGCCGAATGCCGTCCTTTGCCAAAGGCAAGGAAAAACTTGAAGGGGGGTTCGGGGAGATGGCTTCGAAAGAACCGCGTATCTCCCCGGCCTGCCGTGAGGGAAGCCTTTGAAAGCCGGCGCTTTACCCGTCTTCGGCAAGCGCAGGAAACCGGTTCCGCCTTCCCCGCCTTAGGGATATCCGCCGCCGGGCCTTTTCCTCCCGCTGGGGGAAACCGGTTCTTTCAGGAGTCCCCGGACGGGAAAGGCCGCGGCGCTATGTGTGCCCGCCGTCGTCCCGATGATGGCCTGTTCCGGTTAATTCACGGAAAAAGCCGCCGGCCGTACCGCCTCCGTCCCTGGCGAAGAACAGGAAGTAGCCCACCCCCAGCACAGCCAGCACGCCCAGGATCAGGGCAATGGAGCCCCAAGCGCCTCCGCCTCCTTCCCCTCCCGTATCCGTGCCGGTCTGGGAACCGCTGGGCGGCGTGGAGGTCACAGCTGGCGAGGCGCTGCCACGGGGAGCAGCCGTGGAGGTCCCGCCCGTGGCGCGCGGTGTCTCCCCGCCATCCGGAGCGGGCGTAGCCTGGCTCGTGGCGGCGCCCAGCACCTTGGCAATCACCTCCGCCAGGTAGGGGGTGCTGGCGATGGCCAGTTCCTTATCGATGGTATGCGTTCCCATCTCAAAGAGCACGGCCTGGGGCATCAGGTCTTGGTTGTAGGAACCCTTGCCGATATAAATATCCTTAATCAGCCCGGGATAGAGTTCATCGGCCACCGTCTTAATGGTCCAGGCAAAGGACTCGTTAGCCTGGCTATTCTGGTTGCTGCGCCCCACCACCATGCGGACCCCGGAAACCGGTTCTCCCTCCACCTCCCGGGCGTATTCCTCGGGCGGCACGCCGTCGCGATGCACATCGATCAGCATTACGGGGGCGGTTTCCTTCATCAGCTCCACGGCGGTCTGGCGGGAGCGGCGGTAGGCCCCGGCATCATGGGGCATATGGTTGGTATCGTCCACGACGGTCTGGATTCCCTGCTCTTCCAGCGCCGCCCCCAGAGACTGGGCCACGTCCAAAATGCCGCCGTTTTCTTCACTCTCTACGCCGTCAGTAGGAATATAGGACTCGTCGGTATGGGTGCAATAAATGGCGACCCGAAGGTTGGATGCGGCCGTCTGGGCAGCGGTATATCCCGGCTCGGCAACCAGCTGCTCCACAAAGGCAGCCACGCCCTTCCGAGAGATGGTGTCCACCTCCACAATGCGATAGCGCTTGTTATCCTCGCTGATGTAGGAGTCATCCACCGTCACCTCACCTGCGTGCATGAAGAGTATCGCGCCCTGGGTATCATACACAGTATAGTAACCCTGCGCATCGGCAAACCAGTCATCCGCCAACGCCGGCCCGGCAGGTATCCCCGTCGTCAGAATTAACATGGCCAGCAGGGCCGGCAGAACCTTCTTAATGGTCATGGCCTTCCACCCCCTTTGTCGTATCCGTTACAAACTCGCCCTTTTCGTAGTGCTGGTGGGGATGGTCTCCTCCTCGGATGCGTTCCCAGAGTTCACCCACCGTTTCAGCCAGAATCACAGCCAGCAGGCCGGAAATCACCACGGCATCCAGTACGCCTCCGGTTCCAAGCCGGATCGGCACGTCGTAGCCGCTGGCCCGTGTCAGGATGCCCTGGGTCACGTCCGCCAGGATCACCCCCAGCACGCCGGCAATAAACGCCGCGCGGCGCGACCGTCCCAGCAGATAGGCAATCGCCCCTGCCGCCAAGCCGTAGAGATAGTTGATATCAAAAAACATGTTCTCCGGTTCGGCAGGCAGATAGCGCCCCAGCAGGAAAATCACCGTCCCCGACGCCACAGCGGCTATAAGAGCGCGGACCCTCTCCCACGCCGTATCGGCTTTGACTAAGAGCATGATGCATAGGATCAGCGGAACCACCGCGCCGCCTAAGTTGACCGATACAGGGCCCAGGGGAATATCCGGAATCCATCCGCCCACCAAAATGGCGGCTACAAAGAGCAGTGCCTGCCGGTCGGTGAGCCGCATCCGATCCAAAACCCGCTGGGCCGCGCCAAAGAGGATCAGCAGCCCTACGGCCAACAGCAGTATGAAACCTATGGACATTCTACACCTCCCAATTCATCTACCGCTATTGTCCCAAACGCAGCCCATTCTATACAGAGACCGCCGCCGTGACTATCTTTCCTCCTCCGCGCATATACTGCATCATCACGCAGAGGAGGCGCACGCCATGGCTTCGCAGACCGATATCCGGCAAAAAGAAATCATCAATATCACCGATGGCCGCCGTATGGGCGCGGTGGTGGACATGGAGTTCACCCAAGACGGACACATCCGCACCCTCACGGTCCCTGGGCCCTTCCGCATCAAGGACCTGTTCAAAGGGGAAAAGGGCGGCATCGTCATCCCCTGGGAAAAGGTCCGCTCCATCGGGGTGGACGTAATTCTGGTGGAGCTGGATCCTCAGGCGCTCCGCAGCGCCAGGGGCTAGACACTCTTCCTGCTTCATGGTATACTAAGCTGTCAGTATGCCAAAGCGAGGGAATAGTATGCGGTGTATTTATTGCAATCATACCGAAAGTAAGGTGGTGGATTCCCGTCCCACCGAGGACGGCATGGCCATCCGCCGCCGCCGGGAATGCACCCAGTGCGGCAAACGCTTCACCACCTATGAAAAGATTGAGAATCCCATGGTGATGGTGGTTAAGAAGGACGGCCGGCGCGAGCCCTTCGACGGGCAGAAAATCAAAAACGGCCTCATGCGGGCCTGTGAGAAGCGCCCCATTCCCATGACCGATATCGACCGCATCGTGGCGGAAGTGGAGAAAATGATGTACAATACCCTGGACCAGGAGATCACCTCCGCCCAGATCGGCGAAATGGTCATGATGAAGCTCAAGGATCTGGATCAGGTGGCCTATGTGCGCTTCGCTTCGGTGTACCGCCAGTTCCGGGATCTGAACACTTTCATCGCGGAACTGAACCAGCTTCTGGATTCCTAGGAGGGCGGCGCCATGTTTGCCTTTGTGCCGGGGGACGTCCCCTATTACCGTATTCCCCTGCTGGAAGACACCGGCCTGGTGCAGGCGGTGTTTACCACGCGACTGGGAGGCGTCAGTCCCGCCCCCTACGCCAGCCTCAACCTCTCCTGGAACCGGGGCGACGACCCCTCCCATACCCAGGCCAACTACCTGCGAATCTGCCAGGCCTTGGGCTGGGATCCCCAGCAGGTGGCCCAGTGCCACGCCGTCCACGGGACCCAGGTGCTGGAAGCCAGTGAAGCGGATACCGGTCGCATTCTGGCCCCCGACCATAGCCCGGCCCGGGAAGGCGATGGGTTTATGACCCACCGGAAGGGGCTGATCCTGCGGCAGACCTTTGCCGACTGTGTCCCCATCTTCCTTTTGGATCCGGCGTATCCCGCCATTGCCATGCTCCATGCCGGCTGGCGGGGCACCGTGGCCGGTATGGCCGCCCAGGGCGTCCGCGCCTTGGTTCAGCGCTACGGTTCCCGCCCGGAGAACATCCTCGCCGCCATTGGTCCTTCCATCCACAGCTGCTGCTTCGCCATCCGGGAGGACGTGGCCGGCCCCCTGGAACGGGCCTTTCCCGGCGAAGGGCTGGTCCGTCAGGAGAAAGACGGCCGCCTCTACGGCGATCTGCAGCGCTGCAATTTCCTCTATCTCCGCGCCCAGGGCGTGCTGCCCCATCATATCGTCTCCAGCGGCCTGTGCACCGCCTGCCATACGGAGACCTTCTTCTCCCATCGGGCGGAGCAGGGCCGCTGCGGCACCATGGCCGGTATGATCACATTGATTTAAGCCCCAGCATTTTTGAAACCATGCAGCAAACAGCCCGCCGTGAGAACCTTTCGGTTCCCGCGGCGGGCTGTTTTTCTATGGTAGGCAGACCGGACTAGGCGCCAATGTTATAGACACTGCGCACCCGAAGCTCCTGCGGCTCCCCGGCCAGCAGCTTCACCCGGACTTCTCCGGCGTTCATGTCAAAGTAGTTGTCCGACAGCTTCAGGTCGGCATCGGGGCTCATGATCTCCACCCCCTTGGCGTAGGCCCGGGCGGTCACCACGATCTCGTCCCCCTCCCGGCGCACCGTAAGCTTGGGATCGGCAAAACGGAAATGCTTGGGCGGGCAGAAGAGCACCGTCCCCCCGGAAACCCGGGTGTCCCCCTCGTACATCTCATAGCTGACGTAGTTGTCAAAAAGCCCGGCCTCGGGAAGCTCTACCTTCTCCAGGAAGCGGCTGGACAGGGCAGGGACGGTCACCATCTCTTCTCCCCGCTTCAGCACCTCCGACTGAGGATTCCGCAGCGTCCAAACCACCCGGCGGGTCACCCCCGCCATGGTCTCGTTGGCCACGTTCAGCCGGATGCTCTTTTTCACCACATAGGGCTCGGCGTTCACATCGGTATCTTGGGTCAGGATCCCCTCCTCCTCGCAGGAGAGCAGCACCGGGGCAAAGAAGCGCTTGGCGGCGTAGTGCAGGGCCTTCCACCGGCCAAAGTAGTCAATGCTGGACCAGGAAGCCACCGGCCAGCAGTCATTGAGCTGCCAATAGATGGCCCCCATGCAGCGGCCGCGGTTCCTCCGCCAGTGCTCCACACCGTAGCGGATGGCGTCGGCCTGCAGAAGTTGGGAGGTGTAGAGCAGGTGATCAAAGTCCTTGGGATAGAGGTAGTTGGCCGCGACATAGGTCATGATCTTCCCGTTGGCGGCGTCATTGCGCTGGTGCCGCTCCATGATGTAGGAGAAGACATTGCGGTCCTCCGGCAGGGTGAAGGACTCCACCGTCTTCAAACAGGGGAAGGACTGGAAGCCAAACTCCGAGGCGTACCGGAAGAAATACTTCCGATATGCGGTAAAGGGCAGTCCGCCGTGCCAAACCTCCCAGTAGTGGACGTCGCCGCGGTCGGGGGCGTTGGGCTCGTCAAAGCCGCCGCCGCAGGAGGGGCTGGCCGGCCAATAAAAGGTCGCGGGATCATACTCCAGCAGCACACTGGGGATGAGGTACTCATACATCCGGATGTAGTCGGCCTTCTGCTTCGGGGAGGAGACCCACTCGCCCTGGTCCACGAACATCTCCATTTCGTTATTGCCGCACCACAGGCCCAGGGAGGCATGGTGCCGCAGCCGGGTCACGTTGTCAATGACCTCCTGCCGGATATTCTCGGCAAACTCCCGGGTGAGCTCGTAGACCGCGCAGGCAAACATAAAGTCCTGCCAGACGATCAGCCCCAGCTCATCGCAGATGTCATAGAAGAAATCATGGGGGTAGAATCCCCCGCCCCAGACCCGGATCGCATTCATATTGACGGCAACGCACTGCTCCAGCAGGGCGCGGGTGCGCTCCGGCGTAATGCGGGAGAGAATATTGTCCTCGGGAATGTAGTCCGCACCCATGGCGAAAATCTTCACCCCATTGACCACGTGGCAGAACTCGCTGCCATAGGCATCCTTCTGGGTGCTCATGGTCATGGTACGCAGGCCGATGCGGCGCTCCCACACGTCGATAACCTCTTCCCCGTCCCGGAGTTCCACCCGGACGGTATAGAGCGGCTGCTCCCCATAACCATGGGGCCACCAGAGCATGGGATCGGGGATCTCCACATCCCCCATCTCATCCCCGGCATAGACCTTTCCCGTGGGGGAGACGGCCTCTACCGTGCAGGTTACGCCCTCCATGTCCCCTTCGCCAAAGTCCTCCACCTGGATATCGGTATGCAGCGTCACCTTCCCCCCGGCATGCTCCTGGGTCACATAGACGCTCTGGAGGCGGTACTGCTCCAGCCCCAGCAGGGAGATGTCCCGCCAAATCCCCGCGTCCGGGAGCCGGGGACCCCAATCCCAGCCAAACATGCAGTGGGCCTTCCGCAGATGGGGGAAGCCTACCATGGCGTCGCAGGATCCCTCCGCCTTACAGGCGGCATAGGCCTTCTTGATGAAGCGTGTCGGCGAGCGAAACACAATGGTCAGGGTATTCTCCCCGGCCTGGATCAGGGAGGATACGTCAAACTCCCAGATCCGGTGCATGTTCTCGCAGTGACCCAGTTCCTCCCCGTTGAGGGTCAGGTCGGCTACGGTGTCCAAGCCTTCGCACCGCAGGAGAATCACATTCTGATCCAGCATTTCATCGGATACGGTGAAGCTGCGGGTGTAGGTGAAGTCCTGGTCCATCAGGGCCAGGGCAGCATCCTCATTGTCTCGCCAATAGGGATCTTCCATGCGTCCGGCGGCCAGTAGGTCATTGTAGACCGAGCCGGGAACGGTGGCGGGAATGGGTTGGGGCTCCCCCGCCATGTGCAGCTGCCATGCGCCGTTCAGCGTTTCCTTTATCATCGTATATCACTCCATAGGGCCGCGGCCCGTATTTCTACCGCTAACGCTACCAGATTTCCGCAGCGAATGCAAGAGGATTCCTGTTTCCTTCCCCGCCGCAGCCGATAAATTCTCCGGAGGCAAGTTGTTTTTTCCCAATCCATGTGCTATAGTGAAAACGCTTGCAAAAACCGCCGCGCCCGGCGCGGACAGCATAGAACAGGGGGATAGAGAATGGATAAGTTTTACGAAATCGACGTCAAAGGCGTACGCCGCCAGCTGCCGCTGTGCAAGGTCTCCGATGACCTGTATATCGGCGCCTTCGTGATCTTCGGCGATGTGGAGATGACGGTCAACGCCGCCGCCGAGCTGCTGAAAATCGCGCCCAAGCACGACATCATGATCACCGCCGAGTCCAAGGGAATTCCCCTGGTCTACGAAATGGCCCGCCAGTCGGGAGAAAGCACCTATCTCATCGCCCGCAAGGCTCCCAAACTCTATATGAAGTCCCCGGTCTCCACCGAGGTGACCTCCATCACCACAGCCAAGAAGCAGATGCTCTACGTCGACAGCGATGACATTGCCAAGATGAAGGGCAAACGCGTGTTGATCATCGACGACGTCATCAGCACCGGCGAAAGCCTCCGGGCCGTAGAGAAGCTGGTAAAGCAGTCGGGCGGGGAAATTGTGGGCCGCATGGCCATTCTGGCCGAGGGCGACGCCAAGTACCGCGACGACATCCAGTACCTCCAGTACCTGCCCCTCTTCAATGCCGACGGCACCCCTAAGGACGCCTAAGCCGCCGCTCCCAAAGCAAAGCTCCCCCGCCGCAGCCCATGTGCCTCCGGCAGAGGAGCTTTTTCTGTGAATCCTGTCACTCCGGAAGCTGCGCCAGGTATTCCTCCAGGCAGAGACCGTTCTCCATGATGTATCCCGCCACCTCCGGCGACCCCACGTAGCGGAAGTGCCAGGGCTCGTAGACCACCCCGGTTACCGACTCCTTGTCCGCGGGATACCGCAAAATGAAGCCGTATGCCGCACAGTGGCGCAGCAGCCAGATCCCCTGGACCGTGGCGGCAAAGTCCTCCTCCAGGGACTCGTAGCCCTGGATGGTCAGATCCACCGCCAGGCCTGTGGCGTGCTCGCTCACATAGGGCGGCATCACCGCCACAGGATGGGCATAGGGGTCATCGGCATAGTGGGGATCCTGCTCCAGCTTGCGTTCGTACAGCCGGCGCTGGTAGTCATGATCCCGATAGCCACTGCTGAGGATCCAGCCGTCCACGCCCTCGTCCCGGGCTGCCTCCAGCATATCCGCCAGCGCGGCAGCGCATCGGGCGTCCAGCCAAATGCCTTCCCGCGCCACCGTCAGCACCCCGGCCAGCGCCGTGTCGGCGCATACCATTCCTCCAGGGATGACGTCAGGGCACGGGTTCTCAAAGTTCACCAAAATCAGCGGATCCATAGGTTCTCCTTCCACAGCGGACGGCAGAGCGGACGCAGAGGCCGCAGCCGATTCTCCGGGGGACGGCAGAGCGGACGCAGAGGCCGCAGCCGATTCTCCGGGGGGCATGGTTCCGGCAGCAGGTACGGCCGCTCCATGTTCCCGGTGCAGGAGCGCGTACACAATGCCGGCCAATAGGGCGGCGGACAGGAGCAGAAGCGCTCCGGCGCACCGCCATAAGGATCGGTTCGTATCCCGTGGCCCTCTCTTTGCGTAAAAAGTCATATGCATCACCTCCGCGGACAAGCTTACGCCCGCTCTGTACCCAAGCCGTATCCTCCATGTATCCAGTTTGCATACAATGCCCAGGACGTTATTCCCCGTACGCCGCCTCCTCCGGTATGGGCGTAACATCCGGTTCCACCGTAGGAAGTGCCTCCTGCCGGGCGGGCCCGGGAAGCACAGACAACTGCAGCAGGGCGTCCGCCACGTACTCGACCCGAATCCCCACCTGCCCCTCCAGCACATAGCTTGTCCCACTATAGGTATCCCCGTAGCCCGACGCCTCCTGATCCCGGCCGGTAATGGGGCCCAGGCCGTAAAGCTGGGCATATCCTTCCGCCATGGTCCAGGGCTCGGCCTGCCACAGGAGATCCCTCCAATCCAGCCCGATTCCCACCTGGTCCAAGACGGCCTGGACCGACACAGGATCAGCAAACTCCAAGCCATAAATGCACCCCGTATCCAGATCCAGCATCACGCGAAGCAGCAGAACCCCCTTGTCCTGGGCAACCAGCTCCAGGACATAGACGCTCATGGGATACGGCGTTTCCCGATCGTAGTCAATGGCCGCCAAGGGATAAATGTTGTAAGTAAACGCATCAAGTATCTCCTCATACAGCCGGATGTCCAGGCCCACCGGAAGAAGCCCTGCCTCCATCCAGCGGCCCAGCTCCTGCAGCGCCATGCTGGCCACCTCGGGATACTCCTGCTGTCCTTCCCGCAGCGCGGATTCCTCGTACCAATAGGGGATCTCGAAGAACCTGTCCATAAGACGGGTAAAGGCCAGGATCTGATCGGCATATGTGGGCTCGTAGATAAAGGCCTCCGGCTCCGCCGCTTCCGTCGCATGGACCGTGCCCAGATAGGAGTCATCCCAATGCCGTGCAGCCACCGGCGGCAGAAACAGCGCCGCGGCCACCAGGCCCCCACAGAGCACGCACGCCAGGATACAGCCCAAAACGGTTCTCCACCTCATGCCGCGCCACCTCCCCGGCGGCTCCGGCGCTGGCGCTGGGCCATCCGCAGCACTATGCTCACCTGGGTACCCTCACCTAGGCGGCTGGCAAACTCCAGCTTTGTCTGGTGCGCCTCCGCAATCTGCTGGCAGAGCGCCAGCCCCAGCCCCGCCCCGTTCTGGGCCCGTGCGCGGGACTTATCCACCATATAAAAGGCCTCGGTAATCTTGCTCAGTTCCTCCTGGGGGATGCCCCTTCCGTGGTCGGTCACCGTAACCCGATAGCCCGATGCCTCGCGGCCGCCATGGATGTCGATCTCGCTGCCCGGTTCGCTGGCCTTGCGGGCATTGTCCACCAGGTTCATCAGCAGAGTCTTAATCAGGTCAGGATCCACGTAAACCCCCGCCTCCTCCACCGTGCAGACCAGGCGCATCCCGTACTGCTCCATTACCGGCTCCAAAAAACCCTGAATACCCTCTATAAGCCAAACCGTACTGGTCCAGCGGAAGGAAAAATCCTGCCGGCGCATCACCGTCAGCTCCAGCAGCTTCAAGGAGAGGGATTCCAGCCGCCGGCCTTCGGTAAAGATATAGTTGGCGGCACGGAAGGCCTTCTCCGGATCCATCTGCTGGGACCGAATCATATCCGCGTAGCCGATCATGGCGGTGAGGGGGGTCTTAAGCTCGTGGGCAAAGCTGGCCACGAACTCCTCCCGCTGCCGCGCCACCTGCTCCAGCGCCTGGATCTTCTCCTCCAGGGCCTGGGCCATGGCGTCAAAGTTCTCGGTCAGCTCGCCGATCTCGTCGTGGCCGCGCACCTTCACCCGCTGGGCGTATTCCCCCCGGGCCATGCGGCGGGCGGCGGCGGAAAGCTGCCGGACAGGCCGGGTCACGCCGTAGGACAGCAGCCCCATCAGCAGGGCCCCGCCCAGCAGCGCCGCAGCCATCACCCACCGCAGGGTGGCAAACTGGGCCTGCCGCGCAGCAAACAGGCCGCTGACATCCCGGGTGGTTTCCAAGGTATACCGGTCCTCCCCTGCGGTGAACGCCCGGGCGACCTGGAGATAGTACGCCTCTTCCTGCTGGAAAATCCGCCAAAGGCAGCCCCCCTCCAACGGTCCCAATCCCGAAGCGTCCGCCGTGGCGCCGCCTTCCCAAACCGTCTGGCCGCCGTCATCATACAGCCGCAGGCTCCAGCCGTCCTGGGCGCTCTGGACCAGGGCAGCCCCTGCCTGCGCCATGGCGCTCCGGGCCGCTTCCGTGCCGGCGCTGGCCGCCGCCGTTATAAGGACGCTGGAAAACAAGAGGTTCTCCTCCTGGGCGGAGGCAGCCTCTTGATCCCGGATTGTCGCAAAGTTCCGCAGAACCAAAATCGTCCCTCCCGTCCCCAGGGACAGGACGATGACCAGCAAAGTGCAAAGCAGCACCTTCCAACCAAACCGCATCAGACCTCCAGGCGGTAGCCCACCTTGTACACGGCCTTGATCTTGTCGTTCCAGCCCAGCTTGCGCCGCAGCCGCTGGACGTGCAGATCCACCGTCCGTGTATCCCCCATGTACTCGCTCTCCCAGACCTTCTCAAAAATCGTCTCCCGAAAGAGCGCGATGTTCTTATTGTGTACAAAGAGCAGCAGCAGCTCGTATTCCTTCTTGGTCAGCTCCACCTGCTGCCCACCTTTCTTCACCAGGCGGGACTCGGTATCGATCACCACGTCCTCCACCGTGATGCGCTTCTCACTTTTGTTATAGCGGCGGAGGACCGCCTCCACCCGGGCCAGCAGCTCCACAATGGCAAAGGGCTTGACCAGGTAATCGTCGGCCCCCAGCTGCAGGCCCTTCACCCGGTCGGCCACCGAGCTCTTGGCCGTAATAAAGATGACGGGGATATTCATGGGACGGATGTATTCCATCAGCTCGTAGCCGTCGATCTGGGGGAGCATGATGTCCAGCAAAATCAGATCATAGGTATTTTCCTCCAGCAGGTCGGCAGCCCGCATCCCATCGTACGCGCAGGTACACTGGTATCCCCGGGAGCTTAAGTTCATATCAATCAGGTCGGAAATGGGCAGCTCGTCCTCTACCACCAAAATTTTAATCATTCTTCCTCTTCCAGCGCCTTTCCCATCAGACTTGCAACCACTTTATCACAAAAACCCATCAAAATTGCATCCCCAAGATGGTTTCCAGAAAGCTATACTGTATTGGACGAGAATATCTAAGGCGTTGGTTCCCTGCAGCGGCGCTACGGCCTTCCACCGGAGGGGAAAATAGGCATCTTATCTTTTTGCCCCGTCCCGGTTGCATTGGACTCCCAGCACGCCTATAATGGGGAAGGTATCCCGGAACGAAAAGAGGCTTCCCCATGTGGATCGTGTTCGCCCTGCTCTCGGCGGTCTTTGCAGCCGCCACTTCGCTCCTGGCCAAGGTCGGCATTCAGAACGTCAACTCCAACCTGGCCACCGCCATCCGTACCGGTGTAGTGCTGCTGCTCTCCTGGGGTATCGTGCTGATAACAGGTTCCCTTCGGGGCATCCATGCCATTTCCGGAAAAAGCTGGCTCTTCCTGGTGCTTTCGGGCATTGCCACCGGTCTTTCCTGGCTGTGCTACTACCGCGCCATCCAGCTGGGGGACGTAGCCCGGGTGGCAGCCATTGACAAGTTCAGCATTGTGCTGACGCTGGTTATGGCCTACTTTTTTCTCCAGGAGCCTTTGACCGTCAAGACCGCCATCGGCGGTCTTCTCATCACCGCCGGCACGCTGCTCATGGTCCTGTAAACGGCGTGCTTTCCCGTCCGACAGGAGGATCGCATGAAGATTCAATCTCTGGAAACCTTTCACCTGCGCCCACGGTGGATGTTTCTCAAAATCACCACCGACGAAGGAATCAGCGGCTGGGGCGAACCGGTGCTGGAGGGCCGCGCCCAAACCGTGGAGACCGCCCTCCGGGAGATGGCGCCCCTGCTCATCGGCCAAGATCCCCTGCGCATTGAACACCTGTGGCAGACCCTCTATCGCAGCACGGCCTACCGGGGCGGGCCCATACTCACCAGCGCTCTCTCCGGCGTGGAAATGGCTCTTTGGGACATTAAGGGGAAGGCCTGCGGTCAGCCCGTCTACCAGCTGCTTGGTGGCAAGTGCCGGGACCGGGTTCGCATGTACGGCCACCTCAAGCCCACCGGACATCCTGGGGACTTCCCCATAGAAGCCATGCTGGAGATCACCCGCGGCCGGTTGGCGGAGGGCTTCACCGTGATGAAGTACTCCATCATCCCCCCCATCCGCCCCATTGACAGTCCGGCCATGGTGGAGGCGGCGGTAGAGCGTTTTGCCGCCGTGCGGGAATGCATCGGGAAAAAGGTGGATCTGGCCATTGACTTCCATGGCCGGGTCAGCCCCGCCATGTCCCGCCGGCTGCTGGCGGCGCTGGAACCCTACTACCCCCTCTTCGTCGAGGAACCAGTACTCCCCGAAAACGTGGACGCGCTGGCCGCCGTGGCCCGGGGCACCTCCATTCCCATTGCGGCGGGAGAGCGGCTCTTCACCCGCTGGGGATACCGGGAGCTCATCGAAAAGCAAGCCGTTTCGGTGGTACAGCCCGATCTGTGCCACTGTGGCGGCATCCTGGAGGCGCGCAAGATTGCCGCCCTGGCGGAAAACTACTACATGGCCTACGCGCCCCATAACCCGCTGGGCCCCATCTCCCTGGCCGCCTGTCTCCAGCTGGACGCCTGCGCTCCCAACCTGCTGGCCCAGGAGCATCCCGGTATGCCTGGTGGCCAAGACCTGGGCGTGGGCATTCTCACGAAACCCTTCGTCATTGAGAAAGACGGCTGCATCCGCATCCCCGACGGACCGGGGCTGGGCATCGAGGTAGACGAGTCCCGTCTGGAGGAACTGGCATTCCCCGGCGCGTGGGACACCCCGCGTCTCTTCTTTGAGGACGGCAGCATTGCCGACTGGTAACCCGCCAAAATGGATTGAAGGCGCCTTGCTTCCGCCGTATTGGAAGCAGGGCGCCTTTATGCTTCTTCCCTGGCCGCCAGCGTTCTGCATGGCGTCCGTTTCCAAGCAGGGATGGCGGCCATCCGCTGGGCATGCAAAGGGAGGCGCTCCTCCGCCGGGAAACCGGCACCGGAGCACCTCCTGTTCTGTTATGCCAGCGGGGCCACCTGCTTAGAACACGGGGATTACGCTGGCTCCAAAGGTGGAGACTATATACTCCCGGGTCTCGTCGCTGGTCAGGGCCTCCGCCAGCGCTTGGATCTCTTCCCGGGACGCATCCCCCTCCCGGACAGCCAGGATATTGGCATAGGTCTGGGCCTGTTCGCCGGAAGCATCCTCGGTGGCGTAGACGGTCTCTCCGTTCTCATCGGTCAGGGTGACGCTCCGGTCGGTGATCTCCGCCTCCAGGGCATAGTTGCCATTGGCCACGGCAAAGTCTACATCCTCCAGGGTACGGGGCACCTGGGCGGCTTCGGTCTCAATGATCCGCACATTGTGAGGATTCTCCAGGATGTCCTGGGCGGTGGCGTTCTCGGCCTCCGGATCCACCGTGAGGATGCCGTAGCGCTCCAGCAGCTTCAGCGCCCGGGCCTCGTTGGTGGGATCGTTGGGGACGGCAATCTCCGCTCCATCGGCAATCTGGGTCAGATCGGAAGACCGGCCGGCGTAGATGCCCAAGGGCTCAAAGTGCACCGCAGCCGCCGAGATCAAATGGGTGCCACGGCTTTCGTTGAACTCCTCCAGGTAGGGGCCATGCTGGAAATAGTTGGCGTCCAACTCCCCGGCCTCCAGGGCCGTATTGGGCAGCACATAGTCGGTAAAAATCTCAATCTGCAGGTCAATACCCTGCTCCAGCAGCATGGGCTTTACAAACTCCAGGATCTGGGCATGGGGCGCAGGGGACGCGCCTACCCGGAGTACCTTCAGCTCCCCTTCGGTTTCGGGCGTCGTCTCGGCGGCAGGAGTTTCCTGGGCGGGGGCCGGGGTATTCCCGGCAGGGGCAGCAGAGCAGGCCGTCAGGGCCAGCAGCAGGATGGCGGCCAAAGCCGCAGCAAGCAGTTTTTTCATTGCATTCACCTCATAATTTTTTCAAACCGGCGGTTTTCCACCGGATTGTGGACGAAATAAGGCAGAACGAAGGTTACCTTCCGCGTTTGTCGATGAGCTTGGCGGTCAGGGAGAACAGGGACTGGATCACCTGCACCAGGATCACCAGCAGCACGATGGTGATAATCATCATATCGTACTGGTAGCGATGGTAGCCGTAGCGGATGGCGATATCCCCCAGGCCGCGGCCCCCCACCGCCCCGGCCATGGCCGAGTAGCCGATCAGGGTAATGGTGGTGATGGAGCCGCCTCGGACCAGGGAAGGGATCGATTCCGGCAGGAGTACCTTATAGATGATCTGCCAGTGGGTGGCGCCCATGGTGCGGGCTGCCTCCACCACCCCCGGATCGATCTCCTTGAGGGAGGTCTCCACCATCCGGGCCACAAAGGGCGCCGCAGCCACCACCAAGGGCACGATCGCCGCCGTGGGGCCGATGGCCTTGCCCACAATGGCCCGGGTAAAGGGGATGATAGCCACCATCAGGATGATAAAGGGAATCGACCGTCCAATATTGATCACCCAGCCCAGCACGGCATTCAGCACCGGCATGGGGCGGAGGCCCTTTTTATCGGTCACCACCAGGAGGATCCCCAGGGGCAGCCCCAATACATAGGCAAACAGCGCGGAGAAAAAGGTCATGTACAGGGTCTCTCCCAGGCCCTCCAGCAGCATGGTTTGGTTGGTCATGAGCGTCTCGATCATTGGATGCTCCCTCCCGTCTCTCCCAGCAGCAGCCGGGTAATTTCGCTGGCAGGGTGCGCGAATACCTCCCGGGTATTCCCCTGCTCGATGAAGCTGCCCTCATTGATCACCGCCACCTTGTTGCAGATGGCCTTGACCACGCTGATCTCGTGGGTGATGATGATGACGGTAACCCCCATTTTCCGATTGATGTCGGTGAGCAGTTCCAAGATGGAGCGGGTAGTGAAGGAATCCAGCGCGCTGGTGGGTTCGTCACAGAGAAGGATAGACGGGTGATTCGCTAGGGCCCGGGCGATGGCCACCCGCTGCTTCTGCCCGCCGGAGAGCTGAGAAGGATAGGCCCGCGCCTTGTCCGAGAGCCCCACCACCTCCAGCAATTCCTCAACCCGGGCCCATCGCCGGGCCTTGGGCATTCGTGCCAACTCCAGCGGGAAGGCGACGTTATCCCGCACCGTCCGCTGCATCAGGAGGTTATACCCCTGGAAGATCACACCCACCTTTTTGCGCATCTCGATCAGCTCGCGGCCGCGCAGCCGGCTGATGTCCGCCCCTTCCACCAGGATCCGTCCCTCGGTGGGGGTCTCCAGCAAGGAGATGCAGCGCAAAAGCGTGCTCTTGCCTGCGCCGCTCTTGCCGATAATGCCGTAGATGTCCCCCGGCTCCACCTTCAGGTTGATGTGACGCAGGGCCGTCACCTCTTCTCCGCCGCGGAAGACTTTACTCAGGTTTTCCACCTGGATCATGGATTCCCACTCCCTTCCCAGAAAAAAATCGCCCTCGGAAAAATCCGAGGGCGACAGCATGCGCTTCGCGTTACCACCTCTGTTCGTCCGCCCCTCGCGGGAACAGACCTCATCGGGTACGAACATACCCTATCGCTGTCACGGGCGACCCCGTCGTAGCCTTAGCCATGCCTCGGTACGCGGCTCCGGGACCATGTTCCCCCGTCCCTCCGTCACCCATTCACAGCTGCCTGGGCTCTCTGCGCACGTACGAACCGGGTACTCTTCCCTTCCTTGCCTTTCAAGGAGATATACAATTGCTTGTTATTATAGCCGGGGCGAGCGAACCTGTCAAGCCCCTTTTCCTGCCCGGCACCCAATTCCGAAAAAAGCTCTCCCAATTTGTCCGTTCTACGCATTGGCAAAGCCAGCGTCCCATTGTATGATAGGTTTATACTTACATCTGCATAGTGAGGGCGGACATTCCCGCCCAAGGAGGTTCTTATGGAAAAGCGCACACTCCGCATCACCCGCACCGACTACGCCGGCCGGCACATGCTCGCCGCCCTGGATCCCGTTCCCATGGTTCCCGCCACTGCGCCGGACGAGAATACGCTGGTGGTGGATCCCAGGGTGCAGCACCAGCCCATACTGGGATTTGGCGGCACCTGGACCGATACCGACGTATACAACCTGCTTCGTATGTCTCCGGCTCAGCAGGACGCGGTGCTCACCGCTCTCTTTGACCCGGTTCAGGGTGCAGGCTGGAACTTTATGCGTCTGCCCTTCGGGTCCACCGACTGGGAATCTCGCTATGACTTCTACACCTACGACGACATGCCACGGGGTGAAAAGGACTGGGATCTGGCTCACTTTTCCATCCAGCGGGATATCGACCGCGGGCTCTTTCGCCTGGCCCGCCGGTGCCGGGAAATCAACCCCGATGTGATCTTCCTGGGCAGCGTCTGGGGCGTCCCCGGCTGGATGAAGGACAACGACGCCATCATGTACGGCATCTTTGATCCGCAATATACAGATGTATATGCCCGCTATCTGCGTATGACAGTGCAAGCCTACGCCCAAGAGGGCATCGAGCTCTACGCCATCACTCCCCAGAACGAGTCCCTCATCTCCAACGATCGAGCCACCCCGGCCTGCCGCTTCACCTGGCGGCTGCAGCGGGACGTCATCCTGGCTCTGCGCCGGGAATTCAACGCCCACGAAATCCACACCCAAATCTGGTGCTACGATGATACTTTTTCCAAGGCGCCGTGGTTCGTAGCCCCTATGCTGGCCGACGAGGAGGCACGCGCCGCCCTGGACGGCGTAGCCTACCACAGCTACGGCGGCCGCATTGGCATCATGGGCGACCTGGCCCGGCAGTACCCGGATGTCCCCGTCTACATGACCGAGCGCTGTCCCCACAATATCCCCGCCTATCTGGACATCATCGAGCAGCTCCAGAACGAAGCCCGCAGCTACCTATCCTGGACCACCCTCTGCAATGAATTCGGCGGCCCCCACCAGGGTGGCGACGGCAAGCGCCCCTATACCCGGCGGGACGGAAGCACACACTACCCTTGCTTTATCATCAACGGCTGGCAAAATCCCGACCAATGGAAGCTTACCCCCATGTATGGCATGTATGGGCAGTTCACCCGGTTCCTCCGCCGGGGCATGGTGCGGGTCGACTGTACCCCCGGCTGTCGGCAGTGGATTATGGCCGTGGCCTTTCTGAACGTGTCCACAGGCGAGGTGACTGTGGTAGCAGGAAATCAGGCCGACAGCAGCCAATCCTTTACCCTGCGCTGCGGAGGGCTGCAGGCCGCTCTCACTTTGCCTCCCCAAACCTTGGAGACCTACCAATTTCTGCCGGAAGGAGAGCCCATCCCCATCACGGCCGCGCCGTCCAAGCGCATCCCAACGCTGCTGGACTGGGATCTGGAACCTCGAGAAATTACCTGGGAAGGCGACCTCCGGGCCGGAGAAAAGCTCCTCCTTTCCTGCCGGGTGGCCAACGTGGGGCAGCGCCCCACCCCGGAACGGGGGAGCCTGGTGGTACAGTTCAGCCTGGACGGGGACGATATGATTGCCCGAGCCGCCTATGACTGTCCCGTATTGCAGCCCGGTGAAGCAGTGACCGTCACTGCCAACATCCCCTATGACAAGGACATCCGTTGGACCGCCACCGCCGGCTGGCATACCCTCCTGGCCCGGGTCACCATGGGAGGAGACACCTTCCCCGAGACCAACCAGCAAAACAATCTGACCGGCACAGAAATCTTCGTTCGAGAATAGAAGCTTCCATGCCGGAATCTACGGAGGAAACCACCAAGTATGACTGTCTATGCCCCAAGCCCAGCCCACGGCGGGCTGCAGCGCGTAAAAAAGCCGGAAGGCCCGGCCTATTTCACCATCATGACTTCTGCTGAATTTCAGGAATGCCCCAGCTATGCGCCCTATCGCAAAGAGGTGCTGCGCAGCCTCCGTTCCGCCCGCTACTGCAAGGTGGAACGCTTCCATGGATGCATTGCGGGCACCCTGCGAATCCCACAGAGAAGCGAACAGAGCGCCGCCCTCTTCTCCTTCGGCTTCTGCGTCACGGAAGACTCCCTGGTGTGGATCGAGGATACCGGGAAGCTGGAACGCTGGGTAGAAAAGCACGCTTCCTCCCTCGCCGGATCCTCTACACCGGAGCAGCTCCTACTGGAGCTGTTGGAACGGCTGACCGAGGACGATATTCTCTACCTCTCCCACCTGGAAAAGAAGATGGAAGAGCTGGAAGCCGCCGCATCCCATGAATCCCCCAGCCGCTTCTTTCTCGCCCTCACCCAGTACCGGAGGAAGCTCTCGGAGCTTAACGCCTACTATGCGCAGCTGACCGCCATCGGCGAGAAAATGCAGTCCTACGTCGGGGATCCCATGGGCCGCAGCGCCGAAGCATGGGAAAAGTATGCCGGCCGCACCGAACGTCTCCAAAGCCATGTGAACCTCCTGCGGGAAACCTTGCTGCAGCTCCGGGAGCTGTTCCAATCCCTGCAGGACGCGCGGCAGAATAAGATCATGGCGCTTCTCACCGTGGTCACCTCGCTGTTTCTCCCCCTCACCCTTCTGACTGGATGGTACGGAATGAATTTCATCCACATGCCCGAACTGCAGTGGCGATACGGCTACTACGCCGTGGCCGCAGCCGCTGCCATCATTGTGGCCGTGGAAATCATTTGGTTCCGGAGAAAGAGGTTTTTTTAGCTTGGATCCCAAGGCATCCTATACTGCCGAAAACCGCTGGACAGATGACGGCATACATAAGCAGTGACATCTTATGCGGTACGGTACAGCCGCATCGGACCCGGCGATGGTTCCTCGCCGCCAAACGCCCCCGCAGGCACGCTGGATGCCCCTCCTGCTGGAAATGGCAGAATTTCGTCCTCCGCGGAAAAGGCGAGAGTTTTCCCCCTTCGACCCCACCGTTTTTTGAAGAGGCCGGCGAAAACTCTTTGTGTAGACTTTTCTGTGACATGCCTTTTTTGACAGGCAATGTGGCTGCCGGAAACCGGCAGCTTCTCTCGTTGGAGGCGCTGTCCTCCGCAGACAGCACATAAAAGGCTTAAGCCATTTCGCGCTACAGACCTTAATTATTATATTGAATATCAGGGGACAAGGCCCCGCCTCCATCGTGCCCCACCAATACGATAGGCACTGCTTTCTCCTTACGCGTAATGGCTAAAAAGAAGGACTTCTTTTGCTGGTGCTGTGGGAAATCGGCTTAAGAAACGGGCTATTTACACGCTCTCGGAATTGTGGTAAAATAATAAGTACAGAGTGACAAATTGGAATTTACGGAGGGGATATTGTATGTTGGATAGTAAAAGGATAAAGGAAATAATGTATGCGTTAGGTGCAGATTTGTGTGGTATAGCAAGTATAGATAGGTTTGATAATGCACCGAAAGGCTATCATCCTTTAGATG
>CALWDW010000016.1 GCA_944376795.1 uncultured Christensenellaceae bacterium
GTTCTTCCTGAGTAATTCCCCGTTTATGGCGGTTTTCAATCAGAATCCGGCCAAGATTCATTTCTTTCATCCTGTTCACCTCCCAGTAGCCTTATTATACCGAAAGAGGGACCCCGATACAACGGAGACGTGTTTCACTTTTCTCGTTAGAATCAACTGTCAGGAAACTTTCAAAGGCATGTAACGAGAAGAAAAACTTGGACGATAACTGCAACAAAATATGCGAATACCTTAGATAAAAACAAACACGCCCCCTGCACCGGTTCACTATCGTTAACAGGGTGGCGTGTTCATCGTTAATGGGGTATCCGGTGCATTGTTACATTGTATCAATTTCAGAGTGGCAACGGTGGTATGATGCGGCGCGGGCACAATGATCTTCCCCGCATCGCCATAGATCACCATTCTTTCCTCCACCGCTGCCAGGAAGCTGGTTCGCAGAGAGGCCAGCACCTCCGGGAAACGCAGCGTGATAACGTCGGCCAAATCCACGCCGCCAGGGCTCCACAGGGCAGAGACCTGAAATCCGTCCTCGTGCCTTCCCAGCATCCACGTGGTCAGCTCATAGGCGTAGACCGTCAGGTCAAAAGCCACCCCGCCGCCAAGTTTGGGATTGCGATACCGGTTTTCTTCTCCCGGCGGCGCCGCAAAGCCCAATGCCACATCGATGGCGCTGGCCTTTCCAATCGCACCGTCCGTGAGCCACGTCTTGGCGCGAACCATGGGAGGAAGGAAACGGCTCCACATGGCCTCCATCACAAAAACGCCCCGCGCCTTCGCGGCCTCCAGCGCAGTCCGCGCCTGGGCGCCGCTCATGAACATGGCCTTTTCACACAAAACCGGCACGCCCCGCTGGACACACAGCATGGTCAGCGCGTAATGGTCATGGGGCGTAACGGCAATATAGACGCAATCCGGCTTTTCCCTTTCCAGCATTGCTTCGTAGTCGGCATACGCCCCGGCAATTCCATACTTCTGGGCCAAAGCATTCGCCCGCTCCTGGGACTTGCTGGCCACGGCGCAAACCTCACATCCAGGCAGCTGGGCCACGGCATCACAGAAATTGTGGGCAATATGGCCCGCTCCCATAATTGCAAATCGAAACAATGACAATCTCCTTCCCCTCTCCTTCTTTACGCCTGGCAGACGGCCAGCCCGTCTCCGGTATCCTCCAGCTTCAGGAAGATAGGCCGCTCATTGGGGGTATCATTGGGCGCGTGCAGCGTCAGGTACAGTTGGCCCGCTTGATCGGTAAAGATCATGCCGTGGCCGCCGTCTCGGTCGAAAAGGGGCTTCTCGCTCTGCCGCCAGGGCCCCAGGATTCCGCCATCGGAGACCGCCACCCCCATGGTGTACCCGGCATAACCATTGGTAGACCATAGCATCATCAGCTTCCCCGAGCGGGAGGTATAGAGAAAGGGACCATCGGTGACGTGGTTCTCCGCGTCCTGCTTATTCCACGGGGCCTGGGACGCGGTGAAGAGGGTGACCGGTTCGCCCTTGGCGGCCCGCAGGTCGGCGGAGAGCCGTACGGCCGCCATAGCGCCGTCTTGGATCTGCAGCCACTCATGGCAGAAGACCATCCACGGATCCCCCTGGGCATCCACATACAGGGTGCCGTCCAGGCACTCCCAATCCCGCGGGGTTACCGGGCCGTCGCTCCAGGGCACAAAGGGGCCCAACGGCTGCTCTGCCCGCAGAATCTGGGTGCCGCGGCGCCGGCCCGGCGTATGGAAGCTGGCAAAGAGATAATACGCCCCCTGGTAAACGTGCAGCTCCGGCGCCCAGAAGTTTTCCGTGGCCCAGAACCCCACCGGTGGGCGGAAAACCGGGAAGGGGCCCTCCCATTGGAAGAGATCCTTGCTGCGGTAGGCGTCAAAGCCCACGCCGGGACCGTTCCAGCAATCCTTGTCGGTGGTGCCGTACAGATAATACATTCCATCCAGAAACACTACATACGGGTCTCGAATTTGAATTTGTTGGGTCGTCAGCATGACGCAGCCTCCTATCCTTACAATAGGATCAGGATACCGCATTGCCGTGGTCCCGTCAATGGAGCCGCGCCGTTTTCTCATCTTGTTTTTTTACCGGCGTTATGCTACGATAGTGCCGGTTCCGGCGGAACCGGCCAGGTGCCCGCTTCGGCGGGTGAAAAGGGAAAGCGGTCCAATGCCGCTGCAGCCCCCGCTACTGTAGGATGCGACAAACCGCGCATTCGCCACCCGCAAGGGGAAGGCGCGCGGCGAGGATGACCATCGAGCCAGGAGACCTGCCTGTACGGCGTCCGCATGAGCGCGAGGATTGGCGGGCATCTGCGCGCCCAGGAGCAAATCAACTCTGCGCGCACGGGCGGTGCGCAACGAAAGGATGAAATGAAACCCATGCAAAAGAAAGGTCTCGCTCTGTTTTTGTGTGCCATTTTGGCGCTGGCCGCGCTGCTGAGCGGCTGCGCGAACACCCCCGCAGTTACCCCGGCCCCCACCCAGGATCCCACTGCGGCGCCCTCTCCCGAAGCCACCGCGGAAGCAACGGCCGAGGCGACCGAAGCCCCGGAGGCAACCCCGGAGGCCGATGCCACCGAAGCTCCCTCTGCGGAAGCCATTTCCATTGTGGACGTGCTGGGCAACGAGGTAACCCTGGACGCCTATCCGGAAAAGATCGTCTCTCTGTCCCCCTCCACCACCGAGATCCTCTACGCCCTGGGCCTGGGGGATAAGCTGGTGGGACGGGATTCCTACTCGGACTATCCCGCCGAAAGCGCCGATGTCCCCGTGGTAGGCGACTACAGCGGCCCCAATGTGGAGGCCATTGCCGCCACGGAGGCCGACCTGGTTCTGGCCTCCACCACCCTCCAGCAGGACGCCATTGACCAGTTGAAGAGCTTGGGCATCACCGTGGCTTCGGTGGAAGCCACCACCTATGAGCAAATTGCCGAGACCATTACCATGATCGGCACCCTCACCGGCGCCCAGGAGGAGGCCGCGGCCCTCAATGCCTCCATGACAGAGGCGGCCGATGCCGTAGCGGCAGCTGTGGCGGACCTGGAGAAGCCCACCGTTTACTATGTTATGTCGTATGGTGAGTATGGCAACTGGACCAGCGGCCCCGGATCCTTCATCAACTCCATCATTGAGCTGGCCGGTGGAGCCCCCGTCACCGCCGACGCCGAAGCGCCCTGGCTGGAATACAGCCTGGAACAGCTGCTCCAGGACGATCCCGACGTAATCCTGGTCAGCAGTGATGCCGGAGACCCCGCTCTTTTGGCGGATGCCGAAGGCTATAAGGACTTGACCGCCGTCAAGGAGGGCCGCGCGTACAGCATTGACGCCAATACCTCCTCCCGGCCCGGCCCCCGCATCCTGGAGGCCGCCGAGGCCGTCGCCACCCTGCTGCATCCCGATGCCTTCCCGGCGGAATAGGCGGTAGCCCATGCGTACATCCCCTGCTTCCGTCCCCCCTTCTTCCCAGCCAAGCCGCCTTGCCCGCCGTCTCCTGCTTGGATATGGATCGATGGCCGTTTTGCTGGTGCTGCTCATGCTGCTGGCCCTGCTTTTGGGCGCCGGCCTGGACGTTCCGGCCAGTTGGCAGGTCCTATGGGGTGGGGAGACGGCCGGCACCTCCCGCTCCATCCTCTTTGGCTTACGGCTTCCCCGGATGGTCATGTCCATCCTGGTAGGGGCCGCCCTGTCGGTGAGCGGCGTGCTGATGCAGGGGATGTTTTTGAATCCCCTGGCAGATCCGCACATCCTGGGCGTCTCCTCCGGAGCGGGGCTGGGCGCGGCCATCGCCATGATCTTTGGCTTTGGCTCCAGCTTTCTGGGCATGGCGCCGGTGACGGTCCTGTCCTTCCTGGGAGGAATCCTCAGCGTCTTCCTCGTTTATTTCGTCAGTCGACGCCACGGACGGGTACAAACCGTAAGCCTGCTCCTGGCCGGAGTGGCCGTGGGAACCTTCCTGTCGGCGGCCACCACCATGCTGATGCGGCTTCACCACGACAAAATGGAAGCCGTCTACCTGTGGACCATGGGAAGCTTCTCCACCGTAGGATGGAAGCACGTGCTGTGGTGCCTTCCCTTCACGGCGGCGGGCATTCTGGCCTCCATGTTCTTTGCCCGGGATCTCAATATCCTTAGCCAGGGGGAAGAGACGGCAACCCTTTTGGGAGTTCCCGTTCGGAAGGTCCAGATCCTCCTCATGGTCATCACCGCTCTCACCACCTCTGCCGCCGTTTCCGCTACGGGTATTATTGGTTCGGTGGGGCTCATGGTCCCGCACATTCTGCGGTCGGTCTTTGGTCCCGATCACCGGCACCTGATTCCTCTGTCCGCCCTGGGCGGCGGCATCTTCCTTCTGATAATGGACACCCTGGCGCGCACGGTCGCCGCTCCGGTGGAGCTGCCGGTGGGCGTCCTCACCGCCCTGTGTGGTGGTCCCTTTTTCGTCTACATTCTGCGAAAAAAGCGCTATGGAGGCTGACCCATGCTCACGATCCAACACATCAGCTTCCGTTTTGACGGAGTCGAAGCGCTGCGCGATGTTTCCCTTTGCCTCAAGCAGGGAGAGTTTGTAGCCATTCTCGGGCCCAACGGTTCGGGAAAAACCACCCTTCTCCGGAACATGGCCGGGGTCCTTACGCCCCAGTCCGGGCAGATTCTCCTGCAAGGCCGTCCTATCTCCTCCTTTGGCGCGCGGCAACGCGCCCGTCTCATGGCCTGGGTTCCCCAGGGGGTGCATGCCGATCTGGCCTTTACCGCGCTGGAAACCGTTTTGATGGGCCGCTACGCCTATCATAGCCGGTTTGCCTCCGATACCCAAGAGGATATTGCACGCGCCCATGCGGCCCTGCAGGAAGCCGGCGCTTCCCACTATGCCGGCAAAAAGGTCACCGAGCTCTCCGGCGGAGAGCTGCAGCGTGTCCTGGTGGCCCGGGCCCTTTGCCAAGGCTCCCCCATCCTGCTGCTGGATGAACCGGTTTCCAACCTGGATATCCGGCACCAGGTGGACATTCTCCAGGTCATTGCCGCCCGCGTCCAATGCCAGAACGCTTTGGCCGTCTGTGTCCTCCATGATCTGAACCTGGCCGCCCACTACGCCCACCGTATCATCCTGATGCATCAGGGCCAGATTGTAGCCGACGGATCCCCGCGCCAGGTTCTCACAGCCTCCCGCCTGGAAGCCGTCTATGGGATTCCCCTCCATCAGGTGGAGACGCCGGAGGGACCGGTATGGGTGCCCGCCTATGACTCCCGTGCCCTGCCGGACTGACTTTCCCCCTCCATGCCACAGCCCGCCGTGGACAGAAAGTCCACGGCGGGCTGTTTCGTCAAAAAGCGGACGGAATGCGTCTTCCCCGCCTAGTTTCCATAATCCACGGTTTCATAATCCACGGTTTCCGTTCGGATGAAGCTGTCCATAAAGCCACGGTACGCCTCCAGGGTAAAGACGGGATGATAGCTTTCTTTGACACGCTGGGCCTCCACGGCCCCGTCGCGCAGCAGATGGTATGCCGTCAGGGCGAAAATCTTCGCCGTCACAATATAGGCCTCATATTCGTCCCCCATGGCGTAATCGGTCCCATGTCCTGTACCGGTAACGCGCCCCGTATTGAAGCAGAAAGTGGGCATGACATGGCATAGGTCTCCTACGTCCGTTGAAGCGTTATTGTGTCCCCGAGGATCCAACACCGTGGGTTCCCCACCGATCGCCGTCCGGGCCGCGGCCTCCAGGGCCTGCAGCCGTTCCAGCGGCAGCGTTGACAAATACCCCGGCACCGTATCAATACGCACCTTGGCCCCCAAGCCCATGGCGCCGGACCGAAACGCCCGGTCCACAACGGCATCCGCGTGGCGCAGGGCCTCCACTGTCTTGGCCCGCACCAATGTCTCCACCACCGCACAGTCAGGCACCACATTGACCAAATCCCCGCCCTGGGTGAGTATCGGATGGATCCGAACATGATCCTCGTCCCGGAATGTCTCACGCTGGTAGGCCAGGGCCGAAAGCCCCAGCATAGCGGCATGCAGCGCGTTGATTCCCTCGTGGGGAGCACCCGCGGCATGGGCCGCCCGTCCGGTATAGGTAATCACCTTGCTGACAAAGGCGTTGCTGGTCCCGCCGCCGATGGCCGTGCCTATATTGGAAGCGTGATGCGTCACCGCCATATCCACCTCGTCAAAGGCACCGATACGCAGCAGCTCGGACTTGCCGCCGCCGTAACGGATCTTTCCCTGTGCCATGAGGGAGTTTTTGAATTCCACTTCGCCATATTCTTCTGACGGCACGGCAAAGAACAGCACGTTTCCTTCCAAAGCCTGCATAATCTCGGGATCGCACAGGCCCATGGCCGCGCCAACAATCCCGGCCATCTGCGCATTGTGACCGCAGCAGTGGGCTCCTTGGGTCTCCGGATTATAGTGAGGATGCCCGGGGATGCGCAGCGCGTCCATTTCCCCGATCAGCGCCACCACCGGGCCGTCGGCTTGGGGCTTCAGCCGTCCCTTGACTCCGGTCAAGGCCAGGCCGTCCTCGTGGGGAATCCCCAGGCCGTCCAATACCTGGGCAAACCGTCCCGCCGTGCGGTACTCCTTATAACCCAATTCCCCATGATCAAAGAGATCCCTGCCAAAGGCGATAATCTCTTCCCGGCGTGCATCAATGCGCGCCAAAATCTTCTTTTCTATCGTATCCATGGTTATCTCCCCCTGCAAATTGTCGGCTGTGTTTGTTTAGTATACCACAACGCTGGCAGGAGAGAAACCCCCTATTCCGGGGCCGGCGGCTCCCGGAGCACAAATTCACGCCCGGCAAAGTTGCAAAGGCCGTCTTCCCGCATCCGCGAAAGCTCTCGGGACATGGCGCTGCGGTCTACGGCCAGATAATCGGCCAGCTCCTGCCGGGTAAAGGGAATGGAAAAACGTCCCCCGCCGCAGCGGCGCGCCTGCTCAGAGAGATAGGAAAGCAGTTTCTCCCGGGTTGTGCGCCGGGTGAGATGCTCCATTTTCCGGGTCAACGCTGTATTCTTGACCGCTAAAATCTCCAGTAGGTTCCCCATCAGCTTTCCATGGCCCGGGCAGGCCCTGGCACAGGGGCGGAGCACGGCGCGCCCCTCCAGCAGCAGCGTCGCGCATGGCTCCGCCGCGATCACGCTTACCGGCAGCGTCTCGCCCTCCAGGCAGGCGAAGGACTCCCCGAAGAGTTCCCCCGCCTCGATACGCGCCACAAGAAAACGCCGCCCCCAATAATCTTCCTGCACCACCTGGGCCGCTCCCTCCAGCAGCAGCCCCATCCTACCCGCCGGCTCCCCTGCGCGGAGAAGGCAGTCCTCCTTGGCAAAGGTTTGCACCGTCCCCGCAAGGCAGGGCAGAATGGTCTCCACCTCTTCCCGCCGCATCCCGGCAAAGAGCCGAGACCTCATGGCTGTATCCTCATATTTCCACATAAATTTTCCTCACAAGTTGCAAATGCAACAGACTATCAAGGGATAGTATAGTATCCTTATGCCAGGAACGCAAGGCGAAAGCCAAGAATCCAGGAGGAATGACATGATTCGCAAAATCATCCGCATCGATGAAGAGAAGTGCAACGGCTGCGGCCTCTGTGCCCAGGCCTGCCATGAAGGCGCCATCGTGATGCAGTCGGGCAAAGCCCGCCTCATCCGTGAGGACTACTGCGATGGACTGGGGGATTGCCTCCCCGCCTGTCCCACCGGCGCCATCTCCTTTGAGGAGCGGGAAGCGCCGGCCTACGATGCAGCGGCCGTCCAAGCCCATCGTGCCAGCCAGGCGGCCCCCTCTCCCTGCGCTGCCGGCGGCTGTCCGGGCAGCCGTGCCCACAGCATTGCCCACGCCGCTGCACCCCAGGCTGAAGCCTCCGCGATACCCAGCTGCCTGTCCCAGTGGCCGGTGCAGATCCAGTTGGTCCCCGTCCGCGCCCCCTATCTGCAGGATGCCCATCTTCTCGTGGCAGCCGACTGCGCAGCCTATGCCTATGGGGATTTCCACCGCCGCTTTATCCAAGGACGTGTGACCCTGATTGGCTGCCCCAAGCTGGACCCCGTAGACTACAGCGAGAAGCTCACCGCCATTCTGCAGAATAACACCATTCGCAGCGTTACGGTGGTGCGTATGGAGGTTCCCTGCTGCGGCGGGCTGGAAAACGCCGTCAAGAACGCCTTGCAGGCCTGTGGGAAAATGATCCCATGGCAGGTATATACCCTGACGGCAGACGGGCGGATTCTGGAACCCTAGCGGCAAACGGTGGATTGAACCCACTTTCCTTTGGCTTGCCAGCGCCGGGGTATTGGAGTATAATGGGAGCCATCAGCCAGAAATCCATAGCATAGGAGGAGAAAATCCCATGGACAATTTGGCAAAGGTGTATCCCATCCATGACAATCTCTGGGCCATTGACGAGGCCGGCAAGACCCTGATGTACCTCTACGCCGGGGAGAAGCGCGTCCTTCTGGTGGATACCGGCTTTGGCCTGACCGACCTCAAGGCGCTGGCCGCCTCTCTCTGCCCCGGTAAGGAAATCATCGTGGTCAATACCCACGCCCACGGCGATCACAACAGCGGCAACAACCAGTTTGATACGGTCTATGTCGGACGGATGGACGAACCCTTCAGCTATCGGCAAATGGACGAGGAAGGCATACGCGATTTCTGGGAAGGCTTCCTGCAGGACAATCCCCGGACCCAGGGCGTCCGTATAGAGGATTGGCATCCCGGCCCCAGCCGTCAGGTCATTCCCCTTACCGATGGGGACACCCTGGATCTGGGGGGAATCACCCTGGAGGTGCTGGAAACGCCGGGACACACCATTGGCTCCATCTGCCTGCTGGATCGCACCAACGGCTATCTCTTCACCGGGGATCTCATGCTGACCTGGGAGGTCTGGGGACAGCTGGAATCCTCCTCGGCCCTGAAGGTTTACGCAGACTCCCTGCAGCGGCTGGCCTCCCTGCAGGACCAGGTAACGGAGATCTTCCCTGCCCACGGAGTGCCTGACAATCCTTTTGGCTGGCCCTTGTATCACCTGCCTCCCCGCACCCTCACGGTCTACGCCCAGGGTACGCAGCGCATTGTGGATGGAAAGGACGTTGGGAAGCCCTACCGCCATCCCGGAAGCCTCTACGTGCTCTTCGAAATCGGCGGCATGGCCTATGATCCCAAGCGGATCGGCGTAGAAAAATAGCGCCGTTTCCATCCGTCAGGGCAGGAATGTCCCATCCCCTGGCCGATTCCTCCCCAGACACCCGCGGCATCCGGATCCGGATGCCGCTTTTCCTATGGCCGCAGGCAAAAGTCCGTCCCGGCCCGGGCAAATGACGGTATCCGCTAAGAAAAAAAACGTAACTTCGGTAAAAAATCAACGTGCTTCTTAGCCCTGCATCCTGCCGTCTCTGCAAAAGGGCAGCACAAACTTTTCCGAAAATTCTCCGCAGTATAACCTTTGGAAACAAAAATGGAGGTCCGCATCCGGCGGACCTCTCTCCTATCACGGCCAAGCCACCTCTCCCACCGCTTCGCACCCACCGAGGAGCCCCTAAGCCGCCGGCTCAGTAAAGCAGTTCTCCCGGCCGGTAGCCCTCGGGAAGCGGCTCCTCTTCCAGGAAGCGGAAGCTTTCATCCCGAAGAATGGGCAAAAAGGCGTCGTAGGGAATGACGGAAAACTCACAGCCGTAGCTGCTGGCGCCAAACCAGCCGCCCTCCTGTCCCCGTAGGTGCAGATCCCGTGCAAATTTCGTCTCATTGGAGCAATCGTGTACGACAATCGGCCAGCCTTCGTCGCCGGCCTGCTTCATCAGGCGGAAGGTCAGCTCCCGGCTCCATACGGGAGAAATGTAGCCGTGCCGGCAGATATACATATTTTCCCCCGCGTAGTTTCCAATATTGTTGGAATTCAAATGCAGCTCGGCGCAGTTGATAAAGTCCAGTCCGGTGTTCAGAACAGCCTGCTTCTTCTCGGAGAAGGCCGCAAAGAATTCGGGCGTCATGGGGGTTTCAATGCCGACCGCGGGAATGTATCGTTTGGCAATGGCCATGTTCCGAATCACGCTGTCCGCGCAGCCGCTGGCGCCCAGATTGAAGCGCAGCTCATCCAGACCCGCCTCCCCCAGGGCGCGGAGATTTTCCTCGGTCGCCAGCGTACCATTGGTATAGAGGTGCTGGTGGATTCCTGCCTCATGGAAGATTCGAATCACGCCATAGTACTTCTCAATCTCCATGAACGGCTCCAAATACACATAGGACACGCCGGTAGGATTCTTTTGGATTGATAGGAGCTTGGCAATGTCCTGCTCGCGGAACTTGGTTCCGCCGATTTCCCACATTCCTTCCCCGATCGGCGGAATCTGCTCCATCTCCCCGTAGTTATAGCAAAACTTGCAAGCCAGATTGCAGCGGTTGGTCTTCCGGATGGCGCTCAGCCCCGTCCCCAGAAGGCACGAGCGGCAGCCGCGTGGGAACTTCGCAGGATCCCCCACGAAATAGGTCCTGTCGTCCAGCGTCTGCAGACCTGGAATCTGCTGCCGCAGTGCTGCGTGACGCGCCTCCACCGCATCCTCTATCTGTGCGAAGACGGCGTATACGATCTCCTGCTGCCGGTTCAAAAGCTCCTCCCCCTCCGGCAGGGAAGCAAAAAACGTAAACCAAAGCAGTGCGTCCTTTTGGGAAATCTTCATGGCAATCCTCCCTTGTCCTTCAGGCAACCATTGTGCGCAGTGGCGGCGCACTGGCGAAGCCCCGCCTTCCACAATGGCATATTTTCCTACCCATTGTATCACACACGTCCAGCCCGTGGATAGAGAATCCCGGCGAACGTCTACGCTTTTCTTCTCCCTACGCCGGCAAGGCCAGGCCTAGCTCCGGCCGGAGGAAGCGGCCGGGCTTTTCCGTTTCTGCTTCCAGCCCAGTAACAACGCTGAGTGGACGATTACCACAACGGAACCCGCATTGTGCACCAGCGCCCCTACCACCGGATTGAGGATGCCGGGAATCGCCAGCGCGATCGCCAGGAAATTCAGCCCCATGGACAGGCACAAATTGCGTTTGATGGTGGTCATCATGCGCCGCGACAGCGCCAGCAAATGGGGGAGCTCTTGAATTTCATCGTCCACCAACGCAATATCCGCAGCTTCCACGGCAATGTCGCTTCCAATCCCCCCCATTGCAATCCCCACATGGGCCTTCTTCAGGGCCGGGGCATCATTGACGCCGTCCCCTATCATGCAGACCGCCTCGCCCCTTTCCTGGCAGCTGCTGATATAGCGCAGCTTATCCTCGGGAAGGCAATCGGCATGAATTTCCCGAATTCCCAGACGGCCGCCGATGGTTTTCGCCGCCTCCTCGTGGTCTCCCGTCAGCAGCACAGGGCGAACATGCTGTTGGTACAAAGCGGCGATCATGCCGGCGCTCTCCTCCCGCAGCGTATCGGACAGGACAATATACCCGGCTAGTCTGCCGTCAATAGACACATAGGTTACGGTGCTTCCTTCGTGAAGATGGGCGTCAATTTCCTCCGTCAGTTCCCGGGAAAGCGCCGCCGCGTCTCCCAGCAGCTTGCGGTTCCCGGCGCGCACCGTTTTCCCCCGCACCTTGGCGATGACTCCCTCGCCGGGGATCATGCGGAAATCCTCCGCCTGCTCCAGTTCCGCTTTGTGCTCTCTGCGATAACAGCGCACAATAGCCCGGCCCAGCGGATGTTCGGAAAACTGCTCGGCCGCCGCCGTGACGGCGTAGAGCGCGTCCTCCGACAGCTCTCCCACGCTCCGCACCGCGGAAACCTGGGGCGTCCCATAGGTTAAGGTGCCTGTCTTGTCAAACGTAAGCCGGGATACCTGGGCCAAGCGTTCCAACGCATCCCCTTCCCGCACCAAAAAGCCATGCTTGGTTGCATTGCCAATGGCAGCCATGATGGCCGTCGGGGTTGCCAGCACCAGCGCACAAGGGCAGAATACGACAAGGATAGTCACAGCCCGGATAATTTCCCCGGTCAACGCCCAGGTCAGCGCCGCCGCCGTCAGGGCTGCGATGACGATCCACGTCGCCCATCGGTCGGCCAGCCCGACAATCTTGGCCTTCCCAGCGTCTGCCGACTGCACCAGGCGGATCATGCGCTGGATGGAGCTATCCTCCCCAATCTTGGTTGCCTCCATTTCAAAGGCGCCGTATTGATTGACCGTGCCGGAGGATACCGCATCCCCAGGCTCTTTGTCCACAGGCATGGACTCCCCGGTCATAACCGCTTGGTTGATGGAGGTCTGGCCGGTGAGGATCACGCCATCCACAGGGATGGTTTCTCCCGGGAGCACCCGAAGCCGATCATGCATCCGCACCTGCTCGGCGGGAATGATCCGTTCTTCCCCGCCGGTAAGAACCCGTGCCGTCTGGGGCGTCAGGTGCACCAGCTTCTCAATCCCTGCCCGGGCCCTGGCGACGGTTAGATCCTCCAGAAGCGCCCCCAGCTGCATGATAAAGGCCACTTCCCCGGCGGCAAAGTCCTCCCCGATGCAGACCGATGCAATCAGCGCCAGCGATACCAACACATCGGCCTTGATATCCAGCGCCGTCACCAGACCCACGAACGCTTCCATGATAATAGGCAGACCGCAAAGAACAATAGCCACCCAAGCCGCGTCCACGGGGAGCGGTACCGCGTCCAATAAGCTGATAAGCAGTGCCAAGCCGGAGAGAACCAGGCAAATGATGTCCTTCTTTGTACCGCCCCACTCCAGCAGTCTTTCTATGGCTCCAACGACAGGTTTCATGGCAGATCCTCCTTCATATACCTATAGGGGTATATGTATATTGTATACGCGTTCCAACCGGTGTCAAGCGTTCTTTCCTCTGCTCTCCGGAAGTTTTTCGCCCCCCTTTACGATGCGGGGCTGCTTTGGCAGGCTTTCACCCTAACAAAAAGCCCCCGTACGAGACGCACAGGGGCCGCTTGGAGAAGCTTTCGTCCTTCGGCGCCCCAAGGCGCCGTCCGGATCCCGTCAACGCATATTGGCAAAACGCTCCACCGCTTTGGTAAAATTGGCGATGGTCTGGTCGGCATCGCCATGCTCAATTCCATCACGAACACAGTGCTGGATGTGCCCTTCCAACACGACCTGTCCTGCCTTATGCAGCGCGGATTTGGCCGCATTGATCTGGGCAAGAATATCCTCACAAGGCACGTCCTCGTCGATCATCCGGTCAATCGCCTGCACCTGTCCAATGATTTTTTTGAGCCGTCGATGGAGATTCGCGGCATCCATGCACTGCTTCATGTGTATTTCCTCCATGCATGTGGGTATGAAGCTATGGTACCGTACCCGGACAGATTTGTCAAACGCATCAGACCAAGCCCATGATCCTTTGCCGGTCACGCGCCTACGCAAAAGAAAGAATCTTCCCTGCGCTGTGAAGAAGAGTATTGACAGACCGGTTTCTTTGTATTACAATACATTTTGTTCCGCGCGCCGTGCCTTAGTAGCTCAATGGCAGAGCATTCGGCTGTTAACCGAAGGGTTGTAGGTTCGAGTCCTACCTGAGGCGCCAAAGATCCCGAATGTGAATGCATTCGGGATCTTTTATTTATTCTCTCCCTTTTATCACTTAGCCAGGATTTTGAGAGTGAATACATAATAACGAAAAGTAATGAAGCATAATGTGCCGCTTATGCGGCCCAGTCTTTTTGACACAATACATGGGGATCAAGCGTCTGCCCACGCACAGCAAAAGAGCCAGACATGAGGCATCCATGCTGTTGCAGTGTTCCGGCCGGAATAAGGGTTTCTTTATTCCGGCTTCCTTTTTTCTCTAATTTTGCCAGAAAACCTTTCACTTTATCATCCCATTTCTTGGAAGAATCATCCCAGACAGCGGCAAACGAATCCCTCGCTTCTCCGGCAGCCATTCGCCCGCCCCGTAATTCCATCCCTGTGCCGCCATCTCCTCCAGCGGCCTCGTTTCCAGTTCAATGGACTGTAGATGATCAACGAAATCGAATATTCCCTTCCTCTACGTCCGCAATGAACAAAAAACAGCGCGAAGAGCCTGCCCTGGCTCCTCGCGCTGCATGATTTTGTGTCCGCCTCGCCGGATTACTCCGCCGGCTCTTCCTCCGGCTCGGCTGCGGCGGCAGAAAGGCCACCCTGGCCCAAAACCTCCTGCCGGATCTTTTGGGAGATGGCATCGCAGATCTCCGGATTGTTCTTAAGATACTGGCGGGCGTTCTCCCGCCCCTGGCCGATACGCTCGCTGTTGTAGGAGAACCAGGTGCCGCTCTTGTTGATGATCCCCAGGTCTACCGCGCGGTCCAGAATGCAGCCTTCCTTGGAGATCCCCACTCCGTAGAGGATGTCAAATTCCGCCTGCTTGAAGGGTGGCGCTACCTTGTTCTTCACTACCTTTACCCGGGTTCGGTTCCCCACCACTTCGCCGCCCGACTTGATGGAATCAATGCGACGGATATCCAGCCGCACCGAGGCATAGAACTTCAGCGCCCGGCCGCCCGGAGTCGTTTCGGGATTGCCGTAGACAACGCCCACCTTTTCCCGGAGCTGGTTAATGAAAATAATCAAGGTATTGCTCTTATTGATGCCGCCGGCCAGTTTCCGCAACGCCTGGGCCATGAGCCGCGCCTGTAGGCCCACATGCGAGTCGCCCATCTCTCCCTCGATCTCGGCACGGGGCACCAGCGCCGCCACCGAGTCCACCACAATCACGTCAATGGCGCTGGACCGAACCAACGCATCGGCAATCTCCAGTGCCTGCTCTCCGGTATCCGGTTGGGATACATAGAGCTCGTCAATATTGACCCCCAGCGCCTTGGCATAGATAGGATCCAGGGCGTGCTCGGCATCAATGAAGGCGGCGGTCCCCCCGGCCTTCTGCGCCTCGGCCACCACATGCAAGGCCACCGTGGTCTTGCCGGAAGACTCCGGGCCAAAGATCTCGATAATACGCCCCCGGGGCACGCCGCCCACACCCAGCGCCAGGTCCAGGTCCAGGCAGCCGGTCGAGATGCAGTCCATGTTCATCATGCTGACCGACTCGCCCAGCTTCATAATCGAGCCCTTGCCAAACTGCTTCTCAATTTGGCCCAGCGCCAGTTCCAATGCCTTCTTTTTATCAGAAACGGGATCCAGTTGAGGTTTCTTCTCCGCAGCCATCTCGTCATCTCCCTATGTATGATCGTTCTTATTGTACATTATTCTTTCTATAAATGCAAACACTTTTTCGCTTTTATTCCAATGTTCTCCCCTGCATAGCGTCCAGAATGAGCTTGAGAAGCGTCAGAGAAGCGTTTCTCCGAACGACCTGGCGTTCCCGCGGAATATGCAGGCATTTGGCGAAAGCTACACCCTCCCCGGCCAGAGCGACCCAGACCGTGCCCACCGGCTTCTCCGGCGTTCCGCCGTCGGGGCCGGCAATTCCGGTGGTCGCCAGTCCCCAGGACGCCCCGGAGGCCGCCCGTATGCCCTGGGCCATTTCCAAGGCAGTTTCCCGGCTCACCGCGCCCCAAGCGTCCAGCGTCTCTTTCCGGACACCCAGGCGCCGGATTTTCGCATCATTGGAATAGGTCACCGCACCCTCCAGGAATACCGCCGATACCCCGGCCACGCCCACCAGCATGGAGGAGAGCAGACCTCCTGTACAGGACTCGGCAACGGCCAAGGTCTCCCCCCGCGTCTGCAGTGTCTCCACCACCACCTCGGGAAGAGACTGATCCTTCTGGGAAAAGATGTATCGGCCCAGCCTGCGGCTGATTTCCTCCACCACCGGATCCAGCAGCGCCTCCGCATCCTCTCCCGGAGCCACCCGGGCGGTGATCCGTAGCATCAGGTCGCCGTCTCCGATATAGGGAGCAATGGTAGGATTGGTCTGGGCGTCCAGGAGATCCCGGATTTCGTAGGCCATTGTGGACTCGCCAATGCCGATCAGCCGCAGCATACGCGTGGCCAATACAGCATCGCTACGCCGCACTAAATAGGGAGTAACCCAATGGGTCATCATGGGCTGCAGCTCGCGGGGCGGGCCGGGCAGCACGACATAGAACCGATCCGCCTGCTCAACGATGCATCCCGGCGCCGTGCCGTAGGGATTGGGAAGGATCGAAGCGCCTCGGGGGAAGGACGCCTGCTTAAGGTTGTTGGGCGTCATGGGCCGTCCGTCCCGGAAGTAGGCTTCCAGCTCCGCCCGTGCCTGGGGATCCTCCACCATATCCAGGCCCAAAAACTCCGCCAGCGTTTCCTTGGTCAGGTCATCCGGCGTAGGGCCTAGGCCACCGGTCAGAATGACGCCGTCAGAACGGCTCGCTGCCAGGGCCAGGGCCTCCTTCAGCCGCCCGGGGTTGTCCCCCACCACCTGATGATGGAGCACAGACGCGCCAACGTCCCGCAGGCAGCGGGAAATAAACTGGGCGTCGGTATTGGCTACCTGCCCCATCAAAAGCTCCGTGCCTACCGCAAGAACCTCCACAACCATCTTTCTGCCCCCTTATTGCATCGCAACCCTGTTCTTCACAAAATAATCCATCATAGATACCACCGTCAGTACGACGGCGGCCAGCATCACCGCATCTGAAATCCACCAGGTGCGCAGAAAGGGCAGCGTGTCCTCCAGCAGCATCATCACGATGGCCACATCGGTAAGCACAGTTTTCAGCTTCCCCAGACTGCTGGCGGCAATGACAGGGATCCCTTTGGCCGCCGCCACAATGCGAAAGCCGCTGATGGCCAGCTCCCGGCCCAGGATGATGAAGGTAACCGCCCAATGCACCCGGCCCGCGGCCGTAAGCGGCAGCAGCGCCGCCAGCACCAGCAGCTTGTCCGCGATGGGATCAAAAATCTTGCCAAAGTCCGTCACCGTATGGGTGCTCCGGGCAATTTTGCCATCCAGAATATCCGTAACGGCCGCCACCACAAAGAGGATGGCCGCCAGCAGCCCGCTCCAAGGCACGGAGCTTGCCAGAACGCCCAGCAGCACGGGGATCAATACCAAACGGGCAATGGTCAGTTTATTCGCCAGCGTCATGGTATCACCTCACCTACCAGATCATATTCTTGGCTTGCAGTGATCCGTACCCGGACAAAGGTCCCGGCCACAGCGCCCGCTGCACCGGACACGTAGGTTACCCCGTCAATCAAGGGAGCCTGGTAGGCCGTCCTTCCCAGCCAGATTCCGTTTTCCTGTTCCTCTTCCAGAAGGACCTCCGTCTCCTCCCCTACATGGCGGCACAGCAGCTGCCGGGAGATCCCCTGCTGCAATGCCATCAGCCGGTCCAGGCGCTCCGCCTTGACCTCTTCCTCCAGCTGTCCAGGCATCTCGGCGGCAACGGTCCCATCCTCTGCACTGTAGGCAAAGGCGCCCAGGTAATCAAAGGGATATTCCTGAATAAAGCTGCAAAGCGCAGAAAAGGCCGCGGTATCCTCTCCAGGGAAGCCTACAATCATCGTAGTGCGCAGAGCCATGGGCCGCGGCAGCGCCCGGACGCGTTTCATCAGGGTAATAATCTCCTCCCGGCTGCTGCGCCGGTTCATTGCCCAGAGGATCGTGTCATCGATGTGCTGGATGGGAATATCCAAATAGGGGCACAGCTTGGGAAGGCGCTGGAAGGCTTCCAGTAAGGCATCGTCCACCATCTCCGGATAGCAGTACAGCACACGGATCCACACCAGGCCGTCAATTTCATGCAGGGCCTCCAGCAGCGGCGTCAGCATGGCCTTTCCATAAAGGTCCTCTCCGTAACGGGTGGTGTCCTGAGCCACCACAATCAGCTCCCTGACACCCTGCGCGGCAAGTTCTCGCGCCTCCGCCGTCAGATCCTCCATCGGGCGGCTGCGATAGCCGCCGCGTATGGCCGGAATGGCGCAGTAGCTGCAGCAATTGTCACAGCCTTCGGCAATCTTGAGATACGCCTGCCATGGCGCAGTGGTCAAAATCCGCTTGCCACCGCCCACCACGCGGGGATCCAGGGCACACTCCACCAAGTGCTCGCCCCCCAGTACCCGTTCCACGATGGAAACGATCTGCGGATATTGGGTGACCCCCAGCCAGGCATCCACCTCAGGCATCTCCCGGTCCAGTTCCTCCCCATAACGGCCCGGAAGGCAGCCGCTTACGATCAGCGCCCGACAGGTCCCCGTCTTTTTGTAGTCGGCCATATCCAGTATGGTGTTCACCGCCTCCACCTTGGCATCGGTGATGAAGCCGCAGGTATTGACGATAATCACCTCGGCCTCCGCCGGATCCATGGTTAAAGCATAACCTGCCTCCGCCAGGTTATAGAGCATCACCTCGGCGTCCACTTTATTCTTGTTGCAGCCCAGGCTTACCAGGCCTACGGTATGCTTCATTGCTTACTCGTCCCCTTCCTGACCGCTGTCCAAGGTCTCGTAAATCTCCTGCCGGGACTTAAGGAAAGCACGGGGCTTGGCGCCCGCGCCCTCCGCCACAATCCCCAGGGTTTCGAGCTGGTCCACGATCCGCGCCGCCCGCGCATAGCCTACGCCCATTTTACGCTGCACCATGGAGATGGAGAGCTGCTGCTGGTCGTAGAGCGTGTCCACCACATCCCGGAGCAGGGGATCCAGGCTGCGGCCGGGCTCTGCGCCCTCCTCATCCCGCGCCGCGCCCCGGCCCTTGCCTTTGGGCGTAGCCTCAAAGCGGTCGATCTGTTCCAAGATTTCCCCGTCGTACTCCTGCTCCTCCAGTCCCTGGGTAATAAAGGCCACAACCTCTTCCACCTCTTCCTCCGGCACAAAGCACCCCTGCACCCGCTGGGCCTTCCCCGCACCGGCAGGACTGTAAAGCATGTCGCCCTTGCCCAGGAGTTTCTCGGCGCCTGTCATATCCAGAATGGTCCGGGAATCCACCTGGCTGGACACGGCAAAGGCAATCCGCGAGGGAATATTGGCTTTAATCACACCGGTAATCACGTCCACCGAGGGGCGCTGGGTGGCAATAATCAGATACATCCCCGCCGCGCGGGCCAGCTGGGCCAGGCGGCAGATGGCGTCCTCCACATCCCCGGGAGCCACCATCATCAGGTCGGCCAGCTCATCGATGATGATCACAATGCTGGGAAGCTTGTCCTCTTCCTTCTCCACCAGTTCGTTGTAGCCCTGGATATTCCGCGTCTTGTTCTCCGCAAAAAGCTGGTACCGGCGGGACATCTCCGAAACAGCCCAGTTCAACGCGCCCGCCGCCTTCTTCGGGTCGGTAACCACCGGAATGAGCAGATGGGGAATCCCATTGTACACCCCAAGCTCCACCACCTTGGGGTCGATCATGATCATCCGTACCTCCTGGGGCGTCGCCTTGTACAGGAGGCTGACAATGATGCTGTTGATGCATACCGACTTACCCGAACCGGTAGCGCCTGCAATCAGCAGGTGGGGCATGCGGGCGATATCAGCCACAACGTTCTGCCCGACAATGTCCCGACCCAGGCAGAAGGCCACCTTGCTCTTGTGCCCGGAGAATTCGGGAGACTCCAGCACGTCGCGGAGCTTCACCATGGCGGTGGTCTTATTGGGGATCTCCACGCCGATGGCCGCTTTTCCCGGAATCGGCGCCTCAATACGGACGCTGGGCGCTGCCAGATTCAGCGCGATGTCATTGGCAAGGTTCACAATGGAGGCGCTCTTCACCCCCGGCGCCGGATGCACCTCAAACTGGGTAATCGCCGGGCCGCAGCTCACATTGGTAACCTCTGCCCGAATGCCAAAACTCCGGAAGGTCTCCTCTAGCTTCCGGGCCCGCAGGGTCGCGTCCTCGGGCCGGGAAGGGTTTTTGCTTCGAGAGAGCAGGGAAATCGGCGGAAAGGTATACGCTGGCTTGGCGTCCGTCTCGATGGAAAGCGCCGGCACCGGCTCCTCCCGCTTCTTGGAAGAGGACGCAGTCGGATTTTTCTGCGGCGTTTCCGGGACAGGAATCTCTTCTTCCCGCGCCTGCAGTTCCCGGGCGAACGCTTCCTCCAGGTCCATGCTGTCGTCGGCTTCCTCTTCGCCGGCGGGAGCGGACTCCTCCGCGTCAAAGTCCATATCCAGACCGTCCGCCGCTCTCCACGTCTCAGGATGGGCCGGCCTGGATGGCATTTCCTCCTGCGAGCCTTCATCTTCCCAGCCTAATTCCTGGAAATCCAGCACCTCACGCCGACGCCTGTTTTCCTCCCGGACGCGCTGCCAGCTGTCCACCCGCTGGGCCACGTGGGTGGTAATGCTCCGGCTCACCCGGCGCAGGGAAAGGCCCGTCCATCCCACAAGGGTGGCCAGGATCAAAACAATATCCGCAATCCACGTACCTGCACGGCCAACCAGCAGCACGCAGGGATAGAGCAGCAGCCCACCGAAGAAGCCCCCTCCCTGCTGGGACTGGCCGGTGGCATAGCACAGCGGTAGGTACTCCCGCAGGGTTCGGGCCACAGGCCCCTTGCCCTGGGCCGTTCCCGCCAAGTGGATAAAGAGGAGAATTCCCACAAAAAGCAGCGTCCCCATCCAATAGTCAAAGGCCCGGGGCGACCACACATATTCCAGCAGGATCAGCACGCCGAAGAGCGCCAGCATCAAGGCAACGCCATATGAACCCAGTCCAAAGAGTCCAAAGAGCACGCGCTTCACACTTCCGCCCAGGATTCCCGTCCCGTCCCCCAGCAGGCTGATGAAAAAAAAGATGCCGCATCCGATCAACACCAGCGCTGCCAGATCCAGGCCCAGGCTGTGCCGGGGAGCCGGAGCCTGGGCCTGCGCCGTCCGCTTCCCGCGGCCGTTTCCCGCAGGCTGCTTGCCCGACGTTTTTTTGTTCTTCCCCTGGGCGGACGACGTCTGCCGTTTTGCCATGCCCCTGCCTCCTCGCATTTGGTATTCATTTTATTATACAGCCTGCCCGCCGGGATTTCAAAGGTTTTCTAGAGTATGGCGGAAAGCCCCCATTTCCGCCAAAACGAAAAGCAGGCGCGCAATGCAGCGCGCCTGCCCGTTCATGCCGTCAAAGATCCCGCGTCAAAGGTTTTCGCCTGTCTCTTGCAAAAGCCAGAGGCAGAGGCCGCCTCCGCCGCGGGGCGCAGGCTTTTCCCTATCGTACATGCCGTCATTCGCTCCGTGGCCTTGTGGGGGGCTGCAAGCTGCCTCTCCCGTGGCGGCCTCCTCACCAAACGGGCTCCGCCTTCAACGCAAAAACCGCAGGTCCCCAGCCCGAAAGCCGCCAATTCCCTGCTGCAAATACACATTGGGATCCGAGGAGGGAACCGGTTCCCTGCGGTAATCCGGGGCCGCCGGATTTTCCAGGGGACGTCCCACTCCTTCAATCTCCGCCCACGGAATCGGTGAATAAATCATTTTCCATCCGCCTCCTGGATTTGTCCCTTGAGATAGGACAACGCGTCGGAAAGGCTCCCTACCTGGTCAATAAGCCCACAGGAAACCGCCTCTTCCCCCACTAGGATGGTACCGACGTCGGTAGCCAGCTCCCCAGTCTGCAGCATGAGCTCCATCAGTTTTTCCTTGGAGATGTGGGAATGGGCGCAGATAAAATTGACCACCCGCTCCTGCATACGGTTAAGATACTCATAGGTCTGCGGCACCCCTACCACCAGGCCGGTCAGGCGAATGGGATGCACTGTCATGGTGGCCGAAGGCACAATATACGAGCGGCGGGCGCTCACCGCCAGAGGCACGCCGATAGAATGCCCGCCTCCCAGTACAATGGAAACCGAGGGTTTGCTCATGCCCCGGATCATTTCGGCGATGGCCAATCCGGCCTCTACGTCGCCGCCAACCGTATTGAGCAGCACAATAAAGCCCTTGATCTCCGGATTCTCCTCGATGGCGATGAGCATGGGCAGGACATGCTCATACTTGGTTGTCTTGTTGTGCGGCGGCAGGATCATATGCCCCTCCACCTGTCCCACGATGCTGATGCAGTGAATGGGGCTCTGCATCCAGGGCACCTCCGGCGTGCCCAACGCCTGGATCCCGGCCGCCGGATTGGCTAGATTCTTTTTTTCCTCATCCGGACGGACGGTTTCCGGATCCATTTCGTTACACATTGAATCACCCCCGGGATTAGCCTCTCCCGGGGGCAGAAACTTATACCATTCCCCTGGTCATCCCAGGTGAAACTCTCGATGCAGCGCCTGCACGGCATCCACCGCCTGCTCCTTGGCCACCAGGCAGGAGATGGTCATGTGGGAATCGGCCGTCTGCAGGATGGCCACCCCGGCCTGCCGCAGGGCATGGGCAATGCGGGCCATGACGCCCGGAACCCCGCGCATTTTGTGGCCGATGCAGGAAACCTTCACGCAGTTTCCCACAACCTGTGGCTCCACCCCCATGGCGTGGAAGCGCTCCACCGCTCTCTCCTTATCCTCCTCCGCCACCGTACAGGCCATGTGCCCGGGGAAGATATTGATTAAGTCAATGCTTATATCATGGTCCGCCAGGTCGCTCAGGAGCCTGTCGGCCTTTTCCGCGTCCTCCAGGGAGGCCGTCAGCTGGGCGCGGCCGGGCATTTGGGCGATGGACGTCATAATATCGCCCTCCTCGGGAGCGGCAGCCGGAGCACCGTGGGCGGAAATCCGCGTCCCGGCCTCCTCGCTGAAGGTATTGCGCACGATGAGCGGAATATTACCCCGCATGGCCACCTCCACGGCAGAGGGATGGATAACGTGGGCTCCTTCATCGGCCATTTGGAAGACCTCCGCATAGCTGACGCTGTCAATCACCCGCGCCTCGGAGACGACCCGCGGATCGGCGGTCATAATACCATCTACATCGGTATAAATTTCAATGGCGTCGGCATGCAGGGCTACCCCCAGCAGCGAGGCGGTGGTGTCGCTGCCGCCGCGTCCCAGCGTAGTCAGGTCGCCGTTCCGGCTGGCTCCCTGAAATCCCGCCACCACCGGCACAATGCCCTCCTTCAGGCACCCCATAATCCGCGTAGGCTCCACATGAAGGCAGCCAGCCTTGCCGAACCGCTCGTCGGTCAGGATGCCCGCCTGGGCGCCGGTAAGCGCGGATGCCGCGATGCCATGGGAGATCAGCGTCCCCGCCATGACCACCGACGAAATGATTTCCCCGCAGCCCGCCAGCAGATCCCGATCCCGCGGCGGCAGATCGGCGCAGGCCTCCGCCCCCAGGGAGAGCAGCGTATCGGTGGCATAAGGCTCTCCGCGGCGGCCCATCGCGGAAACGACCACCACCGGCGTATAGCCGCACTGCATGGCTTTATGCACCTTCTCTACCACGCGCAGGCGGCTTTCTGCCGTTGAGACCGATGTGCCTCCGAATTTCTGGATGATGATTTTCATCGTTTCCTCCTTAGTCGTCTCCTCCGCGGCGCAGAAGTATGGGATGGTACTGCTTACCCTGCAGCGCCAGTTCACAGACCTCAGGGATCAGCCGCATATCGGCCACCACAGAGTTGGGTTTCTTGGCTATGTCATCCTGGTAATAGGGCACCAGATAAACATTTTTCATATTGGCTAGCATGCCGATGTTCTTGGCGCTGTTCCCCATGCCGTCATTGGTGGAGATGCCAATGACCACCGGGCCACCGTTGCGCAGCTGGCTCTTGGCCGCCATGAGGGCCGGGGTATCAATGATGCCCAGCGCCAGCTTGGCGGCGCTGTTCCCCGTACAGGGTGCCACGACCACCATATCCAGCAAGCGCCTGGGGCCTATAGGTTCGGTCTGCATCAAGGTATGCATGACCTCCTGCCCGCATATAGCCTCCACACGCTGGCGCAGCTCCAGCGCCTTAAAGAACCGCGTGTCGCAGTCATAGACATGATAGGAGAATATGGGGGTGACAATCGCGCCCCGATTCACCAGTTCCTGCATCGCGGGCAGCGTATCCGCCAGCGTGCAAAAAGATCCCGTCATCGCAAAACCGATCTTCTTATTCCGCAAGATCATTACGATCCACCTTCCTTATTTTATCACGGCCGGCGCAGCATATCCAGCGCCCTATCCGCTTCTTTACAGAGATTGGATGAGCCCCCGCAGCTCGTCATAGAGAATCTGCGCCGCAGAACGCGGATACTGGACGCCGGGAATCCCCGGATACGCCGCATAGCTGACTCCCAGTTCCTTAGCCCGCGCAGGATCCGTGCCATAGGGCGGAGAGGCCAGCTCCACATAACGCGCTCCCCTGGACATCCGCTTCAGGTGCTCCGGGGTAAAGATGGGATACGGCACGGTGTTAATCACCACGTCGGCTTGGGCAATCCCATCGGGAATTTCTTCCACGGCTATGGCATCCCACCCGTCCTGGCGCACCTCTTCGCGGACGCTTTCCCGCCGGGCGATGACGGTAACATGGGCCTGGAACGCCCGAAGGATCCCCGCCAAATACCGGCCGATGCGGCCATAGCCCGCCAGGAGTACACGGCTGCCCCACAGCGCCGTACCTGACGCCAGGCTCACAAGGGCTGCGGCTCCTTCGGCGGTTAGGGCGGCGTTGCGCAGCTGGTAGCTTTCCCGTTCCATAAGGTTTACCCACCGCAGCTGGGGATACGCGGCGCAGGCCTTTGCCTGGGATTTCTGCAGCCCCGCCGCCACAAGGGTTCCCGGGTTTAGGAGCAGGCCCAATTCCTCCAGGGTATACCCCAGCATGCCCTGCATCATGGGCGTGCGCGGGGGATCCCCGCGGAAGCTGGGAAAGGGCAGAATACACAGTTCCGCCCCCTTTGCAAAATCTACATCCGCTTCCTTTTCCCAAAGCCCGTGGCTCACAACCTCGTGCTCGGGATGTTCCCGCCGAATGATGGTATACAGCTCCCGGCTGCGCCCATCTCCGCCCAGCATCACAATCCTCGCCATTCTCCATCCCTCCCTTATGCCACTATAGTATGTCGGCAGCGGACATTCCGTGTGGCCGGCTCCGGGGGAAAGGGGTTGTACCTTCTGCCCGGATCGTGCTACAATACCAGGTAGAATATGGCACCGGACGCAAAGGAGAACACCATGAAAGCATTTATGGACGAAAACTTCCTGCTGGAGACGCCCACAGCCCAGCGGCTCTTTCATGAGGCCGCGGAGAAGGCGCCGATTTTTGACTTCCACTGCCATCTTTCCAGCCAGGAAATCTGGGAAAACAAGCAGTTTGCCAACCTCACGGAGGCTTGGCTGGGGGGCGACCACTACAAGTGGCGCGCCATGCGCAGCGATGGCATTGACGAGTCCCTCATCACCGGCGACGCCCCTGCCTATGATAAGTTCCTGGCATGGGCCGGCTGCATCGAGCGGCTCATCGGCAATCCCCTCTACCACTGGACCCACCTGGAGCTGCAGCGTTTCTTCGGTATCACCACGCCCCTGACCGCAAAGACCGCCCCGGCAATCTGGGAACAGGCCTGTGCCGCCCTCCAGTCGGGCAAAATGGGGGCCCGTGATCTGATTCTGCGCAGCCATGTGGCGGCCCTGTGCACCACCGACGACCCCACCGACGACCTGCATTACCACACCCTCCTGGCCCAGGATGATTCCTTCCCCGTGAAGGTGCTCCCCGCCTGGCGTCCCGACAAGGGACTGAATATCCATCTTCCCGCCTTCCGTCCCTGGGTTGCCGCCCTAGCCCAGGCCAGCGGTGTGGAGATCACCGGCTTTGCCTCCCTCTGCCAGGCTCTCCTGTGCCGCATGGACTTCTTTGCCGGCCTGGGCTGCTGCGCCAGCGACCACGGCATGGATACCGTCCCCTATGTAGAGGCCTCATCCGAGGAGGTCGACGGCATCTTCCGCAAGGCCCTGGCCGGGGAATCCCTGACCCAGCGGGAAAACGATGCCTACCGCACGGCGCTTCTTCAGTTCCTGGGCCGGGAATACAGCCGCCGCGGCTGGTGCATGGAGCTGCATTTCTCCACCATGCGCAATAACAACACCCGGATGTACCAGGCCATTGGCCCGGACACGGGCTTTGATTCCATTGGCGATCCCCAGGTGGCGCTCCCCCTCTCCCGGCTGCTGGATTCGCTGGCCAAGGAAGGCGCTCTCCCCCGCACCATTCTCTTCACCCTGAACCCGAAAGATAACTACGTGCTGGGGGCCATGTGCGGCAATTTCCAGGACGCCTCCGTCCGTGGGAAGGTGCAGTTCGGCTCGGCCTGGTGGTTTGCCGACAACCGTGACGGGATGCTGGAGCAGATGCGCATCCTGGCCAATACCGGCATCCTGGCCAACTTTGTGGGCATGGTCACCGACTCCCGTTCCTTCCTCTCCTACCCTCGGCATGAATACTTCCGTCGGATCCTCTGCAATCTTTTGGGCGGCTGGGTGGAAAACGGCGAGTATCCCGCGGATTGGGAGACGCTCTACGCCATTGTGCAGGATATCAGCTTCGGCAACGCGGCCCGCTACTTTGGTCTGGCGCTGTAGCCTCCGCCCGGTTCCATAACCCAACGGATATTCCCAAGATCCCCCTAGGGCTGCCGCAGCCACGGCAGTCCTTCTTCTGTGGCGGGTTCATCGGCCGCGCCATCGCCCGCCGCGCATTGACAGGAATGAGGTACGACATGTCCCTGCACCGTTTCCGGCAGATTCTATCCTCCCAGCCCTCTTTGCTGGAGGGATCCATTGGCAAAGGCCTGATCGCCTTTGCCGTCCCCATCTTCTTGGGCAATCTGTTTCAGCAGCTCTATAACGCGGCGGATACCTTTATCGTGGGAAATTTCATCGGCAAGGAAGCCCTCGCCGCCGTCAGCTCCTCCAGCAACCTGATTTTCATGCTGGTGGGACTGCTGAACGGCATTGCCATGGGCGCCGGCGTACTCATCGCCAAGTACTACGGCGCCAGAGATTACGAGAATATGCGCCTGGCGATCCATACCAACCTGGCCTTTGGCGTATGGGCAGGCCTGGGGCTGACGGTGGTAGGCGTGGCGCTGACGCCGCATATCCTCCGCTGGATGGGAACCCCCAGCGACGTACTGCCCAACTCCATCGCCTACTTCCGCACCTACTTTCTGGGGGTCATGGCTACCTTCCTCTATAATATCGCCATGGGCATCCTGCAGGCGCTGGGCGACAGCCGCCGCCCTCTCTATTACCTGATCCTGTCCTCCGCCATCAACGTGGCGCTGGATCTTTTGTTTGTCGCGGGATTCCATTGGGGCGTGGCCTCCGCCGCCGCCGCAACCGTCATTTCCCAGGCGGTGTCCGCCTTGCTCTGTCTCTGGCAGCTGACCCACACCGAGCAGATTTACCGGGTCAAACTCAAGGAACTCCGCATCCATGGCGGAATGCTCCGGAAAATCATCCGTTTTGGCCTTCCCTCCGGCATCCAGAACTCCGTCATCGGCTTTGCCAACGTCATGGTCCAGGCCAATATCAACGCCTTCGGGGCCGATGCCATGGCCGGCTGCGGCTCCTATGCCAAGATTGAGGGCTTTGCCTTCCTTCCCGTTACCTGCTTCGCCATGGGGCTTTCTACATTTGTCGGGCAGAATCTGGGAGCCAGGCAGCACGACCGCGTTCGGAAAGGAGCCCGCTTTGGCATACTTTGTTCCATATCTATGGCCGAGCTAGTGGGGGGCATCATTTTCCTGGCGGCCCCCTCCATGATTGGATGGTTTAACGGCGATCCCCAGGTTGTGGCCTTCGGCGTGCAGCAGGCCCGTACAATTTCCCTTTTCTACTGTCTTCTTGCCCTGAGCCACTGCATGGCCGGTATCTTCCGCGGCGCGGGCCGGGCCACTGTGCCCATGGTGGTGATGCTCTGCTGCTGGTGCGTAATCCGGGTGGCTTATATTACCGTCACGGTGCGTGTGTTCCAGAATATCCAAGTGGTGTTCACCGCCTATCCCGTCACCTGGGCGCTGAGCACGGTGGTATTTCTCCTCTACTACTTCCGGTCCGACTGGATCCACAGCTTCGACCGGCTGGATCAAAAATCCGCATCCCGCTGAACAGCATTCCCCGCGTATGCAAAAAGAGGTCCGCATCCCGGAATAGGATGCGGACCTCTTGGATTACAAATCCAGTTTGCTCTGGGGGCCTACATATCCCAGCCCATTTCCCCGCCCTCATAGGCCATGGTGGTCATCAGGGCGTTATTGGCCTGGGTGGCATCCAGCCGGCTGTACTGCACCACCACCGGGATATCCGACACCACCAGAGCGGCATAGGGCTTCCCCTGCGGAATCTGCCGGCCCTCATAGGAATGCAGGGCGTTCATGCGGATATGGCTGGTGCGGCGGGCAGGGCAAACCGCCGTGAAATTCTCCCAGGGCTCCTCGTCCTCAAAATACAGGGTGACATTCAGGGTTGCATCTCCATCCCCCGTATTGAGTACGCACAGGGATTCGTGGCTCTGATACGCCTGGGCGGCTTGGGCCGCATCGGCCACCGGCCAGTAGCAGTCGGGGATGAGCCATACGGTTTTTCCAAAGTTCTGCATTATCATTTCCTCCCTAGCTTAACTTTTAGCATGGCGGCTACCATATCATAGGAATCAGCCGGTAGCCCACCGACTTCATGTAGTCATAGTACCACTCATAGTGAGCAAAGCGCCAATTGTCCTCCGCATTGACATAGATCACCAAAAGCACGATCATAATCCCCACCGGAATCATCCCCACCAAAGACCCAATCATCAGCGGTACAGACAGCCCCAGCAGGATGGACGCCAGCGCCAAGGGATGGCGTATCACGCCATAGGCGCCATAGTTTTCGGGGCTGGGCTTTGGTTCGCCATAGTGCTCCTGGGCGTGCGGAGGGGACGCCAGCAGGCTCTGCATGGCCAGCATGTATCCGGCCATGGCCAGGCATGCACCCAGCACCGAGGCAAAGGCCGGCATTGGCGACCAGGCAAACCGGTACACGTCCAGTGTGGAGATCACCACGCTGGCCAGCGCCATCACACACGCGCCCAGCAGGCAGCGCCAGACGTGGCCCTTCTCGATGTCGGTACTCCAGTTCCTGCGGAAAACATGGGGCCGTCCCGCCTTCAGCATCAGGCTGTAGACAGTGAAAAGCGCCCCGTGAATTCCCACAAAAATCCACAGCCACGGACTCTCCAGCGTGCCCGCGCAGATTATCGCAGCCGCCAGGCCCGCAACGTACAGGGTCAGGAGCACCCAATAGGCCGGGATCCCCTTCTGATATTCTTCGTACAATGGAAACCTCCTATGCAGACGCCTGGGGCGCCAGGCGAATGGCTCCCGCGGCCGCTATGTTCTCCCCCAAGATGGCCAACGCCCCTGACACATCCGGCAGGGTCATGGCCCAGTTGACAGCTTCGGCCAGATCTTCCGGTCGGCGGATCCGGTTCCCCATAGCCGTTGCGGCGGCATCGGCCAGCGCGGCGCTGTGGGAAAGAATCAGGGCCGCATGCGCCCGGCCCCATGAAAGGGAGGGACCCACAACGCCCGCCGAGGTGCACACGCCCCACTCCCCGGGCTCAACGCAGAGGGCCAGCCGGTAGGAGAGCGGCGAATCCCCCGCATAGATGGCAATCCGGCGCTGGCACTGGGTATGGATGTATAAATCTCCGCCGTTCTCTACGATAACCTCTGGACTGAAGGGCAAAAGAGCGCGTCCCACCGCTTGGGCGATCCCCCCTGCTACCGCGGCCATGGGACCCACGCCAGCCTGGATGGCGGCTTCGGCCATCTCCCGCTCCAGGGGAAAGGCCCCGGGACGTATGGGCAGGGGTACCAGCGCCGTGGCAAACACCGGCTGGGCGGCAATCGCTCCCTCCACCTGCCCCCGCGCCGCATCCAGAGCGGTCAGCGCCTGGGTGGGCAGGGAGCGCAGCGCCCCAATGTGCAGATCGCTCTGCTCCCTGTGAACGCGGAAGTATACCAGGTCTTCTCCCTGGTGCAGCCTCCGGTAGGTGCGGGTGATATCCTGGGCCATGGCGCCTACTCGCCGTAGCTGAGGTGCAGGACCCCCATGGGGCAGCTCTTGATGCACATCTGGCAGACCACGCACTTCTCCTGATCGAAGCTGAGCTTGGCATCGGCATCCAAATGCAGGGCGCCGCTGGCACAAACCGCCGTGCAGGCCCCGCAGCTGACACAGGATTCGCTGTCCCATTGGATCGAACGGGACAGCACGGCCACACCGATCCCCTCCCGTTCCAGGAAGCGCAGGCCGTTTTGGAGATCGACTTCCTCTCCCTCCAGCTCCATAACCAGCTCGCCGGGGCGTCCGGGCTCAATGCGGGCCTGCAGGATATTAAAAATCAAATTGTAGTCCTGGATCAGATAGCTTGTAATAGGCCGGGAAGCCGTCTCCCCGGGGAATACCAGGCGAACTTTGATGGTACTCATGCGCGAACCTCCCGTATGGTCATGGGGTGGAAGGGGGTGTCTTCCGGGAACAGGGCGATGGGCTCCTGGAGGGTAAATTGGCCTTGGGCAATGCTGCCCTTCAGCAGCGCGGCAATCTCCCGGGCCATGGCCAGGGAAGACAGCGGCGCAGTGCGCACCCGCCGGCCCATGAGCTCGATCGAGCCGCTGCGCAGCTCCTGGTAATTGACCCGCTGAATTCCGGGACGCGCCCTTCTGCCCGTGGAGTAGTCGGTTACGGTGGTATAGAGCTCCGCATTGGGCCGGGAGAGATCATACATCAGATCCTCATCCAGCACCGGCACAGGGATGCCCACCCCCAAGTAGAGGGTACAGCCGTAGCCCTGCATGGTAGCGCCCCGCACGTAGCGGGCATTCATTGCCTTCATGTCCCCAATCAGGGCCAAGGTCGCGCCGGCATAGTCCTCGCCGTCGTCATAATGGGTATGCTTGCGCACGAACTGGGTGCCTTGCCAGGCAACCATGCCCTGGGCGCCGCCCATGAAGATCTTGGTGCCAATGCCAATGGTACGCAGCTTGGGATCCTTAAGCAGCGGCGACAGTTCTCCCGAAGTAGAATAGGTCACGTTCCCATAACCAGGAAGCAGCGTCCCCATATAGGTATGGATGATATGATCCGTACTGTTGGTCGCCGCAGAATAATTTTGGTAGACATTGCGGGGATTGTACATATAGGCCTGATTGCAGTCCTCAATGGTCAGGGTCGTATCCACGCTCTTGAGGGGATAGCAGTCGGTGCCTGCGCTCTCGGCATGCAGATGCACGGGACGGCGCGCAACCAAATCCTCTATCACGTGGGCCCCGCCATACAGTATGCCCCGGTCCGCCGACGGCTCCGTGGCGCCGATGTAGGTATCCACCGCCGCCAGGCCGCCGCTAGCCTGCACCTGATTCAGCGTAATTTTTCCCATGCGAATGGGAGGGTCGCTGTGGCCAAAGTTCAAAAACGCGCCAGAGGAGCACATGGCGCCAAAGGTAGCGCAGGTCACCACGTCCACCTTTTTGGCGGCTTCCGCCACCGAAGACTCCTTCACCATGGCCACCACTTCTTCGGCGGTAAATACCGCCACCCGTCCGGTGCGTATTTTCTCATTGATTTCATCAAAAGTACGGTTCATTCATGCTCCCCCTTCGCGGTTACAGTGCAACACTTTAACTATACCTGTTTTCGCCCACAAATGCAATTGGCTGTGCGCCATTCTCCATGGGAATTTACACAATCGCCATACATAGGCTGTGTCCTTCCCCACAAAGCGGCCAGCGGCAGAATCCCCGAAAGGATCGCGCCGCTGGCCATCCGCTACCACACCGTATAAAAGAGAGACGCCGATACCGCGAACCAAATCACCGCGGCCCATGCCCCGCCATAGAGGATTCGCCCCCATCCGGGCAGACGCCAGCGCAGGGTATCGGCCGCCATGGCGATACACAGCGCTCCCACCACGCACGTGGGCACCATATACCGGTAATCCATGGTGCATCCAAAGGGCAGCTGCAGATTGAACAGCACAAAGGAGGCCAGCTGCGTCCCCCACACCAGGAGAAGCCCCCAGCGCACCGACGCCGCCCAACGCCGCCGGTCCCAAACCACATAGGCCATCGCCGCCAGGGACAGCGCCACCAGCAGCACATTGGCTCCTAGCAGGGAGCGGCCCAGCCCCAGATCCATGTCGTAAAACGTATACTCGCCAAAGACCGCGCATTGGAGGGTATACCGCCAGAGATTGTAGTCTCCATAGGGCTGGCAATAGACCTGCCGGAACATGTCACCCCAGGAAAAGGGGCCCAGACGTTCCCACAGGCTGTGATCCCCGCAGTACAGGTCGCTCTCTTGGGAGAAGGTAAGCACATACCCCGGGCTTTGGCCAAAGCGCAGCCAGTTTCGCAGGGGATACCACAGGCCCAGGGGCGCACAGACCCCTAAAAAAGCGGCAAACTGCCCGATCAGCCTCCGCCACCAGCCTTCCTTCCAGCCCTTGACCAGCACCGCCAGAAAGGCCGGCGCCGTTACCAGTGCCACCGTCCCGCCGGAAACCTTGGCCATCATGGACAGGCCGATGCTCAGGGCCAAGAGCAGAATATGCTTCATGGTGGGGCGCTTGTACCACCGCAGGGTGTACAGGCAGGCCAGGAGGTAGAAAAGAATCATCATGGCATCATTGTTGATGCACGAGGACATAACGATGAAGGTGGGCATAAAGGAAAGGATGGTCAGAGCCAAGAGCTGCGCCCTGGAGGAAAGCCCCATCTCCTGGGCCAGGCGGTAGGCCACCACCAGCATGGCACAGCAGGCAAAACAGGGCACCAGCTTGGCCGTGGAAAACAGGGCGTCCCCCTCCACCCCCGGCATCAGCCAGGACGCGGCCCGCACCACCAGCGCCTGAAGGATGTGCTGCAGCGGCGGATGATAAAACTGGCCCGCGTTGGTATCCGGCAGGGTACCTGTGGCATAGATGCGGTAGGTATAGCCGTAGTGACCCTCCCAGTCCCACAGTCCGATATCATGGCTCCGCTGGGTCAGCGGTGTATAGAGCATGTATCCCACCCGCAGGATGATCCCCATGGCCAGCACCAAAATCAGTACGCGCCGTGTGGTGGCCTCCCCCATCCATCGCAGCGCCAGGATGCCCAGCAGGCACATTCCCAGCCCCATGAGCATAGCATACTGGATGCCGCGGCTGTTGCCGTCCGGGATCACCCAGCTCCAAAGGACATAGGCCAGGATTACAAGGCCCGCCATCATGGCATAGGGCTTTCCCGCCCGGAATGCAGCAGACCCGGCCATCTCCAGCCGGCTAGGAATTCTTTTCTCGCTCCTCATGGTAGCTCTCCTCGGTATTCACGCTCCAGATCGAGGACTTATCCCCGGAGCCGCTTTGGTATACGCGGACAGCCTCCATCGCGGTGAGCATGGAGTGATCCATATTATTGTACCGGTGCTGCCCATTGCGCCCGATGCAGTAGAGGTTCTCCCAGCCGTCCAGGAAGCGCCGCACCACGGGAAACTGCGCATAGCTGCCAAAGTAAGCGGGATAAGCCTTCTTCACCCGAATATGGGTGGCGTCCAGCACATCCTCCCGGCGGATGACGCCGATCTTGGTCAGTTCCCCTATCGCGAAGTCAATAAAGGCCGCCTCGTCCATATTCCACATGGCGTCCCCCTCGCTGCAGAAATACTCCAGTCCTACAAAAACGCTCTCCGCAGGACGCTCCACCATATAGGGCGACCAGTTATTAAAGATCTGCAGCCGCCCCAGCCGCACATCCCGCTCCTGGATGTAGATCCAGCAGTCGGGGACGATACCGCCCACCGTGGGCTTCTTGGTCGAGTTCCGGATCGCCAGCTTTTTCAGGAGCAGGCCCACCGTGATAAAGTCCCGATAGGGCAGCGCAGAGGCGATCTGCCGCACGTGGTCCGGCGTCGCCTCTCCCATGCCCAGCACCAGGTCCTTCACCGGCATCGTGGAGAAGAACGCATCCCCCTCCAGGCGCCGCTCTGTTCCGGAGGCGTCGGTCACCCGAACGGCTTCGATCCGCCCCTGGCCGCATTCCAGTCCGGTTACCCGGGTCTGCATTCGGATCTCCCCGCCCAGTTCCTCAATGCGCCGGGCCAGCTCCTCCCAAAGCTGGCCCGGACCGCGCTTGGGATAGGAGAACTGCCCGATCAGCGACGTCTCCTTCGCCTCGCCGTGCCGGAAGGGCCGCGTCAAAAACTCCGTCACCGCCTTGCGCAGGGAGAGGCCCTTGACCCGCTGCGCTCCCCAATCCGGGGCGATTTGGCTGGGATGCACCCCCCACAGCTTCTCCGTGTAGTCCTCAAAAAACATCTCATACAGCGGTTTTCCGAAGCGGTTGATATAGAAGTCCTCCAAGGACTTCTCCTCCCTCTTGCGGACGCAGGCGGCGACATACCCCAGGCCCGCCTTCAGCGTACGCATCAGCCCCATATTGGCCAGCATCCGGGGCGTCAGGGAAATAGGATAGTCGAAAAAGTGCCGCAAATACAGGATACGCGAAACCCGTTCCCGCAGCAGCATCACCTTTTCCTCCCGTTCGGGATCGGGCCCCCCTGCCGCCAACGGAACCTGCCGCCCCAAAATCCGGTCATCCCAGGCCGGCGCGCCCTGGTCGGGCATCAATTCCCGCCAAAGCTCCAGCACCTCAGCGTTCTTGGAGAAAAACCGATGTCCGCCGATGTCCATACGGTTTCCCTTATAGACAGCGGTCCGGGAAATCCCCCCGATATAGGGACTTTCCTCCAGAATAATCGGGTGCGCATCGGTCTGCCGCAACAGCCGGTAGGCCGCCGTCAAACCCGCCGGTCCCGCCCCGATAATGATCACATTCTTCCCGGACATAGCTGTCTCCTCCTAGCGAAATATAAAGAATTTGCGCCCCAGGTAATTCCACGCCAGCACCAGCGCCGCCACGCACACCTTCACCAGCATGTAGTGCAGGCCCAGCAGATCCACGCCAGCGTACATGCCCAGCTCGGTCAGTCCCAGGCCCACGAGGCCAATGACGGCAAACCCCAGGAACGCGCCCAAGGATCGCCCCTTTCGCCGCTGCTTCGCGTCCAAAAAAACAAAGGCTAACGAAAGGACATAGTTGTACACCAGTCCGGCAAGGAAACCAAGCGCCGTAGCCCAATACAGCCCTGTCTCTCCCCAGTCTGCAAACAAAAAGCGGCGGGACAGATAAAGTGTTCCGGCATCCACCAGGAAGGCGGTTCCCCCCACCGCCAGATAGCGCAGGATCTCCCCCGCCAGCACCCGGATCCGTTCCTTCACAGGCACGCCTCCTCTCCGCCTCCAGGGTACCATAGAATTATGTACAAAATGCATCATTTCCGATACGCAGGGCCTGTCCGCACAAAAAAAGGATATGACGCATCGAATAGCAGAATTTCCTTCTCTTTACATCATGTCCTTTTGGGGCTTCTCCAAACCGTCTGCCGCCCGCAATCCGCCGGCCGCGGCGCCTTTATTCCAGGATAACCGCGCCAATCGTATCAAAATCCAACGGGAGCGCCTGCCAATCGCCGGCAATGCCTTCCAAGCGCCGGCTCCACACCACCGCCCCCGGAACCGGCCCGGTCCACCAGGTCATCATCGTGGGGCCCGCGCCGCTGATGGTTACGGCGGCAGCGCCCGCCTGGCGGGCACAATCTTCCACCTCTCTCCAGCCGGGAATTAGGGCCGTACGGTAGGGCTGATGCATGGCATCCCCAGTGGCCACAGCCAGCTGGGAGAGGTCGCCCGTTGCCAAGCACCCGGCCAGCAGCGCCGCGCGGCTGAGGTTATATACGGCATCCTTACGGGAGACCTGGGGAGGCAGTACGCCGCGGGACTTGGCGGTGGACAGCTCTCCGGCAGGAATCATCGCCACGCAGCGCAGCCCCTTGGGAGGATCCATGCGGAGGGCGTGCACATGTCCTGCCTCCATCACGCCCACGGTAATCCCTCCCAGCAGGGCGGGCAGCACATTGTCCGGATGCCCCTCCAGTGCCGCCGCCAGATCCAGCAGCGCCGCCCGGTCCAGAGGATATCCCGCCATAGCGTTGGCCGCCAGCAGCCCGCCTGCGATACAGGCCGCTGAGCTTCCCAGTCCCCGGGTCATGGGAATCTCATCCTCTTGGGTCAACGTTATGGTTTTGGGAACGACCCCGGCCAGCTCCCACAGCGCACACATGGACCGGTAGACCAAATGCTCCTCCATCCGGCTCCCCGGCAGGGCAGGGATGCGGAGAACATCGCTCTCTTCCACCGTTAAGGTGTTATACAAGGCCAGCGCCATGCCCATGGAGTCAAAGCCAGGCCCCAGATTGGCACTGGTGGCAGGCACCCTAATCCGCATGGCCGCCTCCGATCCACCGCAGCAGTTCCCCGCCTACCTCGCCAGGCTCACAGGCGCAGGTATGCAGTTCCGGCAGCGTATCCAGCGCGGTAATGGCATCGGGAAGGGATTCCTGGGCCATACCGGCCAGGATCCGCGACGCCTCTCGGTCGTCTTCACAGCGCCGGCCGGGATCCACGGCCTTGAGTACATCCAGGCTGAACTTGTACGGACTCGCGGTAGAGATGACTACGGCAGGCCGCCCTCCGTCCCGTGCCTCCTGCCGGTACTGCTCCAGCACCGAAAGGGCCACCGCCGTATGGGGATCCACCAGGCGTCCCTTCTCCCGGAAGGTGCGGGCGATGCACGCCAGCGTCGCCGCATCGTCGGCGCAGCCAGCCCACATTCCCTGGGTCATGGCGTCCAGACAGCCGCCCACGTCATAGACCCGTTCCTCCCGCAGGGCCTGCATCCAGCCGGCCACCCGCTTCGGATCCCGTCCCGCCTTCTCGTACAGATAGCGCTCCAAGTTGCTGGAGATCAGAATATCCATGCTGGGGGATGCGGTCTGGTAGAAGGGCCGCCGGGTGCTGTAGCTGCCCGTGCGGAAGAAATCGGTCAGCACATTGTTTCGGTTGGAGGCACACAGGAAGGTATGGACGGGCAGCCCCATAGCCTTGGCATAGGTTCCCGCCAGGATGTTGCCAAAGTTCCCGGTAGGCACCACGAAATCCACGGGCTCCCCAAAGGCCAGGATACCCTGCCGGCAAAGCTGGCCATAGGCATAGAAATAGTACACGATCTGCGGGATCAAACGACCGATATTGATGGAATTAGCCGAGGAAAGCCTCCAGCCACGCTCCCGGAGCGCCATATGCATAGCCGGATCCCCCATGATGGCCTTCACCGCGCTCTGGGCGTCGTCAAAATTTCCCCGGATGGCCCGCACCCACACATTGCCGCCCTGCTGGGTGACCATCTGCCGCCGCTGGGCCGGGCTGACCCCGTCCTGGGGATAGATAACCCCCACCCGGGTTCCCTCCACATCACAGAAGCCCTCCAGAGCCGCCTTTCCCGTATCTCCCGAGGTTGCGGCCACCACCAGCACCCCCTCATCCACCCGTTGGGTACGGATGGCGTTGACCATCAGTCGGGGCAGCAGCTGCAGGGCAATGTCCTTAAAGGCGAGGGTCGGGCCGTGATAGAGCTCCACCAGGAAGGTTTTGCCGTCCAGAGCAGAAACCGGCGCCGGCATACCCGCCTCGAAACGGCCGGGAGCGTAGGCTTGGACAGCCATCCGCGCGATATCCTCCCGCCGCATGTCGGTAAGCCAGGGTGTCAAAATCTCCTCTGCCAACACATGGTAAGGCAGTTCGGGAATACGCTGCAGTGCTTCCGGGGAAAACGCAGGAAAATCCTCCGGCACAAAGAGGCCTCCGTCTCCCGCCAGCCCCTGCAGGATGGCCTGGCTGGCCTGAACTGAATTCTCACCGCCTCGGGTGCTATGGTACAGCATCGGCTACCCCTCCTTCTCTACGCGAATGACATTGACCACCCGGTCCACCGCCTCCAGCTCCTGGATCTCCGCCATGGCGGCCTGGATGGAAAGCTCCCGTGCCGGATGGGTCACCAGCACCAAAGGTACGGGAGTGTTACGGGAAATCTGATTGACCGTTGCCAGGCTGACCCCGTACTTGCCCATCACCCCGGCAATGGAGGCCAAGGCGCCCGGGGTATCGTTGACCAGCAGGTGCACATAGCAGGCAGTCAGCCAGTTTTTCTCCAACGGAAGCGCATCCTGCTCCCGGCCCAGCAGGAAGGCGGGATGCTCATGCTTACCGGCGTTCTTGGCCGCCATGACGATGTCCGAGACAATGGCGCTGGCGGTGGGCAGATCTCCCGCGCCCCGGCCATACAGCATCGCGTGGCCGATGGCATCGCCATGGAGAAACACGGCGTTATAGGCCCGGCGCACCGAGGCAATGGGATGACCGTCCGGAATGAAGGTAGGATGCACCCGCACCTGCAGCCGGCCCTCCTCCACCCGGCCGATGGCCAGCAGCTTCAGGGTCAGTCCCAGGCTCTTGCCAAAGGCGATGTCCTCCGGCGTGATCGTGGTAATGCCCTCGCAGTGAATATCTTCGATGCGGATCCGCTGGCCAAAGGCCAAGGATGCCAGGATGGATAGTTTATACACCGCATCCTGCCCGCCTACGTCCATGGACGGGTCGGGTTCGGCATAGCCCTTGGCCTGGGCATCGGCCAGGGCCGCCTCATAGGACCATCCCCGCTCCGACATATTGGTCAGAATCGCATTGGTGGTTCCGTTGACGATACCCATGACCTCCAGGATCTTGTTGGCCTGGAGCGAACGGTTAAAGGTGCCGATGACCGGGATGCCCCCCGCCACACTGGCCTCATAATAGAGCCCTGCACCGCTTTTGCGGGCGGCTTCGTCCAGTTCCTCCCAGCAGCAGGCCACCACAGCCTTGTTGGCGGTCACCACGGTCATGCCGCGGTTCAGCGCCTGGACCAGGTAGGTCCGGGCAGGCTCCACCCCGCCCATGAACTCCGCCACGATGTCGATGGTGGGGTCCTCCAAGATGTCCTCCACCCGGTCGGTGAGAAGGCTCCTCTCCACCTGGACGCTGCGGGGCTTATTCACGTCCCGCACCAGCACCCGCTTGATCTGCACCACCACATTTTCCCGCTCCAGCAGCGCTTCCTGCTGCCTCTGCAGCACCCGGAAGACACCCGAGCCGATATTCCCCAGGCCCAGAAGGGCCACATTGATCTGCATCGCACCGCATCCTTATCTGTTATTTCCCCCAGCGCCCCGCCTTTCCGGGCAGGACATCGTCACGAGACATTATACACAATCCCCATGGATTTGTCATCCAAGAATCGCAATCCACGGAGAAAGCGCCGTCCTGCCATCGAACGCCAGGCGCATCCTGGCAAAAACAGCTTCACTCTCCCCCGTACTGTCGAAAAAAACGTAGTTTTCTCTTGTACTCCTTCCCCGATGCTGGTATACTATTATGCACAAAAGAGGATCGCCCTCTTGTGCCTGCCAGGCCGACCCATGGCGGCCATGGCATAGGGTGGAGGCGGCCTCTCCAATATCGTCCGGCATCCCTTCCGGGAGCTTGAACGGAGGTACAAAATGAATATCAACCCCAAAGTCCGCAAGCTGGTCATTCTGAGTCTCTTGACCGCCATCGTCATCCTGCTGGGCATGCCCGGCTCTCCCCTTGGCTTTGTTCCCTTGGGCGTTATCACCCCCACCACCATTCACATTCCGGTACTTATCGGAGCCATGGCCACTGGGCCGGTGGGCGGCGCCATTCTCGGACTGGTTTTCGGCATCATGAGCCTGATCACCGCCATTGTGCGGCCCACGCTCTTTTCGCCGGCCTTTTTGAATCCGCTGATCTCCATCCTGCCCCGGGTGCTCTTCGGATTGATCGCCGGCTGGATGTATCGCGGTCTCATGCGGGCTACAAAGGGTTCATTTTGGAGTGTGCCCATCGTAAGCGGCGCGGCCACGGCCATCCATACCGTGATGGTCATGGGCGGCATCCTGTTGATTGGCAATTGGTTCCCGGGCATGCAGGAGCTGACCCTGCAGCTCCCCGGACTGCTTTCCGGCATCATCCTTCTCAATACCCTGCCGGAGATTGCACTGGCCATTCTGGTCTGCAGCGCCGTCATGCGGGCGCTGCGCCCCCTGCTCATCCGCAGCCAGCTGATGGCTCCCCCCATTCCCAAAGCAAAGGAGAAGACCCCATGATTCTGACCATGGACGCAGGCAATACCAATATCAAGCTGGGTATCTATAACGAGAACGGTACGCTGCTCCAGTACGGACGGCTTTCCACCGACATCAACAAGACCAGCGACGAATACGGGCTGACGCTGATGAACGTCTTTCACTATGCCCATCTGGATCCTGCCGGCGTCCACGGCATCATTTTCTCCTCGGTGGTGCCCAGCATCAACTTCACACTGGAGAGCATGTGCCACACCTTCTTCCACCAGGATCCCATCCTGGCAGGCCCCGGGATCAAGACAGGGATGCCCATCCGCTATGACAATCCTAAGGAGGTCGGGTCGGACCGCATCTGCACGGCGGTAGCAGCGTATGAAAAGTACGGCGGCCCCTGTATCGTCATCGACTTCGGCACTGCCACCACCTTCGGCGCCATTTCAGGCAGCGGAGAATTCCTGGGCGGCGCCATCATGCCCGGTGTAAAGGTCTCCCTCCAGGGATTGATTGCCGGCACGTCCCGGCTTCCCAATATCGAGCTAAAAAAACCGGCCAGAGTTATTGGCCGGAACACCGTGGAGAATATGCAGTCGGGTATTATCCACGGCTACACAGGCTCAGTAGAGCGGTTGATCCGCAAAATCGGCCAGGAAATGAACGAACCCGAACGGGTCAAGGTGGTCGCCACCGGCGGTATGGCGCGGATCCTTGCCGTGGACAGCAAGGTCATCGACGTCATTGACAGCTACCTGACCATGGAGGGGCTCTATATTATCTATCAGAGAAACCAGCCGGAGAAAGCTTCGGCCAAGGAGGTATGAATCCATGCTGATCCGCAATGACGAGCATATTACCGACATCCGTCCCCAAATGCGCGGCGGCAAAGGCGAAGTTCGCTTCGTCAATCTCGCCGCCCGAGAGCAGCTCCCCCCCAAGTGCCGCTTTATGGCCCGGGGCATCCTGGAGCCGGGCTGCTCCATTGGCTACCATGTCCATGAGGGCGAGGCCGAAACCTACTACATCCTGCGGGGCGTCGCCCAGGTCAATGACAACGGCACCATGAAGACCGCTTACCCCGGTGATACCGTGGTCACCCTCAGTGGGACCGGCCACGCCCTGGAGAACGCCGGCAGCGAAACTTTGGAATTCATCGCCACGGTGATCCTGGACTAGTTTTCCGTCCAATACCAGTCCCCCTTGCACCGCCAGATGCGCTCCCCGGAGCCAGTCGGGCGGTTTCTTGCAGTCGGCCGGTATTGGTTCATGATATCATAGATTAAAGGAGGAAATATCATGGCACAGGAAATGGGACAAATTCAAATTCACAGTGAAAATATCTTCCCCATCATTAAACGTTGGCTCTATTCGGATCGGGATATCTTCATCCGGGAACTGGTGAGCAATGGCATAGACGCCATCACCAAGCTGCGCCGCATCGCCTCCATGGGCGAGGTGGATCTTCCTGAGGATGAGGCTCTGGAAATCCATGTGGCGGTGGACGCCGAACACGGAACCCTCTCCTTCTCCGATAACGGCATTGGCATGACCGGTGAAGAGGTGCGCAAGTACCTAACCCAGGTGGCCTTTTCCAGTGCTGAGGATTTCCTGAAGCACTACAAGGGCACCGACGAAGGCAGCCAGATCATCGGCCACTTTGGCCTGGGCTTTTACTCAGCCTTCATGGTAGCCAAATCGGTTACAGTGGAAACCCTGAGCTGGCAGAGCGGTGCGGAGGCCGTGCTCTGGAAGTGCGACGGCGACATTGACTACACAATGGAGCCCAGCCAACGCACCCAGCGCGGTACTACGGTAACCTTGGTCATGGATGACGACAGCGCCGACCTGCTCAGCGTAGCCAAGATCCGCGAAGAGCTGGTCAAGTACTGCTCCTTCCTCCCCTATCCCATCTACCTGGAGGACCGCAATGCTCCCCAGGAGGAGGACAAAAAGGACAAGACACCCCTGCCTGAGGATCATGACGCGGATGCCTGCCAGGACGAGACCTGCGCCTGCCATCAGGAGCACGTCCCTGCAGCTCCTGCTCCCATCAACGACACCCATCCCCTCTGGATGAAAAAGCCCAGCGACTGCACCGAGGAGGAGTACCGCGCCTTCTACCACCGGGTATTCACCGACTTCCAGGAGCCTCTCTTCTGGGTACATCTGAACGCCGACTACCCCATCCGGCTCCAGGGCATCCTCTATTTCCCCAGGATCAGCAACCAGATGCAGACCATCGAGGGAAAGATCAAGCTGTATAATAACCAGGTCTATGTCGCCGACAACGTCCAGGAAGTCATCCCGGAGTACCTGATGATGCTCAAGGGTGTCATCGACTGCCCAGACCTGCCGCTGAACGTCTCCCGCTCCGCGCTGCAGACCGATCGGGAAGTCCAGAAGATCCCGGCCTATATCGCCCGGAAGGTGGCCGACCGGCTGATCTCCATGGACAAGACCGACCGGGAAAGCTACGAGAAATATTGGAACGATATCCGCCCCTTTATCCTCTACGGCTGCCTGCGGGACGAGAAGTTCTATGAGCGGATGCAGGAGCATCTGATCTTTGGGCTGGCTGGCGGCGGCTTCACCAACCTTACCGACTACCTGGCCAAGGCCGAAGAAACCCACAAGAACACCGTCTACTACACCAGCGATCCCCAGGCCCAGGCCGGATATTTGGAGACCTTTGCCCGGCACGATCTGCAGGTTCTGGTGATGGACAGCCCCTTGGACATCCCCTTTGTGCAGTTCTTGGAGAGCAAGCACGAGGGCGTAACCTTCGCTCGGGTGGACGCCGTGCTCCCACCCCAGGCCAAGAGCGACGCCGAGGTCAATGCCGAGGATGGGCTCCTGCTGGAGAAGGCTTTCCGCCGCGCCACCGGCCGGGAGCATCTGCGGGTCCGTATGGAGGCCCTGGCCGATGCGGACACCGCAGCGGTGATTCAGCTCAATGAGCAAATGCGCCGCTGGCAGGAGATGGGCATGTTCTCCACCCACGACCGGAAAATGGCTGCCGAAATGCTGGATCGGCAGCTGGAGCTGGTGCTCAACGCCGCCTCCCCTGTGGTGCAGAAGCTGGCAGCCGCCGAGAAGAAGGAGGAAGGCAGCGCGGACAGCCTTTGCTGCCAGGTCTTCGATCTGGCGCGCCTGGGCGCGGGGCTTATGAATCCCGATGACCTGATGGCCTTCGTCCACCGCAGCCAGGAGATGCTGGCCGGACAGGTGGAACGGATGGAATAACAGGCGTCCCACTCTTCGGATTGTCCCCCCGAAAACACTGTGGACCGCCGTGGAACCAAGGGTTCTGCGGCGGTCCATTTGCACTCTTCAGATGTTCTTGGGACAGCCTCTTTCCGATGCGTAACAGCAGAGAACCGGAGCCGATCATTTGACAGCCCCGGCGGCTCCTGCTATAATGCAGGCAAACATACAATCGAGAAGGAGGATCCCATGAAGGTATTGGTGATTTGTGATGATCTCTGGCATCCCGGCGAAGTGGTAGCCCGCGGATTGGCCCCCTTGGCGGAGCGCGGCATTGAATGGGATGTGGTCATGGACGCCAAGGATATCTTAACCAAGGACATGCTTTCCGCCTACCCGGTGATCGTCGTGGCCAAGGGCGATGCCCTCACCGGGGCCAACAGCCAGGCTCCCTGGTTCGAAGATGGGGTCACCGCGGTGATGCCCGCCGACCTGCAGGCCTATGTGGAGAATGGCGGCGGCCTGATCGCCCTGCACGCCGGCAACTGCTTTCGGGCCGCCAAGCGACCGGATATGACCGCCATTACAGGCAATGACTTCCTTGGTCATCCCCGGCAGTGCCACATTGACGTGCGCTTCACTGGTTCCCATCCCATTTTGGAGGGAGTCCAGGAGTTCGGCTTCCGGGATGAGCACTACCAGATCAACGTAACCGTCCAAGATATCCAGCCGCTCTTTGACACCGTTTCCGAGAGCGCCGGCGTACAGCCCGGCGGATATGTTCGCACCCTGGGCAAGGGACGCGTCTGCGTGCTGACTCCCGGCCACAACTGCGCCGTGCTCCTTCATCCCGAGTACCAGAAGCTGCTGTACAACGCCATACGCTGGTGCGCCGGCCGGTAACCACCCCCTATCCCGCCCAAAACAAACAGCGCGAAAGAACCTTTGCGGTTCCTCCGCGCTGCTGCTATTTTCAGGTCCCGGCGGCGTTTCTTTCTGCCATCCGAGACAGGTTATCCTCGCTATTGCCGTGCGAAGCTGAAGGGCACCGTCTCCCCGGCCTTCACGGACAGTTTGGTCTCCTGCCCAAAGGCCCGGACACAGAGCTCGGCGTCCCACGCGGCCCGAATCGTACCGGTTACGTGCGCCGCATCCCACTGGGCGGCAACCTGGTGCCCGCCATGGGCGCACAAACCACGGAAAGCGCCCGTCCTCCAGCTCTGCGGCACGGCCGGCAGGAGCAGCAGTTCGTCCGGTCCGCCATCCTGAAGCAGCATCTCCGCCACTGCGGCGGTAAAGCCCGTGTTGCCGTCCAGCTCGTAAATTCCTCCCGTGATGGTGGTGGTCGGCCCCTGGTGGGTGATCATCATATTGTCCCGGCTCAGGAAGGCAATCATTGGCTTGACAAACTCCCCGGCAGCCTCAGCCTCTTGCAGTCGCGCATTTTGGAGAATCAAGAGCGCCCCCGCCCAGTTGGCATAGACAATATCCTTCGCATTCTCCCCCAGCCGGCGGCGCAGCGTAGTGCGCACGGCGTCCCCCAATGCGGGAGACCGCCTGGGATCAATCATGCCGAAGGGATGCAGCGCCAGCAGATGGGAGGTATGCCTGTGGTCGGGGAGTGCCTCCTCGAAGTCATAGTACCACTCCATAAGCTGGCCATGCTTGCCCGCACGGTAGGGAGGCAGACGGCGCAGCGCCTCCTCCAGGGAGCGAGTAAAATCGTCCTCCCGGCCTAGGATGTCGGCAGCCTCCCGCACAGCTAGGAAGACCGCCCGGGTAACCGTGGTGTCAAAAGAGCCGCCCACAGAAAGATAGCGAGGTTTCCCCTCCCAGAGGAAGGCATTCTCCGGGGAGTAGGAGGGTACCGTTACCCATTCTCCATTCTCCGGATCCTCCATCAAAATATCCCGCAGGAAACGTGCGCTTTCCAGTAAGGTATCATAGTATTCGGCAAGATATGCCTTGTCCCGCGTCCAAAGGTAGTGCTCCCAAATCGAGTACGCAATCCAGCCGCCGCAGGTCACCGCAAAGCCCCAGTTCACATCCCAGCCAGGCGCCGCCCAGCCGAAGGCGTTGGAAACGGTGTGGGCTCCCCATCCCCTTGCCCCATAGAGTGCTTTGGCCATCTCGGCCCCATTGGGCGCCAAACGGTCCCGCACCCATCGCAGCAGGGGCTCTACACAATCGCCCAGTCCCGTTTTCTCGGCAGGATAGTAGTTCATTTGGGTATTGATGTCCAAATGCATATCGTCGGTCCACTCCATCCGACAGGCGCGGTCGTCGTTCCAGACCCCCTGCAGGGCGGCGGGCAGGGTCGAATCCGGACGGGTAGAACCTAGGAGAAGGTAACGACCGTACTGGAAAAACAGCGCAATCAGTCCATCGTCCCCCCCACCGTTCTCGGCAAAGGCACGGATCCGGGCATCCGTAGGCAAATGGCCTCGGGTGTCCTCCATAGTCAAGGTGCAGCGGTTCATCGCCTCGGTATGCTCCTGCAGGTGTGCGCTCTTCACGGCCTCGTAGCCCTTTTGGCCTGCGGCTTCGATACGGCGGCGGCAGACCTCTTCGGGATCCTCTCCAAAAAAGTCCGTAGCGGCCGTCAGAAATACCGTTAGCTTGGAAGCGTTCTCCACCACCAAACCGCGGCGGTGCCATACCACGCTGCCGTCGGTCTCATACCGAAGAAAAACGCCGTAGGATACCCCGGTCAATCCATCGCTGTGGATATTCTCCAGGGCGCGCCCCCGAACCCAAAGGGTATGGGCGGCTTCATTGCGCTCCGTGTGGCAGGGCTGGCTCCAGCCTTCAACCCAAAGGCAGAAGGTCTGCCGCTCCCCCAGCGCCTCCATCCGCACGACCATAACCTTATCTGGATTGGACAGGAAGCTCTCCCGCTCTACCAGGCCTCCGGCCAGTTCCAATTTGTCCAGGGCCACGCCGGTCTCCAACTCCAGTTCCCGATACACCGAGAGTGGCTCGGCCTCTAGGGATACCGTGAGCCTGCCAAGGGGGACCTGGGTCCCGTAGTTCCCTTTCTGTCCCACGCAATCCTTCAGAACTTCCTCAGCCTGGGCGTACTGCTTATCCAGCAAAAGCGCCCGCGCCCGTTGCATGGATTCTCCCGCGTTCCCGGCCAAAGGACAGGGCTGATTCTCTCCCGACCAGCAGGTGTTCTCCGACAAGTCAAATCGGCCTTGGGCGCCGCCGTAACTCATCGCTCCCATGTGCCCATTTCCAAGAGGCAAGGCTTGGGTCCACTCCCGAGCCTCTTGCCGATACCATAGTTTCATGTGCATACTCCTCATACCAATGGATTTTGCGAGAAAATCCGCAGGAACCCTTTGCCCGCCAGAACCGAGCCCTCCCACGGCTTCCGCAAGGAATCAACCGCCGCCTTGCAGCGGCAAACCAGGACCTTGCTCCTATTGTCACGCCAAGTATACCGTCTTCGGGGACAAGTTGCAAGAGCGGAAGCAGCCAAACGCCCCAAGGTCAGTTCCGGGGCCGTCTGCTGTCTTCCACATTCTGTTTCCCGCTAGACCACCAGGTCGCGAACCTCCCCCACCGTCATCTCTTGCCTTGGAGCAAAATTCGGAGAGGAAAGGTAGCGATAGATGGCATTCTGCAATGCACGGGCCTCGGGATACTGCTGCAAGCTGTGCAGCCCCAAAGACGAGATCAGCAGCCGCCCTCCGCCGCACCGGCACTCCAGGATCCGCGCCATGGGGCGCAGGTAGGCATAGCTGTCCATCTCGGTCACGATGCACTCCATGGCCCGCGGCAGGATTATGGCCCGCTGCACTGCCATGGACCACCACTGCCAGTCAGAATGAAACGAAGTGGGAAAGCCTCGGAAAAGAGGATGCTTCTCGTTAATCAGCATTCCCATGCCGCCCTCCTGCCCCGGGAACGTGCCCACCGACCAAAAATCAGTGGTAAACTGGGCCTGGATAGAGCGAGGAAGCTGCTCCGGGGTGGAATCGGGAGCCAAATACACACTTTGGCCCTGGGCCAGGGCACGACACGCTGCATCGTTCAGACGCCGCGTCTCGTACACCCGGAAAGGGCAGATGGGACGCACCGGCGGATACACCCATACCGGGTAAGTGGTGCGTACCTCCCCTACCCATACCTGCAGCTGCAGCGCTGCGGCTTCCCCATAGCCCGTCAAAGGAATCGCAAGCTTTCCAAGGAACGTATTCTCACCGCAGGGGCAATCCACCTCGCCCAATGTTCCGACGTTCCTTTTTCCGCCGCCTTCCAGGGCATAGTGCAGCACACCGCGCACCGCGGTCCTGCCATAGTTGGCCAGCTCCACCTCTGCCGTTAGCGTCTCTCCCACCTCATAGGTGTACCTATCCAGTTTTACCAAAGGAAGTTGGGCACGGAAAAAGGCATGGAAGGCTTCCGGCTCGGCAAAGGGATAGGGCTTGGATTTCAGATGGGCGTTCAGCATGCCCACCAGGGCCGTCCCCTGACCCGGGAAGTCCTGCAATCCCAGCAGAGAGATGCCGGACATCTCCCGCGTGCGCATCGCCGCCTCAATTTCCTCCCGGTAGCCGATGCGGGCCCGTTCCCCTGTGGCCTCCACATAGCGTTCCCAATGCTTTTCCAGCCCTTTTTCCCGCACGCGCTTCTGAATCAGGCGGTAGTTGGCCGGATCCAGCACGCTGCGGAAGTCCTCCAGTTCCCGAAAATCGGGCAGCACCTCAAACTGCCCCACTTCAAAGCTGAATACCGGTTTGGCATAGCTTTGGCGCAGGCTCTTCATGGCCGCACTGTAGTCGGTCTTGGTATGGGGATATTGGTGATTGATGTAGCCCTGAATTCCACCTGGAAGCCCCGGCCACCCGGCAGAAGTCCCCCGCAGATCTTCGCGCGAGAACTTCTGTGATGTGTAGAAATCACTCTTTTCTCCGCAGCCAATGGCTCCATAGTGCTCATTGGAACCGCGAGAGTACATCCGGGTATCGTCTATGGATCGGGCCATGTCCAGCAGCGCGTCCATGCGGCGGTGACCTTCCTGGCTGGTGTGGAGCTCATTGCCCAAGGTCAGCATCACAAAGCTGGGATGGTTCGCGTAGGTCAGCAGCAGCTGACGCAGCTCCCGACGGTAGTAGGAAAAGCTCTCCTCCGACAGGAATGCGTCCCGCGGATTCCAATGGGACAGTTCGGGCTGCAGAAGCATTCCCATGCCGTCGGCAGCGGCAAAGGCGGCCTCCGGAGGGCAGTGGGAGTGGAAGCGGACGCAGTTGACCCCGTAGGAGCGATAGGTGCCGAGGATATTCTCCCACGCCGCTTGGTCCATGGGGCAATAGCCCGTTTCGGGAAATACTGCACAGTTGGCTTCGCTGCGCAGAAAAATAGTACGTCCGTTTAAGGCCAAACGGCCCCTGCCGTTGCTTCCAAAGCTGCGTACACCAAAGGCGACGATCCTCTCTCCCGCCTCGGACAGGTGGGCCGTCAGACGGCAAAGATTGCCATCTTCTTCCTCCCAAAGGGGCGTGTCCAAAGCAAGGGGAAGATCCTCCAGCACGACCTCGGTTCTTCCCGGTTCCATACAAACCGCCGTATGCGCCTCCTGGGCCAGCTCCGGAGAGGCCACGGTCAGTACGCCTTCATAGGGCACAGAGGAGTCGATCTCCGCCTTGACCGTCACCGTGTTCCCGTGAGGATAGACCCGCGTCCAGGAAAGAAATACGCGCTCCTCCACCCGGAGACGAATATATCCCAATAGACCGTTCCAATTGGTCTGGGCTTCATCGGTGGCCGCCGAAGAATAAACAATATCATCATGCGGCAGTCCCGGGTAGCTGTTGTCACTGATAAAGGTCAGGAGATGCTCTCCCGCTGCCACGCCAGTCACCTCAAAGACATGGGGCGCAACCAAGGTTGGCTCCTCAAAGGGCTCCATCTCCCGTCCGTCCACCAGCAGCCGCAGGCACCGTGCCCGCTCTACCTCCACAAAGGCGCGTTTTCCCTCGGGAATCTCCAAGTTCCACCGCCGGGAAATCCTCGCCTCTCCCTCATAGGTGTGCTTTCGCGTAAACCGGGTGGCAATGGGCGCGTCGGAAGAATCCTCCGTCTGCGCGCCATGTCCTTCCCCGGGATGCACCGGATGGGCAGGCGTATCTCGGTGACCGATACCGCTCTCATCCAGCGTTCCCGGGAGTTTCATGATACCCTGAACCCCATCGGGCAGCGTCACCTGCCACTGTCCAGCCAAAGATTGCAGTGTCATACCGGTTCCCCCTCCTTCTTGCAAAGCTGTCCATAGATTCTGGCTCCCTGATGCCCCAGATCCAAAGCGGAGGTTTCCGCAAAGAAGGGCAAGGCCCCGTCCCGATCCCCACGGCCCAGTGCTGCTAAGCCCATGAGGTAGCAGCAATGTGCCCGGTTTTTACGCCCCATGTCGTCCTCAAAGATCAGGAAATCCGGCAAAGAGACCGCAAAAAAGTCGTTTTTCACCGTATCGTCCAGGTGCGCCCGGCCATACCGCTCTAATTTGTCCAGGCAAAGCCGCGCTTCGTCCTGTTCACCCAACTTCGCGCTGGCCAGAGCCTTGTACAGGATCATGTCGGCAGGCTGATCGTAATAATACTGCACCCCGGCAGGCTCGTTGTCCCCTGCCTGCGCTAACCGGTACTCCCGGCGGGCGGCCTGGTCATCGCGAGTCCCTGGTATGCCACGCCCAATGCATAGTGGATATCGTTATCCTTCGTCCCTTCCAGGCGCCCCTCGCCCAGGCAGAGCGGATAGGTAAGCGCCTGCGACAGCCGATCTCGGGCCTCTTCCATCCGTCCCCGGCGGAGGCTCTCCCCCGCCAGGCTGCGGAGCGCCAGCTTGTACTGGCCGGACACCCTTCCTTCTGCCCCCTCCCATGGCCGGAAGTTGTGGGACAGGATGGCATCCAGCGCCTCCTGATGCCGCCCCGCTAGGTTGTACAGCGTCACAAACTCCAACATGGCGTCATCCCGTTCCCGGGCCAGTTCCTGATGCGCCTCATAGCGGGCCAGCCGTTCCTCGACGGACATGCCCAGGCGCTTGTAAAGCTGATCCAGCTCCAGGAAAACCCGTGCGTCGGTCTCATCCAGGGCAAAGGCTTGCTCCAACTGCTCCCGCGCGCCCTGGGCGTCTCCTCGCTTGTTATAGCGGGCAAGGGCCAGATTGCGGCGCGCCGTGGGGAAGGTTCCATCCAGGGCGATGGACTTCTCCCACAGGGTCTGGGCCCGGTCAAACTGCAGCTTGTCATAGTACAGGCAGCCAAGATAGTAGAAAGCTTTGGCGCCCTGCGGGTTCCGCTTTCCGGCATCCTGCAGAACGGCAATGTCCTCCAGCTTGTTGGGGAAGCAGCAGCCGGGAGCCCAGGCCTCGGCCTGTCGGTAGGCTGCGTCCCGTCCGGCAGCATCTCCCAGCTTTCCCAGATAGAAGCCCCGATAGTACGCCAGCATAGGATACTCCTCCCCGCACAGTTTCAAAACGGCCAGCGCCTGGTCGTACATGCCAAACTCCGCATAGTCCCGGGCTGTCTGCAGGTAGTGCTCGGCAAAGCCCCGCATCAGCCGCTGCATTGTCTTCAGCGCCTCCCCCGGATCCTCCTCCAGCAGCACCTGCTCATAGCGGCTGACATAGTCAAAGGGATCCAGCGCCAGGTTCTCGCAAATCCAACGCCCCGCCTCCTTCCGTCTGCCCATACACCGCAGCAGCGCCGCTTTGAGTCCCCGGGCCTTCACGTTGTGGCCGTTTTTCACCAGGCTCTTTTCTGCCAGCTCCAGCGCCTCGTCCCAGGACTGCTCCCGGGCCTTCAGCGCGGCTAGGTAATAGTAAGACATTTCCTGCTGTTCGCTGCTCCACGTCGCTTTGTAGAAGGCGTCATAGGCCTCCTTCTCCCGCCCCTGCCAAAGCAGCGCCAGTCCCAGGTTATGGCTCTCTTTAGACATTACCACGCTGCTAACCAAATTGGCGCTGGTGGATAAGGAACCCTCTGCCGATGCGCCCCTAGCACGGGCCATCGCCTACATCCAGGAGCACTTTGCCGAGCCCATCAGTCTGGATGATTTGGCCGCTATGGCCTCCTTGCGTCCCTACTACTTCACACGGCTCTTCACCCGGGAAACCGGCCAAACGCCCCACCAATACTTACTTTCCGTAAGAATCAACTCCGCCCGGTTTTTGCTCAAAAGCAGTTCCCTCTCTGTCAAAGAAATTGGTTTTGCCTGCGGCTTTACCAGCGAAAGCAGCTTCAGCGCCGCCTTCCGAAAGCGCACGGGGCAAACTCCTGGCCAGTACCGCTTCTCTCGGTAAGCACAAAAAGCGGCCCCGCGCCTATTGCGCGAGGGCCGCCTTGCTGCTCTGAGGATTCCGGGCTCTACTTCATAATTGCGGTCTTATTGGGGCTGTTGCGGCCCTCCAGGTCGGGCTTACGGCGCTCCAGGGCCGCCAGGCCATACTCCACGTCCTCCACCGCCTCGTCAGGATTCATGCAGCCCACGGTCACCATGTCGCAGTCCCGAAGCGTGGCAAAGGAGAAGCTCAGCCCTACAAAGGGCGAGCAGCGTCCTGCCGCCATGGGCTTAATGGTCATCACCGGCTTCTTGGCCCCATGGATCACCGAATGGATGTACTCAATCTCCACCTGCATAAGGAAGCCCATGCAGTTATAAATCTGGATATAGGTCTCCACATCATAGCCCTGTTCATCCGAATAGACAATAAGCTCCGGCATATGGGCGGACAACCCGGGGATCATCCCTTCCTCCCGGATCATAGACAGATAGTCGGGCAGGCGGTCCAAGGTATGGGTATTTTTGCACACCAGCTGCTCGGCGGCGCTGTGATGGATCAGGCAGAAGGTTGCCCCCCTCTCCCGGCTTCGGCGGATGGTCTCCCGGGCCTCGGCCCGCGCCATGGGGTTGTTATCCACATTGATGATGGGGGTATCCACCATAATCACCTTACGCCCCACCTCATCCTCGGCGCGTTTAACGCCCTCCAGAAGGAAATCGTTCCCATCAAACAGCGCCATTAGGGTATCCACACCCCGCTCCAGGAAGCGGGCAATGATGTCCCCGCAGGCATGCGGGCAATGGTTCCGCTTGGCAATAGCCCGATCTGCGGAAGGGGTAGTGTGGGAATATCCAAGAATCCAATTGGTTCCGATGATCATGCGGGACAGGGACACACCGCCCACCATTGTTCTGGGGAAAAGATCCTGCGCCATTTTACGCACCTCCAAATCTCACATTTTCGGGGATGTAAGCTGTAGTTTTACTATACTCCATCCTTCGCTGGGAAACCATAGACCGATTACGCCTCTTGGATTGGAGAGACGCACAATTTTGACCTGTATGGGGCGGTATGAACGATTCTACGGCCGGCGGGTCAATTCGCTCAATAGAAGCAAAATCCACCGGTATGGTATAATACCGATAAGCTAAGGTGATAGGAGGGACTGTTCGTGCCAACCCAGCTTTCGTACCGCCGGGTCGAGGGGGCCTTGGTCTGCCCCTATGGGGATACTCTGTGGACGGTCCTCCGAGGCTCCCTCTATACGCCGCTGGATCACTTCCGTCTGGATGGGGTGCGAACCGCCGCGCTCCTAGACAACCTGCAGGGTCTGCCCCAGGTGCAGCATGCCGAGATTGTGGAAGGCGTGCTCTGCATCCATCCCCAGGCCGGCATTACCCTGCCGCAGCAGCAGTCCATCATGGAGGCAGCCGCCGCCCGGCTGGCGGCTATCCCCCAGCCCTATCCGGCAGGGAAAGCCTGCCAGCGCTGCGGACGGACGCAGGACACTTCGCCCCGGGTGGTGGAAGGGCTGGCGCACTGGTGCTGCCCCTCCTGCCGCGCGCTTTATCAGCGAGCCGAAGGCAGCGCCTTCTGGCGGCTCTGGGAGAAACTCACCCGCCCCCGTCTTTCCCGAAAAAGCAGTCCAAAACACCGAAAGTAGGAGGTTATTTCATGCCCATCAAGGTAGCCTTCATCGGCGCGGGAAGCGTTGGCTTTACCCGCAAGCTCCTCAGCGACCTGCTCACCGTTCCCGAATTCTCCGATATCCAGGTATCCTTTACCGATATCGATGAGAAAAACCTGGACATGGTTTACCAGCTCTGCCAGCGGGATATCGAGGCCAACGGCCTCTCGATCCGCATACACAAGACCCTGGACCGGCGGGAAGCCCTACGGGACGCCAACTACATCATCAACGTGGTTCGCATCGGCCGGCTGGAGGGGTTCGCCACCGATATTGATATTCCCCTCAAGTACGGCATCGATCAGTGCGTAGGCGATACCCTCTGCGCCGGCGGCATCATGTACGGCCAGCGAGGCATCCCCGCGATCCTGGACTTTTGTAAGGACATTCGCGAGGTCTCTGCGCCGGGCGCCCTCATGCTCAACTACGCCAACCCCAATGCCATGATGACCTGGGCCGCCAACAAATACGGTAACGTCCCCACTGTCGGCCTGTGCCACGGCGTGCAGGGCGGCCACGCCCTGATGGCCCGCGTGCTGGGCCTGCAGCAGAAGGACCTGGACATCATCTGCGCCGGCATCAATCACCAGACCTGGTACATCTCGGTCAAGCACAAGGGTGAGGACATGATCCCCAAGCTTCTGGAAGCCTTCCAAAAGGATCCGGAGTGCGCCACCCAGGAAAAGGTGCGCATCGATGTATTGAAGAACTTTGGCTACTTCTCCACCGAAAGCAACGGCCATCTCTCCGAATACGTACCCTGGTACCGCAAGCGCTTGGACGAGATCCAGGACTGGATCGGCATGGACAGCTGGATCAATGGCCAGACCGGAGGCTATCTGCGGGTCTGCACCGAGGGGCGGAATTGGTTCGATACCGAATTTCCCCAGTGGATGCAGGAGCCGCCTATGGAGTATGTCCCCGAGCACCGCAGCCAGGAGCACGGCTCTTACATCATCGAAGGGCTGGAAACCGGGCGCTGCTATCGCGGCCACTTCAACGTCATGAACGACGGCTGCATCTCCAATCTGCCCTATGAGTGCGTCGTAGAGGTTCCCGGCTACGTGGATGCCTGCGGGATCCACATTCCCCACATAGGCGACCTCCCCCTAGGCTGTGCGGCTGTCTGCTCGGCCAGCGTCTGGGTGCAGCGCCTGGCCGTGGAGGCCGCCGTAGCCGCCGATATCCAGCTCCTGCGTCAGGCCATGCTGATGGATCCCCTGACCGGCGCCGTGCTCAATCCCCCGGAAATCTACCAAATGGTAGACGAGATGCTGGTGGCAGGGGAGCCTTGGCTGACCCAGTACGCCGCCTCTGGAGAAATCGAGCGTGCCAAGGCCCGCCTGGCCGCCCACTATGTGACGCCCCGCTATGCGGATTTCAAGGGCTCCAGCCGCCTGGCCACCCGCTCGGTGGAGGAGGTAGCCGCCGAACGCTCCAGCAAGGTCTCGGCCGAGGATACCGCCTTTAAGTTTAAGGAGAAAGCGCAAGATTAGCCGTTTATCCGGCATCGCCGCCCCTTTCTAAACTAAGGGCGCACTGCGGATTTGTTTTCGCAGTGCGCCCTTGTTTGATTCGTTAATTCTAGCCGCCGTCAAGCCTATCTTCCATCCGGTCTATTTTACTTTGCCAGGCCGGCGCCTACCGCCGCCGCCAAACCGTCCAGTATGGCATACAGCGTCAAGGAACCAGTTGTTCCCATGAAGTCATTGCTCTCTCCATCGCGCACCACCATAATCCGCAGCAACAGATCGCTCCACATCCCTAGCATAGAAGCAGGATTCTGGGTAATCCCCACCACCGTAGCCCCGCGCTGCTGGGCGGGCCCAATGAGGCGCACCACCTCATCGTTGCAGCCTCCCTTAGAGATCAGGATCAGCATATCCCCGCGCTGCAGCATCTGGATGGAACGAAGCCCTTCTTCCAAAGGTAAATTTCCCACCGTGGCGTTGAGAAGGCCTAGGTTATACACCAGCGTCCGCGACAGGATGCCCGACCTTGCCAACCCACCGACCAGAATTCTTCCATTACGGCGGATACAATCGGCAATTGCCTCCGCAACCTGGGTAAAAGACTCCGGGTGCACCACCTCAGGTAGCCGATGGATGGAATAGTCCTCCATCCTCCAAACCTGGCATGCTTGCTCAAACAACGTCTTATCCATATCGGCCTCCCGAAATACTTACCTCATTGACTCTCTAGGCGCACTTTCGGCGCCTTCTGCCTACAAGCGCATGGTGCCTTCCCCGCACAGCCCGGGCAAATCCCACCGCCTACCAGCACACCAGCCTGCCGGCAAGCGCCGGGAAAATGCCACAGCAGACCCGTGAATCCTGTTCATCCATTCTCCATCCTATGGCTTCCATCATCTGCGGACCCATGCGGAGATGCATCGGATACAACAAAGGGGACGATCCCCCAACTTTTCCAGCCCACGCCTTCAGAAACGTCCGATTCCTTACTCACTATGTAGTTGCCCTCATTATATCCCAGGGGTATTTCTTTGTCAACGCTCCGTCTGGGAAAAGCCAAGATTTAGGCAGTTATACGAAAATAGAGAAGGGAAATTGTAAAGGTAACGCTTTACAGTCTCTTATCTCTATGATATAAAGAAAATGGTATAGGTTATTCCATAGCAGCATATAGCGGAGGTTTATCATGTCCAACAGCATCATTGCCGGCTGCGGATTTCATCATGTAGCTATGAAGGTCGCCAATTTCGACCAGGTCGTGGCTTTCTATACGGAGGGCCTGGGCTTTTCCGTCAAAAAGCAGTGGCCGGGCGCCATCATGCTGGATGCCGGCGACGGCGTCTGCCTGGAGATCTTTCCCGATGGCCGTTTTGAAACCGTAGACAACAGCTACGTCCATGTTGCCTTCAAGGTGGATGACGTAGATGCTGCGCTGGCCCGGGCCGCAGCCTATGGCGCCAAGATCACCATCCCCCCCAAGGACGTAGACATCGCCAGCGATCCGGTCTTCCCCGTGCGCATTGCCTTCTGCGTGGGCCTCTCGGGAGAGACCATTGAGTTCTTCCACGAGAAATAGCCATGGATAGGCCGGCCATCCTTCGTCTTGCTCCGGGAGACGGCCATGTCCTGGTAGAGGTCAACGCGGCTTGCTCCGGCCTGCTCCTGGAAGGGCCCCATTGGCAAGAAGCCGCGGGGGTTCCAAGGGGTACGGCTGACATCGCCGTGCCCAACAGCGTGGATATCAAAATCACGCCCTTCCATGAGGATGGTTTAGGAATCCCTAGACTGGTCCGCTGCGGGCCGGTCCCCGGTGTTGCTGTCAATTATATCCATCCCCATGACTACGCTTACTGGCCCAGCGGCCGGTCGCCGGCCAGCCCCAGCCTTGTACGCACGCCCGGCGGCGATCTCCTGGCTAGCCACGACATCTTCTGGGGCGGCGCGGATCAGAATCGCACGCTGCTTTTCCGATCTCGTGATGATGGAGCCTCCTGGGAAGCCGCTGGTGAGCTGGCTCCTTGTTTTTGGGGGAAGCTGTTTTGCCATGACGGCATACTGTATATGTTGGGCACATCCACCGAATATGGGGCTTTGCTGCTTTACTGTTCAGCAGATGACGGCGCGAGCTGGTCTGCGCCCGTTACCCTTCTTCCCGGCGGCAGCGATGCCTTCGGCGGGCCGCATAAAGCCCCCATGCCGGTGATCTCTCACGCAGGCCGGCTCTGGACTGCCATCGACTTTGGTTCCTGGGGCAGCGGAGGATTTGCCAATGGCCTGCTGAGCTGTGCCTGCGGCTCCAATCTCATGGATCCAACCCAGTGGGTTTGTTCTGGATTCACAGCGTATGATCCGCAATGGCCCGGAACCGCAGAAGGCCCTTCTGTAGGTTGTCTGGAGGGAAACGCGGTTCCCATGCCGGATGGCAGCATTGGCAATATTCTGCGTTACCAGACCGACCACGCTTCCCCTTCCTACGGACTGGCGCTGGCCCTGCGGGGAGATCCCTCCCAGCCCGGTCAGCCCCTCGTTTTCAGCCACACGCTGCCCTTTCCCGGGAATCTCTCCAAGTTCTCGATTCTCTATGACCCTGTATCCGCATGCTATTGGAGCATCGCCACCCGCATCACGGGGGACCCTATTTGGCGGCGCGACCGGCTCAGCCTGCTTCGCAGCCGTGACCTTTCCGAATTCACCCTTGTCTGCGATGTCTTGGAACTGCCGGACGCCGTTGCACGGGAGGGACTAGAGCACATCGGACTGCAGTATGTAGATTTCATCATCGAGGGGGAAGACATCCTTTTCGTCTGCCGCACGGCTGTCAACGAGGCCCATAATTTCCATAATGCCAACCATCTTACCTTCCATCGGATTCATCATTTCCGCACACTGTGATTAGGAGGCAGCAATGAAGAAAGCAAGCGTAATCCTCGACCGCGACTTCTCCATCGGCCAGGTGGACAAGCGCATCTTCGGCTCCTTTGTGGAGCATCTCGGCCGCGCCGTCTACACCGGCATCTATGAGCCTGGGCACCCCCAGGCCGATGAAAACGGCTTCCGCAAGGATGTCGCCGCCCTCGTCCGGGAACTGGGCGTTCCTGTGGTCCGCTATCCCGGCGGCAACTTCGTCTCCGGTTACAACTGGGAGGACGGTGTAGGCCCCAAGGAATCCCGTCCCCGCCGTCTTGACCTGGCCTGGGGCACCACCGAGAGCAACCAGGTCGGCACCAACGAATTCGCCCAGTGGGCCAAGCTGGCCGATACCCAGGTTATGATGGCGGTCAACCTGGGCACCCGAGGCGCCGATGCCGCCCGCAACCTGGTGGAGTACTGCAACCATCCCGGGGGCAGCTACTGGAGCGACCTGCGCAAAAGCCACGGCTATGCCGATCCCCACAACATCAAGCTTTGGTGCCTGGGCAACGAGATGGACGGCCCCTGGCAGATCTGCCACCGCACCGCCGATGAATACGCCAAGGTGGCCATCGAAGCCGCCAAGGTGATGAAGTGGACCGATCCCTCCATTGAGGTAGTGGCCTGCGGCAGCTCCAATACCGGCATGCCTACCTTCATCGAATGGGAGCGGACCGTACTGGAGGCTGGATATCGTCACTTTGATTACGTATCCCTCCACACCTATTACAATAATTCCGATGATGACACCGAAAACTTCCTGGCCCGTTCCCTGGACATGGACAGCTTCATCGAAACCATTGTGGCGGTCTGCGACGCCGCCCAGGTTCGCGCCAAGAGCAAGAAGAAAATCATGCTCAGCATGGATGAGTGGAATGTTTGGTTCCACTCCAATGAGGAGACCGCACGGGTCACCCGGGAAAGCAAGTGGGATGAGGCGCTGCCGCTGCTGGAGGATATCTACACCTTCGAAGATGCCCTGCTGGTGGGTCTCCTGCTGATCAGCCTGCTGAATCACGCCGACCGGGTTAAGGTAGCCTGCCTGGCCCAGCTGGTCAATGTCATTGCTCCCATTATGACCCAGCCCGGAGGCGGCGCCTTCCGTCAGACCATCTTCTACCCCTTCATGGAGGCCAGCAAGTATGGCCGCGGTACCGCTTTGAAGCCCATTGTTCGGGCTCCCAAGCATGACACCAAGGACTACTGTGATGTCCCCGCCATGGACGCCGCCGCCATCTGGCACGAAGACAAGGGAGAGCTGGTGCTCTTTGCCGTGAACCGAGAAACCGAAGATCTACAGGTAGAGGTGGATCTGCGTGCGCTGCCCGGCATGAAGGTGCTGGACCACAGCTTGTTGGTTCACAGCGACATGAAGGCCGTAAACAGCTTTGCCAACCCCGGAAACGTCGCACCCACCAAGGGGCAGGGCGGCGTGGTAGACAATGGCAAGCTGACGCTGGTGCTTCCTGCCCGCTCCTGGAACACTGTGCGCTTGGGATAGGCTTGCCAAGAGGGAGCAATACTCTCCAAAAAACAGATTCTCCCGAAAAGAGCCGCGCCCGCGCAGGAGTTGCTTCGGGGGAGGGAAACCTTTCTCAAAAGGTTTCTCTCCCCCGCAGAGACCGCCGTACTTCCGTGTTCTCTTGGGGGAGGACGCCTTTTGAAAAAGGCGTCCTCCCCCATACCCCCTCCCGTGAAAACTT
>CALWDW010000017.1 GCA_944376795.1 uncultured Christensenellaceae bacterium
AGAGCGCTTTCGGGAAGCTTGTCCGCTGCAATGAAAATAGAGGAACGGCTGCATGGATCTTGCAGCCGTTTTCTGCGTTAGTCCAGGCGCCCTCACCCGGAAAGGAACGAACGGATATGGAAATTGCGGGGGAGGGAAACCTTTTGAGAAAGATTTTCCTCCCCCGGGCCCCCGCCTTTCTAAACCTTGGGGGGGGAGGATGGGGCGGTTCAAAGGCGCGGGTTTTCAGCTGCGGACTGAGAGCGCTTTCGGGAAGCTTGTCCGCTGCAATGAGAATAGAGGAACGGCTGCATGGGTCTTGCAGCCGTTTTTTGCGTTCGTGCAGGTTCTTTCCCCCTAAGGTTTTGGGGGAAGGGGGGTTGGGGGAGGGGGCCCTTTTGCAAAAGGGCCCCCTCCCCCAAAGTCCCCAAAGCCTCCAAAGTCCCAACGAACCTGGGGGCTGGGGAATTTCTGGTGAGGGTTCTGCTTATATGTTTCTTGGCAGATGTTGCAAATCATTCATGAATGGAACCAACCTGCCCTTCTAGACAAAAGCTTCCGTACAGGCTATAATAAGCTTATTACCTACGCAGACCGATGCAGAAGGAGCGTTATCGTTGTTTAAGAACCTGTTTCAAAAGCTGTATGTGGGGAAAAACAAGGACGACCTCACCGTGGAGGATATGCCTACCAACCGATTTTCCCTCTTTGGCGCAGCGCTGGGGGTGCGGCTCTGGCCGATGGTGAAGATGAACCTGCTGTTTGTTTTCTTCATCAGTCCATTGTTGTTTTGGACGGCGTACAATGTCATTGTCATCATGAATGTCGGACTGGCCGCCCTGGAGGCGGGAGAGGATCTTACCAACGCCATTGCCCAGTATGTGACCGTTTACTTGATGGGGATGATCCCCTGCATGGCTCTGGCGGGGCCTCCGGTGGCAGGGTTAACCTATGTCACCCGCAATTTTGCCCGGGATGAACATGCCTGGCTCTGGAGCGATTTCAAGGACGCCATGAAGGCCAACTGGAAGCAGTCCTCGGCCATGATGACGCTGCTGGGGGTAGTGCTGCTGCTGTTTTGGATGGCGGACAGCTTCTATGGCGCCATGGCGGAGAGCAGCATGATCTTCGGTGTACTCCAATACTTGATGATCGTGTTGGTGGCGATTGTGCTGATGAGCGCCATCTACACCTTCCCCATGATGGTGACCTTTGACATGAAGTTTGGGGAGATCCTCCGCACGGGGATGTTTATGACGGTGGCCCGGTTGCACTTTTCGGTGCTGTTCGCGGCGCTGGCCCTGCTGCCCTTTTTCCTGCTGCTGGTGCTTAGCGCCTACTGGGCCTTTGGCTTGATGGTATTGGTGCTGTACTATTTGGTGTGGGGCTTTGCCTTCAACGGCTTCCTGCTCAATTCCTACACCAACGCTACGTTTGACCGCTTTACGGAGAAGGAGGAGCAGGAGCGTAAGGCGAAAGAAGAGGTCAACCCGGAGGATCTCATCGACTGACGGCTTCTTTTCCTGCCCGGTATGCCCTGGGGTATGCCGGGCTTTTTGTACAAACCATGCGGGGAGGGTGCATACCATGGAGGCATACGAGGCGCTGGCGCGGGCCTATGACCAGCTGATAACCCCCCAGGAGCGGGAGCAATGGCTGCGGGACGTACCCCAGCGCTTGGCGGAGGCGGGGGTTACGCCTCCCATGCGGGTGCTGGATCTGGCTTGCGGCACCGGGCAGCTGGCCCTGTGCCTGGCACAGGCGGGCTACCGGGTGATGGGGGTGGATCTTTCTCCCCAGATGCTGGACCAGGCTGCCAAGAACGCGCAGCGGCAGGGGGTGTTCCTGCCGCTGGTGCAGCAGGATATGCGGCGCTTGGATCTGCATCACGAGGTGGAAGCGGTGCTCTGCGTCTGCGATGGGCTCAATTACATGACGACGCCGGAGGACCTGCGCCAAGCGCTTGGGTCGGTGTGCCGCGTGCTGCGGCCGGGCGGGCTTTTCCTCTTCGACGTCAGCACCCGGGAAAAGCTCCAGGCCATGGATGGGGAATTCTACGGCGAGGAGGAGGAGAACGTAGCCTACCTCTGGGAGAACCGCTTTGATCAGGCCAGCCAGTGCCTGACCATGGACATTACGTTCTTTTTCCAGGTGGATGCGGCCCGGGATCTCTTTCGCCGCCAGCGAGAACTGCACGTCCAGCGGGGACACAGCCGGGAGGAACTGGAGGCGGCGCTGACGGCGGCTGGCTTTGCCGTCCAGACGGTGGAGGAGGCGTTTACCCGGCACAGTCCGGCGCCGGGCTGCCAGCGCATACAGATCACCGCCAGGAAGCGGTAAAAGAGAACGGGTCAAGCCCCTCTATCTTTTCGCCAATCGTCCCCATGGCATGGAGACGGCACATGTGTTATGATGACGAAAAATGCTCAGGAGGCTGACGTCATGCGCATTAAGCTGCTGGGAACCGCCGCCGCGGAGGGATTTCCCGCCATATACTGTGTCTGTCCCGCTTGCCTGGAGGCCCGCCGGAAGGGAGGTCCCAATATCCGTACCCGCTCCGGGGCCATCATTGACGAGGATCTCAAGCTGGACTATGGTCCGGATACCATGGCCCATGTCTACGCCCACAACCTGCGCCTGGATCGGATGCGCTACCTGCTGGTGACCCATTCCCATGAGGATCACTTTACTCCGTGGGAATTCTTTACCCGCCGTCCGGGCTTTTCTCACCTGGAGCCGGGTACGCCTCCTGTGGCGGTCTATGGCAACGCCAAGGTGGGAAGCATGCTGCGTCCCGCCGACCTGGAGCCTGTGGACGGAGTGCCCGCCTGGACCTTTACGGAGGTGCGCCACGGGGAGACTTACGAAATGGGAGATTACCGGGTGACCGCTGTCCACGCCAACCATGACCCGGCGGAGGCGTGCATGGTCTATGTCATCCAGAAGGAGGGACGCACGCTGCTCTATGGCCATGACTCCGGCTGCTACAGCGAGGCGTCTTGGGAAGTGCTGCGCCGATTCCGCTTTGACTGCGTGATTATGGACTGCACCTTTGGTCCCCTTTCCCATGAGGATGGGCACATGGGCTTCCCCCAGAACCGCCAGATCCGGGAGAAGATGCTCCGGGAGGGTATGGCGGATGAAAAAACCGCATTTGTTTCGACCCACTATTCCCACAACGGGCTGGCCGATTATGACGAGATGGTGCGGATAGCCCAGGACAGCGGCATCCTGATCTCCTATGACGGCATGGAGATTCAGGTGTAGGAGCCGAAGGAAGCGCAGCCGCCCTCCCTGCGGAGGATTTCGAGGAAAGCATGCGCCCGAGGGGCCCCGGTAAAACGGCCCCGGGAATAAGAATGGCAGGACAGCCCTGGAAAGGGCTGCCCTGCCTGTTTTTGGGGACGATGGCAGAGGCGAAGCAGCGCATAGGGGGGCCAACGGGCTGTGCGGCGAAGAGGTTCATTGGCTTTCGTGCGAGAGTCGGCTGCACCGTCTCCCTTGCCGGGCCCGTTTTGCCTGCGTTCCACCCGGGCGCTGCCGCTTTGCGGACGGCACGTTTAGACGTGATGGCGGGACAGCGTCAGGATTCCGGAACAGGGGGAAAAGGGCTCAAAACGAAGCTGGGGAAAGACGCGCTTCCATTCGTCCGCGGCAAAATAGATTTCCTCGGCGTCCCAATCCTCTCCGGCCTCCTGGCGGAACCGGTTTAGTGCGTCCCGCGTGCCAAAGGCTACGTCGCCAATCAGGAGCTGTCCGTCCGCCTTCAAAAGTCCCAGGAGGCGGTGAAGCAGCGCCTCCTTTTGCGGGTCTGTCAAGTGGTGCAGCGCGTAGGTTGAGACGATGAAGTCGTATTCCCTGTCCAGAAGGGGCGCAGCCAATCCCTGGGCGAAATCCCCCGGGTACAGATGGGCGTCCGGCATTTTGGCCGATGCGATCCGGAGCATTTGGGGGGAAAAGTCTTGACCATAGATCTCGCAGCCCTCCTCGTAGAGCCTTGTGGTCAGGGTGCCCGTCCCCAGGCCGATATCCAGCACGCGAGGATGGGGCCTGGCCATGATCCGCTGGAAAATGCTCCCCAGGATGCGCTTGTATCCTGCGAAGGGGTAGCGGTCGGCCTCATCCAGTACCCCTACCGTTTGGTCATAGCCGTTGGCCCATAGATCAAAGCCTTTGCTGTTGAGCATAGCCGACTCCTATAGCTTTTGTTAAGCGGCCTATTCCGCCGTGAATTCGTGGGGCGCTCCCTGCTCCAGCAGCCGCTCCTTGAGGTCGTAGAGCTTCTGGGAGAGGTCGACCTTGTAGGTATGGGGCTTGGTCAGGCGGGTATATTCTTCCCAGAAACTGGCCAGCTCGGCCTTGGCATGGGCCTGAATGTCCAAAAGCTTGGGCGAGCGATAGACGCACCGGCCGTTCCGGAAGATGGGGGCCAGCAGCTGCCGGCTTGTGAAGTCCTCCACCGTCATCCGCTTCCAGGGCTGGCTGGGATCGAAGATCATCAGCGGCTTTGTTTCGTCCAGGGTCTCGTCGTGGAGGGTGATCAGGTCGGCGATGGCTTTGCCGGTGGCCCGCTCATAGAGACGGTGGACGTCTTTGATGCCGGGGTTGGTGATCTTTTCCACGTTTTCGGAGATTTTGATCCGGGGATAGATCACGCCGTCCTTTTCCTCGGCGCACATCTTGTAGACGCCCCCCAGGGCGGGATAGTCGTCGCTGGTAATCAGGCGGGTGCCCACGCCCCAGACGTCAATGCAGGCGCCTTGGGCCCGCAGGTCGTAGATGGAGCGCTCGTCCAGATCATTGCTGGCGACGACCTTGGCGTTGGGGAAACCGGCCTCATCCATCATGCGGCGGGCCTGCTTGCTCAGGTACGCCAGGTCGCCGGAATCCAGCCGGATGCCGGTGGGCTCATAGCCCCGGGCCCGGAGCTCCTTGAATACGGTGATGGCGTTGGGCATGCCGCTGCGCAGGGTGTCATAGGTATCCACCAGCAGCAGGCAGTTCTGGGGGAAAATCTCGGCATAGGCGCGGAAGGCCGAGAGCTCGTCGGGGAAGCTCATAACCCAGCTGTGGGCGTGGGTGCCGGCGACGGGAATGCCAAACATCTGTCCGGTAAGCACATTGCTGGTGGAGGTGCAGCCGCCGATGATGGCGGCTCGGGCGCCATAGATTCCCGCGTCGGGGCCCTGGGCGCGGCGCAGGCCGAATTCCAGCACATTGGTCCCCTGGGCGGCCAGTACCACCCGGCTGGCCTTGGTGGCGATGAGGGTCTGGTGGTTGACGATATTCAGCAGGGCCGTCTCGATGAACTGGGCCTCCATGACCGGGGCGTTGACCCGCACCAAGGGTTCGCTGGGAAAGGCAACCGTGCCCTCAGGCATGGCGTCGATGTCCCCGGTGAACCGCAGCCCCTCCAGCACGTGAAGGAACTCTTCGTCAAAGAGGTGCAGGCTGCGGAGGTAGTCGATATCCTCAGGGGAGAAGGAGAGGTTTTCAATGTACTCGATGAGCTGCTCCAAGCCGGCTACCAGAGCGTAGGCGCTTTCTCCGACCCGCTTGCGGAAGAACATATCAAAAACCGCGCGGTTGCCGGCCATACCCTTTTTGTAGTAGCCGTACATCATGGTCAGCTGGTAGAGATCGGTCATCATGGTGAGGTTGCGGGATGGTTGCATGGCGGGATCCCCTTTCCTTGAAATCAAATGAACCCAAGGAATCGCTGCGGCGCTCCTTGGGTGTGGTTATGGGTTGGGACTGGAGGAATCAGAGCCGGCGGCCGGTTCCTCCGGCGGAGGCGGCGTAGGCCGGCGTCCTCGGAAAACCAGCTGATTGAGCACAATAATTCCTCCCACTGCCGTTAGGATTACGCCCAGGAGGGTCTTCCAAGAAAAGGCGCGGAAGCCCTGCGCCAGAAAAACTAGGCTTACAACCAGCAAAATGCAGATGGTAAGCCAAGATCCCTCCTGCCCCCGGGTGAAAAGCTTCTGCTCCAGCAGCCCCAGGGCGAGCCCCAAGATCCATAACGGCCAGAGACGGTTCATCCACCGCCAGCCGACAATGCCGCAGGTAAGCATGAGAATGCCGTAAATCAGCATGACGCCGCCGCCTAGGATATACCCTGGCTGCCGCATGCCACCGGTGAAAAAGAGGATGTGAAGTATGACGGAAATGGCCAGCATCACGATACCCGGCACCATTTCTAGGGAGATGCTAATAAGCTGCAGCTCTCCCATCAGGATTAAAACGCCGGTCAGCAGGAGCAAGATGCTGCCCCAGATCGCGATAGGCTTGCGTCGGTTCACGGGAACCCTCCTTTGCAGTTACGGCTTAGGTTTTTCCTGGACGTCCGCCGCTTCTGTGGATGCAGGCGCGGCCTCTTCGGCGCTTTCGGTTGCCGCTTCGGCGGATGCAGGCGCGGCTTCTCCGGCGTTTTCGGTTGCCGCTTCGGCGGATGCAGGCGCGGCTTCTCCGGCGCTTTCGGTTACCGCTTCGGCGGATGCAGGCGCGGCTTCTCCGGCGTTTTCGGTTACCGCTTCGGCGGATGCAGGCGCGGCTTCTTCGGCGCTTTCGGTTGCCGCTTCAGTGGGCGCGGATGGGGCTTTCTCAGCGGCGTCCGCGTTGGCTGTCAGCTCTTGGCTGATGGCATCGTCCGCCTGGGGCGCAACGGCGGGTACGCTCTCCAGCAGCAGGGCAGGATGCTTCTTGGCCAAGAGCGTCAGGCAGAGGAGGCCCGCGCACCCCAGGACCGCTAGAACGATGGCAAAGATCTGGTTGACCGGGATGCCGTTAACGTTCTGAATGTATGGCGCCTCCCGCAGGGGCTCTAGAGCGGCTCGGGCCACGCCGTAAATTACAAAATAGCTGCAGAAGGCCACGCCCCGAACCTTAGCGCGGCGGGTGATTACCAAATAGAGCACCAAGAAGGCCGCCAGGTTCCACATGGATTCATAGAAGAAGAGGGCCTGGTGCCAGGTGCCGGAGCTCTCAATGTATACCGACGCTGGGAAAAACTGCCAGGCGGGATTGGTAACAAGTCCGCCGTACACCTCTTGGTTTACAAAATTGCCCCAGCGGCCGATGGCCTGCCCCAGCGCAACGCCGGGAGCCAGTGTGTCGCACAGGGTGAGCAGATTGATCTTCTTCCACAGGGAGAAAATCACCACCCCAATGAAGCCTCCGATTAGGCCGCCATAGATGGCCATGCCGCCCTCCCACATGGCAAAGACCTTCCAAAATGGGCCGCCGGCGAACTCCTCCCAGCTCCAGATGACGTAATGGGCCCGGGCGCAGATAATGGCCAAGGGCACTACGATCAGCGCCATATCGATGACCAGATCGGGATGCAGCCCCTTGCGCTTGAACATCTGCCTCACCACCAGGATGCCGGCCAGCATTCCCAGGGTGATGATGATGCCATACCAGTAGATATCTTTCCCAAAGATTGTAAACGCGACCCGATCGATCATGGGACACCTCCTCGTAAGCTGCCTCAATTATAGCCCTGTCAAAACCGTGCGTCAAGGCAATCCGGCGGCCATTTCCATGGGATGTGGGACTTCATTGTATGCTTGGAGGGATACCGGCATGCACGGTCGCCTGGATTCGTCAGAATGTCCCATGGATAGGCGACAGCGTATATGGCTTTTTCGTCATAGGGACAAGCTATAATGAGCGCAAAGAACCCAAGGAGGCATTCCATGGAGAAGAAAGCTTTTCGGAGAAAGCTGATGGGATATTCGGCCAAGCAGGTGCAGGAGGCCATGAAGGCCCAGAAGAAGCAAGAGGAAGAGGCGCTGGAGGAGAAGCAGACGCGCCTGTTGGAACTGCGGGATGAGAACCTGCAGCTCAAGAAGGAATTGGAGTATTTCCGCAGCCGGGAGCAGGATGTGGCGGCAGCCTTGCTGGAGGCCCAGAGCCAGGCCCGGCAAATGATGGAACAGGCCCGAGAGGCCGCCACCCGGGAGCAGGAACGGGTGCGGGGCCAGGTGGGCGACCTGCGTACCGTGGCGGCGGAGAACCGCAAGGCACTGGAGCAGGTGGCTGCCGACGTGATGAATTTGGCCAATGATTTTGTGGCGCATGTGGCCGCCTGCAGCCAGCAGCTAAAGAAGCTGGAAGAAGAGCCGGCCCGGCCCCTGCGCATGAATATACCCGCATCCCCCCGGCGGGGCGCCCACAAGGCGTCGGCCTTTGGACTGGAGCCCTTGGGAGAGGGCCTCCAGGAGGCGGCGGGGGAAAATGACCGAGGAAGGGGGTATGCTTAATTAAAACGCGGGCACAGGCCCGGATACCTGCAGGGAAAGCCCAATCTTTCCCGGAAGGCGGCGAGGGTATGGGAGTGCCTGACGGCCGTCCTTCGGCATAGAAACCTCCGGCTCCCCGAGATGGCTGACTTGGGGGCCGGAGGTTCTTATTCTCTTTTCGGAGGGGGCTAGAAGGGGAAGTCCACCGCCTCCAGGAAGGCCTTGGCCAGGGCGCAGTGCCCCGTAGCGTTGGGATGTACCCGGTCCCAAGAGATTCGTGCCGTGGGCATGACGGCGGTGAGGCGGTCCATGGCGGCCTGGGTATCCACCAGCCGGGTACCGTAGCGGGCGGCCACCTCCTTGACGATGGCGCCGTATGCATCCATCCGGGCCCGCATGGGGTCTTCTCGGCGGGGCTCGATGAAGAAGGGCGTCATCAGAATCATCCCCTTGACGTGGGGAAGGGTGATTTCCACCATCCGCTCCAGGTTGGCGCGGTATTCCTCCGGCTCCACATGGGATTCGGTGACCAGAGGGCTGTCAAACTGCCGCCACACGTCATTGTCTCCGATGAGCACTGAGACGTAGTCGGGGGAAAGATCCAGCACATCGGTCTGCCACCGAGCCAGGAGGTCCCGGCTGGTATTGCCGCTGACGCCGGTATTGACGACGCGGATCTGGTATTCCGGCCGCCAAGCCCCCAGCATGGCGTTGACATAGCCTACATAGCTGGGACCCAGGTTGTTAAAAAGTTCCTCGCCCACCGGCCGAGCGCGGCCGGCATCGGAAATGGAGTCGCCGGTCATAACCAGCTTGGAATGATCTTGAATCCACATACGCATTGCCTCCCTTGTGTCTGCTGCAATCATTGTACACCCTGGGAAGACGGCGGATTATGGAGGGAAATGACCAATCGCTTCCTCGCACATCAACGGCGGGGGTGTTTGCTCCAGCAGGCGGCGGGCGCTCCCGGCGGAGGACAGGTAGGCGTCCTGGAGGGCCTCGGGGATCAGCAGCGGCATCCGGGGGTGGATCGCTCGCAGAAGCCCGGCGGAGGCGCGGGTGAGTACCACAAAGGCCTGGTAGGGCCGTCCCTCCGTGTCCCAAAAAGTATCATAAAGGCCCGCCATGTACAGGACGGCTGGGGAGCCTTCCGGGGCGTGAAGGCATCGCCCGCGCTCCGCGAAGCTCCCGGCGGGGATCAGGCATCGCCGCCGCGCGAAGCTTTCGGCAAAAAGGGGACGTTCCTCTACGGTTTCGCTGCGGGCGTGGGTCACGGGCCCTCTGCCCGGTCGGATGGAGGGAAATCCCCATTGCATCCTGGTGATCCGCCAGCCGGTGCCTTGGGCGGTGATGACCGGCGCCAGGTTCCCCGGCACGATGCTTTCCTCAGCGGCGGGGAACCCGTCCAGGGTCAGCTGCTGGGCAAAACCCGGCCACAGGCGCTGCAGCCCGGCGGGAAGGGCGGCGGCATTCAGGGTATATCGTCGGCACATAGACGGTCCTTATCCTCCTTCTCATCAATCTCTACAAACCATCGGTCTTCTTCCAGAAAAAGATACCGTACAGCCCGGCCGAACTGGCAGGTGAAGCGGATCCCTGCGCCTCCGGCCTTGAGGCTGGCGGCCCGGCGCACCTCGATGACCCGGTCCACCGGATAGCGCCGTCCGTCCTCCCATTCAATCCATAGGGGGCGAATGCGCCCGTAGGCGTCAAAGCGGGCGGCCACTGTGACATAGAGTTTTCCCATCCTTCAGCATCCCCCATCAGAGTTTGGGCGCGTCACGCCACTGGGGCGGCGGCATCCCTTGGTTGAAGGCGGTGTCGGGACGCAGCAGGGAATCGGAGGCTCCCTGACGGAGGACGCCGCGGAGCGTGGGATCCTGGAGCTGCACGGCCCGGCGGATGCTGGCGCCGCCGAAGCGGCTGCGGATGCCGTCCAGGGTTTTTTCCAGGTTCTCCATTCGAAGCCGCCGGGTTTCGTCGTCAAAGAGGCTCAACTGGGCGTCGGCCGGGGCGCCCGTCATGTCGCATCCCCGCACCCCCAGGCTGCGGATGGGGCGCTGCCATGTATAGTGGCGGGAAAAAAGTTCCAGCGCCTTGGCGGCCAGCTCGCCGGAAAGATGGCTGGGCCGGGGGAGCTTGCCCTGCCGCTCGATGGTACAAAGCGCCGCGTCCCGAATCTGGATCTGCACCGTCCGGCAGTAAAGGCCGTGTTCCCGCATGCGGGCGGCTACCTCCTCGCAGAGCAGGAAGAGGATGATCCGCACATCCTCCGGCGTCCGCAGATCCCGGGGCGGGGTGGTGCTGTTGCCGATGGAGAGACAGGGGTCGGCGGCATCGGCCGGCGCAACGGGGCTGGCATCCAGGCCGTTGGCGTAGCTGTGCAGCATATCCCCCGATTTGCCCAGCAGGCTGTGAGCCAATCCGGCGGGGAGCCGCGCCAGATCCCCGATGGTATAAATGCCGCAGGTTTGAAGCTTTCGGACGGTGGCCGGGCCCACGTAAAGCAGATCCCCCACCGGCAGGGGCCACACCACCTGCCGGAAGTTCTCCCGGGTGATGACGGTGGTGGCATCGGGCTTTTTCATATCTGAGGCCAGCTTGGCAAAGGCCTTGTTGTTGGCGACGCCCACCGAGATGGTCAGCCCCAGCTCCTCCCGGACGCGGCGGCGGAGTGTGTCGGCCAGGGACCTGCCGTCCGTATCCCGGCCGGTAACGTCCAGCCAAGCTTCATCCAGGCCGAAGGGCTCCACCAGGTTGGTGTAGCTGCGGTAAATCCGCCGCGTAAGACGGGAAAAGCGCAGGTATAGCTCATGGTGCGGCGGGACGATCACAAGCTGGGGACATTTGCGTCGGGCCTGCCAGAGGGCTTCCCCGGTGGATACCCCATAGGCCTTGGCCGCCTGGTTTTTGGCCAGGATGATGCCGTGCCGCTGGGACGCGTCTCCCCCCACGGCCATGCAGACGCCGCGGAGCTCGGGATGGTAGAGGCACTCCACGCTGGCATAGAAGTTATTGAGATCGGCATGGAGAATGGTTCGCTGCATGGAGGGGTCACCCTTTCGATGAAAAAGAATAAATGTTCGATCCGATGCCCATAGTATATCCGATTGCCCGGAAAATAGCAAGTCCCTTTTTTCTCCAAATCAGAATAAATGTTCTATAACGTAGACGGAGAAATTGGTATGAATCCGGACGACGGGACATAGGCTGTATTGGATTGCGAGAGGGGGAGGGATCACCATGAAGCTACTGTATATTCCCAGAAAAAAGCTGCTGCAGGCAGGGGCGGTTATCCTTGTCGTGCTGGCCTGCGCGATATATATTGCCGTGGGCACGGCCGGCGGGGCCCAGGCGGCTTGGACACAGGCCAAGAAGCCGCTTCCCATCTACAACGTGCAGACCGATGAGAAAAAGGTGGCTGTTACCTTTGACGCCGCATGGGGAGACGAACAGACCGAGGGGATACTGGCCCTCCTGGATAAGTACAATGTCAAGGCGACCTTTTTCTTGGTGGGGTATTGGGTGGATAAGTATCCCGACAAGGTCAAGCTGATCTACGAGCGTGGCCACGAGATCGGGAACCATTCCTCTACCCATCCCCACATGTCAGGAATGAGCAGCGACGCCATTCTCCAGGAGATTCGTACCACCAGTGCCAAGATTCAGGCGCTGACCGGGCAGGGAACGGTGAACTTCCGGCCGCCCTATGGAGACTATGACAGCAATCTGATCTCTACCTGCAACAACGCGGGGATTTCCGTAATCCAGTGGAATGTGGACTCTCTGGACTGGAAGGACTTGACCGGAGACCAGATGCTCAAACGGGTGCGGGATAAGCTGGAGCCCGGCTCCATTATTCTCTTTCACAACAATTCCAAGTATATCCTGGACGGCCTGGAGAAGACGCTGCAGGAATTGCAGAGCCAGGGTTACGAGGCGGTGCGGGTCTGCGACCTTATCTATACCGACAACTATGTGATCGACCATACAGGTCGGCAGATTCCTGTAGAGGCCACCCCGGCGCCCCAGGAAAGCCCAGTGCTAACCCCTGCCCCCACCGCCTGACGCGGGGAGAATACGGAGAGAAAAACATGCAGGAATATCGAATCGACAGCAACCAGATTCATCTTCAGGGACGGATCGTTCAAGGACCGGATTTTTCCCATCAGCTGTATAGCGACAGTTTTTACAGAATCCTGGTGGAGGTGCCGCGGCTTTCCGGCGTCATGGACTGCCTGCCGGTGACGCTGAGCCCGCGGATGATGGCGCGTCACCAGTGGAAGGTGGGCATGCTGGTAGACATTGCCGGCCAGATTCGGTCCTATAACCGGATGGAGGGCAGCCATAACCGGCTGGTGCTGACGGTCTATGCCCATAGGATGGAGGAATTGTCCATTCCCGGAAGCCTTGGCGGCGTCAATGACGTGACTTTGGCGGGTACGCTGTGCCGGCCGCCGGCCTATCGCACTACTCCGCTTATGCGCAGGATCAGCGACCTGCTCATTGCGGTGAACCGTCCCTACCATAAGTCGGATTATATTCCCGCCATTGCCTGGGGAGAGCGGGCCCAGGCCACCTGCCGTCTGCGGGTGGGAGAGCGGGTGGTGCTTACGGGAAGAATGCAGAGCCGGGAGTATATCAAACGGATTCCGGGGGAGCCCGACCAGGTTCGGACGGCCTATGAGGTGTCGGTTTCCCGGATCCGCCGGGAAACCGGTCCGGAATGGGAACTGCCCCGAGACACGGGGAAAGAAGGATAGCGGGAGATAGGCATACGGACACCGCCTCAATGGCGAGGAAGGATCACCTTGAGAGAACCGGCGCTTTGACGCCGGTTTTGTATTGCCTGAAAGAGGGGCGTACCCTTCCGGACCGGGGTGTTTTCCCGGGGCTTTCTGCGCAGACTACCGGTGCTGCCGGAGATGCGCGGCTGTTTTCCTCTTGCTTGGACCGGATTTGTATGGTATGTTGGAAAATAGATTGAGAAGAAGGATGGAACCTTTGCCATGCAGGCTTATCATAATTCCTGGGACGCCGACTTTCGCACCCCGTTTGGAGCTGTTTCCACCGGGACGGAGGTGACGCTGCGGCTGAGGGTTTGGGACGCGCCGCCTCATCAGGCGCTGCTGCGCACCTTTTACCGGGATGCCGAGCGTACCCTGGCTCCTTTATCGTGTGAGGGGGAGTTTTATACATTCCGCCTGGAAAAGCTGGAGGAGCCGGGGCTGCTGTATTACTACTTCGAGCTGCGGTGGGAGCATGGGCGCACGTTCTATGGCGCCGTGGGGGATGGAGCAGGTGGAGAAGGCTGCCTTACCGACTGTCCCCAGGGATTTCAAGTCACGATCAGCCGCCCCCAGGAGGTTCCGGACTGGCTTTCCCGGGGCGTTATGTATCAGATTTACGTGGACCGGTACTGCAGCAGCCATGGCCAGGGGATGGTGGACTATCCCCGGCCCGGCAGCCTGATTCACGCCTGCTGGAAGGATACGCCCTTTTATATCCGGGATGCGGATGGCAGCATCCTGCGCTGGGACTTCTTCGGCGGCAACCTGCGCGGGGTGATTTCCAAACTGGACCTGCTCTGCAGCCGGGGCATCACCGTCCTATATCTGAATCCCATCTTTGACGCCCCCAGCAACCACAAGTATGATACCGGTGATTACCGCCGGGTGGATCCGGGCTACGGCACCGAGGAGGATCTGCGCTTCTTGGTGCAGGAGGCCCACGCCCGGGGCATGCGGGTTATACTGGACGGCGTCTTTTCCCATACCGGCAGCGACAGCCTTTACTTCAACGCTTATGGCCATTATCCGGGGGTGGGGGCGGCCCAATCTCCCGACTCTCCCTATGCCTCCTGGTACCGGTTTGAGGAATATCCCCATACCTACGACTGCTGGTGGGGCGTGAAGAATATGCCCTGTGTGGAGGAAATGGATCCGGGCTATTTGGACTATATGCTGCGGGATCCGGACAGCACCATCCGGCGCTGGATGCGCTGCGGCATTGACGGCTGGCGCCTGGACGTAGCCGACGAGCTTCCCGACGAGTTTCTCCGGCTGCTTCGCCAGGTGGTGCGGGAGGAAAATCCCCAGGCCATCCTCCTGGGGGAGGTCTGGGAGGACGCCTCGCATAAGGTGAGCTATGGCAAGCTGCGCACCTATTTTACGGAACCGGAGCTGGATGCCGTTACGAATTATCCTTTCCGGGATGCTGTCACCGGCTTTTTGCTGGGGCAGCGGGATGCTGCGGCGGTGCGGCGGTCCATGATGGGCCTGTATGAGAACTATCCTCGGGCCCAGTTCCTCTCCCTAATGAATATGACAGGCACCCATGATACCCTGCGGCTGATGACCCTGCTGGGGGAGGCCCCCGATCCCAATACGCTCTCGGAGAGGGAAAGGGAGCAGTACCGCCTCCCTGCGGACAAGGAGGCCGCGGCGCGGCGGCGGGTGAAGCTCTATGCCTTGCTGCAGTTTACCCATCCCGGGCTGCCCACCGTCTACTATGGCGACGAGACTGGGCTGCAGGGATATGCCGATCCCTATAACCGGGGAACCTATCCCTGGGGCGCAGAGGATGAGGAACTGGTGAACTGGTTCACCGTGCTGGCCCAGCTGCGCCACGGTTGCCCTGCATTGGCCCAGGGGGCGTACCTGCCTTTGGCGCCGCATCCCGACGTCTATGGGCATCTGCGGACCCTGGACGAGGATGCCGTGGTGATCCTTGTCAACCGCAGCGCCAACCCGCATCAGGTGGAGCTGAAACTGCCGGTGCAGGCGGCAGAGGTCCACGTCATGCATGGAGAAAACGAGGAGGTGCGCATGGATGCAGAGGGACGTCTGTCCCTGCATCTGGAGGGGCTGTCAGGCTGCATTCTGCGTCTGGCGGTCCCGGCAGATACGGCCTCGGAAGGCTCGCCGCGCCCTTGACAGGGAAGACTCCTGTGGATATAATCAAGGGAATATCAGTTTCTCGCTGCCCCTTACGACACGAAAAGGAGAGAAGTTGTCGATGGCCTACTACTATCCTACCCAGTCCCATACCTTTAGTGAGTACCTGCTGATTCCCAATCTCACCACCCCGGAGACGACGCCGGCCAATGTCAGCCTGCGCACCCCCCTGGTGAAATACCGCCGGGGAGAGGAAGAGTGCCCCCTTGCGCTGAATACGCCGGTGGTTTCGGCCATTATGCAGGCGGTTTCTGATGACAACCTGGCCATCGCCCTGGCGCGGTGCGGCGGGCTTTCCTTTATCTACGGTTCCCAGACGGTGGAGGACCAGGCCGCCATGGTTCGCCGGGTGAAGAGCTTTAAGGCGGGCTTTGTGACCAGCGACTCCAACGTGACCCCCGACAGCACCCTGGCCGATGTCCTGGCGCTGAAGGAGCGCACTGGCCATTCCACCATTGCCGTGACCCACGACGGGAGCCCCACAGGCAAGCTGATGGGCATGGTGACCAGCCGGGATTACCGCCTGACCCGGGACGCAATGGATAAGGTGGTCAAGACCTTTATGACGCCCTTTGATAAGCTGATCTGCGCCAAAGCAGGGGTGACGCTTTCGGAGGCCAATGACATCATCTGGGCGCATAAGCTCAACGCGCTGCCCATCATTGACGAGGAAGGGCGCTTGGTGTACATGGTCTTCCGCAAGGATTACGACGATCACAAGCAGAACCCGCTGGAGCTCCTGGACAGCCACAAGCGGCTCATGGTGGGTGCGGGTATCAATTCCCGGGACTATGAGCGGCGGGTTCCCGCTCTGGTGGAGGCCGGGGCCGACGTGCTGTGCATCGACTCCTCCGATGGCTACAGCACCTACCAGGCCGACACCATCGCCTTCATCCGCAAGAAGTATGGCGACAGCGTGAAGGTGGGCGCGGGCAACGTAGTGGACCGGGAAGGATTCCTCTACCTGGTGCATGCCGGCGCGGACTTTGTGAAGGTGGGCATTGGCGGCGGCTCCATCTGCATCACCCGGGAGCAGAAGGGTATCGGCCGCGGACAGGCCTCCGCGGTGATCGAGGTGGCCGAGGCCCGCAACGAGTACTTTAAGGAGACGGGCATTTACATTCCCATCTGCTCGGACGGGGGCATCGTCCACGACTATCACCTGGTGCTGGCCCTGGCCATGGGCGCCGACTTTGTCATGATGGGCCGCTATTTTGCCCGCTTTGACGAGAGCCCCTCCAAAAAGGTGCGCATCGGCAACAACTACATGAAGGAGTACTGGGGCGAGGGTTCGGCCCGGGCGCGCAACTGGCAGCGCTACGATATGGGCGGCAAGGACAGCGGCATGAAGTTCGAGGAGGGCGTGGACAGCTACGTCACCTACGCCGGCAAACTCAAGGATAACCTGGAGATTACCCTGGCCAAGATCAAGTCTACCATGTGCTCCTGCGGGGCTATCACCATTCCCCAGCTGCAGGAAATTGCCCGGATCACCTTGGTATCCTCTACCAGCATTGTGGAGGGCGGCGCCCACGATGTGGTGCTGCGGGAGAGCGACTACCGGCCCGTGTAGTCCGCTATAGGCTTGTTCGGGGTATATCGAGATTTCGGTATGCCCCGTTTTTTGTGGGGATGCCAGGCAAAATACGCCCCATTTCCGCCTTCTTGGAATTCGTGTAGGGACGTAGGGCTCTGCGGGGGGAGGTTTTTTGCGGGGGCTTATCGCGGCCCCATACGTACGCGTCCCTTTGGGGGAGGGGGCCCTTTTGCAAAAGGGCCCCCTCCCCCAAACCCCTTTTCCCCAAAACCTTAGAGGGAAAGGGCCCGGGAAAGCGCGGGGAAACGGCTACATTCTCGTTTCCCTTCTATTCGCCGCATGCTTCCTTTAAAAGTTTTAGAAAGGTGGGGGTCAGGGGGAGGGAAACCTTTCTCAAAAGGTTTCCCTCCCCCTGCATTCCACGTCTTCTCGGAATCCGGTCATCCGTCCATGACCACACTGGCCGTGAGGGCTACCACCCGCCCGGCCTGTTGGGCCTGCCGGATCATGCCCTCAGTGACCCGGTCTCCGGACCGGGCGATGAGCCTGCCGGCCTCGTCCTTGACGTCGGCCACCACCCTCCCGCCCACAATGGGAGGAAGGGGCTTTTTTACGTCTTCCAGCACCACGGCGGTTCCTTGGTCCGGCGGCGCGGGAGGCTTTTCTGGCAGGCTGATGACCGCCTGTTCCCCACTGTCAATAAAAGTGGTAACCAGTTCCCCGGCCTCGGGCGGCGGCGCTGTTTTGGCAGGGGACGGGGAGGGCGCTTCCTGCGGCGGCGCTGCCTCTTCGACGGCAGAGAGTATAATAACATCCTGCCCCCAGGCCCGCACCCTTTGGGCGGCAATGATCCCGCCACCGTGAATGCGGATCCCTGTGACGGCCCATGTTCCCGCTTCCAGCAGGAAGTCTTCGGCCGTACCGTAGTCGTCTCCCGCCGCGGAAAGTAGGCTGCGTCCCACCATGGCATCCAGATCGACACAGGCTAGGGCACGGGCTATCTCAGCCGAGGGGATCCCTTCCCGGCCCCGGGTTATCAGGCGGCCGGGGGCCGCCGCGGTTTCCGAGGCAGCCACAGCCCTGGCGGGTTCCGGCCAGCTCTGGGGCTGTACGACGATATAGGCGGCGCGGCCATGGGAGTCTAACAGCAGCCGGCCGGCGTATCCCCATAGGCTGCCTGTGACGCTGTCGATGACGGGCAGGCCCTTCCATTCTTGGTAGGTCATGGCATATCCTCCCTTTGCATTAGGATATGTCCGGCAGCCGGCCGCTATGACCTGGAAGGATTTTCCGGAGAGAGAAACGAATTATAACTTTACTAGGAGGGATGGGGATGCTTATAACCTACATTGGCCATAGCGGGGTGATGGCGCGTACCCGTTCGACCACGCTGGTCTTTGACTACTCCATTGGAGAGGAGCCGGTAGAGGCGCTGCGGAATACGCCGTATTCCTTAGTTTTTGTCAGCCACAACCATAGTGATCATCTCAACCGCGCCATATTCGACTGGCAGAAGCTGGCGCCGCAGGTGCGTTACGTCCTGTCGGGGGATATCCCAATATCTCGGCATAAGGGGTACGTGGTGCTGAATCCGGGGGAGCAATGGCAGGCCGATGGGGTGCGGGTACGGGCCTATGGCAGCACTGACGCGGGCTGTTCCTTTTTGGTGGAGACCGATGGCATGCATGTTTTCCATGCGGGGGATCTGAACCTATGGCATTGGCCCCAGGATTCCACGCAGGAGGAAATCGTGCAGGCCTATACCGACTTCGATGAGGCGCTCACGCCCCTGCTGGGGGAAACCATCGACATAGCCTTTTTTCCCGTAGACCCCCGTATGGGAGGGGATTATGACACCGGCGCCCGGCTCTTCATTGAACGGATTCACCCGCGCGTATTTATTCCCATTCACTTTGGAGAAGATTTTTCGGTGGCGCAGCGTTTTGCCCAGCGAAGCTTTCCCGTTAGCACCCGGATCCTTGCACCCACCTGTTTGGGAGATCGCTTCGCCATCCCTGATACGCACCGATAAAGGAGAGAACTGCCATGGGCTACGTATTCAACCACTTCAATTTTAACGTGAAAGATCTGCAAACCTCCCTGGACTTTTATGACGAGGCCCTGGGCCTGCGCCCCGTGCGCACCAAAGATGCCGCCGACGGGTCCTTTAAGCTGGTCTATCTTGGGGACACGGCGGGTTCGCCCTTTACCCTGGAGCTGACCTGGCTGCGGGACCATCCCCAGGCCTATGACCTGGGGGAACAGGAGTTTCACCTGGCCTTTACCGTGGAGGATTATGACGCTTCCCTGGCCAGGCACAAGGCTATGGGGTGCGTCTGTATGGAAAACGAGGCCATGGGGATCTATTTTATTGAGGATCCTGACGGCTACTGGATTGAGATTGTGCCGGTTCGGTAGATATTTGCCGCGGCAGAGGCGTGGCCTCTGCCGCATTTGCATTGATCCAGCTTATGAAGGACCCTTGTAGAGGCAAGGGAAAACGGAGGGGTCGGAAACTTTCTTCCCGGGGGGCTGCAGACGGGAAACGGGGCGTGCGGGATGCCGATAAAACCATAAAGAGACCTAGAAATTTCGCAATAGGTTCTCAAGCCTTGCGCGGCGCAATGTTTTTTTTCGAATGCTTTGTATGAACAAACTGTAGAACCTGCCCAGGATCCGAAAGAAATGTTGTCCATTTTGCCATTGCCTTTTGCCGCCGGGTGTTTTACTATACGATGGAAGGCGATAACCCAATCAATAGATCTGCTATGTGGCAGGTATGATGGGAGGGAGAGACAATCAATATTCTCAAACGCATTCTGCGGCTGCTGAAGGACTGCCGCAAGCTGGTGTTCACCGGACTGGCGGTTACCTTGCTGCTCATGACCATCCGCATGGTTTCACCGCAGATCACCGGTATGGTTGTGGACGACGTCATCATGGGAGGCGAGTTGGACCTGCTTCCCAAGCTGCTGATTCTCATGGCGGCCCTGACAGTGGGAAGCGGCGCCTCGATCTACCTGCGGGGACTGATCTTTGAGAAGGTTTCCATGGAGATGGTGTACAACATCCGCACGCGGCTGTTTGAGCACCTCCATGAGCTGCCTTTCCGCTTCTACGATAATCACCGCATTGGCGAGATCATGTCCCGCATGACCGGCGATATTGAGGCCATTCGCAACTTTATCTCCAGCGGTATCGTGACCATCATTGAGCAGAGCCTATACTATATAGGCGCCATGATCATGATCTGCACCATCTCCCCCTTGCTGGCGGTGATCCTGCTGCTGATTACGCCGGTTTTGGCGGTGGTCTGCTACAAGTATAACCGTGCCATCCGCCCGCGCTTTGACCGGATCCGCGACCAGGGCGCCGTGCTCAACGCCCGAGCCCAGGAGAATATCTCCGGCATCCGGGTGGTCAAGGCCTATGCCCGGGAAGACTACGAAAAGGAACGCTTTGCTCGGGAGAATAACAAGCATCGGGATTTCGGCATTGACATTTCCAATACTGTGGCCAAGTTCCACCCCATCATCGAGTTCATCGCCAGCATCATTCCGGCCGTCATGCTTTTGGTGGGCGGCCTGCTGGCTGTGCAGGGTATCATTACTCCTGGCGAGGTGGTCAAGGTCTTCGGCTACCTGTGGATGATTAGCGATCCTATGCGCATGGTGGCCAATATCCTGAATATGATCAGCCAGACGGCTTCTTCCGGCGAGAGGCTCTTCTACTATACGGATATCGGCTCGGAAATCAAGGAGGATCCCAATCCCCAGTATCCCAAGGAGTTTACCGGGCATGTGCGCTTTGACCATGTGAACTTCTCCTACGGGGATGAACCGGTGCTTACCGACATCAATATCGATGTGCCTGCCGGGCATACGCTTGCTATCATGGGGGCTACCGGCAGTGGTAAGACCAGCGTGGTCAATCTGCTGGGGCGCTTCTACGAGTGCCAGTCGGGCGTGGTCTCCATCGACGGCATCGATGTGAAAAAGTACCCCATGAAGGCGTTGCGGCGCAATCTGGGTTACGTCATGCAGGAGACCTTCCTCTTTTCTGACACGCTGCGGGATAATATCGCCTTTGGCCGCCCCGACGCCTCCCAGGAGGCCATCGAACAGGCGGCGGATATCGCCCAAGCCACCGAGTATATCTCGGGTATGGATCTCGGGTATGATACCATTGTCGGCGAGCGGGGCATGGGCCTTTCCGGCGGCCAGAAGCAGCGCGCGGCCATTGCCCGGGCTATTGTGCTGGATCCCAAGATTCTGATCCTGGACGACGCCACCAGCGCCGTGGACCTGGAGACCGAGAGCGCCATTCAGCAAGGCCTCAAGAAGGTGCTCAAAGGCCGGACGACCTTCATTATTTCCCACCGCATCTCGGCGGTGAAGGATGCCGACGAGATTATCGTACTGGATGCCGGCCGGATTGCCGAGCGCGGCACCCATGAGACCCTAATGAAGGAAAAGGGCCTCTACTACGGCATCTTTATGGACCAGTACCGGGATTATCAGAGCGTGCTGGGCGCCAAGGAGGTGGGCTAAATGGCCAATGTGGAAACCCGGGATAAGCGGGATAAGCGCCTGCGCATTACCGACGACGAGGTGATCGAGGCCCCGATAAACCCCAAATATATCCGGCGGCTCTTCCAGTACGCCAAGCCCTATAAAAGCAAGATCGTGCTGTCGGTGATCGTGATGCTGCTGGCGTCGGTGGCCAACCTGGCGTCGCCCCTGATTATGCAGATGGCCCTGGACGACTGTATTGTTCCCCAGAATTTTACCATGCTGCCCTGGTTGGCGCTGGCCATTACCGTGTCCAGTACTCTGGCGGCCCTGTGCGTGCGCTGGAAGATCAAGCTCATGGACATCACCGGCCGGAAGATGCTGGCTACCCTCCGGGAGGATCTCTTCAACCACATCCAGGAGCTGGGCTTTGACTTCTTTGACAGCCGCTCGGCCGGTAAGATCATGGTCCGGGTGATCAACGACGTTAACTCCTTGCTGGATCTGTTTACCAACGGCGTGGTGAATGCCCTGACCAATGTGGTGACGGTCTTTATCATTGCGGGGCTGATGCTGTATCTGCACGTGGGGCTGGCCTTGGTATCCTTTGCGGTACTGCCCCTGCTGGCGGCCCTGATCTTTATCCTCAAGCCCCACATTACCCGCACGTGGCGGAAGGTGCGGGCGAAGATCTCCAGCATGAACGGCTACCTGCATGAGTGCCTTTCCGGCGTCCGTGTGACCCAGGCCTACGTGCGGGAAGAGGAGAACTGCGAGACCTTCCGGCAGACCAACCGGGATATCGTCTCTTCCTGGATGCATGCCATCCGTATTAACAACGCTTTCTGGCCCGGCTTGGAGCTGGTCAGCTGCATCGGGAATATTCTGATCTATTTCTTCGGCGTGCAATGGATGCATGCCACGGGGGACGCGGCTATCTCGGTGGGCGTGCTTACCGGCATGATCTGGTATCTGGGCCGCTTCTGGCAGCCGCTGAACCAGTTGAGCAACCTGTTTACCCAGCTGCTGGTGGCCATGGCTTCCCTGGAGCGGATCTATGACATCATGGACACCCCTGTCTCCATCAAGAGTAAGGAGGGCGCCCCCAAGCTGCCGCCCATCAAGGGCACCGTGGACTTCGAAAACGTTGTCTTTGGCTACGATACCAACCAGACCGTGCTGGACGGGGTAAGCTTCCACGTGGATCCCGGACAGACTATCGCCCTGGTGGGTCCCACCGGCGCCGGAAAGAGCACCGTGGTCAACCTGATTACCCGGTTCTATGATGTGCGCTCGGGAGCGGTGAAGATTGACGGCCACGATATTCGGGACGTGGATCTGCGCTCGCTGCGGGAGCAGATGGGCATTATGATGCAGGATACCTTCATTTTCTCCGGCACCATCATGGACAATATCCGCTACGGCCGGCTGGACGCCACCGACGAGGAGTGCATCGCTGCCGCCCGCGAGGTCAACGCCCACGACTTCATCATGCGCATGGAGAAGGGTTACGAGACCGAGGTCAACGAACGAGGCAGCCGCCTCTCTGTAGGACAGAAGCAGCTCATTGCCTTTGCCCGGGCGCTTCTGGCCGATCCTGCCATCCTGATCCTGGATGAGGCTACCGCCGCCATTGATACGCATACCGAGATCCTCATCCAGAAGGCCTTGGAGAAGGTGTTGGAGGGACGCACCTCCTTCGTCATCGCCCACCGCCTGTCCACCATCCGTCAGGCCGACTGCATCATGGTGGTGGCCGACGGCGGCATCCTGGAGGCCGGAACCCATGACGAGCTCATGGCCAAGAAGGGCCACTATTATCACCTGACCCAGGCCCAGTACGCCTTCTTGGAAGCGCTGTAAGTGCATCAAAAGGATGGACGGGGGAGAGGAGCCTTTTGCAAAAAGGCTCCTCTCCCCCGATTTTATCCTTAAGCCGCAGTGGGCGGGGAAAGAAGGCGCGGCGTTTTTCTTCTGCTTTTTTCAATGAAAAGGTTTTTGCAGGAAAAAGTCCTGAGGGAGCTTTTATAAAAGCTGCTCCGGGAGACGGCAAGCTGCCTCTTGGGTGAAGTATCCCACGCTTTTTTTGCTGTCTCGGAGAAAAAAGCCGCCGCAGAACCATACGTTCTGCGGCGGCGTGGTAGTTTTTGTTTTGCCTAAGGACTAGTCGATGTAGGACATCCAGCCCATGGGATCGGGGATGCGGCTGTTCTGGATGCCGGTGAGCTCATCATAGAGCATCTGGGAGACCTCGCCGATCTGGTTGTGGTTGATCTCCATGATGTGATCCTCATAGCGAAGCTCACCTACCGGGGAGATGACCGCTGCGGTACCAGTGCCGAAGACCTCCAGCAGCTCACCCTTGGCGTGGGCCTCGCAAACCTCCTGGATGGAGATACGGCGCTCCACGGCATTGTAGCCCTTGTGACGGAGCAGCTTGAGCACCGAATCCCGGGTGATGCCGGGAAGGATGGAGCCCTGGAGCATGGGGGTAGCGATTTCATCCTTGAAGCGGAAGAAGATATTCATCGCGCCCACTTCCTCAATGTACTTACGCTCCACGCCATCCAGCCAGAGCACCTGGGAATAGCCCTTGTCCTTGGCCAGTTCGCCGGCCAGCAGGCTGACAGCATAGTTGCAGGCCGCCTTGGTGAAGCCGGTGCCGCCGCGGACCGCCCGAACGTACTCGTCCTCTACATAGATCTTGACAGGATCCAGTCCCGCGGCGTAGTAGGGCCCTACTGGGGAGAGGATGATGAAGAACAGGTAGGTGCTGGAGGCCTTCACGCCCAGGTGCGCGTCGGTGGCAATGATGGTGGGACGGATGTACAGGGCGGTGTCCTTGGCCCGGGGGATCCAGTCCCGCTCCACCTTCAGCAGCTCGATCAGGGCCTTGATGGCGAAGTCCACGTCGATTTCAGGGATGCGCATCCGGGCCGCCGAGCGGTTCATCCGCTCAAAGTTGTCCCGCACGCGGAAGAGGGCGATCTTGCCGTCGGGGCCGGGATAGGCCTTCAGCCCCTCGAAAATGGCCTGACCGTAGTGCAGCACCATGCAGGAGGGATCCAACGCAAAGGGCGCGTAGGGCTCGATGGTGGGCGCGTACCAGCCCTTGCCGGCTTCATACTTCATGGTGAACATGTGGTCGGTGAAGACCTTGCCGAAGCCCAGCTTGCTGGGGTCGGTGAACTTGGGCTTAAGATGGGTCGTGGGGATGAATTGAATATCTTCCATATCCTAAAATCCTTTCCGGGCTGTGCCCTGGTTATTCTGCTTGCGTATCGTCCTCCCAGCCGGCGTAGCAGGTCTCCACGGGGAGAAGCTCTGCCCGGGCGTTGGTCAGATCCTGAATGCCCTGGGTGAAGGCGTCCTGGTCGGCGGCCTTGATTAGGAGGGTCATGGTGACCGTACCGCCAAAGGAGGTATCTTCCAGGCGGCAGCGGGCGTGCTCCAGGTGATGCTGGAGCTTTCCCAGCAGGGAATAGTCAAACTCCAGCATGAGCCGGAGGCTTTTCTCGTAGAGGCAGGGGTGGGCATCCTGTATCGCCAGGATGGCCGCTTGACCGAAAGCGCGACCCAGGTTGGACGCGCCCAGCTTCACGCCGCCCCAGTAGCGCACCACGGCGCATACCGCGCCCGCCAGGCCGGGACGTTTCAGCGCCTCCAGGATAGGCAGTCCGCCGGAGGGCTCGTGGGCGTCGTCATAGCGCTGGATTTGTCCGGACAGGCCGCAGGTGTAGCCGTAGAGTACGGCGCTAGCCTCCGGATTCTCCGCCCGCACTCGGGCAATGAAGGCCTTGGCCTCCTCCTCGGTGAGAGCGGCTCCCGCGTAGCCCAGGAAGCGGGACTTCATAATGGTAATGTCGCTGCGGCCCAGGCGGGCCAGGCTGCGGTAGTGGTCGATCTCCTGGGCGGGCATTCTAGTCCTCCAGGAGGAAGCGATAGAAGCCCTTTTTGCCCTTTTTGAGGATCAGGCCGTCCCCGTCGAAGTCGCTGCGGGCGACCTTGGCTTCGGGATCGATGACCTTGGCGCCGTTCAGCTGCACAGCGCCCTGGGAGATGACCCGTCGTCCCTCGCCCAGGGACTTGACCAGGCTGCCCTGCACCAGCAGATCAATGACCCGCAGGCCGTTATCCACCTGTTGGCCCTTGACCACCCCGGTGGGCATGGTATCCACGCTGCCCTTGCCGGAGAAGAGGGCTTCGGCGGCGGCCTTGGCCCGGTCGGCCTCTTCGGCTCCGTGGATGAGCTTGGTTACCTCGTAGGCCAAGGTGGCCTTGGCGGTGTTGATGGGGGCGCCGGGGGCGGTGAGCTCCCGCACCTCTTCCATGGGCATGAAGGTCAGAAGCGCCAAGCACTTGGCCACATCGGCGTCGTCCACATTGCGCCAGTACTGGTAGAAGTCGTAAGGGGAGACGCGGTTCTTATCCAGGAAGAGGGCCCCGCCCACGGTCTTGCCCATCTTTTGGCCCTGGCTGTTGAGCAGCAGGGAGAAGGTACAGGCGTACGCGGGCTGCTTTTCTTTGCGGCGGATGAGGTCGGCGCCGGCCAGGATGTTGCTCCACTGGTCATCCCCGCCCATCTCCAGCATGCAGCCGTACTTCTGATGCAGTACCAGGAAGTCGTAGGCCTGCATCAGCATGTAGTTAAACTCCAGGAAGGAGAGGCCCTTCTCCATGCGGGCCTTATAGCACTCGGCAGTGAGCATGCGGTTGACCGAGAAGTGCACCCCCACATCCCGCAGGAAGGGAATGTATTCCAGATTCATCAGCCAGTCGGCGTTGTCCACCATCAGGGCGCGGTCTTCGGAGAAGTCCAGGAACCGGCCGATTTGTTCCTTGATGCAGGCCTTGTTGTGGGCCAGGTCCTCCGGGGAGAGCATCTTGCGCATATCGGTGCGGCCGCTGGGATCGCCCACCATAGCGGTGCCGCCGCCTACCAGGGCGATGGGCCGGTGGCCGGCCCGCTGCATGTGCGCCATGGCCATCAGGGGGATATAGTGGCCGATGTGCAGACTGTCCGCCGTGGGATCAAAGCCCACGTAAAAGGTTACCTTTTCGTTATCCAGGAGCTTATACAGCTCCTCTTCGAAGGTAATCTGCTGTAGAAAGCCCCGCTCGCGGAGCACGTCCAATACGTTTGCCATGTGCCACCATCCTTAACCGTAATGTGAGAGCGCCCGGCTGCATAACTATGCGCCGGGTTCATCCCTTTATTATACATTCCGGTCTTGGGTTGTCAAGCCTAAAGGCCAGAATTGCGGAGAAAAGCAGCCTTTGGGGGAGATTTCACAGTGAAGAACGAGGACGGCTGCCGGCTTTGCGGGAGAGAAGGGACGCCGGGAGATGGGAATCAAATTTTTCTATGGACAAGGGGAGGATAAGACCATATAATGTAATTATCAAAACCAATATGAAGCCTTACCACGGCCTGCGGCGGATAATGGTGTGCGGAGGGGATTATACTGGGAATATACCATGCCTGCGGCAATTTTTTCCAAAATAATCCATGAACTTCCCACGGCTTCCCTTTACAAGGCCTCTCTTTCATTATACAATATAGGCAGAAAACGATTTTGCTGATTGTGAGATGTATCAAACCTCGCAGCCTGGCAATGGATGATAGGAGGATACACCATGCGCTTTATTCAACCGGATGCCGTTTTTGCCTATCTTTACGGAGAGGGCACACAGTACCGGGCCTATTATACCATGGGTGCTCACTGTACCAAGCATAAGGATGAGGAGGGCGTATATTTCGCCGTTTGGGCGCCTTCGGCCCAGAAAGTCTCCGTGGTAGGGGACTTTAACGGCTGGGATCCGGAGGCTACCCCTATGGCTCGGCTGGAGCAGACGGGCGTCTGGGATGCCTTCGTCCCCGGCGTGGAGAGCGGCTTCCTTTATAAGTACGCCGTCACAGGCGCCGACGGGGTGCTGCGCTACAAGGCCGACCCTTATGGCTTTGCCAGCGAGCTTCGGCCCAAGAGTGCGTCGATTGTAACGCCGGCGGAGGATTTCCCCTGGACCGATGCGTCGTGGATGAAGCGCCGGGAGACGCGGCCCATCGATCCCAAGAACGATCCTATTAATATCTATGAGGTGCATCCCACCTCTTGGCTGGAGGCCTGCACCGATGAAGCTGGTATCGACTTCGGCAAGGTGGGCAAAAAGCTGGCCCAGTATGCCCGCAGGATGCACTATACCCACGTGGAGCTGATGCCCGTGATGGAATATCCCCTGGACATGTCTTGGGGCTACCAGCTGACCGGCTTCTATGCTGTTACCGCCCGCCTGGGGGAGCCCGACAATCTCAAGCGCTTTGTGGATGCCTGCCACAAGGAGGGGGTGGGCGTCATTCTGGACTGGGTGCCCGGCCACTTCTGTAAGGATGGGCACGGCCTGATCGACTTTGACGGTACCCATCTCTACGGCCACATTCAGCATCCCCACTGGGGAACCGAGCGCTTTGATTTCTCCCAGCGCCATGTCTGGAGCTTCTTGATCAGCAATGCCCTGTATTGGCTGGACAATTTCCACGTGGACGGCTTCCGCGTGGACGGCCTGGCCAGCATGCTCTCCCTGAACTTCGGCCGGGGGGACCAGTACTTCCGCAACGCCAATGGGGGCGATGAAGACCTGGATGCCATCGACTTTTTGACCACGCTGAACAGTCTGCTGCCTGAGGAGTATCCAGGCATTCTGTTGACGGCTGAGGATTCCTCCACCTATCCCCATGTGACCTATCCGGTGAGCGAAGGAGGGCTGGGCTTCCACCTGAAGTGGAGCCTGGGGTGGATGCACGATACCCTCAACTATATGGAGTTCGACCCGCTCTTCCGCAGCGGCCAGCACAATAAGATGACCTTCGCTATGATGTACGCCTTGGAGGAGAATTATATCCTCTCCTTCTCTCATGACGAGGTGGTGCATGGCAAGAAGTCCCTGATCGGCCGCATGCCGGGGGATTATGCCGCCAAGTTTGCCAACCTCCGGGTTCTGGCCGCCTGGCAGATCCTTCACCCCGGGAAGAAGCTTACCTTTATGGGCAACGAGATTGCCCAGTTCATTGAGTGGCGCTATGACGAGCCTATTGAGTGGTTCCTTTTAGACTACCCCATGCACGAAAAATACCAGCAGTACATCCGAGCGCTGAACGCCTTCTACCTGGAGCAGCGTCCCCTCTATGAGCAGGACAACGCTTGGGAAGGCTTTTCCTGGATTGACGCCAATAACGCCTCCCAAAGCGTGTTTTCCTTTACCCGTACTGATCGGAACGGGAATACCCTGGTGGCCGTATTCAACTGTACGCCGGTGGAGTATCCGTCCTTTGCCATCGGCGTGGATGCGCCGGGCCGCTATGTGGAGGTCTTTAATACCGACCTGAAAAAGTTTGGCGGCAGCGGCGTGCGCAATGCGCGTCAGCCCCAGGCTCAGGAGGTTCCCATGCATGGCCGTCCTTATTCCATTTCGTTCAAGCTTCCAGGGCTGACGGCTTTGGTCTTTACCCTCAAGAATGTGCCCGAAGCGGCTTCTGCCGCACCGGTGCAATAAATTTCCTCTATATCGAAGGAGTATCTCGCCCATGATAACGGACGCTACCAGTTTTGCCCAAACCTATTTGGATACCTACGTCTCTCGCTACGGCCACGAACCTGCCGCCGGCGATGCCCGCACCCGCTACACCGTGCTGGCCCAGGTGCTGGCGGACGAACTGCGCCGCCGCCTGGCCAAGTCCCCTACCCGGGATGCCAATGTAAAGCAGGTCTACTATTTCTCCATGGAGTTCCTCATCGGGAACATGCTTACCAATACCCTCTCGAACCTCCAGGTTGAACCCATTGTCCGGGAAGGACTGGCCAAGCTGAAGATTGATCTGGACGAACTGCTGCCCATGGAGGATGACGCGGCGCTGGGCAATGGCGGCCTGGGCCGCCTAGCCGCCTGCTTCCTGGACTCCATGGCCAGCCTGGGCATTGCCGGACATGGAAACGGCATCTATTACCGCCGCGGCCTGTTTAAGCAGGGCATTGAAAACTGCCAGCAGGCTGAGATCCCCGAGACCTGGCAGGAAGAGCCCTATCCCTGGGCGGTCCGCCGCAGCGACCAGGCAGTGGACGTCAAGTTCGGCGGCGATATCCATATGGATTATATCAACGGCCGGATGTACTTTAAGCAGATCAAGTGGCAGGCCGTCCGGGCCGTTCCCTACGAGATTCCGGTGATTGCCTGGAACGATCCCGATACGGTGAATATTCTTCGGCTGTGGAAGGCGGAGTCCATCGAGGGGTTTGACCTTCCGGCCTTCAACCGGGGGGACTTCCTGGGCGCGCTTTCTCACGAGTCCTGGGCGGAATCCATTTCTGCCGTATTGTATCCCAATGATAACAACTTCGAGGGTCGCCGGCTGCGCCTGATGCAGGAGTATTTCTTTGTGGCGGCGGGCTTGGCCGCTATCCTGCGGGATTACCGGGCTGCCCATAACGGCTCCTTGTCTGGCATTGAGGATAAGATCTGCATCCATATCAACGATACCCACCCCACCCTGTGCATCCCGGAGCTGATGCGCATCCTGGTGGACGAGGAAGGCATGGAGTGGGACGATGCATGGAAGATTATGCATTCCATGATCAGTTATACCAACCATACCGTGCTGCCCGAGGCCTTGGAGTGCTGGCCCACCGACTTAATGCGCTCCATTCTGCCGCGGATCCATATGATCATCGAAGAGATCAACCGCCGGTGGATGGATACCCTCTACCGTAAGGGCGACCTTCCCGTGGACCAGATCGCGCAAATGGCCATCCTGCGGGATGGCCAGGTGCACATGGCTACCCTCTCGGTGGTGGGCTCCTATTCGGTCAACGGGGTGGCTTCCCTGCACACGGAGATTTTGAAGAGGGATGTGCTGCACCCCTATTACCAGATGTTCCCTGAGCGCTTCAATAATAAGACTAACGGCATTTCTCACCGCAGCTTTTTGATCAAGGCCAATCCGCTGCTTACCGAGCTCCTCTGCGACGTCATCGGTCCCAGCTGGATGACCCATCCCCAGGATCTGGAGAAGCTCCTGCCCTATGTGGACGATAAGTCTGTGCAGCATGAGTTTGCCAAGGTCAAGCACAAGAATAAGATGCGCCTGGCCGAGTATGTCCGTAAAACCCAGGGCCTGGTGATCAATCATGACGCCATATTTGACGTTCAGGTCAAGCGGATCCATGCCTACAAGCGCCAGCTGCTGAATCTGATGCATATCATGCACCTGTATAATCGGGTGTTGGCTGGGGACGATGTCCAGCCTCGGGTGTTTTTCCTGGCGGGAAAGTCCGCTCCGGGGTACGCTTTCGCCAAGTCCATCATCCGTCTGACCAATACCCTGGCCCAGTTCATTGATAACGACCCGGTAGCCCGGAAGGTGATTCAGGTGGTTTTCCTGCCCAATCTCAATGTGTCTCTGGGCGAGATGATCTACCCGGCGGCGGATATCAGCCAGCAGATCTCCACGGCGGGTAAGGAAGCTTCCGGCACGGGGAATATGAAGTTCATGATGAACGGCGCCATCACCCTATGTACCCTGGATGGGGCCAATGTGGAAATTCTGGACCTGGTGGGCGAGGAGAACGCCATCCGCTTCGGCCTTACCGTGGAGCAGATCCAGGAGATGCGCCAGAAAGGCAGCTACCATCCCAGCGACTATTACCGGGATGATGCCAATATCCGCCAGGTGATCAATCAGCTCTCCGGCGCCCTGCTGCCCGGGGATACTAACCAATTCCAAGATATCGTCAGCTCCTTGCTCCAGTGGGGGGATGAGTTCTTCGTGCTAGGGGACTTCGATATGTACCGCCAGGCCCAGGAGCGGGTCCAGGCCATCTATCGAGAGAAGCCCGCCTTCCGCCGCATGCAGCTGACGAATATAGCCAAGTCTGGTTACTTCTCTTCCGACCGGGCTATTACTGAATATGCCCGCGATATCTGGAAGCTGCCCGGTTTTTAGAGCGCAGGCAGGTTGGCGCGGCCGAGAGGGGAATCCGTGATAAACCGAAGGGAGCGATGTCAAATGACGCGCAAAAAGGAATGTATCGCCATGCTTCTGGCCGGTGGCCAGGGCAGCCGTCTGGGAGGGCTGACCATGAATGTGGCAAAGCCCGCTGTGCTCTTTGGCGGCAAGTACCGACTCATTGACTTTACCTTGAGCAACTGCTTCTACTCGGGGATCGACGTGGTGGGTGTTCTCACCCAATACAAGCCCCTGATTTTGAACACCTACATCGGAACCGGCGCGGCCTGGGCGCTGGATTCGCAGGATGGCGGCGTGTCCATTCTGCCTCCCTATCAGAGCCGCGAAGGCGGAAAGTGGTACGAGGGTACCGCCGATGCCGTGTACCAGAATATTGAGTTTATCGATTTCCAGGATCCGGAGTACGTCCTGATCCTCTCCGGCGATCACATTTATAAGATGGATTATGCCCAGATGCTGGCCTTCCATAAGCGGACCGGCGCGGACGTGACCATCTCCGGGTATACCGTTCCCTGGGAGGAGGCCAGCCGCTTTGGCCTGATGATTACCGACGAGAACCAAAAAATCACCCGCTTCGAGGAGAAGCCCAAGAACCCCATGAGCAATCTAGCCAGCATGGGTATCTACATCTTCACCTGGAAGGTTCTTCGGGAGGCCCTGCTTCGGGATCACGACGACGAGGCCAGCCAGAAAGACTTCGGCGGCAATATCCTGCCCACACTCCTGGCCGAGGGGAAGAATATGTACGCCTATCCTTTCAATGGTTATTGGAAGGATGTGGGGACCATCCCCAGCTACTATGAGGCCAATATGGAGCTATTGGATCCGGACTGCCCCCTGCAGCTGCAGGATCGCACCATCCCGGTATACTCCAACTCGGAGAATACCAAGCCCCAGTATCTGGGTCCCGAAGCCCATATCTCCACGTCCTTGGTTTGTGATGGCTGCACCATCCTGGGGGATGTGCACCACTCCATCATTTCCAACGACGTCTTCATTGGCCGCGGGGCGAAGATCCGAGACTCCATCCTGATGCATGGCGCGGTGATTGAGGACGGCGCGGAGGTCTATGACGCCATCATTGACGAGAAGTACGTGGTGGAGCGCGGCCGTGTGGTGGGACGTCCCCATGCCGGGGCCAAGGAGATCACCGTCCTGTCCAATAACGACACTCTCACCGGGCTGACCGGCAAGTAAGGGGGCGTACGCAATGAAAAAGACAATCGGTATCATACTCAATAATCCCGACCTGAGCCTGGGCGAGCTGACCTATGTCCGCAGCGCCATCACCCTGCCCTTCGGCGGACGGTACCGCCTGGTGGACTTTGCCCTGAGCAACCTGGTCAATTCCAAGATTCGGAAAATTGGCGTCTTTGCCTCCAACAAGTACCGTTCGCTGATTGACCACCTGGGCACGGGGCAGGAGTGGTCCCTCTCCCGGAAGAGCCAGGATCTGATGATCCTCCAGGGCGGGATCCCCAGCTACCTGGGCCGCAGCCACTGTGCGGTCAATCTGGAGGACTTCCACGACAATATGGGCTTCTTTACCCACAGCTCCTCGGAGAACGTGGTAATCTGCGCCTCCAACCTGGTATGCAATCTGGATGTCAGCAAGATCCTGGAGTATCACGAGAGCAAGGACGCGGATGTGACTTTGGTCACCCAGAAGCGCCTGGGCCACATGGAAAGCCTTCCGGACGACGTGGGTGTGGAAGCCGACGAGAGCGGCCGGGTGCTGTCTCTGTCCATGGGGAATTCCAAGAACCTGGGCCGGATCTACCTGTCGGTGATGGTGATCCGCACCAGCCTGCTGCTGCGGGCTATCCAGCAGGCCATGACCACCCACAGCTATGACCTGGTGGATATCTTGGCGCGGCTGACCAAGTCCCTGCAGGTTTACAGCTATGATTATGCCGGCTACATCCGCCGGATCTACTCCCTGCAGAGCTATTACCAGGCCAGCATGGACCTGCTGAACCCCTCGGTGGTGCAGCGCCTCTTTATGAGCGAGCGGGATATTTTCACTAAGATCAAGGACAATCCTCCCACCCAATATGGTCCATCCGCCCAGGTGACCAACAGCTTCATTGCCAGCGGCTGCGACATTGAGGGCGAGGTCAATTCCTCTATCCTATTCCGGGAGAGCGATGTGGGGCCGGGTTCGGTGGTGAAGGGCTGCATTATCATGGAAAGCTGCCAGATCGGCCGCGACGTCATTTTGGAGAATGTCATCCTGGATCGTTCGGTCACCATTTCTGACCAGGTGGTGCTTCAGGGCACGCCGGGGAATCCTGTGGCCGTGCGCAAGGGTACCAGTATCTAACCAAGCACACACTGCGGCGAAGGGACAACTGCTCCTTCGCCGTTACCCTAGAAAGGAGGTCCTCCCATGCGGATACTATTTGCCAGCTCCGAGGTTGCGCCCTACGTCAAAAGCGGAGGGCTGGGAGATGTGGTGGGCTCTCTGCCGGCGGCGTTGGCCCATCTGGGGGTTACGACCATGGTCATCGCCCCGCTTTATGCCTCCCTGAAGAATAAGTCGGAAATTTACGACGCCATGGAAGAGGTGGCCTGCTACCAGGTCCAGGTGGGCTGGAGGCATCAGTTCTGCCGGCTCATGCAGATTAAGGACGCTGTGGTCCCCACCTACTTTGTGGAGAATGACTACTACTTCAAGCGGGATCAGTTTTACGGCTACTACGACGATGGGGAGCGGTTTATCTTCTTTAGCCAAGCGGTGCTAGCCTCGTTGCCCTACCTGGGCGGTGCGGATATCATCCACTGCCATGACTGGCAGACGGCGGCCATTCCACTGCTTTTGCATCAGCACTATGGCCATCTGCCGGAGTATACCCAGATTAAAACGGTGTTTACCATCCATAACCTGCGTTTCCAGGGCCGGTTTGCACCCTCGGTGGTCAACGAGCTCATCGGGCTGCCGCCGGGATCGGCCGCCTGGCGGGATCTGGAGTTCTATCAGGGGGTCAACCTGATGAAGGCCGCCCTTTATCACAGCGACGCGGTGACCACCGTCAGTCCCACCTACGCCCAGGAGATTCGCACCAGCTGGTACGGCGAGGGGCTGGATGGCGTACTCAACGATATTAGCTATAAGCTCAGCGGTATTGTCAACGGTATTGATACCGAGGCGGTCAATCCGGCTCACGACCGGCGGATCTATTATCCCTATTCCGACCTGGAGGGGAAGCGCATCAATAAGCTGGCCTTCCAGAAGGAGTACTGCCTGCCCCAGCGGGAGAATACCATGATGATCGGCGTGGTCAGCCGTTTGGATGCCCAGAAGGGTTTCGACCTCATCGAATGCGTTATGAAGGAGATCCTGGACCTGGGGGTGCAGTTTGTGCTGCTGGGCACCCAGAGCGTGGGCCCCGGGGAAGAGCCGCACTATGAGAATTTCTTCCGCTGGGTGGAGAAAACCCATCCCAATCAGGCCCGCTGCTTTATCCAATTTGATCTGGACATTGCGCAGAAGATCTACGCGGCCAGCGACCTGTTCCTGATGCCCAGTGCCTTCGAGCCCTGTGGACTTTCCCAGATGATGGCTATGCGCTACGGCACGCTGCCCCTGGTCCGGGAGACCGGCGGCTTGAAGGACACTGTGGCCGCTTACAACCCCGAGACCGGCACGGGTACGGGCTTCTCTTTCACCAATTATAACGCCCATGACATGCTCCACGTCATTGAGCTGGCGCTGCAGGTCTATAAGGCCAAGCCCCAGGCATGGCGGAAGCTGGCCGAGTCGGCCATGCTGGTGGACTTCTCCTGGAATAAGTCCGCGCAGGCCTACCTGGATATCTATCGGAGTCTGTAGCGCTTTGCTGTGGTAGCCGTACAGCTATCCTTGCGAACTTGTAAAACCGCACAGCGGCGGGAATTCCTTCCCCCTGCTGTGCGGTTTTTTGCATTGCAGTGTGGGTCGGTGAGAGAGGAAAACGATTTCGGTATTGTAAAACGTGGGATCGGAGGCATAGGGTAGTTTTTGGCGGCGATCCCCTGTTTTCTGTCAGGGTTTATGTGAAGGAAGACACAAAGGGGACATTTTGGGGCAGGAATTCCTCCAAAACCGTAGAATATTTCTCCCCACAATCCGCCAACTGCATGATATCTTCTTGGTGGGTCCATATCCGCAAATCCAGGAGGCTGTAATGAAGACGTATAAAGTTGACCTGCGAAAGGTCAAGCCGGTGAATTGCACCGTGATGGAGTGCACCGCCGACCGCATCGTTCTCCAGATTCCCGCCGAGGGGGGAGGGATTCTCCTCAGCGGCACCGCAGGCTGCGTGGAAGGCGCCCAGCTCAGCGACTATGGATGGCTGTGGTGCGACTTCTACTACCCGCAGGAGCAGATGTACGCCACCACCGTGGACGTCCGCTTCTACCGGGAGGGGCAGGACCCTTTGACCGACGCCCCGCGGGCCACCGTAACCACCAACGCCTTTCCCCACTATTGGACGCGGCTTCCCTATGATTTCCGAGAAATCACCTGCAAAAACGCCTTCCTTCCCCGGACGCCCAGCAAGCTGAAAACCACCAGCTCCGGCGTGGGGATTACCCCGGAGGAGACGGCCTATATCTTCCTGGGTGCCCGGAAATCCCATCGTCCCCAGCGGTTTGTGTTCCAGAATGTTACTTTCTCGGATGCGGAGCCTGACTATCCTCTGCCGGATGTCAAGGTGGTGGACGAGCTGGGCCAGTGGGCCCGCCGGAATTGGCCTGGCAAGAGCCGCAGCGTGACCGAGGTGGTGGAGCGGCTGCGCCGGGAGGCGGCAGAGCCCGATCCCGGCCCCCGGCCCATGTTCAGCCGGTACGGTGGCTGGAAGGAGAAGAACTTCGGCGCCACGGGCTTTTTCCGCACCCATTATGACGGCCGTCGTTGGTGGTTTGTCGATCCTGACGGCTATGCTTTTCTCAGTATAGGGCTGGAATTCATTTTCCCGGAGGACTCCAGTGTGGTCACCGGCTGGGAGAAGGCCTATACCTGGCTGCCCGATCGGGATGGGGAGTTTGCCGACGCCTGGAAAGAGGTGCACGGCGACCCGGAGATGGCCCGGCGGGTCGGCTATTGCCAGGTGGTCAGCTTTCCTGTAATCAACCTGATTCGCGCTTTCGGAAAGGATTGGAAGAAGGCCTGGTGCGCCATAACCGCCCGGCGGCTTCACCAGTGGGGTATCAACATGGTGGGTAACGGCGAGCCTGCCCGCTGCCCCGTGCAGGAGACCTGCCGCTTCCCCTACACGGCGATGATGGGAGAGTTCCCCCGCACCGACCGGATGATTTTCCGGGACTTCTCGGACGTATTTGACCCGGTGTTTGCCCAGCGTGCCGAGGCCTGCGCCCAGAACCTTCTCCGGCTCAAGGGGGATCCCTACTGCATCGGCTACTTCCTCACCAACGAGCCCGAGTGGGCCTATGTCAATGAACTGTGCATTGCGGAGAAGCTGGTGGGGCATCCCGATGAGACCCTCTATACCAAGGCCGTCTTTGTCGACTGGATGCGGGAACGCTACCACGGCGATCTGGAGGCCCTGAACGCCGCTTGGGGCCAGGGCTTTACCAGCTTTGACCAGCTCAAGCGTCCCATTCCCGATGCCTGCTCCCTGAACGACACGGTGAAGGCCGATTTGGAAGCGTTCTCCTATGTGATGGTGACCGAGTTCCACAAGGTGCCCTCTCTGGCGGCGCGGAAGGTGGATCCCGACCATCTGAACCTGGGCATGCGCTATGCCTGGATCCATAACCCTGTCCAGGTGGCGGGCTGCGAATACTTTGACGTCTTTGATATCAATTGCTACGACTTCGACCCGGTGCCCCAGATCGAGCTCACCGGAAAACTGGTGAATAAGCCGGTGATGATCAGCGAGTTCCATCACGGTTCCATCGATGCAGGGCTGCCGCTGACCGGGATCAAGGGCGTGACCAACCAGGAGGAGCGCGGGGTGGCCTACCGCTACTACATGGAGCAGGCGGCCACGTCCCCTTACTTCCTGGGGGCGGTGCATTTCGTGCTCAATGACCAGCAGATCCTGTGCAACTCCGGCCAGGAGAACTATAACATTGGGTTTGTGGACTGCTGCCAGCGGCCCTATGACGCCATGGTGGCGGCGGCTACCGCCGTGAGCGAGAACATTTACCCCATTGCCGACGGGCGGCAGGCCCCCTATGACAGGGAGCCCCAGGGAATTCCTATGATCGCCACCTGACGGAGCTGCGGCCTAAGAGTGGGCGGCCGCTGTTGCGGAGATTCGCCATGAACCGCTCCGGGCCCAGGATGCAGGGCCCTGGGCGGTTCATCTTTTCCTTGCCATGGAGGAGCGGATGCGATAGGATGGAGGCAGGCAAAAAGGAGGAGCGTGGAATGAATGCATTGGATCGCCTGCGGGAGGCGTATGTTCCCGAAAAGGTCATTCCCCAGAGCCCGGAAAATATGCAGTGGTTCCGGGACGCAAAGTTTGGCATGTTTATTCACTGGGGCCTCTATGCCCTCCTGGGCCGGGGTGAGTGGGTGATGTTTAACGAGCGGCTGTCCACCAGCGAGTATGCCCAGCTGGCCCAGCGCTTCGACGCGCCCCGGTACGATCCCCGGGCCTGGGCCCGCACCGCCAAGGCCGCCGGCATGAAGTATATGGTGCTGACCACCCGCCACCATGACGGCTTCTCCCTCTTTGACAGCCGTGCCTCCTCCTTCAACGCGGTGAACTCCGCCGCCCGCCGGGATTTGGTGGCCGAGTACGTGGACGCCTGCCGGGGCGAGGGACTGAAGGTGGGGTTCTACTACTCGCCTATGGACTGGCGCTATCCCGGCTACTTCTTCCCGGAAATGTATTTGGACAGCGCCCTGGCCATGCGGGATCAGTGCCACGCCCAGTTGGAGGAGCTGATGACCGGCTATGGCAAGATTGACATGCTTTGGTTCGACGGGGAGTGGCTGGCCCACGGGGGTATCCAGTTCGGCAACGGCCACAAGGGCTGGTACCAGGACGAGAACTTCCATCAGAGCGAACGCTACTTTAAGGTCAATTACTTCTGGCAGAGCGAGAAGATGATCAACCGCATCCGCGCCTGGCAGCCGGGGATCATGCTGAACAACCGCTTCGGCTGGGAGGGGGACTTCCATGTCCGGGAACGGAACGTGGGCGGCATCCGCACCGATAAGCCCTGGGATAACAATGACTGCCTGACCCGCTCCTGGGGGTATATCCCCGGTGCGCCCATGATGAGCCTGCGGGAGGTGGTGCAGCACCTGATCACCGTGGTGGTGCGGGACGGCACTTACCTGCTCAACGTGGGTCCCACCGGCCAGGGGGACATGGAGCCCCGCCAGGTGGAGCGCCTTGCCCAGGTGGGCGCGTGGCTGGAGCGCTATGGCGAGGCGGTGTACGGCACCCGCGGCGGGCCCATCCTGCCGGGGGACTGGGGCGGCGCCTGCTACCGGGGGGATACCGTCTACCTGCACATTCTGGACTGGCGGGAAGATACCCTGGAGCTGGAGGGGCTTACCGGAGAGATTGCCGCGGTGGAGTCGCTTAACAGCTCCCAGCTTTCGGTGGAGAAGACCGAGACCGGGCTCCGGGTTTCGGTACCGATTGTCCAGAGGGATCCCATTGATACCATCTTGCGGATCCGCATGACCGCGCCCATCCGCTGGGAAGGCGTGCGGGCCGGGGAGCAGGACGTCTACGGCCAGGCTGACGGACTGCAATAGCGACGCAGAAAAAGGAGCGCGGCAGACATCAATTCTGCCGCGCTTTTTTCGATGGGCAATGGGCCAGCGCCTGTGGGCTGCATGCAAAACTGCCCGCGCCAAAGGCCCAAATGGCCATTTCTGGCGCGGCGCTTTGCCGCAGGGGTCTTGCTTGGCCGCATCGCACAGGCAGCGGAGAAGGCCGGACCGCTGAAAACCTCGTTTCCAAAGCCTTTGCCCGCCCTTTGCAAAGGCCGGCAGGATGGGAGGGACCCAGCCCTCCCATCCTCTTGGGGCGTTGGAACGGGAAGCTTGCGGCAGAAGCAGCGGAGGGCTGTCCCCAAGGGGACAGCCCTCCGCACTGTTTCACGGGTCTTGGGCTTATTAGGGAGCCGGCTCGTATTTCTTTTTTAGCTTGGGGATATCTTCCGGGTCGATCCATTCTTCCGCGTAGCCGCAGGAACAGCACACGTACCGGTGCACCAGCACCGCCGAAAAGTTGGACCATCCGGTGGGGATATTGTTTCCGCTCCCGTAGGCGCCGGCGTTACCCTTCACGCGCAGAATGTCGGTGCCGCCGCACTTGGGGCAGACGTGGGTATTTTTCATCCGGGTCTCCTTTCCGCAGCCAATCCAAGAGGCTGGTTCTGCCGGCTACAGGCAGCCATAGAGCACCGCCCGCAGCCGGGGCTGGTGATAGGCCTCGAAGTTGGGGATCATCTGCTGCATGTAAACCGCACTGAGACTCTCGGAGGGATCGATGAGCACCCAGGTGCCCGCGTAGCCGCACCAGCCAAACTCCTTCAGCGAACCGTTGCACCCGCCGGCCGGCCGGTCCATCATGGTGCGCACCCCCAGTCCGTAGCCGTAGCCCGCCTGGTAAGGCCAGTCGAAGTCCTGCAGCTGGGTGGGGGAGAGGTGGTTGGTGGACATGAGTTCAATGGTTTTGCGGCCCAGGATGCGCACGCCGTCCAGCTCTCCGCCGGCAGCCAGACAGGCGGCGAAACGGCTGTAGTCGCCCAGGGTGGAGAGCAGGCCGCCGCTGGCGCTTTCGTAGCGGACCTCAGGCCCGAAGAACTCCATGCGCTGGCCGGGAAGGACGAGGGTCCCGTCGTCCTGGCGGTGGTACAGGGTGCAGAGACGTCCAGCCTTTTCCTCCGGCAGGGCGAAGAAGGTATCCTCCATGCCCAGAGGCTGGAAGATCTCCTCCTGCAGGAATTGACCGAAGGTTTTTCCGGAAATCACTTCGATGACGGCCGAGAGAATGTCCAGGCTGATGCCATACTCCCAGTGGCTGCCAGGATCAAAGGCCAGGGGTACCTGGGCGATGGCCTGCATATACTCCTGGATGGTGTAACGGCGCGGCCCACCCTTCTCCTTGGCCAGGGCGTCGGTGGCCTCGGCCATGGCCCGGGCGTGGGCACTGGAGCCTCCTGCCCCGGTGATGCCGCTGGCCATGGTGAATAGGTGCTTCATGCGCATGGGCTCGGCGGCCGGCGTAACAATGACGCCGCCCCGGGGCTGGGTGCGGAAAACCTGGGGGTTAGCAAAGGCGGGAAGGTAATCGCTTACCGGGTCATTGAGAAGGAATGCGCCGCGCTCGTAGAGGATCAGTCCGGCCACGGCGGCCACCACCTTGGTCATGGAGTAGAGCCGGTAAATGGTGTCGGGGGCAATGGGGCGCTGTTCCTCTCGGCTAGCCAGGCCTACGTAGTCCTCGTAGACGGTGGTTCCCTGGTGTACTACCTGCAGGGCACAGCCTGCCGGACCCTTGCGGACAAAGCTCTCCAGCAGCGGATGAAGGCGTTGGAGGTTTTTCATGGAAGTCTCCTTTCTGGGGGACGTCGAGAGACGGCTCTGGGGCCGATGGTCCCCGGGTGATATGTAGAATAGCGGATATCCTCAGTATGAAGGCACGCAGGCGAAAAGGCAAGTGGCATTTTGGACAAAGCAGAGGAGCCGGTTTCTTTATGCTTTTCCATCGTCCCCAAAAGTTTTCGTGGGAAGAGGGCACGGGGGAGGGGCGCCTTTTGAGAAGGGCGCCCCTCCCCCAGAATTTCAGCCAAAGGGAAAGGACGAGCGCTCCCTGCGCAGCGGGACAGGGGCGTTCGGGAACGGAAGGGTTTTACAGGATGCAGTACTTCTCCATATAGGACTCCATCAGCGGCAGCACCGAAGCGTATTGGGGCTGGGTGCGCAGGTATTCGTGGATGTCGGCCACGGTAACAATGGCGTGGACGTCGATGCCGAATTCCTCCTTTACCTCCATGACGGCGGTCTTTTTTCCTTCCTTACCCACCTCGCAGCGGTTGACCGAGATGAACATGTCCTGCACCTGAACCTTGGCGCAGGAGAGAAGCTGGGGCATGGTCTCCCGCACGGCGGTGCCGGCGGTGATTACGTCCTCAATGATCACGATCCGGTCGCCGTCCTGGGGAGCGTAGCCCACCATGGATCCGCCCTCACCGTGATCCTTGGCTTCCTTGCGGTTGAAGAAGAAGGGGACATCCATGCCGTGCTCCTGGGCCAGGGCCACCGCCGTGGTGGTGACCAGGGGGATGCCCTTGTAAGCGGGACCGAACATGGCGTCAAACCGGCCGGCACAGGTTTCGGCCACGCAGGCGGCGTAAAACTGACCCAGCCGGGCAATCTGGGCGCCGGTGCGATACAGCCCAGTATTGACGAAGTAGGGGGAGAGACGGCCGGACTTGGTGGTGAATTCGCCGAAGCGCAGGACTCCGGCCTCCATCATGAACTCGATGAATTCCTTTTTTGCGGCGGTAAGCATGGCGTATTTCCTTCCTTTATGTGTTGGATTGGGGTGGACGGCGCAGGGTGAGAAGGGTCCAGGAAACCCGGTTAAAGGTGCGCAGCGGCAGGTGGCTGTTCCCCAGGCCGCTGGAGACGTAGAGGGTGGTTTTGCCCACCGAATAGAGGCCTTTGACATATGCCCGGTCCGAAGCGCCCGGCAAAGTGAGGGGGCCCAGGATGGGCAGGCGGCACTGGCCGCCGTGGGTGTGGCCGCAGAGCACCAAATCGTAGCCGTCCCGGGCCATGGAGGCACAGCAGAGGGGATGGTGGCTCAGCAGCAGACGGAAACCGTCCCCCGAGGGAAGGGACTGGGCCAGGGTGCGAAGGTTTCCCTCCATAGCCTGGGCGTGGGAGTCGGTATTCCGGGCGGTGCGGCAGGAGACCGGAGCGGCCCCGCAGAGCAGCCACTCCGTTCCGTCCCGGGCGGTGAGGGACAGCGCCTCATTGTCCAGGCAGCGGACCCCAGCCTTTTGCAGCTTCTCCAGGAGGACGGCTAACTGCCCGGGTTCCAGGCGCTGCTCATGGTTCCCTTGGACATAATAGGTGGGCGCAATCTGCACCAGCCCCTGCATCAGGGCCAGGCAGCCCTCCAGGGAGCGCACCCGCTCGTCCACTAGGTCGCCGGTGAAGACGATCAGGTCGGGGGCGGCTGTCCGCACCTGGGCCAGCAGCCGTTCCTGCCTGGGACCGAAGCAATTGCTGTGCAGATCGCTGAGGTGGGCAATTCGCAGGCCGTCCAGCGCCGCGGGAAGATCCGGCAGCGGGACGGAAAGCGTCAGCATCTGCGGACAGCGGCTCTGCCAGGAGAGGTAGAGTATGCCGGAGAGTGCCGCCAGAGCGGCGGCTGCCAGCCAGAGGGTCATGGCTGCACCTCCCTGCGGGGCTTGGGGCCGAAGTACTGGTAGAACCGGCAGGCCAGCGGCCCGTTATACAGGGCGCGGCGGTGGTGGGCACGGGCGCCAAAGTAGCTCTCAAACCGGGGATGGGCGGTAATGACGTGGCAGGACCAGCCGTCCAGGCGGCGCCACGCCTGCCCCAGCTGCTGGTAGAGAAGCTGGGCCTGCTCCCGGTCTCCCAGCCGTTCTCCATAGGGAGGGTTGGTGAGGATGTGGCCGTAGGCGGTGTCGGAGGCTAGTTCGGCGGCATCCATGCGGCGGAAGCGGATGGCCGTGGCTACGCCGGCCTTACGGGCATGATGGCGGGCCATGGAGAGAGCTTCCGGGTCGATATCGGAGGCCGTGATGTCCAGGGGGAGGGTATAGAGCATGCCGTCCATGGCCTCCTCCCGGGCCTGCCGCCAAAGGGATGCGGGCAGCAGGGGATAGGCCTCCCCGCCAAAGCTGCGGGAAATCCCCGGGGCGATCTGCCGGGCCTGGAGAGCTGCCTCCACGGCCAGCGTGCCGGTGCCGCAGCAGGGATCCCAAAGGGGCCGGGAGGCGTCCCAGCGGCTGAGGCGCACCAGCGCCGCTGCCAGGGTTTCCCGCAGCGCCGCAGGGCCGTTAAGCTCCCGGTACCCGCGCCGGTGCAGCGGCGTGCCGCTGGTGTCCAGGGAAATGGTGGCTTGGTCCTTCCAGATATGTACCTCAATGGGGTAGATGGTTCCGGTCTCCGGAAGCCAGCTGCGCCCGGCTGCCTGGCCCATGCGGGTGGCGATGGCCTTCTTGACAATGGCCTGGCAGTTGGGCACGCTCATCAGCTGGCTGTTGACGCAGCGCCCCGTCACGGGGAAGGCGGCATCCTCGGGCAAAATTTCTTCCCAAGGCAGGGAACGAACCCCCTCAAAGAGTGCGTCAAAGTTGGGAGCCGGAAACCGGCCTACCACCAGACGTACCCGTCCGGCGGTGCGCAGGAATACATTGGCCCGGCAACCGTCCAGGGCGCTGCCGGTGAACTGTACTCGAGAGGTTTGGGTTTCTCCAACAGAGAGGCCAAGGTCTCGGAGCTCCTGTGCCAGCACCCCTTCCAGACCGTAAGCGGCCGTTGCAATCCATTCCATGTCCATACCTCCCAGCAGGTTTCCGGCGGGACGGCCGGTATAGCTTCATTATACGTTACTTTGCCGCGCTTGTCGAATGGCTTTTGCCTTTTCGCAGTATTTTCCGAGAGGTGCTCCTTGAAAGCCGAACGATCTCTGCTAAGGATATATAAAAAGTTCAGTATATCTTGATATGGCGGATTATGACCGATTTTGACCTTTGATGGATGTGCGCAAAAAAATAAATGAAACTTGTGCAAAAAAATCTATAAAAAGGGGCTGTACAAAACAGATCGGATATGGTATGATATAACCAACCTTAGGGGAGAACCTAAGGGGTAAGCTCCGCCGGGTGGCGGATGAGATTGCTTCTCTTTTTTTCACATATTTTCGCTTTCTAAACCCTATTTCAGCCTTTTGGGAATAATCCCATTGGCCCGCCCTATGGGCCACGAGGAAGCACTTGGGTACTGAGCCCGGGTGCTTTTTTTGTTGCCCTTGCGGCAGGACGGTACGTCTAGGGAGTATGGATTCGGTTGCGCAGAGCCGCCGGCGGACGCCTGAGCGAAGAGACAAACCTGTCTATGGACAGCTGCGGCGAGGGCTGCACATGGACCGAGGCGGCGCCGGGAGCGCCTCACGGCGGGCAGCCATTGGTTCGCGTGTGGAATGTTTGCCTTTTGATGGCGGGGATTGTAAGGGATCCCAAGTTTGTTCGGCGATATTTGGGGGAGGCCGAAGGGGGTTCCACGGGCGGATTTCTTGACAACCTCTCTCATCCATGGGATAATAACCTCGACAGCATAAGTATATACCCCGGCGGGCAGCAGTGGCTGCCCGTGGGCAGAATAAGGAGGAAAATCGCATGCAATTCCGCAAGTTGGGTAAGAGCGAGCTGGAGATTCCGGTGGTGGGACTGGGAACCTGGGCCATTGGAGGCGACAGCTTCTGGGGCGGACAGGATCGGGAAAACAGCGTCCGCACGCTGCAGGCTGGCCTGGAGACCGGCAAGATACTCATCGACACCGCGCCGTGCTATGGATCGGGTACCGCGGAGGAGATTGTGGGAGAGGCCATCCGCGGCCATCGGGATCAGGTGGTGCTGGCGACCAAGTGCGGCCTGCGCATCGACCAGCGCATGCGCAAGCTCCTCAGCCGCGAGAGCATCATGTGGGAGGTGGAGGAATCCCTCCGCCGCCTGGGCACCGACCATATCGACCTGTATCAATGCCATTGGCCGGATCTGGAGGGCACGCCCCAGGAGGAGACGGCTACCGCCCTCTATGACCTGGTTAAGCAGGGCAAGGTGCGGGCTATCGGCGTATCCAACTACTCGGTGGAGCAGATGGAGGAGTTCAGCAAGTACGCCCCGCTGGCCAGCCTGCAGCCCCAGTACTCCCTGCTGGAGCGCACCATTGAGACGGCCCAGCTTCCCTGGTGCCGGGAGCATGACGTAGGCATCCTGAGCTACGGCTCGCTGGGCGCGGGCCTGCTTTCGGGCAAGTACACCGCTGAGCACCGCCCCTCCGACCGGCGCACCGGCTTCTATTCCTATTACCAGGAGCCCAAGTATACCAAGGCCCTGGCCTTGGTGGACGTGCTCAAGGAGATCGCCCAGGAGCGGGGCATCCCCACCAGCCACGTAGCCATTGGCTGGGTGACAGCCCAGCCCGGTGTTACCTGCGCCCTGGTGGGTGCGCGGACCCCGGCCCAGGCCCTGGAGAACCTGAAGGCCGGCGACGTGGTGCTGACCGCTGAGGAGCTGGGCAAGATCCAGGCTGCCTACGAGAAATACGAGGCGTAGGCCTACCCCTTTGGAAATCAAGGACGTGCTGTGGGACGCAGGCCCGGCGGCGCGTCCTTTTTTGCGGGGAAGGGGCTGGATGCAGCCGGTGGGGAAGGATTGGGAGCTTTTCTAAACAAATCCATTCCTTCTGGCGCGAATTTATAGTATGATAAGGACAGCGAAGCTCCAAGGAGGTATCCCATGGGTAAGTTGCGTGGATATAGAAAATATTGGGCGGTGCTCCTGGCCCTGTGCCTGGCGCTGTTGGCCGGGTGCGCCGGCGGGGAAGGCGAGGCTACGCCGGCGCCCGATCCTACCGCTGCTCCTACGCCGACGCCGGAACCCACGGTGGAGTTGACCGTAGCCGCGGCGGAGAGCTTCCCGGAGAGCTTCCTGGACTATCTGCTGGATACCGAGAACATTGCCCTCTCCTACACGGCGTTCCAGGAGGATGCCTGGCGTGAAGGGGAGCTCCCCAAGGCCGATCTGTACATCTTGGACAGCGGCTACTCGCTGCCGGAGCTGGAGGCTGCCGTGGAGGAGGGGCGGTTCCGTGCGCTGCCGCGGGAGGCCTACGCGGAGCAGGAGGACGTGCGGGCGGTGCTGGATCATTACTATCCCTTCTGGCGCAATGCGGCGGGAGAATTGACGGCGATACCGGCTGAGCTTTTTGACCAGGCGGGGCGTACGGTGAGCGGTTACACGCTGTATTACCGGAGGGATTGGAGCGGACGGCTTGGTTTTTCCGAGTCGGTGGAGGAAGGAAACTGGACCGACTTCATTCCGAGAGCCAGTGCCTTTGCCCAATTGGATCCCGATAGGGACGGCATCAACCAGACCTATGGCATCACCGCCGGAGGGTGGGAGGCCTTGTCGGCCCTCTTCCTGGATGGCATGGGTGTGCGCGACTGGGTGCTAGAAGACGGAACCTGGGTGCCTGGGCTCATGTCCCAGCGCGCCAAGGAGGGGCTGGCCTGGATGCGCCAGCTGTACCGGGACGGCGTGTTGGATCCGGATAGCTTTACCCAGAGCCGAGAGGAAGCCATGACCCTCTTCGGCCAGGGCCGCGTAGGAATGCTTGTGACCGACACCGCCGAGGGCATGCTGCAGGCTTGGCTGGATGGCCACGAGAGTGATGACGAAGCCAAGTGCCTGGAACGCATGGGGGTCTATCCTCTGCCGGTGAACCCCCACGGCGTGCGGTATCTCTCCAGCCAGGTATCGTCCCGGGTGGCGATGCTGGGGGCCGGGGTGGAAGAGGAGAAGATTCCGGCTCTGCTGACGGTGCTGACTGCGTGGAAGGCTTACCAAAGCGGAGAGCCCGAGTACAGTGATGGCGTGACGATGGCGGAGGCCGCCGCCCGAACGGCTTACTATGCGCCCTATGCTTGGAAAAGCCCCCTGTTCACCGACTGGATGGGCCGGGAGAGCATCACCACCTTTGACGTAGGCATCGATGCCGCTGCCCAGGAGAGGCTGCTGCTTACCGCTATGCTGGGGGAGGACTTTGATAGCGTGTGGCAGGAATGGGTGGACTACTGCCTGGAGGATTTAGATGCCCAGACGGTGATCGACGAGGTGAACGCCATCGCGCAGGAGCGGGGGATTGTGACCGAGGAATAGCAGGGATTCTGACAGGCGAAAAAAGAAAAAGAAAATGCTTGACAGCCTAGGGGGGGCTTTGGTATAATGATCCATGTTCCGAACGGCGCTGGCGTGCCGGTGCGGAATGTCTGAAGTTCCAGTTGACAGGGCGTAAGCAATCTGTCAGCGGTCTTGCCACATGGCTTCCTGTGGATTCTCATCGGCATGTGCGCCTGTAGCTCAGCCGGATAGAGCAACGGCCTTCTAAGCCGTGGGTCTAGGGTTCGAATCCCCACAGGCGCGCCATTTTGATGGAGGGCGTAGCTCAGTTGGTTAGAGCGCCAGGTTGTGGCCCTGGAGGCCGTGGGTTCGAGTCCCATTGCTCTCCCCATTTTTACCATGTTGGGGTGTAGCCAAGTGGTAAGGCACGGGACTTTGACTCCCGCATTCGTAGGTTCGAGCCCTGCCACCCCAGCCAATGGGATCCATTAGCTCAGGCGGTAGAGCACCTGACTTTTAATCAGGGTGTCCAGGGTTCGAGTCCCTGATGGATCACCAAATCCACGATGCGGGCGTGGCGGAATGGCAGACGCGCTAGACTTAGGATCTAGTGCCGTAAGGCGTATGAGTTCAAATCTCTTCGCCCGCACCAGTTGATTTTGCGGGAATAGCTCAATGGCTAGAGCGCCGCCTTGCCAAGGCGGAGGTTGCGGGTTCGAGTCCCGTTTTCCGCTCCATTTTGCGGGTGTAGCTCAATGGTAGAGCCCCAGCCTTCCAAGCTGGTTGCGTGGGTTCGATTCCCATCACCCGCTCCAGTTTGCAGGTGCACCCTCCGTATGGGCCAATAGCTCAGTTGGTAGAGCACCTGACTCTTAATCAGGGTGTCCCGGGTTCGAGTCCCTGTTGGCCCACCACTTGGGAATTTCCCTTCGTCCTTAGGGACGAGCTTATGCCTCCTTAGCTCAGCTGGCTAGAGCACCTGACTCTTAATCAGGGTGTCCAGGGTTCGAATCCCTGAGGGGGTACCAGAAAATCAAAACGGTATAGATGCCACTGGCGAAAAGCCAGTGGCATCAACCGTTTCCGGGCTTTTTCAGTTCAAAAATTCACGGATGATTCCATAGATGCCAACCGCTGTTTCCCCCTAACTGGTGGGATTCGAACCCCCTTTTTTCGGCGATTGGCATATTCGGAACCATGTGGCGCCCTTTTTGAAGCGGTTATTTTCAAAAAGGGCGCTATTTTTCTATCAATAGAATACACAAAGTTTGAGGC
>CALWDW010000018.1 GCA_944376795.1 uncultured Christensenellaceae bacterium
GCATATAGCGAAAGCGAAATTGCCTATATTATGGATTGTCTGAACAATGAGCCGCTAAAGTGGAAAGCGTTAATCATGTTTGCCATTGATAGCGGTTGCCGCCGTGGTGAAATCGTGGGCTTGCGATGGGAAGAAATTGATTTCAAAACGGGCAAAGTCAACATTTGCCGAAATGCCCAATACACCGCCGGGAAAGGTACTTATATCAGCACTACGAAGAACAGGAAAAACAGGGTGATCTACCTAAACCGCCCCGTATTAACAGTATTGGCAGAATGGAAACGGCAACAGGCGCTTTTGCATTTCGGGCAAGGCATACCGCTAAACGGGTTCTGCTTTACACAGGACAATGGGAAAATGATGAATCCGCAAGCGCCTACATCCTATTTAACCCGGTTCGGGAAGAAATACAATTTGCCGGGGATTCACCCCCATGCCTTACGGCATACAATGGCTACACTCAGCATAGCCAACGGAGCGGACATTGTAAGCATTAGCGAAAAGCTGGGACATTCTGAACCTTCTATAACGCTTAATGTTTACAGCCATGCCAACGAAGAAGCCCAACGGCGCGCCAATGAAGTTTTGGCAGAAGCTATTTACAACAATCAAAAACACGCATAAAATAAAAGGAGAAAACGCACATGAACAAGATTTTACATTTGGAAGATACCGCCTTCGAATTGAAAGCCCTTTTGACTGTACTTAGTGCCGCCGATGGGGATAACAAACAGGCAATGCAAGAAATGCCCCATGCTCTACAGGTTGCCGCCAGAATGGCAGACGATTTGTATTGCATGATCGTAAACGCAGAAACGGAGGTAAAATAAATGTTATTTTGGATATGCTTATTGATTTTCCCGTTTGCGCTTTTGGCTGAGCTTTTGAAAATGAATAAATAAAGCACAGAGCCGCCCGGATTCGTCCGGGTGGTTTTCTTTTGCACATTTGCCACCACACAGCCCCGGTGATGATCTGGAATCATCCAGAGTGCGAAAGAGAGTGCACAGAGCCGCTACACAGGCTTTTTGTTTTAGGTGTGTTCCGCGATATTGGATAATAGGTAAAACGCAATACAGAGCCACAAAGGGCGCTCTCTTGTCTGTCCCTTGCGCTTATGGGGTTGCATTTACACGAAAAAGAATTTTAGACGATTATATGTAATATAGATGTGTGTCTTTATTGTCTTTACTGTCTTTTTCGTCTAAAATGTCTTTTCTCGATAGGGTTGTCTTTTGCGTCTATTCGTCTATCTGTCTATGTGTAAAGTCAACAGACAAAAAAGACAATAAAAATGGTTAGAAATATTTTGTTTTCCCTGCTAACCCTAATCAATCATTTCGAGATCGGTAAAGCCTTCATTCAGCACCAAGCCCCGCCGGTTTTGTGTCCTCTGTTGATTTTTGGTTGATTTTTTGAAGTTTTGAGCATAAGAAAAAGCCTGTAAACAGGCGAAAAACCGCATGAATACAGGCTTTTTTGATTGTGAGTAATTATCTCTTGGAGGACTGGTACGCCTTCCTTTATGAGCAGCAGGAGGACGCCAGCCCCATTGTAACGCACATCGCGCGCCGGCTGTCCGGGGAAAAACTCTCCATCCTTGAGCCTGCCTGCGGCGGTGGAAAAATCTGCGGCCCCTTGGCGGAAGCAGGCCACGAGGTAACGGGTTTTGATTGCAACGCTTCGATGCTCCGCTATGCGCGAAAACGCGCTTCGGCGCTGCCAAACCTGCACATTGATCAGGCGGATATGCTGTGCCGTGATTGGGGTGAGGATTATGACGTGGTATTGTTGGCATCCAATCTTATGAACAATATTGATACAGACTGGGAATATAAGCAGGCGCAAAAAAAACTGCTTACACAAGCGCAGAGGGCATTAAAACCGGATGGCCTGCTTTTCCTGGATTTTGATTGCCCCAGCTCCCTGCGTCCCTTTGCCGAACCCGGGGAATGGGTCTGCTTCGAGGGCCGAGACGATCAAGAGACCTTTGGACGGTATGTTGTTGTCAATGGAACCTCCAACGACCACAGCCGTATGGTCTACTACAGCAGGCGGTACGAGCTGCGTCCCAAGGATGCTGCGCCATTCTCATGCACTGTCCGCAAAGAAAAGCACTTTGCCACGTTGGAATGGATGGGTGCGCAGCTGTACCGCGCCGGCTTTACCGTGGAGGCGCTGTACGGCGGTTATGGCGGCGAGCCTTTTGACCAAGGGCACCGCCGGTGCGTCTTGTGGTGCAGGAGGTGCTAGCTTTCTGCAAAAGGGAGCCTTTTCCGTGCGGGTTTTGCGCAGGGGGAAGGCTTCTTTTTTGTACACTGGATCCGGCGAGGCTTGGGAGGATTCGCTGTGTATGGGTTCTCTGGGCCGAAGTGCCCAACCGTGGGTTGGATGCCGCCGCAGGTTTCGTCATTGCGGGCGCGAAACTGTGGGGGTACAATACTTACGTGGCCACAGAAAGCGCAAAGGAGTCGGTGTACAGTGAAACTGAACGAGCAAATCGCGTATTTCAGGAAAGAGCAGGGCATGACCCAGGAACAGCTGGCGTCAGCGCTGGGGGTGACCAACCAATCGGTATCCAAGTGGGAATCCGGGCAGAACTGTCCGGATATCCAGCTGCTGCCGGAGCTGGCGCGGCTCTTTGGCGTAACCATCGATACCTTGATGGGGTGCGCCGAAGAAGTACCGCTTGCAGATCTGCTGCTCCGGGTGCGCGGGATGATGAAAAGCATGCCCAAGGAGCGTGCCATGGAGACCGCGTACCGCGTGGCGGCCTTGCTTCACGAGGGCGCGGCGACCCTTGGCTATACGGCGGCGCCGCGCTGGTGCTGGGACCGCGACTATGCCGGGGAGGATTTGACCGCATGGGGCGGGTCGTTGGCCAACGAACCGGAGTACGGGTGTTCCGGGCGCAGCGGCATGGGGATCTTCTTTTCTCTGCCGCAGTGCGAAAATATGCCGGAGGATCTTGCGTTGGAGAGGCTGGCCCAAGAAATGCGGCGCTATACCGATGGGCATGCGTTGCGGGTGCTGTATGCGCTGTTCCGGCACGGAGGCCGGGAGACGGCAGGGCTGGAGGAGCTTGTGCAGGTCACCGGCCTGGAGGAAGACGCGGTGAGGCAGGCGCTGCAGGTCCTGGGGGCGGAGCGGTGCGGCGAAGGCTGGCAGCTGCCCGAAAGGATGCGCCATATACCGCCGCTGCTTTCCCTTCTGGCCATGACGTAAACGCGGGGGAAATTGCTGCCCGGCGGCCGTATGGATTCATCGGACGGCAGGAGGATGCGCTGTGTTTGCTTCCCTTTTGCCGCCGGGGGGTGTATGATGAAGCCAAGCCTTCCATAGGGGAAACCGGGGGGCCAGAGAGAAAGGTTTTGCAATGTCTGGGCTGCTCGGACGGGCAGAAAGGAGGATCGCCTGCATGCGCAGTGAAATCATACGGGGCGCGGCATACCAGGCCCAGTTGAAGGACTTTGTGGGCGCCGTGTACGGCCTGCGGCCCCGCAGCCTGCAGCCGGCCAAGCGCGGCTACTATGCGGAGACGTGGAAGCTTGAGGCCGATGAGGGAAGATATTTCCTCAAGCTGGATTTCCTTCCCCATCATCAGGAGAGGTTTCGGAACAGTCTTGCCGTAATGGAGGCACTGCGCAGCCAGGGAATTGACTTCATCGGCCGGGTGATTCCCACTCGGCTGGGTGCGCTGAGCGCGCGTTTCGGTTCGGCGGTGCTGGGCGTGATGGACTGGATTGACGGGGAAAATGTGGAGACGGACGCTACAAAGTCCAAGGAGTATGCGCTGCTTTGCAGGGTCTATACGCTTCCCCAGCCGGCCTGCGCCATGGAACTCCTTTCCTTTTCTGACGAGATGGCAGAACGGTTTTACCGGCTGTGGGAGGCGCTGAAGGCTGCCCCGTCCCAGGGCTCCAACGCCGTGGTGCTGGGGATGCTGGACAGCCGGCGGGAGCAACTGGCCCGCTATGCCCGGCGGCTGGCTAAGACGGCAGCACGCTGCGGGGAGGATACCGGTGATTTTTACATTACCCATGGAGACGCCGGAGGGAATTTCTTTGTGGGCGGCGGCAGGAACTATATCCTGGACTGGGACGAGGTGATGTACGCGCCCCTGGAGCGGGATGCCTGGGTGATGGGCTGCCATGCCTGGGCCAGAAAACTGTTTGACGATACGCTTCGCGCCAACCATATTGCCTACCGGCTGCGCATGGAGCGCCTGGCTTTTTTCTGCTATCATATGTTTTTCCTCTACCTGGGAGAGTTTCTATTGGATCAGCCTTCGTATGATATGAGCGGGCGCATAGACGCCTATTTCCGGGACGGATGGATAGAAAGGCGGCTGTGCTTTGCCGACCAATGGGAGACGGCGTGGTTATGAGAAGGCGCGGGAGGGCAGGCCAATGGCTTGTCTCTTTTGCCGGCTTTGTGATATAATGCGCCATATCCATTTCGCAAGGAGGGATTCCATGCCTGCCACTGTTTTGTTTGCGCCGATGGCGTATTCCCGCTATGAGGCGACCCAGACGCTCCCCGCCAAGTTCTCCCGGATGCTCCAGAAAACCGGCCTGGCCGATAAGGTGCGGGGGAAGACCGTTGCCATCAAGATGCACGTGGGCGACGGCATCACCTATTCCACCATTCCTCCGGTGTTCATCCGCATCCTGACCGACTTTATCAAGGAGAATGGTGGCGACTGCTTCATTACCGACCACTATGTGTACCAGCGTCATCCCGAACGCCGCGGCTACACCGAGAATAACCTGGGATGTCCCGTGCTGGACGACTGCGGGCACCTGGGTAAGTATTTCTATACCAAAGAGGTGGACTACAAGACCTTCAAACATGTGGATGTGGCCGGCTTGATTCATGACGCCGACTTCATGATCGACTTCTCCCACGTCAAGGGACATGGCTCCTGCGGCTTTGGCGGGGCCTGCAAAAACATCGCCATGGGCTGCGTCACCGACCGCACCCGCCATGAGATCCATTCCCTGGAGGGCGGCCTGGTCTGGGACAAGGATAAGTGCATCCACTGCGGCAAGTGCATTCCTGCCTGCAACCATCACGCCAATTCCTTCTCGGAAGAGAAGAACCAGGGAACGTATCAGGTGAACTACCACCACTGCACTATGTGCCAGCACTGCCTCAAGGTCTGCCCGGTGCACGCCATCACCCTGGACTCCCATGACTACGCCGACTTCCAGATGGGCATGGCCGTATGCACCAAGGCCGTGGTGGATACCTTTGCTCCCGGGAATGTGTACTATATCAATGTGCTGACCGCCATCACCGCCCTGTGCGACTGTTGGGGCATGACGACGCCTTCCCTGGTGCCGGATATCGGCATCATGGCCAGCGACGATATCGTGGCCATTGAGCGCGCCAGCATCGACGCCATTAAGATGGAAGACCTGATTCCCGTGGGCATTCCCCAGGGCATGGAGCTCTCCGGCGAAGGCCATCTCTTCCAGCAGCTGCACGGCAAGAATCCCTTCGTGCAGCTGGACTGCCTGGAGAAGGTGGGACTGGGAACCCAGGACTATACGCTGGTGACGGTGAAGTAGCTTCGTGATATGCAAAAGGGCGCGGGGAACCGCGCCCTTTTGATTTCCTTGGGCTGCGGAGAGGCTCGGGATTCTCCCGGCCCACCTTAACAAAATGCTTCGCAGCGCGGAAAATCACGCTGCGAAGCATTGGTTTTTTGCATCCCGTGAAAGACTAGCGTTCCACTTCCTCCTGGGCAATCTGGGCCCAGCGCCATAGACAGTCAGGCTTGTAGCTGACGGTGCTGATGTCCTTGAGAATGATCTCCAGATCCACGCCGTGGGTGCGGGCGGCCCCGATGGTGTGGCGCAGGTCCTCGCGCACCGCGTCCTCGTCCAGTGTGCCGCTGGCAACGAAGACCGGGTTGGGCTTGTTGCTCATGACATATTTGTGGGGAAGGTTGGCGGCAAAACGGTCCCGGTCGCTCCAGGGCGAGCAGGAGATCTTCCGTACCCGGGGCAGTTTTTCGATGACGTCCAGTCGGTCGTCCAGCCGGTCGCAGCAGCCATAGTAGATGGCGCCGAAGTGGGGGAAGATCCGCCGCATATAGGCGACCTCGAACTCCGCGGTGATGGCGGGGGAGACCGAGGTGAAGAGCTGGGCCAGGCCAAAGGCCCAGGCGCTGGAGGAGGTGGGGCGCTGGGGATCGCAGTCTGCCAGCGGAAGGTCGTCGGAAAAGGTGTGGGAACAGTGGCAGAGGTGGCTGTCCACGTCAAACACCCCAAGGGCATTGCGCTGGGCGATTTCCTCCAGGGTGCAGCGGGTCAGCTTTTCCATCAGGGCATGGATCAGCTCGGGGCGGTCCATAAGCTCGATGTAGCAGTTCTCCACCCCCATCCACTGGGCGATCTGATCCCAGAGCCCCAGGTGCATGGTCTGTCCCACCAGCCGGTATGGGCAGATGCCGGTGAAGACGGCCTCGGCCTCGGCCAGGATTTGGGCCTCCTTTTCCCGATCCAGGGTGATGACCGGCGTATGGAGCTTTTCCAGATCGGAGAAATCGCGGATCTGGTTGTGATAGCTCTGGCTGACCACGTCGCTGGTGGCGTCCATCTGCAGGATGGTGCGCTCGACCTCCAGACCCCAGCCGGTGGAGTGGATGGGGCGGGGCAGCTGAATATAGGGGGTGAGGACCTGGTCGACAGGCATGTACTTCTGCTGGTAGAGGGTCCGGCGAAGCCAGGTCTCCACACCGCGCCAGTACGGATCCTCCACATGGCAGGCGAGGGAGCCGTCCACATCCATTTCGTTCCAAGGGATTTGATCAATCAGCACCATGGGCCGGCGCATCTTGCAGCGGTTGAGGGCCAGCCACAGTTCCCTTTTTTCGGCATGCTTGGGCTGCGCGGCGCATGCGGCATAGGCGCGCGCCAGCTCCTGCAGAATGCTTTGTTCCTGAAGCGTGAGCATGGGTATCCTCCTGATCCGTGTAGGAATATCTTTACCATACGCTTCTTCGCGGATGGCGTCCATGGTGGAACTTGCCCTTTCCGGGGAATTTTTGCGCCGGGGCGCGGCTAGGGGAGCCTTTCCCGATACGCACGCGGGCTGATGCCTGCGTATTTCTTAAATACCCGGGAGAAATGGCTGGGAGAGGAGAAGCCAAGGTAAGCACCGATGGCAGTCAGGGATTTATCCGAATAGCGGAGAAGGCGCTTGGCCTCCTCTATCTTTTCCCGGAGGACAAAGTCCGTCAGGCTTTCCCCGGTCTCCTCCTTAAACCTTTTGGAAAGGTGGGGGCGGCTGATATACAGCGCGCGGGCGATGGCCTCGGCCTGGATGACCTCCCCAATGTGGTGCTGGACATAGTTCTCCACCGCCAGCACCAGCCTGGACGGCGTTTTTCCCCGGCGCAGCCGCTCTACCCGCTCCGTATAGTCCAGAAGCATGCGGTATTGGAGGTTGGTAATTCTTTCCGGCGACTGCATGAGCTCGCATTGCTGAATGTAAGAATCGCTGAGGGTGAAGGCATCGTCCACCTGCATACCGCCCTGCACGGCAGCCCGGGATGCCAGGGTTACCGAGATGATAAAGAGGTTTTTCCGCTGGCGCAGCGGCTCATGGGCTACCACGCCGCTGTGGATCGCCGGAGCCGAGGCAAACCACACCTGGAGGGCGGCGGTATCCCCCTTGCGTACCATACCCAGCAGCTGCTGCTCCAGGTCGTAGGTGTTATGCTCCCCATAGGAGACGGCTTCCGGCGGGGTGCCGGAAAAGCGCTGCTGGGCCTGCCGCTGTCCCTGCCGGACGGCCAAAGCCGCCTGCTCCTGCGCATAGATGCTGATGTCCTTCAGCTCCAACTTTTCCCCGTTTAGAACATAGTTCATGGTGCACAGCATCTGCAGGACGCTTTCCACCGGCATGCGTACGATGCCGCGCATACCCGCCGTCAGCGCTTCCGCTTCCTCGCCGGATAGGTCCAGCCGGAACGCGAGCTCCCGCAGCGCCTGCTCGCTCTCGGCGATCTGCCGCGCAGGGCCCACCACAAGCTTGGCGTCCCCGGTATTGACTACGCCATAGTAGTGGAACTGCGGCGTGACATAGTAGCCCGCGTGGGCCGTGATGGAAAGAATCTCCTTGGCCCAGGGCGTCATGGGATCTTTGGGCAAATGCACCATGGAATAGAAAAACTGCAGCGTCTCCCCGGCAAATAGGCGGATAGGAATGCCGGAAAGATTTCCGATGGTGGTACAGAGATAGCGCAGATCCATTTGGTCCCTTCTTCACTGCTCATTTTCTTACAAGTATATTAGATAGAATACAATAATACAAGTTTATCAAGCTTCCATGGAATATACTGACAGCATGAAAGTACGACAGAATCGGCATTTTCGCCGAAATGCCGCAGAAACGAGGAGGGAGAAAGCTTGACACGGCTAAAACTGGCGGAACGAGGTGCGTTTCAGAGCAGGGTCCGGTCGGCGGACGTGGGGCCGGCGGAAAAATGGTTAGGATATCTGCTGGGCCCTGCCGGTGCCTTGCTGCTGAACGCGGTGCTTGCCACCTATCTCAATGTGTACTATACCGATGTCCTGAAGCTTACCAATGTCTGGGGCGGCGCGTTTTTGGTGGTATTTCCCATTGTTTCCAAGATTATTGACGCCATCACCAACGTGGTCATGGGCTACGTCATTGACCGCACCCATACCAAGGAGGGCAAGGCCCGCCCATGGCTGCTGCGCAGCGCGCCGCTGTTGACCCTCACGGGGATTTCGCTATTCACCGTCCCTCGCGGCTCGCAGGCTTTACAGGTGATCTGGGTCATGGTGAGCTACAATCTGTTTTATTCATTTGCCTACACCATATTCAATATGAGTCACAACATGATGGTGCCGCTGTCCACCCGCAACACGACCCAGCGGGGAAGCCTGTCGGTGTTCAACCAAATTTCCAACATTATGATGACCGGCATCCTTGTGGCGTCGGTGTTCCCTATGGTGGTCATGCCCCGGATCGGCGTGGATCAGGGCAAGTGGATTGCGCTGATGAGCGTGCTCTCCATTTTGGCCCTGCCTCTGACGCTTCTGGAGTATTATTTTAACAAGGAGCGTGTTACACTGGAGACATAGGGGGAACAGGAGGCAGCCGTTCCCCTGCTGAAGCAGCTGAAGGCAATCTTTACCGACCGGTATATGCTGCTTATTTACGCTTACTTCCTTGTGTATATCCTTGGCACCAGCGTGAAAAACCTAAGCCTAGTGTATTACTGCAACTACGTGCTGGGAAGCTACAACGATGGAGTCACCCAGACCCTGATTTCCGTCATTGGGGGCGTTCCCATGGGCATTGGCATTTTTGCCGTGTGGCCTTTGGCCAAAAAGTTTGGAAAGAGGAACCTGACGCTGGCCGGCTTCCTGCTCTATGCCCTGGGCAGCGCCGTCTGCTGGATGTTTCCTACCCATATGGTTTGGGTGCTGGCCGGGCAGTTCATTAAGAATATCGGCGGGCTGCCGTGTTCCTATGTGTTTATGGCCATGTTTGCAGATGTTCTGGACCACATGGAGTGGAAGAGCCGTTTCCGCTGCGACGGCATCGCCATGTCCATTTACAATATCATTTCCGTGGCGATGGTTGGGGTCTGCACGGGGATTTTTAACGGCCTGCTGGCCAAGACCGGCAACATGGCGCCGGAGATTGTCAACGGCGTTACCGTGGCCGTGGAGCAGACGGCGGCGGTCAAGAGCGCGATTACCTTTGGCTTTGTGGGGCTGGAGGTGTTTACGGGGGTCATCCTTGTCATCCTTTTGCTCTTTCTGAATGTGGAAAAAGTGATCGACAAGGAGCAGGCGGAGATTCGGACCCGCCGGGAGGGGAAATGATGCGTGCCATTCGACTGAGAACCGAACATTTGCGAGATCCGATCGGGGTGGATTTTACCGCGCCGCGGCTGTTCTGGAACTGCGAAGGCGGCAAAAGGCAGACTGCATACCAGATTACTGCCGCGGACGATACGGGACAACAGCTCTGGGACAGCGGCTGGGTGGAGAGCGCCTCCATGCGGGCGCAGTGGGGCGGCCCTGCCGTGGCGCCCGGGACGAAGGCGGTGTGGAGCGTCCGTCTGTGGGATGAGACAGGAACCGCCGGAGACTGGGCACAGGCGAGCTTTGAGACCGGAATCGGCAGCTGGCGGGCCCAATGGATCACCGGCAGCTATAAGGTTCGAAAAAGCCGGCGCTATCCTGTGGACTGCTTCCGCAAGGCGTTTGCCGCGCAGGATATCCGGAAGGCAAGGCTGTACATCACGGCGTGCGGCCTGTACGAGGCGCGGCTGAACGGTAAGCGGGTTGGGGGACTTCATTCTTGCCCCTGGGATTACCGACTACCGTAAGCGGGTACAGTACCAGACCTATGACGTGACCGGGATGGTGAACCATGGGGAAAACCTCCTGACTGTGCAGCTGGCAGACGGCTGGTATCGCGGCAGCACCGGCGCGTGGGGCATCCGGAACCAGTACGGCACGCAGACAAAGCTCATGGCGCAGCTGGAGCTGACCCACGAGGACGGCCGGGTGGAGACCATTGGCACCGGTGCGGATTGGGATTGGTCCAATGACGGCCCGATTCGTTTTGCCGATAACAAGGACGGCGAGGTGGTGGACGCCAATGCCGTGCCCTCCTACGCGGGGAAGGCCAAGATAACCTCCCACAAGGTCGTCCCTACGGCCTCTCATAATGTTCCCGTGACCGAGCATGAGCGCCTGCACGCCCGGTGCATCCGGACGCCTTCCGGCAAGACGGTTCTGGACTTTGGCCAGAATATCGCGGGCTATGCGGCGTTCTCCCTGCAGGCCAAGGCCGGGCAGACGGTGAAACTGCGCTTTGGCGAGATGCTGGATGAAGACGGCGAGTTTACCCAGAAAAACATCCAGCTTTCGCGGAAGAACTTCACAACCCCGCTGCAGCAGGTGATTTATACCTGCCGGGACGGGCGGAATGACTACCAAACCACCTTTGCCATCTTTGGGTTCCGGTATGTGCTGGTGGAGACGGAGGTCTCTTTCACTGCAGAGGACTTTACCGCCATTGCCGTCTATTCGGACATGGAGCGCACAGGCTGGTTTGAGAGCTCTCACGCCCTGCTGAATCAATTTGTGGAGAATACCGTGTGGAGCGCCAAAAACAACCATGCCGACCTTCCCACCGACTGCCCCACCCGGGAGCGCCACGGCTGGAGCGGTGACGCCCAGATTTTCTGCCCCACCGCTAGCTTTTTCTTTGACTATCTTCCCATGGCCCAGAAATATCTCCGGGATCTTTACGACTGGCAGAAAGAAAATGGCTGCCTGCCCCAAATCGCGCCGGAGGGCGGCACGGATTTCTACATGGCCGGCATGAACGGCGCGGTAGGATGGGCGGATGCCGGCGTGCTGATGCCCTATGTGCTCTGGAAGCAATACGGAGATACCGACGTACTGCAAAAATACCTGCCGGGTATGCGGCGCTATGCCGACTTCATGCAGCGGCGCTGCGGCAGGTGGTATCTCACGGCAAAGCGTACTGGGCTGCGCGGCGAGGAGAAGAAATACCTCTCCAACTGCGGGCAGGCGTACGGCGAATGGGCGGAGCCGGAGGACGTGCATCCCATGACCTGGAAGGACTGCGCCGTGCCGCATCCCGAGGTTGCCACGGCTTACACCGCCCACGTGATGCAGTGCATGGCGGAAATCGAGGCAGCGCTGGGTAATGCCGAAGAGGCGGAGGGTTACCGCCGGTTTGCCGCCCACTGCCGCCGCAGTTACCAGGCGCTTCGGAGAACGCCGGCCTACAGCCTGGACACCGACCGGCAGGCGCAGCTGGTCCGTCCGCTGGCCTTTGGGCTGCTGGACGCGGAGCAGACCGCATTTGCGGAGAAGCGCTTGCTGGCGGCCATGGAGCACTACGCATGGCGGGTTGGCACGGGATTTTTGTCCACGCCGCTGATTTTGGATGTTTTGACGGACATCGATGGGGAAGCGGCCTACCGCCTGCTGGAAAACAAACAGATGCCCGGATGGCTCTTTATGCCCAAAAATGGCGCAACCACGGTGTGGGAAGCTTGGGAGGGCACCGCCGCGGCGAACAGCGGCATTGCCTCCCTGAATCATGATTCCAAAGGGGCGGTCTGTCGCTGGCTGTTTGATACTATGTGCGGCATCCGGGTGGCCGGGGAGAACCGCTTTACCATTGCGCCCCATCCCGGGGGACATTTTACCTACGCCAAGGCGTGCTACAACAGCGTCTATGGACGTGTGGAAAGCGCCTGGCAAAAGAAGGGCCAAGCCATGCAGTATACGATCACAATTCCCGCAAACTGCACCGCTGTGGTGGAGATCCCGGGGAAGACTGCCGTTACGCTGGCGGCCGGAACATATACCTTTTGAGGTGCTGCAATGGATATAGAAATGGTCTTACAACCGATGACGCTGGAGGATAAGATTGCCCTCTGTTCGGGCGCCAGCTTCTGGGAAACCAAAAGGTTTGAAAAATACGGGATCCCTTCGCTTACGATGTGCGACGGCCCTCATGGCCTGCGCAAGCAGGAGAATGGCGCCGATATGCTGGGCATCCATGCATCCCGGAAGGCGACATGCTTTCCTGCTGCGGTGACCACTGCAGGAAGCTGGGATCCTCAGCTTCTGGAGGCTATCGGAGCGGCCATCGGGGAAGAGGCAAGAGAGCAGGGCGTAGACTTGGTGCTGGGACCAGGCGCCAACCTCAAGCGGAACCCGCTGTGCGGAAGGAATTTTGAGTACTTCAGCGAGGATCCCTATCTTGCGGGGAAGCTGGCGGCAGGTTTTATCCGCGGCCTGGAAGCCCAGGGGGTGGGGGCCAGCCTGAAGCACTTTGCAGTCAACTCGCAGGAATACCGGCGCTTTACTTCCAACAGCATATTGGATGACCGTACGCTGCGGGAGCTCTATTTGACGGCATTCGAGATTGCCGTTAAGGAGGGCAAGCCGTCCACCGTTATGTGCGCCTATCCCAAGCGCAACGGCGTGCACTGCAGCGACGATCAGGAATTGCTCACCGGCATTCTGCGCGAGGAGTGGGGATTTGCCGGTGCGGTAATCACCGACTGGGGCGCCATGAACGACCGGATCGAAGGCTTCCGTGCGGGCTGCGACCTGAATATGCCCGGCGGCAGCGGCTATATGGAAAAAGCGGCCGCCCAAGCCGTCCGGGACGGAACGCTTCCGGAGAGCTGCGTGGACGCCAGCGCCCGCCGTTTGCTGGAATTGGCATTCCGGCTGTCTGAGGCCCGGAAAACGGCTTGCCCGTGCGATTATGAGGCCCACCATGCCCTGGCAAAACGGGCGGCGGCTGCGGGAGCGGTCCTGCTTAAAAATGAAGGCGGGGTCCTTCCTCTGCATGAGAAGGCGTCGCTTGCTGTCATTGGCGTTATGGCAAAAGCTATGCGGTATCAGGGGGCAGGCTCCAGCCATATCCAGCCGACGCGGCTCTCTCCGCCATGGGACTTTTTGCCCGGCGCCGTCTATGCTCCCGGATGCGATGAGCGGGGAGATACCACCGATGCGCTGCTGGCAGAGGCGCAGGAGGCGGCAAAAGGTGCCGAAATTGCCATCGTGTTTGCTGGACTTCCTCCCTATGATGAATCCGAGGGCTTTGACCGAAGCCATATGAAGATGCCTGCGGGGCATGTGCGCATGATCAATGCCGTGGCAAGCGCCAACCCCCGCACGGTGGTTGTGCTATGCAGCGGCAGTGCCGTGGAGTGCCCATGGGCGGACGCCGTGCAGTCCATTCTTTACATGGGCCTGCCGGGCCAGGCCGCCGGGGAAGCCATTGCTGATTTGCTGTATGGACGGGTGAATCCCAGCGGCAGGCTGGCCGAAAGCTGGCCCTTCCGTTATGAAGACGTGCCGTCCTCCCAAATCTACGATCAAACGGCTGATGCGCTGTATGAGGAAGGCATCTATGCAGGCTATCGGTATTATGACAAGTCCGGGGTTAAGGCCCGCTGGCCGTTCGGCTACGGGTTGAGTTACACCAGCTTCGCTTATTCCGATTTGCAGACCGACGGAAGCACCGTATCCGTTACGGTGAAGAATACCGGCCGGCTTGCGGGCAGCGAGGTTGTGCAGCTCTATATCCAGGCGCCGCAGGAGGGCCTCCATCGCCCCCTGCGGGAACTGCGCGGCTTTTGTAAGGTGTTCCTGCACCCCCAAGAGAGCCGGACCGTCACGTTTGCGCTGGAGGAACGCAGCTTCGCGGTTTGGCAGGACGGGTGGAAGGTGCCGGCCGGCCGTTATCATCTCTCCATTGGCGGCCTGACTGTTGCCGTTTCAAGGGACGGAGAGGCGCTGCCGGCGCCTGCGTGGCAGGCCGGAGGATGGTACGAAAGCTGCCGGGGAAAGCCCAGCCGGACGGAGTGGGAGAGAATGCTGGGACGCCATTACCAGCCGCCCGTGCTGCAAAAGGGACGGTTTACCATGGATAACACCGTGGAGGAAATGAAGGATTCCAGCTTGATCATGAAGATCCTCTATAGGATCGTGGAATCGGTGATTGCCAAGGGCTTTGGCGGAAAAAAAGATTACGAAAACCCGGAGTTTCGTATGATGATGGCTTCCTCTGTGGGCGGCCCCCTGCGCGGCATGCAGATCTCTGGAGGCATGAAGGACGGCGTAGCACAGGGACTGCTGGAGATGGCGAACGGCCGCTACATACGCGGAATCTGCAAGATGCTGGGAATAAAATAGACGAGGGTCAGAAAAGGGGCGCTTTTGGAAGGGGCGGCGCAGATCCTCGTAGAGTGGGGATGACGCGGCCCTTTGACTTTGCCGGGGGGCACAGCGCTTTTAGCGATGGAGATCCCATATAGCAATGGATTGTGCGCAATAGGATGGTTGCGGAGGCAGCCAACGATACAATCCGGGATCACCCTTGGGGGCGAGCCCGGATTGAAATCATAATGGCGATAATCTCTTCCTATCATCTAGAGATGGTTTTTGTAGTGTCTGCCCTGATCGTAGGGAATGGAAGTCCCCAAGAAGGGGTAGGATGCCCGCATGTTGCTATCCTTCGTTATGCCCGCAGCATCTCCAGCATCTCCCGGTTCAGAATGGTCACCCTTCCCCGGGACAGCTTCACCATACCCTCACTTTGAAAATCGCGCAGCGTCCGGGTAATCACCTCGCGGTGGGAGCCCAGGTGGTTGGCGATAGCTTCGTGGGTGATCTGCAGTGTACAGGTTCCCTCAATGGAGGCCTCCTGCAGCAAAAAGGCCGCTACCCGCTGGTCCAGCCTTTGCCACATGAACTGCTCCATTCGGCTCATGACCTCCGTAAACCGGCTGGCCATCAGCTCATTGGTGTAGTTGGCCACTACAGCGGATTGGGCCATAAGCTGCTGGTAGATGCCGGCCGGGATGCTCCAGAATTCGGTGTCTTTTTCCGCTTGGATGGTTACATCAAACTGGATGGAGCGAATGACACAGGGGGCGCAGAACAGGCATAGATCCCCGCCAAACAGTCGGTAGATGGTGATCTCCCGCCCCTCCTCCGAGTAGACCAGGGCCCGCAGCTGTCCGGCGCGGATCAGCACAAGCCCGGCACAGTCCGAGCTTCCGCCGTGTAGGATCGCTCCTTTCTTCACCGTCTGGAAGGTTAGGGAATCCTGCAGCAGACGCTGCTGGTGGGGGAGAAGTTGGCCCCAGATGGGGAAATAGTTTTCAAAGCACATGGTGCGCCCTCCTCGTGGTACTCCCAGTATAAGTGACGGGGCGGGGGACTGTCAAACGCAGCCCAGGGAACCTGCAAGCTTATTCTACCTGGATACAGCGAATTGTTATCGTAAAAAGTCCCCGGGGTGATCTCATCACAGACAGAAGCTCTCCTTTTCGGTATCATAGGCTCATACCGCAAAGGTTTGTGGAACCGGCGGGATTGGATCCGGCACATTTTGACTGTAAGGAGGTTATACTATGAGAAGCATCACCACATTGGATTTGCAGTACGCCCACCGCTTTTATGGATTTAAGGGCGAGGCGCAGTATCTTCACGGCCATACTGGCGTGCTGACCATCGAGGTAGAGGACAGCATAAACCCCGGCGTCAATATGGTGTTCCCCTGCAACGAGATCCAGAAAACTGCCTGGGAAGTCCTGAAGAACTTTGACCATGCCCTGATCCTGCGGGAGGACGATCCCCTTCTGCCCGCCGTTTTGAAGGTCTATGAGGAGCAGGGCATTCGGGACGGCGCCCCGCAGAACCAGATGAAGGGCCCCGCTTTCAAGACCGAGCTGGCCACCGCCTATCCTGCGTGCCGCCTGGTAGTCACCAAGGAGACCATGACGGTGGAGGGCATGATCAAGATTGTCTACGATCTTTTGAAGGACAAGCTGAACATTGCCAAGATCACCTTTACCAGCGGCGTCAACGCGGCGTCTGCCGAGTTTGAGACCCACAACCAGATCGATCGCTGCCCTCTGTGCGGCATCGCCCTCAATAAAGACGGCGTGTGCCCCAAGTGTGGATATCGGAAGGGATAATCTCTGGGATTTGCCATTCTTCCGGAGACAGACAGAACTAAGCCATTAAGAAAGCGCCGGCCCTAGAATCCTCTCGGGTCCGGCGCTTATTCCCTTTTTGTGGGACATCCTCCCTTTGATTTCGGCATGGTTCCGATGGTTTCGCGTACCATGCAGGCTTCTGCGATAAGCAAGACGAATTTATGGGGAACAGCGATGCCATCCCCAGATCGTGCAGACAGGGTTTCCGTCGCCGATCTCGAGACGGGACGCATCCGCCGGCATTGGGCAATGACGGTCTTGGTGCGGGTGCCCTTGCAAGCGCTGTTTGGTCAGAACGAATATGGACTGCAAATGGCGGTTCGGGACGGCCGGGCGTGGCAGCCGGTTCTGCATCTGCCGCGGAACTTTTGCATGTCCGCATGGTGGTCATCCAATACGACGCTGCGGGGAAGCCCTGAGGATGCGTTGCCGTCTCTTTCCGCAGCGGAATCGAAGAAAAGCCGCCGCAGCTTCGGGAGAGAATCCCGGAAGTGAGCAGCGGCGCCGGGAATCCAGACAGCATCCGGATAAGCCCAAGGAGCAGCGGGAGAAGGCCCACGGGGGAGCAGAGCGTCAAAAGAATCGTCCAAGCGGGGTTACCCGTTTTTCCGGCATACGTCTGAAAAAGGGGCGGTTATTTATGAACCCGACCGGTTCTGCGCCATGGGATTGCAGCGCACCAGCAGACCCAGAGCAATCACGGCGCTGGCTGCGTCTGCCACCGCCTGTCCCATCAGCACGCCGTTATAGGCAAAGAGTTTCACACAAATCAGCAGCGCGGCCACAAAGACCACACCCTGACGGCTGATGGACAGCACGAAGGAAGGGCCTACCTTGCCCGCTGCCTGAAACAACACCGTCATCAGCAGCACGATACCGGCAAACACCGTGGAGGCAGCCTGCCAGCGAAGCATCTCGGCCCCTGTAGCAATCATAGCGGCGTCCTTCACAAAGGCCTCCATAAGCGGGGATGCAAAGAGGCACAGGACGGCTGTCAGCACCAGAGAAAGGGCGGACAGGAAGCCCAGGCAGAACCGTACCAGCCTCTTGAACTCCTTTTGCTGCCGGGCGCCGTACAGATACCCAAAGAGCGGCACGCCGCCGAAGGCAAAGCCGGTGAGAACCAGCTGCGCGATCATGTTGACCTTCAGCACAATGCCCATGGCGGCAATTTTATCGTTACCGTAGGGCAGTAGGAACTGGTTGATTACGATGACACACAGGCTTTGCATGAGATTGCTCAATGCCGCCGTCACCCCTACGCCCAGGATCTGGCGCAGCTCCTTTCCGCTAACACGGCAGAGAGCGGGATTGATCGACAGGCAGCGGCTTTTTTTGCGGAGCAGCCAGAGGAAGTAGAGGACACTGCAAAAATAGCCGATCACCGTTGCCACAGCCGCACCCGTGGCGCCCATGCCCAGCACGGAGATGAGGATGGGATCCAGGATGATATTAACGACCGCGCCCAGGATGGTCCCGAACATGGACTGGGTGGACATTCCCTCGCAGCGGACCAGGTTGGAGTGAATAAAGCTGAGCACCACAATGGGCGCGGAGACTACCATCACGATGTAGTACTGAAAGGCGTGGGGCATCGTATCGGCATCTGCCCCAAGCAGAGCCAGGAGGGGCCGGTTAAACACCGCCATGAGCACGGCCAAAGCTACGCCGGTTGCCAGAGCGATGTAAAAGCAGAAGGAACTGACGCGTTTCACGCCCTCTGCGTCCTGCTGTCCCAGAAGCCGGGAGATCAGGGAGCTGCCGCCCTGGCCGTAGATGTTGCCAAAGGCCATCAAGGCGGTAAATACCGGCGCACAGAGGGACACGCCGGCGATCAGGTTTGTATCATTGGTTTGGGCGATGAAGAAGGTGTCTGCCAGGTTGTAGACCAGCGTGACCGCCAGACCCAGCACTACGGGGAACGCCATCTTGAAATAGCTGCGGTATAAGTGCTTTGTATCAAAAAAAGAATCCATGTCCGTTACCTCCACAAGGCTCCATTATACGAATCCCTGTTGCAATTGTTTGTGCCATATGGCACAATGCAGGAAGAAAAGAGGTGCCTTGGATGAAAGAGATTGCGGACAGAGACCGGCTGGAATACTTCTTTGGGGAACAGCAAGCCCATTTTCGCCAGAGACCGCCGGTGCTGAAGTTGGTGGAATTTGAGAAGGGCGAGATTCTGAATGGTCCCCTCCGTCCCCTCAGCCGCTTTTATATCATTGTAAAGGGTAGTGTGTCCATTTACAACCTCACCGAGGACGGCTCCATCCGCCATATTGCAAAGGCGGCCCGTGGGACGCTGTTGGGGGACGTGGAGTTCAGCGGGGAGGGTAACCAGTCGTTTTATATCGAGGCCGCGGAGACGGTGCTTTGTCTTGCCATACCGTTTCGGGAAAACCAGGCGATTCTGGAGAATGACCCGGTGTTTCTGCGGTTTGTACTGGGCCAGTTGGCGGGGAAGCTGTCCCTGTCCGCCGTGATAACCGCCTCTGCACAGACACTGGAGGAGAAGGTGCTGTTCTTCTTGCGGAAGGTCCAGGCAGACCATAAGATTTCGTCGGTCAACCATGCCCTTCCGCTTCTCCATTGCAGCCGTCGTCAGCTCCAACGGGTCTTGAAGAAACTCTGCGACGAGGACCTGATCGTCAAGACGGGCCGGGGATGCTATCGGCTAAGGGAATGACCTGCCATGATGACGAAAAATTGCGCGGGGCGTGATATTGCAATGCACGATGTAGTTGATTTTTCACACGAACTCACGCACAATCGAACTGCAACAGCTATGGATGTGGGATTATGATAGAATGTTGTCCTATCTGCGATTCCTATCATCGGTATCCTTCAACCCATATAATGATTATAAAAGAGAGCCAACCGACGAATCAAAATCAGCTAGCTCTATTTTTATAAATCACGAAGAAGTGCTGCCAAATCGTTGCCAGGTCGGGCCGCAGCCCCTGGCATTCGACTTTTGAGGGGTGCTGAATGGTATTGTGCAAACATATTTTCATTATGAGACAAAATATGCTCTATAGCGTGGGTCAACTCTCGCTCTTCTTTTTTACCTCGCAGGTTCTTTTTCATACTTGTCTCACACATTTTCTTTATCTTGCTGGAGAAGCCCTAAACTTTTACCTTTTTAGATTTCTGGCTTGGATTCTTGCTTTTGCAAAAGAAAACCTGGAGCAAGGGTATTTCGCCACGCTTCCTAGGTTTTATACCTTACGGTTTTTCTTATGTGGTTCATGGAAAACTATTGTCTATCCATGGAAAATGGGTTTACCACGTGACAGGAGGGATTCTTCCCACTTGCTGCAGGAACTTATATCTTAACAGTTTTCATAAGCTTTGCAAATTTAAAGGCATGCTTTGCGACATTGATGTAATGAAATTGTGATACACTTTTCTGAAAGGAGATAGTAAACCCTGCCCGAAAAAACGCACAAGCCCTTTTATCAATATGTTCTGCTGGAGTATGTGCTCTGAGTTTTTCATTGCTGGGCTGCGTGGGAGTGGATAGATGGTAACTGGCTGACTGGAATACGGGGGATGAGGACTGCATTTTTGTATATTAAATATTATAAACACTCCTTGCAACGTCAATGATCAGCATGTATAATATCAATAGTAGACATCTTTAGCTTTTGCAAATTCTTTATATCAAGGAGATACCATGTATTCTTGCGCAGCCCATACGGATCCGGAAAGTGGACGCATACAGTCTTTGGCCGAGCACGTCGGAAACGTGGCTTCACTCTGCGAGCGGTTCGCTGCACCACTTCACCTTAATCAAACGGCGCGATTGATCGCCATTTTACACGACATGGGTAAGGGTACACCACAGTTTCAGGCATATCTGACAGATGATAAGAGCAAAAAAACACATCCTCATGCTCCTGCGGGTGCCATCTTCGCGTATGAGCGCTGGTTTTCCGGAAATGAGGGGCGTAAACGTGCCGCGCAGATCATAGCCCTGTGTGTGTATGGTCATCACACCGGACTCATAGATTGTGTGGATAATATGTATAATCTGCATTTTTCTGACGCAATGCAGCAGGATAGGTATAATCTGCACTATGATGAAGCTGTCGCATATTTCACAGAAAACATTGTTTCTCTGCGTGAGCTTGATGGTTTGTTTGACGCTGCGTGCGAAGAGTTAGGGCATTTTCGTGACAAGCCCAAGAAAGGTACTTTCTACGATGGATTGACTACGCGGCTGCTGTTGAGCATGCTGATAGATGCCGACCGATATGACACGGCTTGTTTTGCGTACGGAGAAAATGCTCTTGCCAAGCCTCCCGTACCTATTTGGAACGAATTGCTCGGTCTCTTGAATGCATACACAGGCGCACAATTCTCCTTTCGGACGCCCATTGACCAAATTCGCGGAGAGATTGCTGCCAGCTGCGGAAGTGCATCCGGCCGCGTGCCAGGAGTGTACCGTCTCACGGTACCTACGGGCGGAGGGAAGACGCTCTCCAGTCTGCGCTTTGCCCTAGGCCATGCTGCATGTCACGATATGGAGCGTATCTTCTACGTCATACCTTTCAATACCATACTTGATCAGAACGCGCGGGATATCCGCGAGGCGCTGAAGGGATACGACGGCATCCTTGAGCATCATGCTAACGTTGTTGTGGAGGACGAAGCGGAGCAGAAGCAGTACCGACATCTGACGGAACGATGGGACAGCCGCATCATCCTGACTAGTATGGTACAGTTTCTGAATGCGCTTTACCGCTGCGAGAATACGAATGCACGCCGCATGCACCGATTGACTCGCTCGGTCATTATCTTTGATGAGATTCAAGCATTGCCGCGCAAGTGCAAAATGCTCTTTGAGCGCGCCGTCAACTTCCTCGTAATCTATTGCGGCTGTACGGTGCTGCTGTGTACAGCAACGCAGATGGAGTTTTCAAACATTGTTATGCCAGAGGATAATGAGCTGATGGGCAGCAGGGAGGACCTCTCTCGGCTCTATGATGTGTTCGAACGTGTGCGCTGGATACCGGAGCTGTGTCCAAGCCTGACCAATGAGGCTGCAGCCCACAAATTGCGAGATCTGATGCGCTTGTATGGCAGTGTACTGACGATTGTGAATACAAAAGCTGTCGCCTGGGATGTCTACCGGCAAACTGTTGAGCTCCTCAAAGAACTGGGCATGCGGCCGGTCACGGTCGACTGCAGGTTGGATAAGGAGACTGTTATGCAGCTGGCGAAGAAGTCAACAGCCGAGGACGTGCTCTGTATCCATTTAAGTACAATGCTGTGTCCAGCGCATCGCTTGGCATACATTAGCTTTATGAAGGCATGGCTTGCCGGAGGTGGACGCACACTGTGTGTTTCCACAGCGCTCATCGAGGCGGGCATCAATATCAGTTTTCCGGCCGTCGTTCGCAGTCTCGCGGGCATTCCCAGCATTGTGCAGGCCGGTGGCCGCTGCAATCGCAGCTTGGAGTACAAAGTGGGATCTGTATATATCTGGGAGTTTAAAGAAGAAGTTCTCAAGAATCTGCCAGAGATTGATAACGGCAAAGCATGTACGCGCAAGCTGTATCATAAAAACCCGGATGATTTTGCGCATCTGTGTAAGCCGGACGGCCTTCGCGAATATTTCGCTGTAGAAAGCTGTTATTCGAAAAAAACAGAGAAGTATCCCTGTAAATTATTTGGAAACCTTGTTGACCTGTTTAGTGTAAATACGGCCTTTGCAAGCGGATTATCCGTTCCGTTTCCTCTCAAACAAGCTTTCCGCACGGCGGGCAGCATTTTCCGTGTAATTGATGAGAGTACACACGCGATCGTTGTACCATACGAGGAGGGCGAAGCGGTCATTGGGGGGCTGCTCAGCCAATCCGATATGAAGCAGCGGGCTCTGCTGCTTACTCAGGCCCAGCGGTACAGTGTAAATGTATACGATTATATGGCAAAGCAGTTGGAAGAAAAAGGCGCAATTTATCCCATCGGGGATACGGGTGTGATTGCTTTGAAAGCAGAGTACTATGACCCGGAGCAGGGGTTGAATACCATGGGTCACGAACTTGAACCAATGTATTTTTGATTTTTTATCACAGTTAAAAACATTGGCGAGCAGAGAGTGGATGCTATATAATAGACGTACAGAGATCCAGATGCCGAGTTCTTTCAACTTCCAGCCTTGTAAGATTTTGCAGTATATCATTTTTCAATGCACATATTGAGGAACAACTATGCATGACGCGCATCGTATACTATATACCTGACTGATATGCAAGCTACAACGAAAGAGGTGGTTATTTTGTCTCCCGGTAAGATCCGGAACCAGATTGAGTTCAAAGTGTATGGGAAGTACGCCTTGTTCTCTGATCCAATTACACGGATAGGTGGGGAGAAGCTCAGCTATCCCATTCCCACGTATCAGGCGCTCAAAGGCATAACGGAAAGCGTGTACTGGAAACCATCGATCCTGTGGCAGATCGATGAGGTTTGCATCATGAATCCCATCCGTATGGAGTCTAAGAACATCCGCCCCATTAGCTATGAGAAGCCACAGAACACGCTCTCAATTTATACCTATCTGGCTGACCCTGCGTATTTGGTTCGCGCTCATTTTGTTCCCAATCCCCATCGGACAGAGCCTGATCTGATTGCCGATGGCCAGAATGAGCACAAACATCATAATATTGCACAGCGCATGGTGCAGCGTGGCGGACGGCGTGATATCTTTTTGGGTACACGAGAATGCCAAGGATACGTAGAGGTTTGCAATTTTGATGAGGAAATGAAGCGCAGTTATTATGCGGACCGGGGAGAGATCGATTTCGGTGTCATGTTCCACGGATTTGACTATCCGGATGAAACCGGCCGGAATATGCTGGCCGTGCGCTTTTGGCGGCCCCAAATGATAAAGGGTGTGATTACGTTCTGTGCGCCCCAAGAGTGTACGATGCGTCAGGATGTGCGGCCAATGCGGGCAAAAGCCTTCGGCGGAAAATACAGCAATTTTACGGGTCTCAATGAGGAATCCTTGCTGCAGGAGATTTTCCTGATGCAACAACAGGAAGAGGAGGGTGCGGTTCATGGGCTGGATGCAGAAACTCTGTGATGTCTATGATGTAGTCAGCCGTGTGGAGATTCCCAAAGAGAATAATCATCCTCAGCTTGTCCGCGTTGGATTTACAAAGAAAAAGGTCGGTTATGTAGTAACTGTTACGGCGAATGGCGAGTTTTCCTCCGTTAACGAACTTGGCAAAGACAATTGCGAATGTGTTGTGCCTACCACGCCGGAGGCAGAGACGCGCACCACTAGCAAGCCCGATCTGTTGGCTGATAAACTCAAATATTTCGTGGAAGAAGCAGGGAACCCCAACCCAATGCTGGACCAATACTTGGAACAACTCGCAGACTGGTGTGCTCAGCCAGAAGCTCCCCAATGTCTCAAGATACTGTATGTCTATTTAAGCAAGCGTACGCTGCTGACCGATCTGCATGGCGCGCTGCCCAGGGAACTTAAGCTGCATAAGAAAGAAGGTGAGAAAGATTTCAAAGGCCCGGACGCGCAGACAATAATTTGCTTTAGCGTGGAAGAGGATGCTTCCCATGAGATGCGCTTGTGGGAACGAAAAGATGTTCGGGACAGCTGGTCCGCATACTATGAACGCTCGTATTACGAATGCAGTAAGAAAGCTCTTTGTTACGCGACGGGAGAAATGCTTTCGGTGCTTGACAACCATCGCCACCCCAAAGTGCAAAACAAAGCAAAGCTGATCTCTGCCAAGGATGAAGGTTATCCCTTTCGGTACAAAGGGCGATTCGTCGAAGACGGCAGTGCTGCAACGGTCAGCGCCTATGCCTCAGCCCGTGCGCATCGTGCACTGCAATATCTGATGGACAATCAAGGACTCAGCTTTCGGAAGTTTGGTTTGAATATCGTTGCGTGGAATGTACAGACGGATGTAATTCCAGTTCCTCTGCATGAGGGCGATTCCGCTGAAGACGAAGATGAAGACAGAAGCGTTAAGCTACCGGATACATTTGAGAAATATGCTCAAACGCTCTGTGCAGCCGCAAAGGGAACCGGCCGAACAGCGAAAACTTTTGAAAACTGCATTGCTGATTTGGTGGATGGTAAAAATCGGTCATCATCGGTCGTCATCATGAGCATGGTGGCTGCCACTGACGGCCGTATGTCGATTGACTACTATCAGGAGTTGCCCGACGATCTCTATGTGGACAGGCTCACCGACTGGTATCGCTCGTGCTGCTGGACATACTGGGACAAGGAAAGCCGTAAATATATTGTGCGCACGCCAATGCCGCTGGCTATTGCTGATGCCATTATGGGTACAGCCAGTGTCCGCCGCGCCAAAGAAGATCAGAAATGCCAAAAGAGCGATGCCAAACAGCTGCGTGCGCTGTACAAGCGCCTGTTAAGCTGCATTGTCGATGGAGAGCCTCTTCCGCGCAATTTTCTAAAGAGCGCTGTGTGCCGCGCTGAAATCCCACTTACCTTTTGCAACCGCGATAACGAATGGCAGCGGTTTGAATGGGAAACCTGTATGCGCACGGCTTGTGCGCTGATTCGCCGCAGCCGCTTCGATGCCCTCACTTTGGAGGAGCGAAAGGATCCGGAGTCGTATCTTCCATCCGACAAGTTGGATAAAAATAATCGCAATCGTGATTATCTCTATGGCCGTCTGCTCGCATTGGCTGACCTGGTGGATGTTGAAGCGGCGGAGGATTCCCGGAGCCGCAAGCTTCCAACCAACGCTGTACGCCTGATGCAGCGATTTGTTCAGCGTCCTGGGGATACATGGTTGCTTTTGCACGGCAAAATTCTCCCCTGCCTAGGGAGTTTGGGGAATGAGAATAGGGCAAACGGTTTCATGTGCAGCTTTGGGGAGATTGAATCGTTGTTCAGCCTAGAAGATAGGGAAAGCGCCGCGGCGCTCGGCGAGGAATTTCTGCTAGGATATCTTGCTCAGCGCCGAGATTTTTACACACCGCATGAGAATATCGTACCGAAACTACCGAAAAAGGAACCCCCAATCTATGTCTTTGGTTCAGACCGAAGTACACTCTATGGCATGTTGGCGGCCATTGCGGACTGCGCAGAACGTTCTGCCACACTTGAGAAAGATGGTGAACGTATCCTATCGGCGCATGATGGCGCCACTGCTGCTCTGCGGCTGATGAGACAGCTTACGCAGCAGCCCGCTGCAACGTGGGCAGAGATCCATACTAAGCTCCTTCCGTATCTGGAAAAGCTTGGCATACGTCGCAGTTGTTATTATATCCGGCTGCTAAGTATAGTGGAGAGCGGTTTTGACAGCGGGGCCCGAACCGATAATACGCCGCTGAACAGCCTATTTCTGCATGGCTTTTATCGTATGCGCACATGCATCCTTTCTGGAGGCAGGCCCCAGATCGAAACTCCCAACACTTCAGAGCGTCCTATGACACGCGACAGGGCGTATGCTTGGCTGCTCGCCATCGAAAACCGTGTCGAGCGCATTGTCCTTGATCTGGAGAAGAACGATGAGGAAAATCGTACCAGCAATGCCTTGCGGTTTATGTCTCAGTTCGCTGCTTCTCCTGCTTCAACCTGGCTTTATCTTGAGGAACGAATGCGGCCCTATCTTAAGAAACTGTGTGCCGTCCGTACTGGCTGGGCAAAGAGTTTTGAGAAACATATTCATGACTTAGGCTGTATTATCCATGAAAATGGATGGGACAGCAATGAACCACTTTCCGCTGCATGGCTGCATGCATATTACACAGCACAAAAACGATAAAAACAAGAAAGGAGCGCGTGAGCTCGTCATGCTAGGGCTCATGCCAAAAACAAACATGTCTGTTCTGGGTCATAAGATTGATTTTGCTCTTGTCTTTACTGTACGCAATGCCAATCCCAACGGCGATCCGCTGGATGGCGGCCGTCCACGCACCACGTACGACGGGAGAGGAGAAGTTTCTGACGTCTGCCTAAAGCGGAAGATCCGCAATCGCCTTCTCGATGAGGGATACTCTGTCTTTGTTCAGTCAGATGATCATCGCGTCGACAAATGCCGATCCCTTAAGGATCGCGTTGTAGACGCTGCAGATGAGTTCAAAAAAGAGGTCGAAGGTAAGGAGGAGGTGACCGACGATGATTATGCTGCCTTTGCTTGCAAGAAGTGGATTGATGTGAGGGCCTTTGGTCAGGTCTTTGCCTTTAAAGAGAAGAAGGGTGATAAAAAAGAGGATAGCGTTTCTATCGGCATTCGTGGTCCGGTTACGATTCAGTCTGCATTCAGCATTGCACCGGTGAATATCGTGAGTCTGCAAATCACTAAGTCGGTTAATCTGGAGACTGGCAATGATCCCGATAAGAAAGGTGCTGATACAATGGGTACGAAGCACCGCGTAGAGTTTGGCGTGTACACGACGTTCGGCTCCATTAACGTGCAGACTGCAGAGAAAACCGGCTTCAGTGAGGAAGATGCAGAGGTGATTAAGGATATACTGCGCACGCTTTTCCGCAACGATGCCTCTTCCGCTCGCCCAGACGGAAGCATGGAGGTTGTACGACTTGTCTGGTGGACGCATAACTGTCCGAATGGCCAGTATTCATCGGCTAGAGTACACCGTTCACTGCGAGTAACTGAAAGCGAGAACGGTATACCTATTGTGACTGTAGATGATAGCGCTATCCCCGGTTTGTATTATGAAATCCTTGACGGTGAGTGATGCGGATTTCCTAGCGCTTTCCGGTCTCAAGCACTTCTGCTTTTGCCGGAGACGTTGGGCTCTGGTGCATATTGAGCAGCAATGGCAGGAGAATGCCCTGACCGTTTCTGGCCATCTGATGCATGAGCGTGTGCATGACGAAAACTTCACCGAGTCGCGTGGGAGCGTGTTGCTCTCGCGCGGCATGCCGGTGCGCTCGCAGAAACTGCGTATCACTGGCGCATGCGACCTTGTAGAACTGCACCGCGATGAAAATGGGATTGCTATATGCGGAAGAAGCGGGACGTGGCGTGTTTTTCCTGTAGAATACAAGCATGGCGAGCCTGATGAGCGCGGTGCGGATGCGATGCAGCTATGTGCACAGGCGTTGTGCCTAGAGGAGATGTTGGCTGTCGAGATTCCAGAGGGTGCAATCTATTATGGCAAGATCCACCGCCGTGTATCTGTTGCCTTTCGTGCGGAACTAAGGCAACAGACGATCCAAAAAATAGAGGAAATGCACCGCTTGTTTGCGCGTGGCTGCACACCTAAGGCCAAGTGGACGAAGGCATGCAAGAGCTGCTCGCTGGTCGAGGTCTGTCAACCGCTTCTGACAAAGCGTGTGAGTGCATCGGTCTATGTCCAACGAATGCTCGAGGAGGATGGATCATGAGGAAACTGCAAAACACGCTCTATGTGACTACGCCTCTGGCCTATCTTTCGTTGGATGGAGAGACTGTTGTGATCCAGAATGAAGACGAGTACCTTGGGCGTGTGCCGTTGCTGAATCTGGAGAACATTGTCAGCTTTGGCTATCGAGGCGCTAGCCCACGGCTTATGGGCGCATGCGCTGAGCGCGGTATTGGACTATGCTTTTTGACGCAGAATGGGCGGTTTTTGGCGCGTATTTCTGGTCCCGTGAGCGGGAATGTACTGCTTCGTACCGCACAATATCGTATTGCTGATGTCAAAAATGACGCTCTACCCGTTGCCAAGATGTTTTTATTGGGTAAGATATTTAACGGCAGATGGAGTCTTGAGCGCACTCTGCGCGACCATGCTCTGCGTGTGGATGCAGTCAGGCTAAAGGGCGCCATTGGACAAATGAAACAGGCATTGGCAGATCTCAAAAACTCCGGTTCTGTAGAAGAACTGATGGGAATTGAAGGTATTGCTGCAAAGGCTTATTTCTCCGTATTTGATCAAATGATCCTAAAAAACCCTGTATACTTTCATTTTGACAGCAGGAATCGCCGCCCTCCGCTGGATCCTGTGAATGCGTTGCTTTCCTTTATGTATAGCATTCTGAGCCACGAAATTGCCGGTGCACTGGAAAGCGTCGGACTCGATCCTGCTGTTGGTTTTTTACACGCACTTCGCCCGGGCCGTGCATCTCTTGCTCTAGATTTGTTAGAGGAGTTACGTGCGCCTCTTGCGGACCGCTTTGTTTTGTCGCTTATCAACCTAGGCACGGTCACTGAGCACGACTTTGAACGAAAGGAGAATGGTGCGATTCATTTGACTGATGAAGCGAGGAAACACTTCCTGTCCGCTTGGCAAAAACGCAAGCAGGAAATCATTACACACCCGTTTCTTGAAGAAAAACTGCCATGGGGGCTTGTTGCTCATGCACAAGCGATGCTTTTGAGCCGTTATCTTCGTGGCGATTTAGACGCTTACCCACCATTTATGTGGAAATAAAAGGATTGACATGCTGGTTTTGGTCACATACGATATTCATGGAGAAGATATTGGTGGAAAGCGGCGGTTGAGGCGTGTTGCCAAGCATTGCCTTAACTATGGTGTTCGTGTACAGAATTCAGTATTTGAATGTCAGGTGGACGCCGCGCAGTTTGTCAAGCTTAAACAACTGATTCTTACTGAAATGGACGAAGTCCAGGACAGTGTTCGCTTCTATGTGCTGGGGAACCGGTATCAAAACAAGGTTGAGCACTATGGTGTCTCTCCCTCCATTTCGGTAGATGGACCATTGATCCTTTGATGCGAACTCTTGGCTCACAATAAATATCCAGGAGGTTCGCACTGAATGAACTCCCAATTCTCACACTCATATCGTCTCTGTTTCTTGTTAGAGCTTCTTTTGCCCGGCCTATGAGGAACGGAATGTATAATGTGCATACTTTTTGCAAGCAATTCCTATGATTGTTTGCTGTCTCGCCCCTCACGGGGCGAGTGGATTGAAATTCATGCGCCTTGCGCACCGAATCCGGTGTGTTCATGTCTCGCCCCTCACGGGGCGAGTGGATTGAAATTAGTGCAAGCCATCCAGGAGCAGCCGGAGATCCCGTCTCGCCCCTCACGGGGCGAGTGGATTGAAATATAGTTTGCACTATAATTGTCTGGAACAGCTTTTCGTCTCGCCCCTCACGGGGCGAGTGGATTGAAATTGTCTAAATACGCAGACCACAGCCTTGCAATCGGTCTCGCCCCTCACGGGGCGAGTGGATTGAAATTTATATGACACCATCGAAGAAGATCAGGGAGCGACGTCTCGCCCCTCACGGGGCGAGTGGATTGAAATTGACGAAGTGTTGTCCGCCTATCTGAAACTTGCTGGGGGTCTCGCCCCTCACGGGGCGAGTGGATTGAAATCTCCAAGCGTCCTTTGTACTGGCGCAAATCGCCGGTCTCGCCCCTCACGGGGCGAGTGGATTGAAATTTCATAGCTTTCCTGCCTCCCCCCGTTTTGCGCACGTCTCGCCCCTCACGGGGCGAGTGGATTGAAATACATTCTGTTCGCCCAAGTTTTTTCAGCGCTTTCGTCTCGCCCCTCACGGGGCGAGTGGATTGAAATCTGTTGGCTAGTTTTGCGATGCGATCAAGCTGGTGTCTCGCCCCTCACGGGGCGAGTGGATTGAAATCTCCCACACTGGGCACCAGTTTTTTCGCCTTCCACGTCTCGCCCCTCACGGGGCGAGTGGATTGAAATACATTCTGTTCGCCCAAGTTTTTTCAGCGCTTTCGTCTCGCCCCTCACGGGGCGAGTGGATTGAAATAATCTCTACCGGGTGATTGAGCCGGATACCTGGACAGTCTCGCCCCTCACGGGGCGAGTGGATTGAAATTACGACCAGCAGATCAACGGCGGCCTGGCCGACTGGTCTCGCCCCTCACGGGGCGAGTGGATTGAAATCATCTCCATCAAGCGTGCCAACGGTGCAACCATTGTCTCGCCCCTCACGGGGCGAGTGGATTGAAATAACCGACTGGAAGGGGCAATCCTCGACCTATACGGTCTCGCCCCTCACGGGGCGAGTGGATTGAAATTTGAGACCCTTAATCTGCAAGGTGGTGGCGTTGTGTCTCGCCCCTCACGGGGCGAGTGGATTGAAATTACCGCACCATTGAGGAAAATCAGGAAGCTATTGATGTCTCGCCCCTCACGGGGCGAGTGGATTGAAATAACCGACTGGAAGGGGCAATCCTCGACCTATACGGTCTCGCCCCTCACGGGGCGAGTGGATTGAAATAGATTGGTCAATGCATAAAATCTGAAGCGCCTGAGAGTCTCGCCCCTCACGGGGCGAGTGGATTGAAATATTTGTTGCCTGCCATGTACATTACATTGAGTCGGGTCTCGCCCCTCACGGGGCGAGTGGATTGAAATGTCGATGGCAGAGGGCGCCACGGAGCCATTCATCGTCTCGCCCCTCACGGGGCGAGTGGATTGAAATCTTAACCAACCTGGACAGAGATCCATCCGCCGCCAGTCTCGCCCCTCACGGGGCGAGTGGATTGAAATGTCAATGGCGTACCGGATCACCTCCGGGGCCATCGTCTCGCCCCTCACGGGGCGAGTGGATTGAAATTTCCTCCGTGAGGGCGATGATCTGGGCCCGCAGGGTCTCGCCCCTCACGGGGCGAGTGGATTGAAATCATGTATAGGGCGCCTACTTTGACGCGGGAGAGTGTCTCGCCCCTCACGGGGCGAGTGGATTGAAATCTAGAGAGTAATCCAGATATATCTCGGTATGGCGCTGGGCTTCCCGGAGAAGTCCGCTGATGTGCGCCTGGCACAGTACGAAACAGGATCAAGCCCCCCTAAGGTGGACCTTACCGCTGCCGTGGCCCAGGTATTGGATGTCTCTCCCCATGCCCTCTCCGTCCCGGACATAGACTCCTATGTGGGACTTATACACACTCTGTTTACCCTAGAGGACAACTACGGGCTCAAGATCGCGAGATGGATGGAGAAGTCTACCTGAAGGTCGATGTGCGGAAGAGCAAGGACGCTGCTCGGCTGCATGAGATGCTTTGCTCCTGGCAACAGGCCGCTGCCATGCTGGAGGCGGGTGAAATCTCCAAAGAGGATTACGATAAATGGCGCTACCACTACCCGGAGTTTGACAAGGCTCAGACCTATGTGAAGGTGCCGCCCCAGAACCTCTTTTGACTCTCTCACTTATAGGCCACAGGAGAGGCCGTTTGTTGCGTAATTAAGAATACAAAGATACATTTTCTATCACTAAAATTGCTATAAGAAAGAAGATGTTGAAATGAGCAAACTAATGACAGAAGAAAAAGTCTTGAAAAAACTTGGGATTGATGATTTTAGGCATATTACCAAAAACAAGGTTATTAAAATGGCGTCAATGCTTGATAGAGTAGACCCAGAGGTTGCCAAAAAAGCTATTGAGCAATTTCCTGATTTTTCAAATACCGCTAAAGAAATTTTAAAAGAATACAAAGAGTCTCTGGATAAATCGCTCGACTTAAATGCCGATAGCGTAAAATCATACTACGATGCCTGTAATTCAATAATCAGCAGTTTGCAAAAGGAAGTAGAAAATGAAAATCTATCGTTTGAAGAGAAGAAACACTTCTTTGATCAGATGATTGCAGTCTCCAAAATGATGGGCGAAAAAGACTCGGAGAACAAGAAATTCATTGCTGGTTGTGTGGCCTTGGGTGCAGTCGTCGTAACAGGAGTAGTCGCAATTTTAGGTTCAGCATTAGGCGGGAATACG
>CALWDW010000019.1 GCA_944376795.1 uncultured Christensenellaceae bacterium
CGTGGGCATAGTGCCGGGTCTCGGTCTCATACTCTACGTGGGCGGTGTTGATGGTGATGCCGCGCTCCTTCTCTTCCGGAGCCTTGTCGATCTCGTCGTACTTCTGGGCCGCTGCCTGCCCGTAGGCCGCCAGCGTCATGGTGATCGCCGCGGTCAGCGTGGTCTTACCATGGTCTACGTGCCCGATGGTTCCGATATTGACGTGCGGCTTGGTGCGCTCAAACTTTGCCTTTGCCATTGGAAATATCCTCCTCGATAGTCCTCGGTGATCCTTCAAAATGGAGCGGGTGATGGGAATCGAACCCACGCAACCAGCTTGGGAAGCTGGGGCTCTGCCATTGAGCTACACCCGCATGAAGAACACCGGATTAGCATCTATTATACATGGACGCCCTTCGGATGTCAACTCCTGAATTTTGCCTTTTCCCTCCGGCGGGCGCGGCCGTCTTTTCCCCACGAAATCCCGCAAACAACCGGGTTTTGCTTGACACATCCCCGCAGGGGCTATATGATCGGGGAAGGAAGCCTCGGCTCCCTTCCGCCGGAAGGCGCCGCTGCGGCAAGGCCGGCTTGGCATCATCTCGCAAAGGAGCGCTGTTCATGAAGCTATACAATTCCGCGACCCATCGAAAAGAGGAATTCGTTCCCCACGTCCCCGGTAAGGTCTCCATGTATACCTGCGGTCCCACGGTCTATCACTTCGCCCACATCGGCAACCTGCGCAGCTATATCATGGAGGATATCCTGGAGAAGTACCTCCGCTATATTGGCTACGAGGTCACCCGGGTGATGAATATCACAGACGTGGGGCATCTGTCCTCCGACGCGGACACCGGAGAGGATAAAATGCTCAAGGGCGCTCAGCGCGAACACAAGTCCGTCATGGAGATTGCACAATTCTATACCGATGCCTTTTTCGCCGACTGCGAGAAGCTGCGAATCCGCCGCCCGGAGATCGTTCAGCCGGCCACCGGCATGATCGACGCCTATATCCGGGTCATCTCCCGGCTTCTGGAGACCGGCTACGCCTACCAGGCCGGCGGGAACGTCTACTACGATACCTCCAAGCTGGAACGCTATTATATCTTTAATGAGCACGATGAAGAGGATCTTGCCGTAGGCGTCCGGGAGGGGGTGGACGCCGACGAGAACAAGCGCAACAAGACCGACTTCGTCCTCTGGTTTACCAAGAGCAAGTTCGAGGACCAGGCCCTGAAGTGGGACTCCCCCTGGGGCGTAGGCTATCCCGGCTGGCACATCGAGTGCTCCTGCATCTGCATTCACTATCTCGGCGAATACCTGGACATCCACTGCGGCGGAATTGACAATGCCTTCCCCCACCACACCAACGAAATCGCCCAGTCGGAGGCCTACCTGGGGCATCCCTGGTGCAAGTACTGGATGCACGTGCACCACCTGAATACCCAAAATGGGAAAATGTCCAAATCCTCCGGGGAATTCCTCACCGTCTCTCTCCTGGAGGAAAAGGGCTTCGACCCCTTGGTCTACCGGTTCTTCTGCCTCCAGTCCCACTACCGCAAGGGGCTGACCTTTTCCTGGGAAAACCTGGAAAACGCCCGCGCCGCCTATGACAAGCTTGTCGCGCGGATTGCGTCCCTGGACACAGACGGCGCGCCGGATGACCCGGAAGCCGCCCCCTATGAGGAAGCCTTCCGCCAGCCCCTGGGCAATGATCTGAATACTTCCCTGGCCATCACCCGCCTCTATGACGTGCTCAAGTCCGAACTTGGCGGCGCAGCCAAACGGGCCCTGATCGCCCAGTTTGACCAGGTTTTGGGGCTGGACCTCCTGGAAAAAGCCGCGCGGAAGCAGGCCGAACAGGCCCAAGTCTCGGTAACCGCCTCCGCAGGCTATACCGTTACCGGGGAGGGCGATCCCGAAGTGGACGCCCTGGTGCTGCAGCGCGCCGAAGCGAAGAAAGCCAAGAACTTCGCCGAAGCCGACCGCATCCGGGACCTGCTCAAAGGCCAGGGCATCGAAGTGTCCGACGTCCCCGGCGGCGCCGTCTGGCGGCGCGTATAGCCAGCCCGGCAAAAAAATCCCATCCGCATCCGAAACCTCCTTGACCCCGGTATGCGGATGGGATATAATTTACCTATACAGTTCAGCGTACCTCCCAGGGGGATCCATGCGCGGCTGTAAGGAGGCGATTCGATGGAGTACGAAATCTGGCTGGATGAGGCGGATAGCCGCTTTGTAAACCTGCCCGATGAAGAGGTCGCCCGCCTGGCGCAGGAGGGCAGCCGCGACGCCGAAGATTACCTCATGGCGAAGTATAAGAATTTCGTGCGCTCCAAGGCCCGCAGCTACTTCCTGATTGGCGCCGACCGGGAAGACATTATCCAGGAAGGCATGATCGGCCTGTACAAGGCCATTCGCGACTTCCGTCCGGACAAGCTCTCCTCCTTCCATGCCTTCGCCGAACTGTGCATTACCCGGCAGATCATCACGGCCATCAAGACCGCCACCCGGCAGAAGCACATTCCGCTGAACAGCTACGTCTCCCTCAATAAACCCCTGTACGAAGAGGAGTCCGACCGCACCCTGATGGACGTCCTAACCCCCAGCCGGAACCAGAACCCAGAGGAGCTGATCATCAGCCAGGAGGACCGGGACGCCATCGAGGCCAAAATGAGCGAAATCCTCAGCGACCTGGAAATGGACGTGCTCAGCAGCTATCTGCAGGAAAAGAGCTACCAGGAAATCGCCCAGGACATGCAGCGCCACGTCAAGTGCATTGACAATGCCCTTCAGCGCGTCAAGCGCAAACTGGAAAAGTACTTGGCCAGCCAGAACGCCGACTAAATCCCTCTCCCCATACGCAAAAGGCCCGTGTGCACGTCACCCGGGCCTTCATTTTCGAAAAACCTCCTGCACAAATGCAGGAAGTTTATGCGGCACGGTGCACCCGCACCGGGAGTGTCTCAATCCCCCAACGTTCTCAAAGTCGTTCGGCGCCTCTCCTATGCTCCCGCAAGGAGGGAATTTCATCCTCTGCGGAAACTGGCGAGAATCTTTTTCGCAAAGGAGGGAAGAAACTTTTTCCGCAGGATTTTCCACGGCAGAACGTTATATGTATAAGGCCCGGGCACACATCACCCGGGCCTTACGCCGCGAAGAATGCAAGTCCCCGCTTAAAAAGGTTATCAGACAAAAGGGATTGATCCGCAACCCCCATTCTCTGCGCCAGAAGCCTCCTTGCAAAGGGCCTGCAGCACGTCCGGCGGGGCCTACCGTTATCGTAAGGAACCTTCTCCGCTGTCCCGCCGCAGCGCAGGGTATACCACGGCCTCAAACTCCCGGAAGTCGCCGCACCACTGCTCCGGGGCAATGGTTACCTCTCTCCCGTCCCAGGATTGGGCAACGATCTCCCTCTGGGTGCGATGGAGGAAATCCTCCAGCGCAACGCTCACCATGTCGGCCAATTCTTCCCCCGGGGCAAAAGCCGGCGCACAATCCCGGTACAGATAGATCTGGGCCATCTCCCGGTTCCAAAAATCTCCATCGCGGAAGTCTCCGCGCCAGACGCCCAGCAGTTCCAGACTCTCTTTGCGGAGCATCAGGCCGGTTTCCTCCCCGGTCTCCCGAAGCGCCGCCTCCAGCACGTCTTCGCCGTGGCCGATGTGTCCTCCCACGGCAAAATCGTATAACCCCGGAAAGTCAGCCTTGCTCCAGGACCGCTGCTGAAACCAGAGCCGGCAGGGCCCTCCGTCAGACGACGCAATCCAAACGTGAACGACCCGGTGCAGCAATCCCTCCCGATGCACCCGGTCCCGGGGAGCACAGCCGGCGGTATGGCCCTCCTCATCGTAAACGGTCAGCCATTCGTCCATAGTTTCCTCCGTCTTCATTCTGTGGACTACCCTCGTAGGTCATAGTATTCGTAAACCGGATCTCCCTCGGCATCCTCGTATTGGCCGAAGACCACACCCTCCGCATAGGTCAGATGATCGTACTCTCCCGAGAACAGCAGATGCCGTCCGCTCCTTTCCAGGGCATAAGCCTGCGTCCCCCCATCGGCCTGCGGCGCTACGGCCAGCGCACGGTTCCCAACGAAGTCAGAGAGATAATGCAGCGCCGGCAACGCCAAGGCTTCCCGCCCTGCCGCATCATAAAACACATAGTCGTAGACGGAATCGCCGCCGGCCCCCGTCTCCGAGGCGCTTGCCACCCGGAAAAGCCCATCGCTAAAGACTGCCGTCTCGTCCAGTTCAGCCGTGGTAAAAAGCGCCTCTCCCTGGGCATTGATGACGGAAGCCTCCTCTGCTCCGTCAGTGCGGACAACGGCCAATCCATCCTGAAAGACCGAAGCGCCGGCATACTGCGCCTCCAGCACAATATTCCCCTGGGTATCTACATACCCCAGCAGTCCGGTCTCATTGTCAATATACCGGGCCATTCCGTCCCGAAAGGCGTCCAGCTGGAAATCCACCTCCCAGAGCACCTCGCCCTGCAGGTTCAGCGCCTGGGAATAGGGAGCTCCCTCCTCGTCCAGCCGTATGACAACGGCGATCCCGTCCTCATACCCCATGACTGCGTCATAGATAAAATCCAGCGCCACGCCGCCCGCCAGATCCAACAGGCCGTCCTTGCCGTCCAGCGTGGCATAGGCGTAGCCGTCATGGTAGGCGCCCACGGCCTCATAAACCGGTTCCACAGCGACTTCGCCGTCCAGTGTCAGGAACCCGTAGCGCTTCCCATCCTCAGTCTCTACAGAAAAGGGGATCCGATCCTGGGCAAACGTGCCGAAGACAGGCGTATACGCCGCGTCCACGGTCAGGGTCTGGGGCGTAAGGGTTACCGGCCGCTGGGTCAGGTACAGCACCAGCAGCGTGACGGCGGCCGCCAGAACCAGCGTAACGCCGCCCAGAATCCACCAATACTTCCGGGGCACCGCCGGCTCGCCGGACTGGGGCATAGTTTTGGGCTCCGCCATATAAACTCCTCTCTTTCTGTTGGTCATGCCATTATTATACAGCGATCCCTTCCACGGCGCAATGCACCCGACCGGATTTCACAATTTGGCCACAAAACGACAAAAAAAGTAGCTGCCCGATCACCCGATCCAACAACTACCTTGAAAAATATTCTCCGGCGGCGTCCTATCCTCCCAGCCGGTCCCCCGACGAGTACTTTCGGCGCGCAAGGGCTTAACTTCTGTGTTCGGAATGAGAACAGGTGGAACCCCTTGGCCATAGCTACCGGAAAATTGCCAAAATCCATCGCTTCTCACGAAGCTTTTTTATTATAGATCAAATTGCGCCCCATGTCAATACATTTATGAAGGATCTATGGACAAATTATGTCCGATAAAACAAAATACTTCATAGCTTTCTCGACAGAATTGGCAGAAAAAGTTGACCAAAATCCAGAATTCCAAGATTTGTCAGTTGCCAATTCGGCCCATATATGGTATCCTAGCAGCGATGAGGTGTAACGGAAATGGAACATACAATCAAGGAAGAAATCGCGAAAAACCTGCTATACTTTCGAAAAAAGCGGGGCATGACCCAGCGCGAACTGGCCAACAGGCTGGGAGTCAAGCATAACTCCATCTCCTCCTGGGAAAACGCCGTCAATTCGGTGGACGTGGATATTCTCTTTCAGATCTGTCGAATCCTGGGAGTCACCATCCACGACATGTATGGCAACTACGCCATCTGCAGCGAAGTAGATTACACCCCGCAAGAACGAGTGCTCATCCAGGAATTCCGCAGCCAGCCTGCCATGCAGGAAGCCGTCCTGCGGGTACTCCAAGTGCGAGAGAATCTGGCAGCCCAGGAGTATGAGTAGCATTCACCAGCGTCCCGGACAGCCCTTCCTGCTGAAGTCGCCAGTTGTCCTTGCCGCTCCGCAGCCATTCCTATATTTTTTCCCGTTTTCTTGACGTTCGCAGGCCGGGCGTCCAAGGGAGCGGGCTTTTTTATTTGTCGGTTATCGCATACCATCTTTCTCTCGCATGACGGCGCAGGACCGCCGCCGCGCCCCACCCGCGCATCCCCCCTGGAATCGTCCGTCTCCCATCCTCAAAAAAAAACTGCAAATTTGGAGATTCTGCCTCTTGTCCTTTGCCGGTACGGATAGTATCATGGAATTATCTTTACAGCAACATAAAATTATTTCATGCATTCGTAAAACAAAGGAGTTTGCCATGAAGGAAGAGAGAATTTGGCCCCGGCCACAGCTCAATCCCCTGCCTCTGACCGCGTCCGGATTGGAAAATCCCCGCGTCAGCCTCAACGGCGGCGGCTGGAAGCTACAGCCGACCCCGCCTGCCGACTTTTTTGATCCCGCAACCGATATCTCCGGCTGGGAGGACACCGACGTCCCCCGTCAAGTGGAGGGCGGTCCCGCAGAGTATGCCTACGCCCGCACCCTGGATATTCCCGCCCAGTGGGAAGGCTGCCGGGTCTTCCTGCGCTTTGACGGCGCCAACTGCCTGGCCCGGGTCTTTGTGGACGGGACCCTCGCCGGAGAGCATTACGGCGGCTTTGTCAGCTGGGATTGCGAGATCACCCCCTACGTCCAGGCCGGCGCTTCCCACCGGCTGGCAGTGGGCATCACCGACAAGCCCCTGGAGGTCAATCCCTTCCACCGGGGCGGCCTCATTCGGGACGTGAGCCTCTACGCCCTGCCCCAGACCTACCTGTCCCGGCTGCATGCCCGGACGGTCTTCGACAGTACCTACACCGATGCCACCTTGACGGTTTCCGCTTCCCTCATGGGCGGCGCGGGCAGCGTGGCCTTGGGGCTAATCTCCCCTGCCGGCCAGGAAATCCCCCTGCCCACCCTCACCGGCGAGCCCGGGGAAGACCTGGAGGTCTCGGTTCCCATCCCCCGGCCCCTGAAGTGGGACAGCGAGCATCCCCATCTGTACACCCTAACGGCCTCGGTGCTCTCGGACGGCCGCTGCGTAGAGACCGCCGCCCGGCAGATCGGTTTCCGGCAGATCGAGCGGCACGGGAACCAGGTCACCATCAACGGCGACCTGCTTAAGCTCCACGGCGTCAACCGCCACGATATCCACCCCATTACCGGCCGCGCCATCACCCACGAACTGGCGGAGGAGGACGTCCGCCTCTTCAAAGAGGCCAATGTCAACTTCATTCGCACCAGCCACTATCCCCCGCGCCCCGACTTTCTGGATCTCTGCGACAAGTACGGCATCTATGTGGAGGACGAAATCGCCGTGGCCTTCCTGGGCCAGGGGAACTGGTACACCCAGAGCGATCCGGAGTATACACCCTGTTTTATGGGTCAGTTCTCCGAAATGCTGGAGCGTGACCTCTCCCATCCCAGCGTCATCATCTGGTCCCTGGCCAACGAGAGCTACTGGGGCGACAACCTGGCCATGATGAATGCCTACGCCCATCAGGAAGATCCCACCCGGCTGACCATATTCAGCTACCCTATCACCCAGATGGAGGATGACGACCGGGCCGATATCTGGAGCATGCACTACGCCGCCTGGGGGCAGGACCCCATCGCCCTGGTGGACAGCTTTGACCGGAGCCGCCACGAGCCCATCCCTTGGCCGGTGCTCCACGACGAATCCACGCACATTCCCTGCTACGACCGCCATGACCAGCGCCGAGATCCCGGTGTCCGGGACTTCTGGGGCGAGACCATACGGCAGTTTTGGGATATCCTTTATGACGCCGACGGCGCCCTGGGCTGCGCCATTTGGGCCGGCATCGATGACGTATGGCTAGGCAGCCATTTCCGCTTTTTCGGCGCCCAGTGGGGCATCTTCGACGGCTGGCGCCGGGTGAAGCCCGAGTACTGGCACGTGCGCAAGGCCTATTCCCCCATCCGGCTCACCGGGGAGCCCTATGCCCAGGGCGGTTACACCGCCATTGCCATCCGCAACCGCTTCAACCATACCCGTCTCAGCGAGATCCGGGTGGATTGGAAGCTGGGCGAGGCCTCCGGGACCTTCTACGGCCCCGACCTGCCGCCGCGGGCCTCCGGGGAGCTGGTGATCCCCGCCGCCTTTGCCCCCGGCGCGGTACTGGAACTGGCCTTTACCGATGCCTTTGGCCACCAGGTGGAGGAGGGCCGCTACACACTGGACGAGGCCCGGCCGCAGCTGCCCCGGCTCACCGGCGGCGTTCCCCGCCTGGAGCAGGACGCTTCCAGCGTGACCGTGCGCGGCGAGGGCTTCTCTGTGTCCTTCTCCCGGGAAACCGGGCTGATTACCGCCGGGTATGCGGGCGGCCGGCTGGTGCTCACCGGCGGCCCCGCGCTGCACCTGACTGGGCTGGCCCTGGGCCCCTGGCAGCTGGAAGCCATGGACGCCCGCATCGACCAGGGCTGTGCCTGCATCACCCTGGACGGCTGCTATGACCGGGTCAAGGTGCGCTTCCTTCTGCGCATCGACGCCGCCGGGCTGATGGAGACCACCTATACTCTCACCGATATGCCCTATCCCAGCCCGCGGAAGCTGGCCATGCGCATCGGCGACGACACCGACTCGGGCGGCTACGAGGAGGTGGGCGTCTCCTTCACCGTACCCAAGGAACTGGATACCCTTTCCTGGCAGCGTAAGGGGCCCTGGACGGTCTATCCCGATTGGCACATTGCCCGCCTGGAGGGCCGCGCTCCCAAGTTCAATCCCCAGGGCGTCAATCCCCTGGACCGGCATCCCGGCTGGGGCTGGCAGCTGGATGAGGAGGACAAGATCCTCTTCGGCAAGTACGACATTGGCCGCCGGGGTACCCGGGACTTCGCCAGCTTGAAGTCCTCCATCCTCTGCGCCGCCCTGGCGTCGGAGGACGCCGCCTTCACCGCCCTCTCCGACGGCAGTGACGCCGTGCGTATGGAGGTCTCCTGGGAGAAGGGGCACGTTATTTCCGACCGCTCCCCTGCCGTCACCTATACCGGCACCTGGCTGCCCCGGGACACCAAGTTCCGCAGCCTGGACGGCACAGAGACCTGGTCCAAAACCGCCGGGGACACCTGCCGGGTCAACTTCACCGGGACGGGCATCGCCTGGATCTCCAGCATGGACCTCATCTGCGGCACGGCCAAGGTCTATGTAGACGGCGCGCTGCAGGATACCATTGCCCTGGGGGTACGCCCCTTGAGCCCCGGCGCCGCCCGCGGCTACGAGAAGGATTACCGCCGCCTGGTCTTCTCCGTCCAGAACCTGCCCATGGGAGAGCACTCCCTGTGCATCGAGGTCACCGGGGAGAAGGCCCCCAACTCCATCAACAGCTACGTCAACATTGACCACTTCATCGTGCTGGACGGCCAGGAGACCGGCGACACCCGCTTTATCATCGACAGCGAGTTCAACTATCCCGAGCTCTCCTGGGGCTGCTACACCAAGCCTCCCATCACCGTATCCACCGGTTATACCCGCCGCGTCTATACCAAGCTGGGCCGCTGAGGCCGGAAAGGAGGATGCGCATGCGCAATCCTGTCATTAAAGAATCCGCCGGGGATCCTTACATCCTCAAGGACGGAGAAAATTACTACATGACCGCCACGGGCGGAGGGGGCCGGGATTTCCAGGGCTTCGTCTGCTGGCACTCCACCGACCTGCAGCACTGGTCCGAGCCGGTGAAGATCCTGGACTTTGCCAACGTCTCCTGGGCCCAGTCCAAGGCCTGGGCTCCCTCCATGGTGGAGAAGGACGGCTTCTACTACTTCGCCTTCTGTGCCGACCAACAGATCGGTATCGCCGTCTGCGAGACCCCCATGGGCACCTACCGGGATATCCTGGGCAAGCCCCTGGTGGCCAAGGAGGACTATGACCTGCAGACCATCGACCCCTGCTTCCTCAAGGACGACGACGGCAAGGTTTACCTGGCCTTCGGGCAGGGCAAGTGCATGATGAGCGAGATCCAGCTGACCCCCACCTCCGCCCGCTTTGTGGGGGAGATGGTCTGCCTCTCCGAAATGCTCTACCGCCAGGTGAGCATCGATACCCCCTGCGTGGATAAGTCCATCTATAACGAGGCTCCCGACCTGATCAAGATCGGCGACCGTTACCTCTTTAGCTGGGCCATCTATGACGTGCTGGACTACCGTTATGGGGTACGTTACGCCTGGTCGCAGCATCCCATGGGCCCCTACATCATGCCCCTGGACTTCGACCACGACAATATCCTCCTGCAGGGCCGCCACGACATCACCGGCTGCGGCCATGCCTGCGTTACCGAATACCAGGGAGAGTACTACATCACCTACGGCCGGCACAACCGGGACCGTTCCCATGCCTTTGGCCGGGAGATGTGCTGTGAAAAGATCACCTTCCTGGACGAGGATCACCTGATCGCCGTACCCACCCGGTGCACCGACTAACCCCCCCCCGCGCAGCAGCGCCCCCTTCCAAAGCCCCACGGCCCGGAAGGGGGCGTTTGCGTTTCCGCCGCTTGGGAATACGGGTCCGGACGCCGCCCTCCCAAGGCTGCGGCCATCTCGGCGAAAAGCCCCGATTGCCCCCGGGCATTTTGGAGCTTTCTCCGATTCGGAGGGGCCGCGTTGACATCCCCCTGCCGCCGTGGCAAAATGATCAGGTGCCCTATTCTCCAAATGCATGAGGTAGCAAAATGAAGCTGACAAAACGACTGATTGTCATGGCAAAAAAGCACTGGGGGACCCTCTTCATCGCCGTGGTCGGGATCATCGGCGCGGCCATTCTCAACCTGGTCACCCCCTACATCGTCCAGCAGATGACCGCCTCCCTGGAGACCCCGGAGGGGCTCACCGTGCAGACGCTCCTGGTTTTCTCCGGCGCGCTGGTACTGGCCTATCTGCTGCGGGCAATTTTCCGGTTCGTCAGCATGTACGTCAGCCATCTGGCAGCCTGGCGCTTCGTTCCGGAGCTGACCCTCATGGTCTATGACAAGCTCCAGTCCCTGTCCATGCGCTACTACCAGGACAAGCAGACCGGGGAAATCATGAGCCGCACCCTCAGCGATACCCGCCAGATCGAGGTGTTGGTGGCCCACGCCCTCCCTGACCTGATCAGCAATGTGCTAGTGATCGTCAGCGTAGCCATCATGCTCTTTACCATCAACGCACGTCTGGCCTTGCTCACGCTGATTCCCGTACCCTTCGTCATCCTGGTCTCCCGCCTCTTCTCCAAGAAGGTAGCCCCTCTCTTCCAGATCAACCGGAAGGTGCTGGGCCAGATCCACGGTGCCTACCAGGACAACCTCTCCGGCATGAAGGAGATCCAGGCCTTTGGGCAGGAAGCCCGGGAGCACGAGAAGATGGACCGCTGGCGCGCCCTGGACGCCCAGGTCAATATCCGTGCCAACCTAGCCAACGGCCTCTTCCATCCCAGTGTGGAGTTCCTGACCTCCTTGGGCACGGTGATCGTGGTGGGACTGGGCGGCTATATGGCCATCCAGGGCACCATGGATACCTCCGAAATCATCGGCTTCATCATGTACCTGAGCCTCTTCTATCAGCCCCTGGCCATACTGGCCCGGCTGGTGGAGGACGTGCAGGCCTCCTACGCCGGCGCGGTGCGGGTCTTTGATATCCTGGACGCCGAGTCCGAGATCCAGGAAAGCCCTGACGCCGTGGAGCTTCCCCGCTGCAGCGGGCAGATTACGTTCGACCACGTCTCCTTCTCCTACGATCCCCAGGAGCCGGTGCTCCAGGACGTCTCCTTCACCGCCGAACCCGGACAGATGATCGCCCTGGTGGGCCCCACCGGCGTGGGGAAGACCACCGTGGTCTCCCTGCTGGAACGCTTCTATGATCCCCAGGAGGGGACCATCCGCCTGGACGGCGTAGACATTCGGGGGGTCACTTTGGCCTCCCTGCGGTCCCAGATCTCCATGGTGCTCCAGGACGTCTTCCTCTTCAACGGTACCATCGCCGAGAACATCGCCTACGGCGCCCAGAATGCCACCCAGGAGGAGATCGAGGCCGCCGCCCGCATTGCCCATGCCCACGAATTCATCTGCGCCATGCCCGAGGGCTACGCCACCGTCGTGGGGGAGCGGGGCGTCCGCCTCTCCGGCGGGCAGAAGCAGCGCCTCTCCATCGCCCGGGCCGTGCTGCGGAATGCCCCCATTCTGGTATTGGACGAAGCCACCTCGGCGGTGGACACCGAGACCGAAGCCCAGATCCAGGACGCCATCGAGGGGCTGGCCGGCAGCCGCACCATCCTGGTCATCGCCCACCGTCTCTCCACCATCATGCGGGCCGACCAGATCCTGGTGCTCCAGGACGGCCGGGTGGCCGAGCGCGGCACCTACCAGGAGCTGGTGGCCAAGGGCGGCCTCTTTGCCCGGCTGAGCCAGGTCCAGTGGCGCACCGCCCAGGCCCAGGCCGACAACTTCCTCCAGCACGGCTTCGGAGGGGAGGAGAGCGCATGAATCGATCCTACCGCAGTACGCTGTATTCCTGCTACCTGGGCTACGTCACCCAGGCCATTGTCAACAACCTGGCGCCCCTGCTCTTTATCATCTTCCAGACCCGCTATGCCATCTCCTTTGAGATGATCGGCCGGCTGGTGCTGGTGAACTTCGTCACCCAGATCGTGGTGGATTTCCTGGCCGTCCGCTTCGTGGACCGGCTGGGCTACCGCCGCCCCATGGTCTTCGCCCACCTGTGCTGCGCCCTGGGCCTGGTGCTGCTCAGCGTGCTTCCCATGCTGCTGCCCGGCGCCCCGTATGCCGGCCTTGTAATGGCGGTCATCATCTACGCCATCGGCGGCGGCCTGCTGGAGGTCATGGTCAGTCCCATCGTGGACGCCCTCCCCAGCGACGATAAGGCCGCGGCCATGAGCCTGCTGCACTCCTTCTACTGCTGGGGACAGATGGTGGTGGTGCTGCTCTCCACTTTGGCCCTGCACTTTCTGGGGCAGGATATCTGGTGGCTGCTGCCCATCCTGTGGGCGCTGGTGCCCCTGTACAATCTCTTCCGCTTCTGCCGGGTCCCCCTCACCGACACGGTGCCCGAGGAGAAGCGCACCGGCCTTCGGGGGCTGTTTTCCTCCCGGGTGTTTATCCTGGCTCTGATCATCATGACCTGCGCTGGGGCGTCGGAGCTGACCATGTCCCAGTGGTCCAGCCTCTTCGCCGAGCTGGGACTGGGCGTTCCCAAGATGTGGGGCGACCTGATGGGGCCCTGCCTCTTCGCGCTGCTCATGGCCCTGGGCCGTATGGGATACGGGCTCTGGGGCCAGCGGCTGGATGTCAGCAAGGCCCTGGCCGGCTGCGCGGCCCTATGCATCCTCTGCTACCTGACTACGGTACTTTCCCCCAACCCGGTGCTGTCCCTCCTGGGCTGCGCCCTCTGCGGCTTCTCGGTCAGCCTGATGTGGCCGGGCGCCACCTCCCTGACCGCGGCGCGCTTCCCCCTGGGCGGTACCGCCATGTTTGCCATGCTGGCCCTCTTTGGCGACCTGGGCTGTTCGCTGGGGCCCTGGCTCACCGGGATCATCAGCGACGCTATCTCCCACGCTCCCCATGCTGCGGCGTGGGCCGAGAGCCTGGGCATGGGGCTGGATCAGCTGGGGCTCAAGGCCGGTCTGGCCATCGGCGCCATCTTCCCTCTGGTGCTTCTGCTCTGCCTGGTGGGCATGCGGCGGGGGAAGCAGGCCGCCCGGTGATCTCTGCCCGAAAGGAGCCGTCATGGACAAAACCGTCGAATGCATTCTGCGCCGCCGCATGCACGGGCTCTATCTAACCCGGCCTTGCGAGGATATCGTCCAGCTTTCCCGCGAACTTCTGGGGCTGCACAGCTGGTTCTATCGGAATGTGGCCTTTTCCGCCGTGCTCCGCGGCGCCCGGCTGACCGGTTGGACCACGGCGCTCACCAAAACCTGGCTCTACCGGGGAACGCTCCATGGGATCGATTTCCACGAGCTGCCGCTGCTGCTCAGCCTGCACGCCGATGCCGCCTACCCTTGGCTCATGGACCCGTCCCGCCTTCCGGACATGGCCGCCAAGGTGCTGGCTCTCATGGAGGACGGTGTGTTTTCCCGCGCCGAAATGCGGCGGATCTTTGCCTTTGACCTGGATCCCCAAACCCTCCAGCGGGTCTTTTCCCCCTGGGGCGGTATCTTTGTGTACCTGGCCCGGCAGGGAAAGGTGGCCTTCCGGGACATGAAGAGCCGGGACTTTGACCTCGTTGATGCCGAGCCCCGCTATACCTTTGACGAGGCCCTGCCCATCCTCCTGGAACGCTATTTCACCGCCTATGGCCCCGCCACCCTGGCGGACGCCGCCCTATTCTTTGGGCTGAACAGAGAGAAGCGGCAAAAACTGCTGGCGCTGAACCTGGATGCCTATGCCCGGCTAGAATACCAAGGAAATACCTATTACTATCGGGAGGACACGGAACCCCAGGGAGACATCCCTGCCCTGACCCTATTGTCCGGCTTCGACCCTCTTGTGGTCTCCTATGCCGACCGGAGCGCCATCCTGCCGCCCGAATACCGGCAGGCCGTCATTCTCAAGTCGGGCATCTGCCAGCCCAGCATTGCGGTAGACGGCCGGATCGCAGGGATTTGGAATCTAAAAAAACGAACCCCCGTGGTAGAATTCTTCACGCCGCAGCCCCACGCCATCCAGCAGAGCGCCCGAAACCTGGTAGAGGGAATGCGCTGGCGGACCACCGGATGGATTTAGCGCCCTCTTCCACGCATTTTCCCAAGAAAAAAAGCCCTTCGCCCGCGGTTTTTACCGCAAGCGAAGGGCCGGTTTTTTACCGGGTTTTTATTGGCTAAGTCCGCTGTTCCCGGCTGGTCTGCTGCAGGTACCGGCGCAGGGCCAGCACCCAATCGGTCTGGATGATGTCAACCCCCCGGCCGGCCAGCCAACCCCATCCTTGGTCCGGATCTCCGGTCAAGGACAGGTCATCGCTATGTCCCGCCGCCAATACCGCCTGGTCATCGTATACAATGGCATTCACCCACAGCAGCAGGCGATGGTCATGCATCCAGTCCCAATAGGCACGCTGGGCTGTAGGGCTGGTTTCCTCCCGGAAGAGAATTTCCGCGCCGATGAAACGGATCCTCCGGCGCAGAAGCTCCTCGCTGCAAATATCCTCTTCGGATATGACCGGCATGAACGGAAGGTCGGGCGCCGTTTCCTCCACCAGGTCAAACCATTTTCTCTCGGCCGGCGTCTTGACAATCACCTGATCCTCCATGCCCAGGCGGCGCACCACGGCGGCAATCTCGGACATGCAGGTCCAGAATTTGTCGATATTAACAAAGCAGCGTCCCCGAAGAAAGGCTAGGGCCTCCTCCAGCCGGACCACCGGATGCCGGGTGGGCGTGCCATCCTGGTTCACAAAACGGAGGGTCTCCACCTCCCGGTCTGTCAACGCGGCAATGGGCTGGCTGCTGCGCAGATGGGGAAACTCCATGCCGGGGTGGAAGACGAAAAGTGTACCGTCCCGGCTTGGGGCCACATCCAGCTCCACGATATCGGCGCCCTGGCGCAGGGCGATTTCATAGGCGGCCAGGGTGTTGCAGGGAATGTTCCCTCCTGCCACGCCCCGGTGCGCAGCCAGAAGGATACGTTTCCTGGCGGCGGCGTACAGCGGCGATGGCTCCGCACACATGGTTTTCCCTCCGTTACAGCCCCAGCACGTTCTTGATATAGATCCGGGAGATCTCTGCCGAGTTGTAGTTGCAAATGGCCGGACGGTCCAGCTCCACGCAGAGCACGCCGTCATAGCCCTCCTCCTCCAGGGCGGCCTTCACCGCGGGGAAATCCACCGTCCCCTGGCCCAGGGCGCGGAAGGTTGCCATCTTGGCGGGGCCTTCGGCCTTGGTCAGGGCGTAGGTATCCACGTCCTTGAGGTGCATGTAGGCAATCCGAGAGCCATACTGATGAATCAGTTTCACAGGATCGATGCCGGCCAGTGTGGTGTGGGCCGTATCGAAGCAGAAGAAGACATAGCGGGGATCGGTATGGGCGGCAAAGTAATCGATGTCCTCCTGGGAGAACACGCAGGTGCCGTAGTGGGGGTGGAAGCAGACCTTCACTCCCAGGGAGAGAGCATACGCACCCAAGCGGTTCACGATCTCGCACATCTTATCCAGCATCTCCGGGTTCATGGGACGTTCGGAAGGGCCGTCATCGCCAAAACCAGCGTTCTGGCAGTTATACCACTTACCCCCGACAGCCGCCAGGAATTCCACCTGCTTCTTGCCGGTTTCCAGGGCCGCCTCCACGTCAAAGCCAAAGTGGCCGTAGAGGTTGACCAGCTGCACGTCATACTTCCGGGTCAGTTCCACCAGCTCCTGGGGGTTATCGGCGTAGTAGTCGCGGATGAAGGCAAAGTTCTCCACATAATCGTACCCCAGGTATTTGCATTCCTTGAAGGACTGCTCCAAAAACATCTTGGCCAGCTTCGGCTCCTGGCTGGCGATCCAGGTCCATCCGGTATAGGCTACTTTCATCATGGGGGAAACCTCCTTTATATCGCTTAGTCGAGAATTCCGTGCATGGGGTTATTCTTCATGGGGGCAGTACGCTGGTAATGGGTCTTCAAGGGGATGTAAGCGCCCTTCTGGCAGGAGAGGGTGAAGCTGGTCAAAATCTCCAGCACATGGTGCTGCTGCTGGTAGTTGGCCCGGAAGTCACGGCCGGTCTCAATGGACTTGCACATATCCGCCAGGCCCAGGGCGCGGCTGTTCTCGCAATAATCAAACATCAGGGGGATTTCCTTATAGCCCTGGTAGAAATTGGGCTGTTCTTTGCGCAGCAGACCAGGATCCACGGCCGGAGCGGCTGCCTGGTCCTCAGGACGCAGCAACAGGATGGGGCCGCCGAAGGTATTGGGATCGGGAACCACCAGCGTACCCTTGGTACCATAGACTTCGAAGCGGGCCTGGGCATTGGATGCATAATAGACATCAAAGGTCGTAAAGATCTGGGCCACTGCGCCGGAAGAGAAGAGGATATTCCCGGCCAGGTAGGTATCCACATCCACGTCCACCACCTCGCCATAGTGAGGCTGGGAGGTGATAATCCGCTGGGGGAAGGATTTTTTGGTCATGCCCATAACGCCCTGGGCCTCGCCCAGGAGCTGCACCAGCGCGGTTACATAGTAGGGACCCATATCCATCATGGGGCCGCCGCCGCGCTTATAATAGAATTCGGGATCGGGATGCCAGGTCTCGTGCCCATGGCAGATCATAGCGCAGTTGGCGCCTACCACCTCGCCGATTGCGCCGTCATCGATGAGCTTGCGGCAGGTTTGGATGCCGGCGCCCATAAAGGTATCGGGCGCGCCGCCCAGCCGCAGACCCTTCTCCTGGGCCAGCGCGACCAGCGCATCTCCCTCAGCCATGTCCACCGCCAGCGGCTTCTCGGAGAAGACGTGCTTGCCGTGCAGCAGCGCCTGCTTGGTCACCTCGAAGTGTTCATAGGGTCGGGTCAGATTCAGCACCACGTCAACCTCGGGATCCTGGAAAGCCTGGTACATGTCCCCATAGATTTTGGGTTCCCGGCAGGGGATGCCCTTTTCCTGCTGGGCCTTGACGAAATCCACGCCGCCCTGGGCCCGCTCGGGAATCAGGTCGCAGACACCGACCAGTTCAATCTCCCGGAAGGTCTCGGTAATGTTTTTCAAATAGATCCCACTGATGGCGCCCACGCCAATCATTGCAACACGAATCATGTCATTCCTCTTTCCCGGCGAAAACCGCCGCGACAGCTTGATGTGAGGCTCCCCATACGCAAAACACGTCATGGTTATACCCTTTTATAGAATTATAGCAAACCCACGAAAATCCTTCCATAAACGTACTTGGACAAAACATCGAAAGAATTGCTCTCGCTGGGTCAAAGGATTTAGAAAAATGAGTTTCGGTGCCGGGTTGGGGCCGAGTTTTTTCTGGGGAGGGCGCCTTTTGAAAAAGGCGTCCTCCCCCAAAGAGGCCGCCTCCTCGGAATCCTTGCGGATTCCTGCGGGGGCTCTTCGCGGAAAGCAGGCTTTCCGCGAACTTGAATACAAAAAGCGGGAGCCTTTCGCGGCCCCCGCACCCCACAGTTTTGCCGCATAGCGGCAAAACCCCTCGTCGGGCAAAACGCGCCGTTCACGCCGCCGCGTTTTGTAAATTACAAATAAAACAGGGGAACGATTGCACTCGTCTTTCAGCCGTCCCCCCTTCTATTCCCCCCATCCTTTCCCCTAAAAGTTTTAGAAAGGTGGGGGCACGGGGGAGGGAAACCTTTCTCAAAAGGTTTCCCTCCCCCGCAGAATCCTCCACAGAACCCCCCGCAAAAACCCGTATTGCAAAAATAAAGAGCCGTGGTTCCCCACGGCTTCATTTGGAATCCGGCA
>CALWDW010000020.1 GCA_944376795.1 uncultured Christensenellaceae bacterium
GCGGCGGCGTGTACGGCGCGTTTTGCCCGACGAGGGGTTTTGCCGCCTGCGGCAAAACTGTGGGGTGCGGGGGCCGCGAAAGGCTCCCGCCTTTTCTATTCAAGGTCGCAGGAAACCTGTTTCCTGCGAAAAGCCCCCACAGGAATCCGTGAGGATTCCGAGGAGGCGGGATTTTGCGGGGGAGGGAAACCTTTTGCAAAAGGTTTCCCTCCCCCCGCGCCCCCACCCTTCTAAAACTTTAAGGGGGAGGATGGGAAGAATAAAAGGGGAACGACTGCAATCCGAATGCAGTCGTTCCCTCGCTTTTTTCCAGCTGTCCTTTCCCCTAAGGTTTTGGGGGAAGGGGGTTTGGGGGAGGGGGCCCTTTTGTAAAAGGGCCCCTCCCCCAAGGAGACACGAAAGCACGGCGGGATTCCGAGGAGGCGGGATTTTGCGGGGGAGGATGGGGAGTGGGTCAAAGGCGAAGCCGCCCCAAGATTTTCGCCCGCCTTTTGTAAAAGGCGGCGGGGTCGAGGGGCAGCGCCCCCGTCGTCCTCCGCAGAGGACGAAATCCTTTTGCCCTCCAAAGCGCAGGAGGGGCGCTGGACGGCGGGGAACCCTCGCCGGGGGTTCCCCGAGGGAAACGCAGAGGATTCCGAGGAGACACGAAAGCATGGCGGGTTCCTCCAAGAAGACGAAAACGCACGGCGTGGGGGCCGGGAAAAGTGTGGTTTTAATATAAAAAAGGCATCCGATGCGGATGCCTTAGGATGGCTTTTACAATTTTCCGGATTAGCCCTGGATGCCGGGGATCTTGGGCAGACGGGACAGGCCGAGGGCCAGGTCCTCATCGGACAGGGGAGCGTCATGGATGCGGCCGTGGTTATAGTTGTCATAGGAAGTCAGGTCAAAGTTCCCATGACCGCTCAGGCAGAAGAGGATCACCTTTTCCTCGCCGGTCTCCTTACAGCGCAGGGCCTCGTTGATGGCTTGGCAGATGGCGTGGCTGGACTCGGGAGCGGGGAGCAGTCCCTCCTGCACGGCGAAGATCTTGGCGGCCTTAAACACATCGGTCTGGTTGACGGCAGTGGCCTCGATGAGCTTGTCGTGATAGAGGCGGCTAATGACCTGACTCATGCCGTGGTAGCGGAGGCCGCCGGCGTGGATGGCGCTGGGGATGAAGTTGGCGCCCAAGGTGTACTGCTTCATCAGCGGGGTCATGCCGGCCACATCGCCGTAGTCGTAAGCATAGACGCCCCGGGTCAAAGTGGGGCAGGCCGCCGGCTCTACGCCGATGAAACGAGCGTTGAGCCGTCCCGCCAGCTGCTCGCCCATGAAGGGCGCGATCAAGCCGGCGAAATTGCTGCCGCCGCCGCAGCAGCCAATGATGATGTCGGGGGTTTCCCCGATCTTGGCCATCTGGGCCATGGCCTCCTGGCCGATAATACTTTGATGGATTACCACATGATTGAGTACGCTGCCCAGGGCATAATTGGTATCCTCCCGGGAGGCGGCGTCTTCCACCGCTTCGCTGATGGCGATTCCCAGGCTGCCGCTGGTTTCGGGCATCTGCTCCAGGATCTTCCGTCCTACTTCGGTGTTGTTGGAGGGGGAAGAGAACACGGTGGCGTCATAGGTCTGCATAATGGCACGGCGATAGGGCTTCTGCTCGTAGCTGCAGCGCACCATGTAGACCACGCACTCCATACCATAGAAGGCGCAGGCCACCGCCAGGGCGGTGCCCCACTGTCCGGCGCCGGTCTCGGTGGTGAGGCGGCGGATGCCGGCCTCTTTATTATAATAGGCCTGGGGAATGGCCGAATTCAGCTTGTGACTGCCGGAGGGGTTGTTTCCCTCGTACTTGTAGTAGATCCGCGCCGGGGTCCCCAGGTACTTCTCCAGGCAGTAGGCCCGGGTCAGGGGAGAGGGGCGGAACATCCGGTACATCTCCTGCACGCCCTCGGGAATGGGGATGTAGGTATCCCGGCTCATCTCCTGCGCGATCAGGGACTTGGGGAAAATGGACATCAAGTCCTCGATCCTCAGCGGCTCAAAGGTCACCGGATGCAGGGGTGGGTCGATGGGGTTAGGCAGGTTGGGGATCAGGTTGTACCAACTGGTGGGCAGCTCCTGGGCTTCAAGATAGACTTTGTTGGGCACGTCGTTGCGAGGCATAGTCATTCTCCTTTTCTCATCTGTCTCATCTTAGCCGGTTCCGTCTATTGGAATCGCGCCTGCCAGAAGGATATCACGCAAGGAAGGGCTTTGTCAACCCAGACTTTGGTTTTGCCGGATGGCCGGGGCCGGGGTAGAGGGCAGCACCGGATCCTGCCGCAGGGTCAGAACCCAGCCGTCATCGGTCTCCTGGAGGGTGAAGAGCAGGCCGCTTCGCCGCCAAACGGCCGTTTTTCCTCCTGCCTGGGAGGCGGGCGGGGAAGAGGAGAGCCCCATATCGTCCATCAGGGCCCGGCCCAGGCGCTGCGGATCCACGTCACTCAGCCGGAAGACAATGGACTGCACCAGTCCATTGCCGCCATAGTGGAGGACCATGTCTGCCGTAAAGCCCAGGATCTCCCAGGGAAAGCTTCGGGAAGCCAGCACGGGGATGCCTTCGGAGAGCACCGTAACCGGAGTCCCTTCTCCCAGACTGGCCACAACGCCGGCGTCGTCCAGCCCCAGCAGACCGCGGTAGGTGGGCAGCACGCCCTCTCCGGGCTCGGCGCCGCCGCCGGGAGGCGGGGACGGAATGGGATGGGGGGAGAGGGACGGCGTGGCGGAAACCGCTGGGGAAACGGTGGGAGAGGGGGGAGACGTTGCGGGAGAGGGATGGGTGCGGCCGGCGCATCCGCACAGCAGCGCGGCGGTGAACAGGATGCCGCAGAATCTGCCATATTTCATGGGAGTTCCTCACTTTCTTGGGAAGGGAGACGGGAGGGCAGGACTGTACATCCCCCCGGGAAAATGGTATAATTGCGATATTCTAGAATGGGCCGGAGGATCCAACATGCCGTTTCGCTTTGTACATATGGCCGATCTGCACCTGGATACCCCCTTTGCCGGGCGTCCGGAGCATCGAGAGCTGCTGCGCCGCCTGCAGCGGGAGGCCTTCCAGGCAGCCGTGGAGCTTGCCCTGCAGGAAGGGGTGCATGCCCTGATTATCAGCGGGGACCTGGCCGATGGGGAGAACCTTTCCTACGCCACCACGCTGATGCTCCATGAGAGCTTTACCCGCCTGCTTAAGGCAGGGATTGCCGTGATTTATGCCCACGGCAACCATGACGCGGCCCAGGCCATGACCCGGCTGACGCTTCCGCGGGGGGTGACGGTGTTTTCCTCGATGGACCCGGCATGCGTCACGGTGTACGACCGGAACGGGCTGGCCGTGGGGCAGGTTGTGGGCGTGGGCTTTGAGAAGAGCTATGAGCCGGAGTTTCCCCTGATGCGCTTCCCTGCCCGGGGAGTCCTCCCCACCGTGGGGGTGGCTCATACCCAGCTGGTGGAGCAGGCCGGGACGGGGACGGGCTATGCGCCGGTTTCGGGCCGTGCGCTGCTCATGCTGGGGTATGATTACTGGGCGCTGGGACATATCCACCAGCACGGTATGATCGATCCCCGGATTGCCTACCCGGGGGTGCTGTCGGGACGGGACTTTTCCGAAACCGGGGAAAAAGGCGTGCTGCTGGTGGAGGTGGAGGCCCGGGCCAATCCCCGGGTGGCCTTCTATCCCCTTTCCCAGGCCGGGTTCTGGGACGAGGCGTTCCCCGATGCCGCCCAGTATGCCGCCCTGCCTCAGCTGGCTGACGCGCTGGAGGCCTTTGCGGCCGCCCGTCTGCCTGCCCGTCTGCCCCAAGCCGCTATGCTGCGCCTGACGATTCGCGGGGCCTGCGGCTGCGCCGGGGAACTGACCGGGGCCATGGGCGCCGAGAATGCTGCCGCCTTGGAGGGAGAGCTGGCCCGCCGCCTGGGACTTACTGAGGTTCGGCTGCGCCTCATTGATTTGAGTATGCCCTTGGATATTGCCGAATATGCCCGGGAGAAGCATATTCTGGCAGAGGCGCTGGCCATGCTGGAGGAGGCGCGGACCGATGACGCGGCGCTGGAAAATATCCTGCTGGAGATCCAGGACGTGCGTCTGGCCGGCTGTGATTCCCTGCGGGCCGGCGCCCTGCGGGACTATGCCCGGGGGCTGCTGGACGGTCTGCCCCAGCTGGTGGCGCGGAGAATGATCAAGGAGGACCGCCTATGAGATGGGAACGCTTTCGTGCCAGCCGTTTCGGCCCGCTGAAGGACTATGAGGTGCGCTTTACCGCGCCCATGACGGTGCTGGAGGGGGAGAACGAGGCGGGGAAGACCACGCTGATGGAGCTGGGCTGCGGCTTGTTCTTTGGCTATATGCGCCGCAAGGAGGACCGGGAGCGGCTGATCCAGTGGGGCGCCCGGGACGCGGTGATTGAAGGGGATCTGCGCCTGGAGGACGGGCGGCTTTTGACCATCCGCCGTACTCTCCGGAGCGGCGGAGCCTCTACCCAGATCGTGGAGAACGGCCGGGTGCGGGAGCTGGGGGATCAGAGCCTGGAATTGCTTCAGCCCATTGGCCGGGAGGTTTACCGGAATATTTACGCCCTCACCCAGAATGAACTCTACTTCCCCACCCAGGGCGCCTGGGCCATGCTGCAGAACCGGCTTCTCTCTGGGCAGATGACCGACGCCCTCCGTCCGGTTTCGGAGGTGACGGCGGCGCTGCAAAAGGAAGCCCTGTCCCTGTGGCGGCCTGACAAGCGGGGCAAGCCCCGGATGGAGGAGCTCTCCCGGGAACGGGCGGAGCTGGAGGCGGCCTATCGGGAGGCGGGACAGCGGCAGGAGATCCTGTCCAACCTGACCCGGGAGCGGGGGGAGCTGATCCGCCGTCGTGCCGAGGGGCAGGCCCGTACCCAGACGCTGGAGAAGGCGTTGGAGGAAGGCCGTGCCTGGCGGGAGCTTAGGATTGCATGGGACAGGATCCAGGCCCTCCGGGACGAGGCCGGGGATTTGACGCCCTATGACGGTCTGCCGGCGGAGCCTGGCAGGCATTGGGAGGAGCTCCGACGCCGGAGGCAGGAATTGGCCGCTGCCATGGAGCAGAACGCGGAGCGTATGGAGGATGACCGCGCGGCCATTGCGGCCTTTACTCCGGAGGATGCGGCGGTTCTCTCCTACGAGGAGCCCATCCGTCTGATTCCCGGGACCCGTTCGGTGCTTCGGTCCGACCGGGAGGCCAAGACGGTGCTGGCGCGGGAGGCCGAGTCGGCCCGGCAGGATTTTCAGCAGTTCGTGGCCCGGTACATGCCTCGGGCATCGGACGCCGCCGCGGCGCTGGACCGCCTGGATGCGGGGACGGTGCGCCGGCGGGCCGCGGAGGCCGCCCAGAGCCGGGCTGCCCTGGAAGCTGCCCAGGCGGCCGTCCAGGACCGACCGCGCCGGGGAAGAATGCTGCGGGACGTGATATCCGGAGGGGTTTTTACCGCTGCCTTGGCGGTACTGGCGGCCATTCAGGCGGCGCAGTCCCAGCCGTGGCAGGTCTTGGCGGGGCTGAGCGGCCTGGGCCTGGCGGCCACGGTGGCGCTGGCGATTTGGAACCTGCAGGCGGCGCGCCGCCACGCCCACGGAAAAGAACGGGAGCTGCAGGCGGCCCAGGATGCCTATGACGCCGCCGGGGAGGCCCTTCTCGGGGCCATGCAGGGGTTGGATGCCCTGGACGCGCCTACGGAGGAGTGGGCTTCTCTGGTAGAACGAGGACAAGAACTGCGCCGCCGGGCCCAGCAGACCCAGGACGCGCTGGAGCATGCCGACGCCCGGATCCGAAGCTGGCAGGCCACTTTCCGGGAGGTGTCCCAGGCGCTGCTCACCGAGGAGGAAGCCCGGGATCCTGATGCTGCCATGGACATGCTGCTGGACATGCTGGAGGGGGCCAAGGAACGGGGTCGCCTCTGCCAGGAGGCCCGGGAAGAGCTGCCCGGCCTGGAGCGGCGGCAGGCAGAGGACACGGCCCGGTACCGGCAGCTGGATGCCCAGTATGCGGCCATGACCGGGCTGCTGGACGGCTTAGGCGGCGCTACCCCGCAGGAAAATGCCGTGATCCTGCAGAGACGGCGGGCATGCGCGGACAAAGCCGATACCCTGACCGAAAGCCTGCGGCGGGATGTTCCCGACCTGGAAAGCCGGGTGCAGCGCCTGGCGGAGCCGGACTGGCCCTATACCCAGGAGGCCCTGGCTGCCCAGCGGCAGGAGCTGGAAGAGCTCCGCGTCCGTTTGGAAGGGATCCAGACCGAGCTGGGGTCGCTGGATACCCGGATCAAACAGCTGTACGCCCAAGCGCTTCCCAGTGAAATAGCGGCGCAGCTGGCCGAGCAGGACGAAAAAATGCGCCAGTTGGCGCGGGAACGGGATCGTTTGGCATTGGCGTTGGGTGTGATCCGCGCGGCGGAGAAGCGTTACCGCCAGGAAAACCAGCCGGAGATCATCCGCAATGCCGCAGGCTATCTGGACACCATCACCCAGGGGCGGTACGGACGTTTGGCTCTGAATGAGACGGGGGACGGGGTGATCGTTTTCTGCCAGGAGACCGGGGCGTGGCTGGATCCCGCCAAGGACCGGCTGAGCAAGGGCACCCTGGAGCAGCTCTATCTCTCTTTGCGCCTTTCGCTGATGGATCACTTGGACCCCGAGGGGGAGACACTGCCCCTCTTCCTGGATGAGACCCTCATTAACTGGGATGGCGCCCGCACCCGAGGCGGCCTGACGGTGCTGGCCCAGATTGCCGAGAGACGGCAGGTGCTCTTATTCACCTGCCATCCGTGGCTGACTGCCGCCCTGGACAGCCAGCAGATTCCCTACCAGCACGTGCGCCTGTCGCGATAATCGCGGGGGAGGGGAGGGTTTTGCGGGGGAGGGAAACCTTTTGAGAAAGGTTTCCCTCCCCCGGGCCCCCACCTTTCTAAAACTTTT
>CALWDW010000021.1 GCA_944376795.1 uncultured Christensenellaceae bacterium
GTGTACGGCGCGTTTTGCCCGATGAGGGGTTTTGCCGCTATGCGGCAAAACTGTGGGGCGCGGGGGCCGCGAAAGGCTCCCGCCTTTTGAAATCAAGGTCGCGGAAAGCCTGCTTTCCGCGAAGAGCCCCCGCAGGAATCCGTGAGGATTCCGAGGAGGCGGGGAATAGCGGCGGCGTGTACGGCGCGTTTTGCCCGACGAGGGGTGGCAAGCGCAGCGCAGCCACTGTGGGGCGCGGGGGCCGCGAAAGGCTCCCGCTTTTTGAAATCAAGGTCGCGGAAAGCCTGCTTTCCGCGAAGAGCCCCCGCAGGAATCCGTGAGGATTCCAAGGAGGCGGGACTTTGCGGGGGAGGGAAACCTTTCTCAAAAGGTTTCCCTCCCCCGCGCCCCCACCTTTCTAAAACTTTTAGGGGAAGGTTGAGGGGAGTATGAAGGGGAACGGCTGGAATCCGAATACAGTCGTTCTCCTATTTTTTTGTAATGAAGGTCGCGGAAAGCCTGCTTTCCGCGAAGAGCCCCCGCAGGAATCCGTGAGGATTCCGAGGAGGCGAGGAATAGCGGCGGCGTGTACGGCGCGTTTTGCCCGACGAGGGGTGGCAAGCGCAGCGCAGCCACTGCGGGGCGCGGGGGCCGCGAAAGGCTCCCGCCTTTTCTAATCAAGGTCGCGGAAAGCCTGCTTTCCGCGAAGAATCCCTCCCAAAGAACCCTGCTTTCTTCCGACCGACGTCAAGAGCCCAGCGTTGCAAGTTGTGTGAAAATGTGGTATACTATATAAGGAAGAAGGGAGGGGTTGGATGCTGCATATCGGCAGGGGCTGGATGGTCTTTCCTGATCAGGTGGTGGCCATCCTAGACATGTCCGGCACGCTTCCTCCCGCGACCCGTGCCTGGCTGCGCCGCTGTCAGGGAGCAGGGCTGGTAACCCGGCTGGATGCCTCCGTCCGCTCTCTGGTGCTGGTGGACGGTCCCCTGGGGGAGCAGGTGTACATGAGCCCCCTCTCGGCCGCTGCGCTTTCCGCTCGGGTCTCTTCGGCCAACCGGCGCGCCCTGGCTCCCGTTTGGGATCGGGACGGGCGGGCATAGCCCCGGGGCGGGCCTTATGCCCGCTGAGGATTTTGGTAGAGCGCTCTGCCCTTTGCTGCGGGCAGGGCTTGCCAGTTTTATAGAGAAAGGAACCGCTTCATGGATGAGAACCAGAACCTAACCCCTCCCGACCAGGAGGACGAGTACGGCGCCAGCCAGATCCAGGTGCTGGAGGGCCTGGACGCCGTGCGTAAGCGCCCAGGCATGTATATCGGCTCCACCGACGTATACGGTCTCCACCACCTGGTCTATGAGATTGTGGACAATTCGGTGGACGAGGCCATGGCCGGCCGCTGCAGCCATATCCAGGTGACCATACACGAGGACGGGTCGGTCTCCATACAGGATGACGGCCACGGGATCCCGGTGGGCATCCATCCCAAGATGGGGCGTCCCACCATGGAGGTCTGCCTGACAGTACTCCATGCCGGGGGGAAGTTTGGTGGCGGCGGATACAAGGTTTCCGGCGGCCTGCACGGCGTGGGCATGACGGTGGTCAACGCCCTCTCCGAATGGCTGGAGTGCTGGGTCCACCAGAATGGCAAGATCCATTACCAGAAGTACCACGCGGGGAAGCCCGAGGCCGATGTGGCCGTGATCGGCGATACCGACCGCCATGGCACCACCATCCGCTTCAAGCCCGACCTGACCATCTTTGAGACCGGGGACTTTTCTTTTGATACCCTGAAAAAGCGGCTGCGGGAGCTGGCCTTCCTCAACGCGGGGCTGCAGATCTCTCTGACCGACCGCCGCCAGGGGCGGGAGGCGGAGCGTTCCTTCCACTTCGAGGGCGGCATCGTCTCCTTCGTGGAGTACCTCAACCGTACCAAGACCCCATTGTTCCGTCCCCCCATCTCCCTGGCCAAGGAGAAGGACGGTTCCCGGGTGGAGGTGGCCCTCCAGTACAGCGACGACTTCAACGAGTCGGTCTTTACCTACGCCAACAACATTGCCACCCATGAGGGCGGTTCCCACCTGATGGGCTTCCGTGCCGCGCTGACCCGCGTCATTAACGAGTACGCCCGGGCCAGAGGCTTCCTCAAAGAAGGGGAGGACAATCTTTCCGGCGAGGATATGCGGGAGGGGCTGACCGCCATCCTCTCGGTGAAGCTGGAGGAGCCCCAGTTTGAGGGCCAGACCAAGACCAAGCTGGGCAATTCCTTTATGCGCTCCCTTACTGACGCAGTAGTGTACGAGGGGCTCAAGCTCTTCCTGGAGGAGAACCCCGCCGTGGCCAAGCAGATCGTGGATAAGTGCATGACCGCCGCCCGGGCCCGGGAGGCCGCCCGGAAGGCCCGGGAGCTGACCCGGCGCAAGACCGTGCTGGGCTCCACCTCCTTGCCTGGGAAGCTGGCCGACTGCTCGGAGAAGGATCCCTCCCTCTGTGAGATCTACCTGGTGGAGGGCGACTCCGCCGGCGGCTCGGCCAAGCAGGGACGGGACAGCCGCTTCCAGGCCGTGCTCCCCCTGCGGGGCAAGATCCTCAATGTGGAGAAGAACCGGCTGGACCGGATCCTGGCCAACGAGGAGATCCGGGCCATGATCACCGCCTTTGGCGGCGGCATTGGCAATGACTTTGATACCAGCAAGCTCCGGTACAACCGCATCGTCTGCATGACCGATGCGGATGTGGACGGCAGCCACATCCGCACCCTGTTTTTGACTTTCTTCTACCGGTATATGCGTCCCATGATTGAGGAGGGGCATGTCTATATTGCCATGCCGCCCCTCTATAAGCTGACCCGCCGGGGGGTGGACCGGTATTTCTACACCGATGAGGACCTGGAGGCCTTCTACCGGGAGAACGGCCGCACCGGCGGCACCCTGCAGCGCTACAAAGGCCTGGGGGAGATGAACGCCGAGCAGCTTTGGGAGACCACCATGAACCCCGAAACCCGCACCATGATGCGGGTCTCGGTGGAGGACGCCATGGCCGCCGACGAGGCGATTTCCCTGCTCATGGGGGAGGCCGTGGAGCCTCGCCGGGAGTTCATTGAACAGAACGCTCTCATGGTGGCCGATCTGGATTTCTAGGCTGTGGGAAGCATTGAAGGAGTTACTTTATGAGCGAAATCGATCTGAGCAAGCAGAAGATCATACCGGTGGACATCGAGAAGGAGATGAAGAAGTCCTTTATCTCCTACGCCATGGCCACCATCATCAGCCGCGCCCTTCCCGATGTCCGGGATGGGCTCAAGCCGGTGCACCGGCGGATCCTCTACTCCATGCATGAGCTGGGGGTCACTCCCGATAAGCCCCACCGCAAAAGCGTCCGCGTGGTGGGCGATGTGCTGGGTAAGTACCATCCCCATGGGGATACGGCGGTCTATGACGCCATGGTGCGTCTGGCCCAGCCCTTCTCCATGCGCTATATGCTGGTGGACGGCCACGGCAACTTTGGCTCGGTGGACGGGGACGGCGCCGCCGCCATGCGGTATACCGAGGCCCGCATGAGCAAGCTGGCCCTGCAGATGCTGCGGGACATCGATAAGGAGACCGTGGACATGGCCCCCAACTTCGATGAGACCGCCATGCAGCCCACCGTACTTCCCGCCCGCTTCCCCAATCTGCTGGTGAACGGCTCCAGCGGCATCGCCGTGGGCATGGCCACCAACATCCCGCCCCACAACATGGGGGAGGTGATTGACGCGGTGGTGGCCCTGCTGGAGGATCCGGAGCTCACGGTGGAGGAACTGATGAATATCATCCCCGGCCCGGATTTCCCCACGGGCGGCCTGGTCATGGGCCGTGCCGGCATCCAGCAGGCTTACCGCACCGGCCGGGGCCGCATCATCATGCGCGCCCGCACCCGGATCGAGGAGCTGCCCCACAATAAGCACCGCATCATTGTCACCGAGATTCCCTACCAGGTCAATAAGGCCAAAATGGTGGAGAAGATCGCCGACCTGGTGCAGCAGAAGCGGGTGGACGGCATTGACGATATCCGGGAGGAGTCCGACCGTACCGGTATGCGGGTGGTCATCGACCTTAAGAGCGATGTGAACCCCGACGTGGTGCTCAATGTGCTGTATAAGCACACCCCCATGCAGGAGACCTTTGGCGTCAACATGCTGGCCCTGGTGAATGGGGAGCCCAAGGTGCTCTCCCTCAAGCAGGTGCTTTCCTGCTACATCGCCCACCAGGAGGACGTCATCACCCGGCGTACCCGGTTTGATCTGGAGCGGGCCCAGGCGCGGGCCCATATCATCGAGGGCTTACTCCGGGCGCTGGACTTTATCGACGCCATTATCGCCCTGATCCGGGGAAGCAAGACCACCGAAGAGGCCAAGAGCGGCCTCATGGAGCGGTTCCAGTTTTCGGATAAGCAGGCCCAGGCCATTCTGGAGATGCGGCTGCAGCGCCTCACCGGTCTGGAGCGTACCCGGCTGGAGGAGGAGTATGCCGACCTGAAGGAGCGGATTGTGTACTTTGAGAGCATCCTGGCCGACGAGGGCAAGCTGCGGCAGGTGATCCGGGAGGAACTGCTGGCCGTGCGGGAAGAGTTTGCCGACCCGCGCCGCACCTCCATCGAAGCCGACCCGGCGGATATCGACTGGGACGAGCTGATCCAGCGGGAGGATATGGTGGTGACCATCACCCGCATGGGCTATGTCAAGCGCACCAGCGCCGACACCTACCGCACCCAGAACCGGGGCGGCATGGGGGTGATGGGTCTGTCCACCCGGGAGGAGGACTTTGTGGAGCACCTGCTGGTGGGCTCGACCCATGACTGGCTGCTGATCTTTACCAACCGGGGACGGGTACACCGGCTCCGCTGCTACCAGATTCCCGAAGCCGGGCGGCAGGCCCGGGGCACCAACCTGGTCAACCTGATCCAGGTGGATCCCGGGGAACGGGTGCAGGCCGTTATCCCCATGGAGAGCCTGGAGATCGGTCCGGAGGACGGGCGGTATCTCATCCTGGCCACCCGCCGGGGCGTGGTCAAGCGTACCCCCATTGCCGAATACGCCAACCTGCGCAACGTAGGGCTGAAGGCCATTGTGCTGGCCGAGGAGGATGAGCTCATCAGCGCCCAGCTCTCCACGGGGGATCAGGAGATCATCCTGGCCACCCACGACGGCATGGGTATCCGCTTCCATGAGAGCCTGGTGCGGCCCCAGCACCGGGTGTCCCGGGGCGTCCGGGGCATCCGCCTGCGGGAGGGGGACTTTGCCGTGGATATGGATCTGGTGGAGGAGGGCCGGAACCTTCTGGCCATCACCAGCAACGGCTATGGCAAGCGCACCGACTTTGACCTCTTCCGCACCCAGAACCGGGGCGGCTACGGCCTGAAGGCCATGCGGCTGTCTCCGAAGACCGGGGCGCTGGTGGCCATGAAGGTGGTGGACGACGGCCTGGAGGTGATGATGATCTCCGAGGAGGGCGTCATTATCCGCACCACCGCCCGCAGCATACCCACCCTGGGCCGGGCGACACAGGGCGTCCGGGTGATGCGCCTGCGGGAGGGAGACCAGGTGGTGGCCGTGGCCATTACCGCCGCCGAGGATGACGATGCTGCCCAGGATCTGGACATCGATATGAACGATGTGGTGGTGGACGATTCCCCGGAGGAAGAGCCGCTGCCCGAGGAAGAGCTCCCCGCGGAGGACGAAGGAGAGGAGGACGGGGAGGAGTAGCCTCCTTCCCCAACGGCTATGGCGTGGGCATTCTTGGAGAAGGACGTCTGCCTCCTGGATCTGGCGGGAGAGGACGGCTATGACGCCTTGGAGGAGGACACCTTCGCCCTGCAGCGCCAGGAAGGCGCGTGGGGGCTTGTGCTGGACGTAACCGGCGCGCCGCTGGAGGATCGTTTCCTGCTGGCTCTGGCGGACTGCCTGAATGATCTGCGGAACCACGTCGCCGCCCTGGCGGTGGCCGGCGCCGGAACCTATGACCAGTCCCGGATCAACCGGGTGCTGCGCCGCCGGTTCCCCACCTCCGTGCCGCTGTATTTTGCCGCCGCCCGGCAGGAAGCGCTGGATTGGCTGGGGCAGCGGGAAACCCTCTAAGAAATACTGTCTCCCCTGCGGCCTGGGAAGGAAAAGGGCGCCGCAGGGGAGAATCTTTTTTTAACCCGGCGGCATGGCCGCCTTCATCCAAAGCATCCTCCCTCAAACTCCTTTTCCCCAAAACCTTGGGACGGCTTCGCCATTGCCCCGCTCCCGTTCCCCCTAAAGTTTTAGAAAGGAGGGGCCTGGGGGAGGAACCTCGTTTCCGGGAGGATTTCCTGGAAGCGCTCTCCGGCTGCTGCGAAGGAACCGTTCCCCGTTGTCCCACCCTTGTCCTTCCCCCTAAAGTTTTAGAAGGGTGGGGGTCCGGGGGAGGGAAACCTTTTTTAAAAGGTTTCCCTCCCCCGCCGGAACCCTACATCCCCCTTAAAGTTTTAGAAAGGAGGGGCCTGGGGGAGGAACCCAGCCCCGGTAAGCCCCGGAAGCGCACTCCGACCGCTGCGAAGGAACCGTCCCCCATTGTGCCCCACCCCTGTCCTTCCCCCTAAAGTTTTAGAAGGGTGGGGGCTCGGGGGAGGGAAACCTTTTTCAAAAGGTTTCCCTCCCCCGCCGGAACCTCCCCCGCAGAAACCCCACATCCCCCTTAAATACCCCACATACACACCCGCAAGAGAGGAGAAACAACATGAAGCTGACATTTCGCTGGTATGGGCCGGACGATCCGGTGCGACTGGACTACATCCGCCAGATTCCCACCATGTACAGTGTGGTTACGGCGGTGTACGACGTGCCCGTGGGCCAGGTCTGGCCCCAGGAGAGCATTGACGCGCTGAAGGCCCAGGTTGAGGCCAAGGGGCTGAAGATGGAGGTCATCGAGAGCGTACCCGTGCACGAGGATATCAAGCTGGGGCGCCCCACCCGGGACGGCTATATCGCGGCCTACCAGGAGAATATCCGCCGTCTGGGGAAGGCGGGGGTGAAGTGCATCTGCTACAACTTCATGCCTGTATTCGACTGGACGCGGACCCAGCTGGACCGGGTGCTGCCCGACGGCTCCACGGCGCTGGTCTACTATGCCCAGCAGCTGGAGAAGATGGATCCCCTGACCGGGGAGCTGAGCCTGCCCGGCTGGGATGCCAGCTATAAGAAGGAGGATCTCAAGGCGCTGTTCGAGGCCTATGGCGCGCTGACCGCCGAGGATCTCTGGGACAACCTGGCCTATTTCCTGCGGGCGGTGATTCCCGTGGCGGAGGAAGCGGGCATCCGCATGGCCATCCATCCCGACGATCCGCCGTGGAACATCTTTGGCCTGCCCCGGATCATCACCGGGCGTGAAAACCTGGACCGGTTCCTGAAGATCGTGGACAGCCCGGCTAATTCCCTGACCCTGTGCGTGGGTTCCCTGGGCTGCTCCAAGGAGAACGACATGGTGGAGCTCACCCGGCGCTATGCCGCTATGGATCGGATTGCCTTCATGCATGTGCGCAACGTGAAGCTGCTGGAGGGAGAGAGCTTTGAGGAATCGGCCCATTACTCGGGCTGCGGCTCCATGGACATTGTGGGGATTATGAAGGCCCTCCACGACAATCACTTTGACGGCTATCTGCGGCCCGACCATGGCCGCATGATCTGGGGAGAGACCGGCCGGCCGGGTTATGGCCTTTACGACCGGGCCTTGGGCGCCAGCTATCTCACCGGCATCTGGGAGACCTTGGAACGGCTGGGTTAAGCGGATGCAGGGAATGCGTTTCCCGATAGACCGGCCTATGTCCCATCAGGCGGGCCATGGCACGTGATCTTTGCGAGCCGGCGCAGGGCCGGGAAAAGAGAGGGGCGTTTCGCATGAAGAGGAAGGGACTTTTGGCGCTGTGGGCCCTGTGCCTGTGCGTGGTATTGGCCGGATGCGTGTCTGCCGCGGGAGAGACGCTGCCTGCGGCGGGGACGGCGGCGCCCGCCGTGGAGGAATCCCTGCAGGAGGTCACCCTTTACGCGGATTTTTCGGCGGTGGAGGGCATGGAGGCAACCGGCGTCCAAACCTTGACGGTTTCGGTTCCCCATGTGACGGTGCAGGAGCTGGCTGCCCAGCTTTCCCAGTGGACCGGACTGGATTTCACCCTGCAGGCGGTGTCCACCCAGGGCGCGGCCACCACCGTGGACTGGGCCGCGGCGTCCTCCCTCCTGACGGGGCTGGAGGGCGAGACACCGGCGGAAGGCTTCCGATTCTCCAATACGGACGGCCTGCGTTGGTTTATGCTGGACAGCCTCTGCCGGACGCTGCAGGAAAATCTGGGGGTGCAGGAGCTTCACTATACCATGGACGGAGGCCGGGACTTGACGCTTGCCGGCCTGGAGCCGGTGTGCGTTTTCCCCGCCCAGAGCCCCTACCAGGGAAGCGCCTATTACTTTGCCCAGGCCGAGGCGGCGGAAGAAGCGGCGCCCACCCAAGCCCCCCAGGAGGTCTCCCTGACGAATCCTCCCCGGCTGACAAGGGCGGGCAGCGGGAATCAGCCGGTCGAAGAGCGTGACGATGGCCCGGAGGGATACTATATCGTCGAAATGACAGGGGACGGAATGTCGACGGTCATCAATTGCTGCCGGGTGACCGACCAGGGAGAGGAGGAATCCCTGGAGGACTACCTGGAGAGGATGGCGGAAGCGGCCAGCGAAACCGAGGTCCGGGGCCTGGTGGCCGAGGAGAGCGCCTCCTATACCCAGCGCTTTGCCTATCCGGCGTACAGCCTCTCCTGGCGGACGGGGGGCGAGGAGGATACCCGCCGCTGGGACGCGCTGGTTTTGATGACCGATACCCATACCTACCTCTATGCGCTGAGCACCGGAGCGGACTTTGTGGAGGCCCGGGAGGAAACTTGGCAGGAGGTGGCGGAAGCGCTGTACCTGGAGCCGGCCTCCTAGGCGCTCTGCTTGGAGCCGCGGGGAACGCCGAGGGGCGTCTCCCGAAAAGAACGGATGCATCGCCGTGCGGAACCGAAAAGGAACGGTTTCGCACGGCGTTTTTTCGTAAGGGGGCGTTTCGTGGCGTGTGACCTATGGCTTTTCAGGCCGAGAGGCGGCTGCGGTACACGGCCATTCTATGGTCTGGTTCCTGTCCGGAGCCGCTTTTTTTGGTTTTGGCGGCTAGGGTTTTTCTCCATGTGCTGTCGGGCGGAGTAAAGTCACAAGATCGTCACTTTTCGGAAATCTTATAAAATCATCTCAACTTTTTTGCTATAGTATCCTTATCCTTTTCAGCTGGAGGCAGGAAGTAGAGATGAGACGGCTTCTCACGGGACTGGCGGTGCTCCTGATTGCGGCCGGTTTGGGCGCGCTGCTCTATCACCCTGTGACGGCTTGGTTCCAAGAGAGGCGGCGGGCGCAGGAAATCCAGCACTTCCAGCAGATCTGCTGGCAGGCGGAGGCGGCCCATCCTGCGGCCGGCGCTTCTCCGGGCAGCGCGTTCCGGGAGGAGACGCCGGATGCCCTGCCCTTTGGGGAACTGCTGCAGGCGATGGAGGACTATAACCGGGAGATTTTCCGTACCGGGCAGAAGGATTTGGTGGATGCCTGGAGCTATGAGAAGCCTGTCTTTGACCTGGAGGCCTACGGGGTGGATTCCGATTTGGTGGGATATCTGGAGATTCCTGCTATGGAGCAGCGGCTGCCCATTTACCTGGGCGCCAGCCAGGAGAATCTGGACAGGGGTGTGGCGGTGCTGGGACAGACCAGTATGCCCATTGGAGGAGAGGACACCAACTGTGTCGTTGCCGGACATCGAGGCAACGGCGGCGAGGCGATTTTTCGGGAGATCCAGCGGCTTCAGCCCGGAGACCCTGTGTATTTGACCAACCTATGGAGGGAACTTACCTATCGGGTAGAGAGCACCCAGGTCATTCAGCCGGATGATCTTAGCGTCCTGGCCATCCAGGAGGGAGAGGACCGGCTGACGCTGATCAGCTGCTATTATCAGGGGCAGGAGACGCTGCGTTACGCGGTGTACTGCGTCCGTGACGGGAACGCATCCCTGGAGAAGGGAGGGGAGACGATATGTCGGTGAAAAAAAAGCTCTATCGATGGGCGGCGCTTGCATTGGCGGCGCTGGTGCTTGCTGTCATGGCGCAGTCTGCGGTGTGGGCCGTGCCGGACGGCGCGGCAGACACCAACGCGGCGGGTGATGCGGCCCCAGCGGTTCAGCCACCCACGGAGGGAGAACCGGCCGAAGGACCGGCGGCCTCTCCGGAACAGGGAGCGCTCCCGGACAAGAATGGCGCGGGAACGCCCCAGACCCAGTCGGAAACCATTCCGGCCACGTACACGGTAACCCTTCACCTGGACGGAGGCCAGGCCAACGGCCTGGTGGGAGCGGGCTGGACCGCGATACAGGGGGAGAGCTATTCTTACAGCCGCACCGTCACCGAGGCCGTGGCGGGCCAGGGCTATGCGCTTCAGCTGGACGGTACTTTGGGCGGGCTGCTGCCTGGTGCGCCGTATCGGGCGGGGTATACCTTCCTGGGCTGGCAGGTGGACGGTGCGGAGGCGGAGGAAACGGTAATCCTGCGGAAGGACACCGTCGTCACCGCCCGGTGGGAAGAGGCGGTTTATCACGTAACTTTCCAGTGGGATTCCTATACCTGGAAGGTGGACGTTCCCTATGGCGCCACCTTATGGACCGAGGAGGAGGCCCCTTGGACGGAGCCGGAAGTGGAATGGAGCGAGGAAGGGACCGCTTCTGTCCCGGTGGCCATCGGAGACGCAGTCCCTCAAATGGTTACCGTGACCCGGCACGACGAGGGGGAGGGCCGGTATTATACCTTCACCTTGGATTCCGTGCCCTACTTTACCTATGGGGGAGAGATTCCCGCCCTGGATACCTACCACTTTACCGGCTGGCGCAAGGTGACCGGCGGAAGCGGGTATACGGTGCTGAGCGACGTCACCTTTACCGCCCAATTTGCGGCCATTACCACCTATGTGGTCAGCGTGTATTACTACTATGACAATGGCTCCCGGGTGGAGGACTGCCCGCCGCAGAGCGTTACCTGGTACGAGACCGATATCCAGGACGGAAACCTGACCTTTGACCTGAAGATTCCCGCGCTGGCCTATCGCACCGGCAGCCTGACCGACCTGCCCGAGGGGGTGGAGGCGGGACAACAAAATCCTAATGGTACGGTGCCCATCACCTTAGAGGTAGAGAAGGCATTTCCGGGTACGGCCTCGGCTACCCGCTTTTTGGCGCTGACGGTGGAATATGAGGCGGCTGAGATGCAGTATGAGGTTGTCTATTATCAGCAGGAGCTGGACGGTACGTACCGGCCGGTGGGTTCCCGGGACGGGGGGAGCGTCCGGTATGCGCAGATGGTTACCGTACCCGACCGTCCGGCGCTGGAAGGGGCCAGCTTTGACGGATTTGCGGTGAGCGGCCAGTCCCGCACGGCGGTCTTTGAGGGGATCCGTCTGCAGGAGGGCTCTCCCGGCGTGAAGATTCAGAAGGATAACAAAGCGGTCATTTCGGTTTATTACGACCGCGCCAGCTACTTTATTTATATCCAGACCGGGACATCGGAGGTGCAGATCGATCCCCTGCGGGTACGCTTTGGGGATGAGATCCCATCGTTGGATGCCGTGATAGACCAGCTCCACCGTACCGGCTACCAGACTGTGACCCCCGAGGATATCACCTGGAACTATCTGGCGGCGGACGGAACCCTGCAGGAGGTACCGGAGAACGAACGGGACGGAACGATGCCCGCGTACGATCTCTACGTGGTCATCCATTGGAAGCCCAATACCACCTCCCTGCGGATTGTATACTGGGTGGAAGGAAAGAATTCGCCGGAATTCCAGAATGCATACACCTGGCAGGTGGAAAACATCCCCACCGAGGAAAAGCTCACGGTAACGCTGGACGGCAGTGCGCCCACGATCCGGGGGAGAGGCGTGAATTTCTCCGCGTCGGATGGATTTGAGAAGCTGATGGTAAGCCGCTATGAGGATGCGGGCTTTGCCACCTTCTTCAGCTATGATTTGGATCAGACCCGGCGCAGCCCCGGCAATGTGGCCAGCGCCCTGTCCACCGGCACCGGCGGTGTAACCGGCGGCGTTATCACGGAAGAGAGCTTCCAGGTGGAGGCGGCCGGGGACGGCAGCACCACGATCAACGTCTACTATACCCGCAACCTCTATACCCTGGCCTTTGTCCTGGGCCGGAAAAATTCTTGGTGGGGGAGTTATCAGGTGGCTACCGATACTCCGGGGACCTTTGCCGGCGCGAGCTGGATGAGCGCAGGAGGGAACAGCCTTCGGTTTACGGACTTTGGCCCGGAGGTGGCGGCGGAGGATGGCTCTGGGTGGTACGGCGACCTAATGGTTTCCAAGATCTACCGCTTGGCTGACGCCCAGGGGGTGGATGACCGCGCCCCGGTGGGACGGTATGGCACCCAACAGGTTGATGGATACCTATGCGACGTCTATTATTTGACCGCCCGGTTTGAGGCGGACATTGCCGCCCTGTGGCCAACGGCGGCCAATATTGCCCTGGCGTCTCCTGCGGAGCCCCAATATATCAGCATGGGTTCGGA
>CALWDW010000022.1 GCA_944376795.1 uncultured Christensenellaceae bacterium
GGCTGCAAGAAGAGCGCAGCCGTTCCCCTTCTACTCTCCCAAACCTCCCCCCTAAAGTTTTAGAAGGGTGGGGGCCCGGGGGAGGGAAACCTTTTTCAAAAGGTTTCCCTCCCCCGCAAAAAGTCGCCTCCTCGGAATCCTCACGGATTCCTGCGGGGGCTCTTCGCGGAAAGCAGGCTTTCCGCGACCTTCATTACAATTAGCGGGAGCCTTTCGCGGCCCCCGCACCCCGCAGTTTTGCCGCAAAGCGGCAAAACCCCTCATCGGGCAAAACGCGCCGTACACGCCGCCGCGTTTTGTAAATTACAAAAAATAAGGGAACGACTGTATTCTTCTTGCAGTCGTTCCCCTTATACGCTCTCCATCTTTCTCCTAAAGTTTTAGAAGGGTGGGGGCCCGGGGGAGGGAAACCTTTCTCAAAAGGTTTCCCTCCCCCGCAGAATCTCCCCCGCAAATGCTGCTTAAGGGACCCGGGTAAAGACCAGGCAGTGGGGGGTTGTATCCTGGATATAGATGGTGGCGCTGAACCGGTTTTCACTTAGCCAGGTGAGGACGTAACGGTAGGAAACCATGCCGTCCGGGGTAGATAAGGTAAAGGTTAGCTCGTTGTCCGCGTAGGTATAGATGCCTTCTCCCACCGGGGAGGTATACCAAGTCCCATCGCGCCAGCCGGTGGTACCTTCGTCCTCCACCATGGTGGACATCATGCTGCAGGAGCCGTTATCCTGGAGGCGGATCACCTCGGCGTAGGTTTCGGCATCCGGATCGCTTAACCAGTCGCCGGTCAAGGTTCCTGCGGAGGGATGCTCTTCCGGCGTGGGATCGGGCGCTGGAGTAGCCTCCGGCAGCGCGGAAGAAAGCGCTGCGGCCGGGGCAGGAGACACGTCCACAGCCTGCGGGGTGGTTTCCGGCGCGGCGGACAGGGCGCCGGCCTGGGGGGTTCCCGCCGGGGTGGGATGGGGGCCGGTCATGCCGGCCTCTTCCTGGGCGCTTTGGCAGAGGGAGATGCCGCCCCAGAGCCCTGCGCCGCACACCGCCAGGATCAGCAGCCCCACAACGAATGCCATAGGCCCTCGGGGCCGGCGTTCCCGGCGCAGACGGCGGTAGGGAAGTTCCTCCCGCGGGGGTTCCGGCGGCGTATGCGGCGCCGGGGCCGTGGGAACGGCAGGCCGGGGAACGGAACCGGCTCTGCGGGCGCTTTGCCGGCTGCGGGCGGCCTTGAGCCGCGCCGAACTGGAGTTAGGCTTATCATGCATGGCGACGTCCTCCCTTACGCAGTGCCGTCATTGTACCATGCCTGGCGGAATTTGTCCAATTCTTCCCAACGGCGCGGTTCTTTCAGATTAAAAGAGGCGGTACCGTCCCAGTTTGGTGCGGGTGGGCTTTTCCTTGAGCTCGCCGCGGCGGCCGCTGTTCTGCACGTGACCTCCGGCGCCGTCGCACCAGTTGCCGGTGATTTCGTTGATGATGTGCAGCTTATCGCCCCGTTCCTCCATCTCGAAGAGCAGCATCTTTTTAAGGCGGTGGGTGTTGGGGCAGTGGAGAGACATCACCAGCTGCCCGTCAAAGGTGCGGAAGAGCATGCTGTGGGCGCCGTCCATGGAGTAGAGGGCTTCAGGCTCCTGGATCCAGGGACCCAAGATGTCGCCGCTGAGGCTGCGGGCATAGCCGGTGGTGTAACCCCGGTCGGAGAAATTGCTCCACAGCATGATGAGCATGCCGTTCTCCATCCGGTGAAGCCAGCAGCCGTCGGTAACCAGGCCGCTGTGCTCGCCCTTTTTCAGGGAGTGGCCGCGCCAGGGGGCGTCGCTGGCCCGGAAGAGGATCACCGGATCGCCTACGGCGTGGCCCAGATCCTCCGACAGGGGAAGGGCGCAGATCTGTCCGTCGTTGACCTGGAGCCACTCGTGGCAGAACACGATCCAGGGTTGTCCTTTGCGGTCTACGTAGAGGGTGCCGTCCAGGCACTGCCAGCCCTCGGGGGTGACGGGATCGGCTTCAATGGGGGCAAAGGGGCCCCGGGGGGAGTCGGATACCAGGGCCTGGCACCGGCGGTAGGTGCCTGCTGCCCGGAAGGTGGAGAAAATATAGTACTTTCCCTTGTAAGCGTGGCACTCGGGCGCCCAGTAGTCCAGGTCGGCCCAGAAGTCGTCCCCCTTCTCAAAGACCGGGAAGGGCCGGCTCCAGTGGATCAGGTCGGGGCTCTCAAAGGCGTAGAAGGCAGGCTCCCCGGTGACCTCAGGGAAGAGAGCCCTGTCAAAGTGCCGGGCATAGATGAAGTACCGTCCCTCCTCGGGCACGGCCAGTACGCAGGGGTCGCTGATGACGATGTCCCGGACGCTGACGGGGAATTCGGTGGCGGGTTGGTTAGAAATCATGGAAATCCTCCTTGCTTTTTGGGTATTGCTTTGCTATGCTTTTTTTCGTATAAAATAAATTTCGGCAAAGGGGAGAGAATCCCTTTCTCAAGAGGATACGAAAGTGTGGCGGCTTTTGCGGGGGAGGGAAACCTTTTGAGAAAGGTTTCCCTCCCCCGTGCCCCCACCCTTCTAAAACTTTGGGGGGGAGGATGAAGAGAGTATAAAGGGAACTGCTGCAAGAAGAGTGTCGCCGTTCCCCCTATTTTATTTGTAATTTACAAAACGCGGCGGCGTGTACGGCGCGTTTTGCCCGATGAGGGGTTTTGCCGCTTTGCGGCAAAACTGTGGGGTGCGGGGGCCGCGAAAGGCTCCCGCCTTTTGTAATCAAGGTCGCAGGAAACCTGTTTCCTGCGAAGTGCCCCCGCAGGAATCCGTCAGCATTCCGAGGAGGCGGGGCGTGCGGCGGCTTCTGCGGGGGAGGGAAACCTTTTGAGAAAGGTTTCCCTCCCCCGTGCCCCCACCCTTCTAAAACTTTTAATGAAAGGATCAGGAGAGTAGAAGGAGAATTACTACAAGAAGAACGTAGTTGTTCTATGATTTTTTAGTGATCCCTTCCCCTAAGGTTTTGGGGGAAAGGGGTTTGGGGGAGGGGGTCCTTTTGCAAAAGGACCCCCTCCCCCAAGAGGAGACAAAAGCACGCGGCTTTTGCGGGGGAGGGAAACCTTTTGAAAAAGGTTTCCCTCCCCCGTGCCCCCACCCTTCTAAAACTTTTAGGGGGAGGATGGATCTTCATGCAGACATTGCCGCCATCGGCATGGTGGGCGGGGCCGTATGCTGCGTGGAGCTGCTGGCTTTGGCGGTCTCCATCGTTGGGACGGAAAGAGCCCTTCGGAAGGCATTCGACAAAAATGGGAGACCCAGAGTGGCGTAAAGGACTGGTGCAAGCGTTTGCTTGCCGCGAAAAAAATCGTTTCCCCAAAGTGCGGACGGTATGGTATAATAGGCCGTGCACATAGGAAGGAAGGAAAAAGGCTGCTTTCGGCCTTCCGGCCGGGAAAGCCTCATTTCAAAAGGAACGGTGATTGTATGCCAGATTTGACCTTTAAGGGGGGCATTCACCCCCTGCAGTCGATCCACCACGGCAAGGATCTGACCAGCGGCAGGGTAACCCGGACTCTGCCGCCTCCTGCCCAGGTGATTCTGCCCATGGCCAGCTTCATTGGCGCGCCGGCCAAGCCCATTGTCAAGCGGGGCGATACGGTGAAAATGGGCCAGCTAGTGGCCGAAGCCGGGGGCTTTGTCAGCGCGCCCATCCACGCGCCGGTTTCCGGAAAGGTAGCGGCGGTGGAGAACCGGCCCCATTCCAACGGGAAGACCAGCCTCAGTGTGGTGATCGACAACGATTTTGCCGATACCCCATGGGAGGAGATCCGTCCCTACCCTCCGGTGGAAGACATGGAGCCCCAGGAGATCCTGGCCGCCATCCAGAAGGCGGGGATCGTGGGCATGGGCGGGGCTACCTTCCCCACCCATGTGAAGCTCTCTCCGCCGCCGGGGACGAAGATTGATACCGTCATCCTCAACGGCGCCGAGTGCGAGCCCTATCTCACCGCCGACCACCGGCTGATGCTGGAGGAGCCGGGGCTGGTGGTGCAGGGACTTAAGGCAGTGATGCGGGCCCTGTCGGTCTCCCAGGGCGTCATCGGCGTGGAGGTCAACAAGCGGGACGCCATTGAAAGCCTGCGAAGCGTCATCGGCGGGGAGAAATCCATCCGCGTGGCCTCTCTCAAGGTCAAGTACCCCCAGGGCGGCGAGAAGCAGCTGATCTATGCCATTACCCGGCGGGTGGTGCCCTCCGGGGGCCTGCCCGCCGCGGTGGGGGTGGCGGTGGTCAATGTGGCCACTGCCGCCGCCATTGCCCGGATGCTGCAGACCGGCATGCCGGTGACCCAGCGGATTGTCACCGTCACCGGGCCGGCAGTTCGGACGCCGGGAAATCTGTGGGTGCGGCTGGGGACGCCCTTTTCGGCGTGCATCGAGGCCTGCGGGGGCCTGACCGGCGGGGAACTGAAGGTGATCTCCGGCGGCCCCATGATGGGTTTGGCCGAGGCCACCCTGGAGGTGCCGGTGATGGCCGGGACTTCGGGGATCCTGGTGGTGCCTCAGGAGAAGGAGATCGCCTCCTCCGGGCGCTGCATCCGCTGCGGCCGCTGTGTGGAGGGCTGCCCCATGCGGCTGCTGCCCACCACCATCGAGCAGGCCGCTCGCCGCGGCGACTATGAGACCTGCCGGCGGCTCCACGTCATGGATTGCCTGGAGTGCGGCAGCTGCGCCTACCAGTGTCCCGCCCATGTGCCCCTGCTCCAGGGCCTGCGCCTGGGGAAGGCTGCCGTGGGCAAGCTGATCCGCGAAGAGAAGGCCAAGGAGGGGAAATGATCGCATGAATCTTCACGTAACCGCTTCGCCGCATGTCCATAGCGAGCTGACCACTGCCCGCATCATGCGGGATGTGCTCATTGCCCTGGCGCCGGCGGCCCTGTGGGCGGTGGTGGCCTTTGGCGCCAACGCCCTGCTGCTTATGGCGGTGTCGGTGCTGGCAGCGGTGGGCACCGAATATGCCGTCCAAAGGCTGACCCACCGTCCGGTGACGGTGAACGACCTCTCCGCCGCCGTAACCGGCCTGCTGGTGGCCATGAATGTGCCCGCCTCGGCGCCCTGGTGGCTGGTGGTGGTGGGCAGCTTCTTTGCCATTGCCATTGTCAAGCAGTGCTTCGGCGGCCTGGGACATAACTTCATGAACCCTGCCCTGGCGGCCCGGGCCATGCTCCTGGCCTGCTGGCCCTCCCGCATGTCGGGAAGCGCCTTTACCGCGCCCACCTTTTGGAGCGGGGTGGACGCCGTTTCCTCGGCTACGCCCTTGGACCTGCTGAAAAAGGGGCTGGTAGGGGACCTGCCCGACGTGGGCAGCCTGCTGCTGGGGAATATCGGCGGCTGCCTGGGTGAGGTCTCGGCGGTCTGCCTGCTGCTGGGGCTGGCCTACCTCCTGATCCGCCGGGTGATCTCTTGGCGGATTCCCGTGATCTACGTGGCCACGGTGGCGGTGATGACCTTCCTTTTTGGCGGCCTGGACGTGATGCGCACCGGGGTGCATCTGCTCTCCGGCGGCCTGCTGCTGGGGGCCATCTTCATGGCCACCGACTACACCACATCCCCCCTGACGGCGGCGGGACAGGTGATATTTGCCGTGGGCTGCGGAGTGCTTACCGCCACCATCCGCCTGTGGGGCGGCTATCCCGAGGGGGTCAGCTACTCCATCCTGCTGATGAATGTGGCCACCCCGCTTATCGACCGCTGGGTCAAGCCCCACGTATTCGGCGTGGAAAGGAGGCGCGGCAAGCATGCGTAATGTCATTCACTTGGGCGGCCGCCTGCTGATCATCTGCCTGGTATCCGGGCTGCTGCTGGGCCTGGTGTACAATATTACCTTGCCCTACAAGGAGGCCGCCGAGGCCCAGGCCCTCCAGGAATCCTTGGAATCGGTCTGCGCCGGCGGCGCCTTTACCGAGCTGGACATTGCTTCCCTGGCGGAGGAGCCGGGCATGGAGGACGTGCTCCATCTCTACGGCTACACCCGGGGGGAGGAGACCGGCCACGTGGCCGTGGTCCAGTCCATGGGGTATAAGGGCGAGGTGCCGGTCACGGTGGCCCTTTCCTCCGCGGGCGAGGTAATTGGCATTGCTATTGGCTCCCACGAGGAAACCCCCGGCATCGGCGACCGCATTGAGACGGAGGAGTTTACCGGCCAGTTCCTGGGCATGGTGCCTCCGGTTACCGGCAGCGCCCAGACCATTTCCGGGGCCACCTATTCCTCCAGCGCGGTTATCGCCGCTGTGGACCTGGCCTACCAGGCCGTAACGCTGGTGAAAGGAGCGTAGCCATGGCGAAGAATAAGTATGTCTCGGTCTTTCTCAACGGCATCGTCCATGAGAATCCCACCTTCCGGCTGGTGCTGGGGATGTGCCCCACCTTGGCGGTCACCACCGCCGGGCAGAACGGCGTGGGCATGGGCCTGGCGGCCACCTTCGTGCTGGTGGGGAGCAACGTGGTGATCTCCCTTCTGCGGAAATTTATTCCGGATAAGGTGCGCATTCCGGCCTTTATCGTAGTGATTGCCGCCTTTACCACCATGGTGCAGCTGCTGATGCAGGCCTTCCTGCCGGCCTTGTACGATGCGCTGGGGCTGTTTATCCCCCTGATCGTGGTCAACTGCATCATCCTGGCCCGGGCGGAGAGCTTCGCCAGCAAGAATCCGGTGGGGGCCTCCGCGGTGGACGGCCTGGGCATGGGCCTGGGCTTCACCCTGTCCCTGACGCTGATCAGCATCATCCGGGAACTGTTGGGCGCAGGGACGGTCTTTGGCATCAGCCTCTTTGGGGAGAGCTTCGAGCCGGCCATGATGATGATCCTGGCCCCCGGCGGCTTCATCACCCTGGGCCTGGTGCTGGGCGCGCTGAATAAACTGACATCCAAGTCGTAAGGAGGATCGATCATGGCAACCTTGCAGAAACTGGCGCTGATTATCCTCAGTACGGTGCTGGTGAATAACTTCGTGATGAGCAAGTTCCTGGGCTGCTGCCCCTTCCTGGGGGTGAGCAAGAAGGTCAATACCGCCGTGGGCATGGGCGTGGCGGTGACCTTCGTCATGGCCCTGGCCAGCGTCATCACGTACCTGGTGCAGCAATACATTCTGTATCCCACCTGGCTGACCGCCCTGGGGGTGCAGCAGGTCCCCGACCTGCGCTACCTGCAGACCATCGCCTTCATCCTGGTGATCGCGGCGCTGGTCCAGTTCGTGGAGATGGTGATCCAGAAGTCCAGCCCCGCGCTGTACTCTTCGCTGGGGGTCTATCTGCCCCTGATTACCACAAACTGCGCCGTGCTGGGCGTGGCCATCCTCAATATCCAGTCGGGATACAACCTGCTGGAGTCCCTGGTGGGGGGCATCGGCGGGGCGCTGGGCTTTACGCTGTCCATCGTACTGTTTGCCGGTATCCGGGAACGGCTGGAGACGGCGGACATTCCCGAGGCGCTGCAGGGCTTCCCCATCGCCTTGATTACCGCGGGGCTGATGTCCATTGCCTTCCTGGGCTTCTCGGGCCTGATTAAGTAAGGGGGGAAAACGCGATGTTGCAAGCAATGCTCTGGCCGGCGGCCCTCCTGGGGGCCTTGGGCCTGATTTTCGGCGCGGTGCTGGCGGTGGCCAACCGGTTCTTCGGGGTGGAGGTGGACGGCCGGATCATCCGGGTACGGGAGTCTTTGCCCGGGGCCAACTGCGGCGGCTGCGGCTATCCCGGCTGCGATGCCTGCGCCGCTGCCATTGTGGAGGGGAAGGCGCCGGTGAACGTCTGCCCGGTGAATTCCGCTGAAGGCGCCGCCCAGGTGGCCAAGATCCTGGGGGTGGATGTGGCGGACGTCAAGCCCTTGACCACCTTTGTCACCTGCCGGGGAAGCCTGAGCCGCACCCACATCAAATACGCCTATGAGGGGATCCAGGACTGCGCCGCCGCCATGCAGCTCACCGAGGGTTACAAGGCCTGCCGGTACGCCTGCCTGGGCCTGGGCAACTGCGCCCGGGTATGCCCCACCGGGGCCATGTCCATTGTGGACGGGCTGGCGGTGATCGACCAGGACAAGTGCATCACCTGCGGCAAGTGTGTTTCGGCCTGTCCCCGGGGGATCATTACCATGCTGCCTGCCGACAGCCAGGTACGGCTCCAGTGCCACGCCATGGCCCGGGGCAAGGAGGTGCGGGACGCCTGCCAGATGGGCTGCATCGGCTGCGGCCTCTGTGTCAAGAGCTGTAAGTTTGGGGCCATCACCTTGGTGAACGACCTGCCGGTGATTGACTACGACAAGTGCACCGGCTGCGGCGAGTGCGCACGGCACTGCCCCCGGGGCTGCCTGTGGCGGGATCCCGATGCCAAGGACCGGGTGGCCTTCATCCGGGAGAACCAGTGCGTGGGCTGCGGCCTCTGCCAGAAGGCCTGTAAGTTCGACGCCATCGCTGGGGAAAACCGGGATAAGCGCGTGGTGGATCCCACCCGCTGCGTGGGCTGCGGCGAATGCCAGCGCGCCTGCCGCCTGGACGCCGTGGCGATGATCGAGAAGTAAAGGATCGGGAGCGCGTGCGGGCTTCTGCGGGGGAGGGAAACCTTTTGCAAAAGGTTTTCCTCCCCCGGACCCCCCACCTTTCTAAAACTTTTAGGGAGAAGGATGGGGAGAGAATAAAGAGAACGGCTGCAAGAAGAATGCAGCCGTTCCCTTATTTTTTGTAATTTACAAAACGCGGCGGCGTGTACGGCGCGTTTTGCCCGACGAGGGGTTTTGCCGCTTGCGGCAAAACTGTGGGGCGCGGGGGCCGCGAAAGGCTCCCGCTTTTTGTATTCAAGCTCGCGGAAAGCCTGCTTTCCGCGATAAGCCCCCGCAGGAATCCGCGAGGATTCCGAGGAGGCGGGATTTTTTGGGGGAGGGGGCCCTTTTGCAAAAGGGCCCTCTCCCCCAAGGGGATACAAAAATACAGAGTTTTCTGCGGAAGAAACTAGGCCCCTTTGTTTTCCAGGATCATGTTCACGGGCTCCTGGCACAGGGAGGAGGCGGTCATCACCACCACAATGTCCGTGATGCCGTTTTCGGCGGCGTACCGGTCCACATAGCCCTTGTAATACCGGGGATCCAGCAGATGCACCTCCGAAAAATGGGACGCCAGGTAGGGAGCCAGGATGTGGGCGTAGGAGTCCTTGAAGAGCAGGAGTTTCCGCCCGTTCCCCTGGGGATTCTCCAGCACGGAGAGGGCGTGGTTGCCCCCCAGGTAGTAGGTGTACTGATCCTTGACCGCCAGGTTTTCTTCCCAGAAGAGGGGATGGTCGGTACCGTCGTCCATTAGGTGCTGCATGATGGCCTCCTGTCCGGGCAGGGAGACCCGCTGGATCGCATCGGCAGGCACCCACCAGGCGCCGGCCTTGGAATACAAGGTGCCATAAAAACTGTGGCTTACCGTTTCCACCTGGTATTCCTCCCAGTCGTGGGGCACGATGCCCAGAGCCTGACAGATGTCCCGGTACGCCCAGTAAGCGCCTTGGGCGTTCCAGTGGTGGTCGGTGCGGAAATAGCCGCCCTGGCCGGCATGGGCGCGGAAGGTATCCAGAGAGAGAAGCTGGGCGCCGCTGCCTGCCAGCATCCCTTCCAGCTGGGCCAGGTAGGCGTCCTGGTCGGCCACCGGCGCATAGGGAGGGAGCTTATCGGCCAGGAGATTGGCCGCCGTAGGCGCCGCCGCTACGTACACCGGCAGCCCACAGGCCTGGGCCATGGCTGCCAGTTTTTCGGCATTGCGTTCCAGCACGCCCTCGGGACGGACGTCCAGCTTTTCCATCAGGTAACCGTCCCGGCCAAAGTAAACGCCCTTGTTTTCCTGCCGGCCGGTGAGGCGGATAAACGCCGCATTGAGCCGCACCCACATATCCCGCCCGGCGAACTGGTCGTTGGCAAAGCTTTCAAAGTCTTTCATAAAGTCCCCGCTTCGTACCGCTTCCCAGGAGAAATCGGGGAACTGGGCCAGGATCCGGTTTTCCTGATCGGAGGAGGCCCGGGCAGGGAGAATGGCGTACAGGGCTAGGCCCACCGCCATCGCAGCCAGGAAGAGGATGGCCAGGGCACTCTGTTGCCAAGAAATGGGAGAATGCTTTTTCATACCGCGCCTCCTTTAGAATCGGAAATAGAGGAAAGGGTTGTAGCTGGCGTCCACCAAGCTGGCCAGCACCACGACAGAGGCGGCCAGGTAAACCCCCAGTACTACCGTGCGGCCCCAGGCGCCCCGGGCTTTGAGGGCGGCCAGGCCCTGGCCCAGCCAAGGGGTGGCGGCCAGCGCCATCACTGCCAGCATGGGCCCATAGGACAGGAGGCTGTAGAGCCCCAGGTTATCGGCCAGGCCTCCGGCCCCGGCCATGGAAGCCAGGTAGCGGCCCATCTCCGGCAGGGAGGGGAAGGAAAAGAATACCCAGCTCACCGCCACCGCCAGCAGCGTGTAGATGTGGCCCCAGGCCGGATGACGCTCCAGGGCCTTTCCCCAGACAAAGCGTTCCAGGATCAGCAGCAGGCCGAACCAGGCGCCCCAGAGCAGGAAATTCCAGCTGGCCCCGTGCCAAATGCCCGTAGCCATCCAGACAATGGCTAGGTTCAGTATGGTGCGGGCCTTTCCCCGGCGGTTCCCACCCAGAGGGATGTAGAGGTATTCCCGGAACCAGGTGCCCAGGGTCATGTGCCAGCGCCGCCAGAATACCGCTACGCTGGAGGACATGTAGGGATGGTCGAAGTTCTCCGGGAGGCGGAAGCCCAGCATCTTGCCCAGGCCGATGGCCATATCCGAATAGCCGGAGAAGTCAAAATAGATTTGGAAGCCGAAGGCCAGGATCCCCAGCCAGGCGGAGAGCATGGACAGCTGGGGCGCTGCCGCCACCGTGTCCCAGAGAAGGCCGATGCCGTTGGCCAGCAGCACCTTTTTCACCATGCCGGTGAGGAAGCGCTCCACCCCCTGGGAGAAAAGCTCCCAGTTCATCTCCCGGTGATCCATCTGCTGGTCCACGTCCTGGTAGCGGACAATGGGCCCGGCGATCAGCTGGGGGAACATGGCCACATAGGCGCCGAAGCTGATGATATTGGGCTGCATCCGGGCGTCTCCCCGGTAGACGTCGATGGTGTAGCTCATGGTCTGGAAGGTATAGAAGGAGATGCCGATGGGGAGGGGGATCTCCAGCAGAGGGATTGCCGTGCCGGCCAGGCTGTTGAAGGTGCCGATGAACAGGTCGGCATACTTAAAGAAGCCCAGGATCCCTAGGTTGAGCACCACCGCCCAGGCCACCGCGGCCTTGGCAGCCCGCAGACGGCCCTGGTCCTTGTACCGCTGCACCAGACGCCCGTTGGTATAGTCCAGCACGGTGGAGAAGAGCATCAGTAGCACATACACCGGCTCTCCCCAGGCATAAAAGACCAAAGATACCAAGAAGAGCACGCCGTTACGCCAGGATCGGGGGGCTAGATAGTATAGCCCCAGGGCGGCGGGCAGGAAAAAGAAGAGGAAAGGCAGGCTGGAAAAGACCACGGCAAATACCTCCCGTGAAGTGTTGGACGCTCTATTATACCATCAATGGGCAAAAAAAGGGGAGGGGAACGGCTGCAAACCTTTCCACTCCCCGGCTATACGGAAGGGCCGGATTATTGAACCAGGGCTTCTTCCACGGTCTGCATCATGGCCTCGGCGTCCTCGTTGATGATCATCACCACGTAATTGCCGATGGTCTTGATCACAGGATTCTTGGCAATCTCGTACTGATCCTGCAGGTAGCTCTCAAAGGTCTTGGCTACGGCCTCGGCCCGCTTGGCGCAGGCCTCCTCAAAGGCGGGGGCGTTGGCGGCGTCCTTAAGACGGAAGATGGCGGTCTCAGCGGTCTTGACGTTCATCATGGGCTCCATGACCAGGTAGTCCTCGCAGAGGGAGAGATCCACGCCGTAGGTGTCCTGGATCCGGGCCTCGTCCATCTCCATAGTGGCGGCGAACTCATACTTGTCCGTCAGGGCGGCGTAGACATCGGCGCTGGGCAGCTCCTGCGTGCCAGGGGCTTCCTGGGTGGGGGCGGTGGTAGGCTCCTGGGTGGGGACCGAAGTGGCCTCCTGGGTGGGAGCGGTGGTAGGCTCCTGGGTAGGAGCGGGGGTTGCCTCCTGGGCGGGAGCGGCGCAGCCGGCTAGGGCCAGGATCAGCGTCAGGGCGGCGGCGGTAACAGCTATGGTTTTCTTCATCGTTTTCAAACTCCTTACTTGGTTTCCTATTGCGTTTTCGGGAATTGGACGGGAGGTTGACTCCGTCGGTTCCCTGGGACGGAGACTTTGTCAAAAAAATAACTGAAAAGTTTGGCTCCGGGAATATCAAGGGAAATACGACCCATGGCATCTTCATTCCTGCAAAACGGGCCCAAAAAAGCAAAGCTTTTTGGGATATCCGCATGAGACCGTACTCCGCGGCGTAGGGGGAACGGGAGCCTGCGCTTTCCCATAAAAGTTTTCGGAGAAGGGTTGCGGGGGAGGGAGCCCTATGCAAAGGGCGGCGAAAACCTTGGAAATGGGTTTCTTTGGATTATGACTGTTTTGATAACTTAAGAGAACGGCTGAAGCGGGAATGCAGCCGTTTCCCAGCAACTTCCCCTTAAGGTTTTCCTTCCCCGGAAGAGCCGTCGTTTCCCTGCTTTCTCTCAGTATGTCCGGCAGGCAAATGGGATATGCTAGAGATGTATCCTGCGTTACTGCGGAATTCCGATCTGAAGAGTATAGTATAGGTTAGGACACTACGGAAAGGAGCTTTGCATCATGACCGAGTATGTATGCGCCGTCTGCGGCTACACCTATGACCCCGCGAAGGGAGATCCCGACAACGGCATCGCCCCCGGTACCCCCTTTGAAAACCTGCCCGACGACTATGTCTGCCCCGTCTGCGGCGCAGGCAAGGATCAGTTCGAGCCCGTCTAGTAGAAAGACGAAGCCGTGCGGCCGGTCTGCGCGGCTTTTTTTATGATAGCGCTATGTAAGGAGGATGCGTATGTCCATGAAGAAAATCACCGACAGCGTCTATGCGGCGGGGGTGCTCAATCCTCAGCTTCGGGTGTTCGATATCGTTATGCGGACCGAGTACGGTACTAGCTACAACGCCTACCTGGTCAAGGGTGCGGAGAAGTCCGCTCTGGTGGAGACCGTCCACGCCTCTTTCTTTGAGGAGTACCGGGAGAATTTGGAGCAGGTGGTGGATATCGCCTCGGTGGATTACCTGATTATGAACCACACCGAGCCCGATCACTCCGGCTCTATCGCCCGGCTGGCCGAGCTCAACCCCAATCTGACCATCCTAGGCACCATGAGCGCCATCCGCTTCATGAAGGCCATTACCAACCGGACGGATCTCCACTACCAAGTGGTCAAGGATGGGGATACCCTGGATCTGGGCGGAGGCAAGGTGCTCACTTTCATTGTAGCCCCCTTCCTGCATTGGCCGGATTCCATGTTTACCTACCTGGCCGCCGAGAAGCTGGCCTTTACCTGTGACTTCCTGGGCGCCCACTACTGCCAGCCCACTGTCACCGATGATCACATCTATCATCCGGAGACCTACTGGACCTCCATGCAGGGGTATTACGCCGCCATCTTCGGCCCCTTCCCCCAGCACGTGCGCTTCGGTCTGGACAAGCTTCGCGCCCTGGAACTGGAGTGGGTCTGCCCCAGCCACGGCCCGGTGCTCCGCAGCCGGCTGGCGGATGTAATGGAGTACTATGCCGCCGCCAGCGCTGAAAAGCCCGCTGGCGCCAAGTACGTGCCCATCTTCTATACCTCGGCCTACGGATATACCGGCAAGCTGGCCCAGGCTGCCGCCGAGGTGCTCCGGGAGGCCGGGGTGGAGACTGAGGTCATCGACCTTGTCACCTACACCGGAGACGACCTGGGGGCCAAGATCAGCGCCAGCACCGCCTTCATGGTGGGATCTCCCACCATCAACCGGGATGCGACCCCGCCCCTGTGGCAGCTCCTCAGCCATGTGGATGCCATCACCAACCGGGGGAAGTCGGTGGGCGTGTTTGGCAGCTACGGCTGGAGCGGCGAGGCCGTGCCCGCCCTGGTCGCCCGTGTCAAGAGCCTCAGCCTCAAGCCCGTGGGCGAGGGGTTCCGGGCTAACTTTACCCCCAGCGCCGAGGAGCTGGAAGGTATGCGCGACTATACCCGCGCTTTGCTGGAGACCCTGTAAGAAGAGAAACGAAAATCGATAGAAAGCGGGGGAAGTGCGCCGGTTTTCCGGTGGCCTTCCCCCGCTTTGGACTGTCGAAAACCTCTGGACAAATTACAGTACAGCATGCATAGATGGGGGAAAGCTTATGCGGCACGGCGCAGCCGCATCGGGGAATCCCCGGGGAGGGCTTGGCCCCTCCACCTCACCGTCCCTTGAAAAAGCCGGGCGAAACTTTTTGTACGGGATTTTCTGCAACATGACTTTTTGAGAGACGCAAGCGCGGCCCCGCCATACTGGCGGGGCCGCGCCGCTTTGGATTCCTGCCAAAGGCCGACAGCGTCATTCTCCGGTCTTGGCTTCGTCCTGCATGAGCTTAAACACGATGGAATCCACCAGGGCCTGCCAGCTGGCCTCGATGATATCGGCCGAAGCGCCCACGGTATTCCAGATGGACGCGCCGTCTCCCGACTGGATCAGCACCCGGACCCGGGCGGCGGTGGCCGACGCGCTGTCAATCACCCGGACCTTATAGTCCAGCAGGCGCATATCGGCGAGGGCGGGATAGAAGGTCTCCAGGGCTCCCCGCAGCGCCAGGTCCATGGCATGCACGGGGCCCTGGCCTTCGGCGGCCCAGAGCTGGCTCTTGCCCCCTACCGCCACCTTGAGCACGGCCACGGCCTTGCTGGGGGACTCCCCCTCCAAAGAGCGGTCGGTGATGATCTTAAACTCCTGCAGGGTAAAGTACTCCCGCACCCGGCCCAGGGCCCGCTGGATGATCAACTCCAGGGAGGCCTCGGCGTCCTCATACTGGCAGCCCAGGCTCTCCCGCTCCTTCACCTGGCGAGTGATGGCAATGACCTGGGGGGAATCCTTACCCAGCTCGGGGAAGCGCTCCCCCAGCCGGTCCAGCACTAGGGCCCGACCGGCCATTTCGCTGGCTAAGAGCCGGCGGCTGTTGCCCACGGCGGCGGGATCGATGTGCTCAAAATAGGCGGGATCCTTCAGCACGCCATCGATGTGCATGCCCCCCTTGTGGGCAAAGGCGCTCCCTCCCACATAGGCCATGGAGGAGGGCAGGCGGATATTGGCAATCTCGGCCACCTTCCGGCAGGCCCCGGTCAGGGACCGCAGCCCCTGGGGCGGCAGCACCGGGCAGTTGAGCTTCATGGCCAGGTCGGCGATGCAGACCGCTAGGTTGGCGTTGCCGCAGCGCTCCCCAAATCCCAGCAGCGTCCCCTGAAGGTGGACGGCCCCAGCCTGCACCGCCTCCAGGGAGACGGCCACCGCCAGGCCACAGTCGTCATGGGCATGGATTCCCACCCGGACGCCGGGAAGGGCCTCCCGCACCATGCGCACCCCCCGGGCAATCTCTTGGGGCAGGCAGCCGCCCCGGGTATCGCAGAGGCAGAGCACCGCCGCTCCTGCATCCCGGGCCGCCATCAGGCAGCGCAGGGCATAGTCCTCATCCTCCCGGCAGGCGTCGAAAAAGTGCTCTGCGTCAAAGACCACTTCCCGTCCCCGGGCGGCGAGGAAGGCCACGCTCTCGGAGATCATGTCCAGGTTTTCCTGGAGGGAGGCCATGAGTACCCCTTGGACCTGGGCGCGGGAGGCCTTCCCCACCAAAGAGACCACCGGCGTCTCGGCAGCCAGCAGGGCCTGGAGGTTGGCGTCCTCTGCGGTCCGGCTTCCTGGGCGCCGGGTCATGCCGAAGGCCGACAGCCGGGCATGGGCCAGCGGCAGCCTTACCGCCTCCCGGTAGAGGGCGGCGTCCTTGGGATTGGAGAAGGGATTGCCCGCCTCGATGATTCCTACGCCCAAACGGTCCAGGGTCTCGATAATTCCCAGCTTATCCCGCAGGGAAAAGGCGATGCCCGCAGCCTGGGCGCCGTCCCGCAGCGTACTGTCCAGCAGTTCGATCATGCTACCTCCTGGCTGGGCCGGCCGGAAGACCCGCGCGGCCCGTGGAAAATCGGCGCGTACCCTACTGCGCCGGGGTGCCTTTGGCGCTGTCCTTTTCTCGGAGCTCCACCCGGCGGATCTTGCCGGAGATGGTCTTGGGCAGCTCGTCCACGAACTCAATGACCCGGGGATACTTGTAGGGGGCGGTGGCGTGCTTGACGTGGTTCTGGAGCTCCTTCTTCAGGGCTTCGCTGGGCTCGTAGCCCTTCTTGAGGATGATGGTGGCCTTGACCACCTGGCCGCGGACCGGATCGGGCACCCCGGTGATGGCGGTCTCCAGCACGGCGGGATGGGTCATCAGGGCGCTCTCCACCTCGAAGGGTCCAATACGGTAGCCCGAGCTCTTAATGATGTCGTCGGTGCGGCCCACGTACCAGAAGTGGCCGTCCTCATCCCGCCAGGCGGTGTCCCCGGTGTGGTACATGTCGTCGTGCCACACGCTCTTGGTGCGCTCGGGATCCTGGTAATAGCCGTGGAAGAGGCCGCAGGGCACAAACCGGTTGGTACGCACCACAATCTCCCCCACCTGGCCGGGATCGCAGGAGACCCCGTCCTCGTCTACAATGTCCACATCATAGGCGGGATTGGGCCGGCCGGTAGAGCCTACCTTGGGCTCCATATAGATATTATTGAGGATAGTGCAGGTGGTTTCGGTCTGGCCGAAGCCCTCCATGGGCTTGCAGCCGGTGGCGGCGTACCACTGGTTGAACACCTCGGGATTGAGGGGCTCGCCGGCCACGGCGCAGTACTTCAGGTGGGAGAAATCCCGGCTCCCCAGATTCTCCGGAAGCATGAACCGATACATGGTAGGCGGCGCGCAGAAGGAGGTCACCTTGCACTGGGTCATCTTGTCCAGGATCTCCGAGGGCACGAACTTGTCAAAGTCGTAAACCAGTACCGCCGAGCCGCAGAGCCATTGGCCGTAGATCTTCCCCCACACTGCCTTGCCCCAGCCGGTGTCGGAGATGGTCCAGTGCAGGCCGCCGTCCTGGCAGTTCTGCCAGTAGCGGGCGGTCACGATGTGGCCCAGGGGATAGGTCATGGAGTGGGTGACCATCTTGGGCATGCCGGTGGTGCCGCTGGTGAAGTACAGCAGGCTGATATCATCGTTGACGGTGGCATCCTTCCCGGTGGGGCGGGTCCAGTCGGGGCTGGCGGCCGCGATCTCCTTCCGGAAGTCCAGGAAGCCCTGGGGCACCTCCCGGCCCACCAGCGCCAGCGCCTGCACGGTGGGGGAATCCTTCTGCGCCTCCAGCACCGCCTCATGCACCGGGCCGTCCCCGGTGACGATGATCATCTTGATCCCGGCGGCGTTGTTGCGGTAGACGATGTCCTTGGTGGTGAGCAGATGGGTGGCGGGCACGGCGATGGCGCCAATCTTGTGCAGGGCCAGCAGGGTATACCAGAACTCGGCGTGGCGCTTGAGGATGAGCATCACCACGTCGCCCCGGCGGATGCCTTGGCTCCAGAGGAAGTTGGCCGTCCGGTCGGAGAGGTCCTTCAGGTCGGCAAAGGTATAGTCCCGGGCCTCGCCATGGGTATTGCTCCAGGACATGGCCAGCTGGTCGGGGGCCAAGCGGGCCATTTCATCGGCCACGTCGTAGGCGTAGTTGAAGTTCTCCGGGGTAACCACCTGGAAGTTGGCCAGGAAATCGTCCAGGCCGTCAAACTCCACCCGGGGCAGAAAACGGTTGAGCAGATTCATGGGAAACGCCTCCTCTATCAAAACTTTTTGGAAACTGTGCCGGTGGGCGGCGGCCAAAGAAAAAAGCCCCGTCCCCTATGGGACGAGAGCCTATCTCGCGTTACCACCCAAATTGCCCGCCCGAAGGCAGACCACTCATGCCAGCGCCATCACGCTGCCGACCGATCACGGGGTCCTCCGTGGGACACTACTTGCCGAAGCTTTGGCGCCCCAGGCTCCGGAGCGATACCACTGCGGCCCCCCAGCCCTGCCTCGCACCACCCGGCAGGTCTCTGCGCCTGGAATAGGCCGTGGGCGACTCCATCCTCGCCGCACTATGATTTTGCACCAGGATACACCCATTTCAGGCCCTTGTCAAGGCTTTTTTGACGGAAAGGGCCTGGCGCGGGACGCAAAAGCTGTGGTATCATGAAACAAACCCTTTCCCAAGGAGGCAGCCATGCGCTACGCGATCCTGGCGGACATCCACGGCAATCTCCCGGCCCTGGAGGCGGTTCTGGCGGACCTGCGAGGCCGGCGTGTGCAGGAAATCCTGCTGCTGGGGGATTATTTCTGCGACTTCCCCTGGCCCAATGCCGTGCTGGACCGGGTGCGGGCGCTGCCCTGCGCCCACGTCATCGCAGGGAACAAGGAGGACGCCCTGCGGCGGCTGGATGGAGACCCTGCGGCCCGCGCCGCCCTCCAGTTCGCCCCCCTGGCCTGGAACCACCGTGCCCTGACCCCTGAGAACCGGGGCTATCTGGACTGCCTGCCCCGGAAGCTGACTTTGGAAAGAACCGGGCACACCCTGCGGCTGGGGCACGCCCCCCGCGGGGTGCTGGGAGAAAGCTTCGCCGACGGTATGCGCAGCGTGGCCTTCTCCGCCCTGCTGGACGCCCGGCCGGGATTCACCCACCAAGATTATCTGGCATACGCCCAGGCCGCCCTGGACGCCGATGCGGCCCTATGCGCCCGGTTGAAGGGCCTGGGCCCTACGGCCTTTCTCTTCGGCCACTACCACACCCAGTGGCACGCCCGGCTGGGCCCCTGCCTGCTGCTGAATCCCGGCTCCTGCGGCCGGCCCCTGGACGGCTGCACCGACGCCGCCTATACCCTGCTGGACTGGGACGGCAGCGATTGGCAGGTGGAAGAACTGCGGGTCCCCTATGACCGGGAGGGGACCGTCCGGGCCCTGCGGGAATCCGCCCTGTACGCCGCCGCCCCGGTCTGGGGAGAGCTCCTCTGCCTGGATATGCAGGATGGCCGCAACCATCTGTTTCCCTTCCTGGACGAGGTGGAGGCTCTGGCCCAGGCGCTGGGGGACGAAGCGCGCCCCTACGCCGATCGGGTTTGGCTCCAGGCCAGCCGCCGCTATCTGGCTGCCCGCGGTCTGGATCATGCCCTGCATTACCTGGAAAATCCTGACGATTACCCGGGCTGACGCCAGGCTTTCCTGTGCGGATTCCTCTGCCTTTTGGTATGCTGGAGCCATCCAGGGCGAAGGCCCGCGCAAAGGGAGTGAGAGCATGGCATGCAGGGACTGCACCTATTTTGAGGTATGGAAGGGAGAAGGCTACTGTAACTATTGGAGGAAAAATACCCCGGGAGACGACACCTGCCAAAAGGATACGTCGGGCGGCGGCGGCTGTTACATCACCACGGCGCTGTGTGGCATTCTGGGCATGGAGGATCACTGCCCGGTGATGGAGACCCTCCGGGGGTTTCGGGAAGGAACGCTCCGGGGAGATCCCCGGTACGCCCCCATCCTGGCAGAGTATGACACCGTAGGCCCCCGGATCAGCGCCCGGCTCTGGGCCGACCCAGAGCGGGAAACGGTGGCCCTCCGGCTGCGAGAGGACGCGATCCTGCCTATCTGCGGCCTTATCCAGGCCGGCTGCGCCTCGGAGGCCGTGGCCATGTATAAGGGAATGGTGGTGGGCCTGCGGGACCGCTACGGCCTGTAGGAACACAAGGTTCTGCGGGGGCTTTTCGCGGAAAGCAGGCTTTCCGCGACCTTGATTAGAAAAGGCGGGAGCCTTTCGCGGCCCCCGCTTTTTCATGCGTTCACGCCCCTTGGGGGAGGGGGCCCTTTTGCAAAAGGGGCCCCTCCCCCAAACCCCCTTCCCCCAAAACCTTAATGGAGGGATCGCTAAAAAGCCAGGGAACGACTGCACTCTTCTTGCAGCCGTTCCCCTTATACTCTCTTCATCCTCCCCCTAAAAGTTTTAGAAGGGTGGGGGCCTGGGGGAGGGAAACCTTTTGCAAAAGGTTTCCCTCCCCCGCAGAATCCCCGCATTTTTGCCTTTATTCCGTCGTATAAGGAATGGCCGTACCCATTCCCGAAGAATAGGCGACGGTTCCGTCCCGGCGTGCAAAGACAGCTTCCACTCCGGGCAGGGATTCCACCAGCTCCATTCCCGCCGCTTCCCCCAGCACCATGCAGGCCGTGGAGAGAGCGTCTCCATCGAGGGAACGGGGCGAGAAAATGGTTACGCTGGCTAAATCGTTGTCCACAGGGTAGCCGGTGACGGGATCCAGCACATGGTGGTACAGTGTGTCCTCGTAGGTAAAGCAGCGCTGGTAAATGCCGCTGGTCACCACCGACATATCCCGCACCTGGGCCACCAGCAGGAGCTTCTGGGGGTCCAAAGGATCCTGCACTCCCACCCGCCAGGCTTCCCCGCCGGGCTGGCTTCCCAGGGCGTAGACATTGCCTCCCAGATTCAGCAGGGCTGAGGTGACGTCCTTCTCCCGGAGGAAGGCGGCCAACCGGTCGGCCGCCGCCCCCTTGGCAACGCCGCCCAAGTCCAGGGCCGCTCCGGCAGGCAACGTAACCTGCCCGTCCTCCAGTACAACTTTGCGGTAGTCTACCCACGCCAGCCCCGCCTGGATATCCTGGGCATCTGGGGGAACGGCGCCGTCGTGGGTGAAGTCCCACAGGGAAGATACGGGCCCGATGGTGATGTCCAGCGCCCCATGGGTTTTTTCACACCAGTCCAGCGCCTCCTCCAGCAGGGCATAGGTTTCCGAGGACACGGCGGTGGGCTGACCTTGGGCGCGGTTCACCGCGGCAATCTCGCTGTCCTCCCGGGTGCGGCTCCACAGATCTTCCCAGCCGGATACCGCCGCCAGCGCTTCTTCCATGAGGGCGGAATCGGTGGTATCATAGAGGGTAAGGGTGACCCAGGTGTCCATCAGGAAAACAGTACGGGATAGGGGCGCCGGCGCGGCGCATCCCGCCAGAAGGCATAGGGTCATGATCAGCAGAAGAATTTTTTTCAAGGAGGGCTTCCTTTCTTGCGCAAAAAAATGGAACGTAAGGATTGGCTGGCCCTGGGGGCGCTGATTTTGGGGGTGCTGGCTCTCTTCCTTGCCCTGGGCCGGGACGGCGGCCGGGCGGAACGGGTGCAGATCTGGGTGGATGGCGCGCTCATCCAGGAGCTTGCCCTAGGCCAGGATGCCCGCGTGCCGGTGGAAACGTCCTGGGGCTGCAATGTGGTGGTGATCCAAGACGGGGAGATTTGGATTGCTTCCTCCGACTGCCCGGGCCAGGAATGTGTGGCCCAGGGCCCGATTCGCCAGGCAGGCCAGGCCCTGATCTGCCTGCCCCACCGACTCAGCGTGCAGCTGACCGGCCAGGAGAGCGGGGTGGATATCATTGCGTCCTAACCAGACCCGGCGGTTGACCCGCCGCGCGCTGTATCTGGCTGCTGCCCTGCTTCTCTCCTACCTGGAGAGCCTGCTGCCCCCGCCGGTGGCAGTGCCGGGCATCAAGTGGGGCTGGGCCAACCTGGCAGTGGTATTGCTGCTGCTGGAAGGAGACCCCCGGGGCGCTTTGATGGTCTCCTTGACCCGCTCGGCCCTGTCCGGGCTGCTTTTTGCGGGAATACAGTCTTGGCTCTACGCCCTTCCCGCCGCCCTGGCCAGCTGGGCGGTGATGGCGGGACTGGGCCGCCGGTTTTCGGTGGTGCCGGTCTCCGCAGCTGGGGCCATTGCCCACAACCTCACCCAGCTGGGCGTCGCCGTGCTGGCGGCTCGTACCCCGGGGCTGGCCAGCCTGCTTCCTTATCTTGCGACCGCAGCCCTGGTTACCGGGGTGGTCAATGGCCTGCTGGCCCGGCTCTTAGCCCGTATCCTGCCGCCGCCGGGCGGCAGGCCCATTATACCATAGGCCCAACGGTTTGTCCCCTGGGCAGACAGGGGAAGCAAGGAGGAATGTATGCGCAGTCGATATTGCAGGGGCGCGGTTCTGGCGCTGGCCCTGGTTCTTTTCCTGGGTGCGGCTGCCTGCGCCCAGGGGGAGGATCCTGTATTGTCCGAAACACTGGAGGGTAGTCCGGAAGCGGTGCGGGACGGCAGCACCAACCTGACCCGCGTCCTTTCGGCCGCCCTGCGGGAAGCCACCGGCGCCGAACTTTCATTGATTCATGCCGGGGCGGTACGAGGCTCTCTGTCCGCCGGGAGGGTTACCCAAGAGGCGGTGCAGGCTGCTGTGGGGGAGAACCTTCGGGTGCAGGTCACCCAAATGAATGGCGTACAGCTCCGCCGGCTTATCGACGCGCATGTAGAGACCCTGCAGGCACGGGAAGACTTTCCTCTGGTGGGCGGACTGGAGCTGGTGCTGGCTCCCACTACCCTGGAAGACGGAAGCGCCGGAGCCTACGTACTGGGCATGGGGATGGAGGGTTACTCCATCGACGAGACGCTGGTATACAGCATTGCCACCCTGGATATACTGTCGGAGGATGGCATCTATGACTTCCCCCAACCTTTAGAGGGGGATTACGGGACGCTGGACCAGGTGCTTTATGATTACCTTCGCGCCCATACGCCCCAGGAGGTTCTTCACGCGGGGGAGGCGGTGGAGCTGACCTGGCAGGACGTAGAGTCGGTGGCGCCCCAAGGGACGGATCAATTCTTTTACGTCGTGGGCATCGCCGCCTTGGCAGGATTGGCTGTTCTCGTGGTCTGCGTCCGGGTGCGTCGTAAGCGGCAGGGCCTGCTGTAGCGAGAAAATCTTGAAAAAAAGGGTTGACTTTCCAACAAGGGATGGTATACTTAAATCAGTAATAAGAATCATTCTTATTATTGATTCCTAAATGGGAGATCGTTATGAACCACTCCAAGCATCGGGAGCTGATCCTGGAAGCGGTTTGCCATCGCCTGGATCATCCCTCCGCGGATGCGGTATACCAGCACCTGCGGTCGTCCCAGCCCAGCCTGAGTCTTGCCACAGTTTACCGGAATTTGGGCCAGCTCTGCCAGGCGGGGCAGCTTCGCCGGGTGCCCGTACCGGGGGGCAGCGACCGTTACGATGGCAACCTGTCGCGCCATGATCACATGATCTGCGACCGGTGCGGTGCGGTGACTGACTTTGACGGCGGGCTGTCTGGGTTATCTGGGGAACTGGCCGCACGGCTGGGCTGCCGGATCCGCTCCATGGAACTCATTGTCCACGGCACCTGTGGTGCCTGTCTGCAAGCTCTAAATCCAACTGAAACGGAGGAAACGTCATGAATCTGAAGGGAACCAAGACCGAAGCCAACCTGCTGGCCGCCTTTGCCGGGGAGTCCCAGGCCCGCAACAAGTACACCTACTATGCCTCTCGCGCCAAGAAGGACGGCTACGAGCAGATTGCCGCCCTCTTCCTGGAGACCGCTGACAACGAGAAGGAGCACGCCAAGATGTGGTTCAAGCTCCTCCACGGCGGAATCGGCGACACCGCTGCCAACCTGGAGGACGCCGCCGCGGGAGAGAACTACGAGTGGACCGACATGTATGCCACCTTTGCCAAGGAAGCCCGGGAGGAGGGCTTCGAGTCCATCGCTAAGCTCTTCGAGGGTGTTGCCGCCATCGAGAAGGAGCATGAGGAGCGTTACCTGGCCCTGCTCAAGAACGTCCAGGAGGGCAAGGTCTTTAAGAAGGACGGGCTGGTCTTCTGGAAGTGCGCCAACTGCGGCCACATCCATGTGGGCACCGAGGCTCCCACGGTCTGCCCGGTCTGCGCCCATCCCCAGGCCTACTTCCAGATTCAGGCCAAGAACTACTAGTCTTCGTCTGCGGGGTTCCTCTTCCCTTTTGGAAACTGTAGGAGAGAAGCTCTTTAAACAACGCAAGGGGGAGCGACTGCATGCATGTTGCAGCCGCTCCCTTTATATTTTCCCTTGCAATTCTCCGCCTCCTCGGAATTCTTGGCCCTTGGGGGAAGGGACTGTTGGGAAAATCTGGGGAACAACTGCATTCGTCTTGCAGCCGTTCCCTTTCATACACTCCCAACTCTCCCCCCAAAAAGTTTTAGAAGGGTGGGGGCGCGGGGGAGGGGAACCTTTTTCAAAAGGTTCCCCTCCCCCGCAGAGGCCGCCTCCTCGGAATCCTTGGCCCTTGGGGGAGAAGGCCCTTTTGCAAAAGGGCCCCTCCCCCGCAAAAGGCCGCCTCCTCGGAATCCTCACGGGTTCCTGCGGGGGCTTTTCGCGGAAAGCAGGCTTTCCGCGACCCTGATTCCAAAAAGCGGGAGCCTTTCGCGGCCCCCGCACCCCACAGTTTTGCCGCAGGCGGCAAAACCCCTCATCGGGCAAAACGCGCCGTACACGCCGCCGCGTTTTGTAAATTACAAAAAAATAGGGGAACAACCGCATTCGTCTTGCAGCCGTTCCCCTTCTACTCTCTCCTCATCCTCCCCCTAAAAGTTTTAGAAGGGTGGGGGCGCGGGGGAGGGGAACCTTTTTCAAAAGGTTTCCCTCCCCCACAAAAGACCGCCTCCTCGGAATCCTTGGCCCTTGGGGGAGAAGGCCCTTTTGCAAAAGGGCCCC
>CALWDW010000023.1 GCA_944376795.1 uncultured Christensenellaceae bacterium
CAGCGCAAGCGAGAAGGTTACGTCGGAAAGCTCCATATCCGGCCGGTTCTGTTGGTAAAACTGCTGCAGGAAGGTATTCAGGCAGAGACTTTCCTGCTGGAAGACACCGTGTTCCCCGCGGGAAAAGTCCTGGAGCTGACCAAAGCGTTCCTCCACCGCGCCGGCGCGTTCGCTTAGCGCGTCCAGATATCTCGCGGTCTCTCGATCCAGCGCCACATTGCCGCTGCGCACCAGCTCCGCGTAGACGCGCAGGGCGGCCAGAGGGTTTTTGATGTCATGCAGAAGATGGGCCAACAGTTCCCGGCGCTCCTCTAGAAGGGTCTCCATTCCCTGGGTCTTGCGTTCCACCTCTTCCTGGAGGTAGAGGGTTAGACGGCGGTTCTCCCGGACCAGCAGCACGCCGCGGCGTACCACCAGTGCAACAAAGCCCGTGACCAAAATGAAGCCGCCATATTCCTCTAGCCAAGCGCCCTGCGCCGGTTCAAAGTAGTTGACTGTCAGCACCGAAGCCGCCACGGATAGGCCGTACAGCCCAGTAGCCAGCAGTAGATATCGCCCCAAGGGGCCGTTTTGGTCCAGGGACTGTCCCGCCAGCACCACCAGGTACAGTCCCAGCCCCAGCTTCCAGAAGAAGAGCAGGCTGCCATAGGCATTGATGAATAGAGGGGCGTGTGGTAGAATAACGAGTGGAAACACCATGCCGAAAATGCACAGGCCTACCGAAAGGGGAATAGCAGCGCGGCGATGGAAGCGGTGTTCCGCCATGCCGGTGAGTTCGCCGGCCAATAGAATGGCACATAACAGCGCCAAATGGCTGCAGGTATCCTCCAAGGCATAGAGGGGACGGATCACGGGAATTCCCAGCGCCCGGAGGAAGGGATAGCAGACCTGCAGCCCAAAGGCCAGGCTGAGCAGGCCCATCCAGCGCGTGGGGCTGTCCCGTCCCAGCAGCCACTGGGTCAGGTGCGTCAGAGCAAAGGCTAGCGAGACAAAGCACAGGATCCCATACACCAGCAGCCGCGTAGTCACCATGCCGAGGATGGCGTTGAGGGTGCCCACCGCAGGAGGGTAGTACATTCCCGAATAGTAGTGGGAGTAGTTGGCGCATTGGATAATGAGTTCGATTTCCTGGGCGAACGGAAGAATATAGAGACTGTCTATGATCTGGGGAACATAAGGTTCCAGGCAGCCCTGTTCGCCTGCCAGAGCGCCGTTGACGTAGATTCGTCCCGCGCAAAGCAGCTCGGGCAGGTAAAGGGCCAGTTCCGAGGGGTCCCCGGTATGAACCAGGCGCAGCCGGTAGGTGGCCACGCCGTAGGGGTTGCCCAGGTGCGCGGAGAAGTTAGAATATTTCCCTATATAGGTATATTCCGGGGAAGGCGTTCCGGCGGCAAAGTCTTCCGGCCCTAATAGCTGCCCTGGATAGTACTCCCAGCCGTCCACCAGAAAGGCTGTTTGGCCGTTTTCCGGAAGGACATTGTAGCCGTACCCGCCGGGGAGTGCGGAAGTATATTTGTTATCGAATCGATAGAGAAGGCTATAGGCCGTTAAGCCAATCACAAATGCAGCCAGAAGCAGCAATGCGCGCTGTCCGATCTGTTTGATCATACAATCACCTCATAAGGGGAATGCAACGATGAGAGCATGGAGAAAGAAATGCATAGTGTGGCTATGCGTTCTAGCCCTGGCGTGGGGCGTCACCACCCAATATACGGAACGGGGCCTGGCGGACGGCCTGGGGCTTAGCGGCGGCCTGCAGATGGAGGTTACCCCGGAGATGGAGAGCACGCCGGAAACGGGGGTTACCCCGGAGACAGAGAGCACGCCGGAAACGGGGGTTACCCCGGAAACGGAGAGTACGCCGGAAACGGGGGTTACCCCGGAGACAGAGAGCACGCCGGAAACGGGGGTTACCCCGGAAACGGGGAGTACGCCGGAAACGGAGGTTACCCCGGAATCGGAGGCTACTCCGGAACCCGAGAGCACTCCGGAGCCCGAAGATCCTCCTTTGCTGGGGACCGCTCCGGGGACTCCCTCTCCGGCGCCGACGGCGCCGTGCTATGCGCTGACCCTGGGAAACCGTACCATTGGAGACGGGGAACTGCTGGAGTACACAGCGGTGTCGCCTGTTTTCGCAGGCAGGGATCTGCCCGAAGGTATGTACGCCGGGGAGATTCAGCTGGAGCTGACAGGTCCGGTGGTGGTGGAATCCGGCGGCTGCCTGGCAGTGGGGACGCTGTCCATCGGCAGCGATGCCGAGATTTCCCCGGTGATCCGGGGAACCCTCACCGAAGAAGGGATCATCGTGGTCAAAGCCGGGGGCCAGCTGAAGCTGACCCAAGTCGTGGCGGAGACCACAGGAACCGGACTGCTGATTGTCCAGGAGCCCGGTGGGTTGGTGACCATGACGGCCAGTGAGATTCCGGAGGGTCTGGTGCGCTGGGCGCCGCCCGTGGTGAATAACCAAAACGATGCGCCCGACGACCTGTGGCTGGAGGAAGGGACGGCCTTAACGCCTGCACAGCTTCCCGCTTCCCTGCGGACCAACCTGCAGTACCGCGGCACGGAGACCCGAGAGGAAATCCAAGTGGTTTGGGATATGGCGGACTATGCGGGGCAGACCACTGGGGAATATATCCTGACCGGCCGGTTTTTGGATGCGGCGGGGGAGGAACTCGCCTCCAGCCTGCCGCTGACCTTGACCGTCCACTGGTATAGTCCCCAGACGTTGGCGGTAACCCAAGCTCTCTGGAAGGGAGACCAGGCATGCTCGGCCAGCTTCCTTCTGCTGGAACTGCCGGAGCATGCGGAGGTCTGGGGGGAGATTTCCTCCGACGGAGGAAAGACCTGGAGCCGGTGGCCTGCGTTTGATTATACCACCCAGGAGGATGGGACGGTATGGTGTACCTTTTATGAACTGGAAAACCAGCCGCATTCCTATCGCGTGGTGGCGGAGCATCTCTGGGAGCCGAGCTTCTGGGCGACCAAGGCCTTCTGTCTGCCGGAGGATGACGGCGGGGACGATCTGGATGGGAACCGGGGAGGCAGTACTTCGCCCGATACCCCCGAACGGGAACCTGCGCCGGTAACCACGCCTGCGTCCACAAGCCGTCCGTCCCAGGCATCGGAACCCGTGGTGGCGCTGGCGGCTTCGGAGGAGGATGAGGAAACGGAGTTGCCTCCCGCCGGGGTGGAGGCTACCGCCGTACCGGAGGAATCCGGCGACTTGGAAGATATCGCGGTGCCGGAGGACACTGCCATGCCGGAGGAAACCTTGCGGCCGGAGGACGGGGCTGCGCTGCCGGTGGCGCAGCAGATTCTCCTGGTGGCCGGAGGCGTGGCCTTCTGTACGGGGATCTGTCTGGCCGTGGCGGGGGTCGGCCCCTTCCGCAGAAGGAAAAAGCAGCGCTAAGGCATGCCCCGTGATTTGCGGGGAGAAGGAAAGGATAAAACAAAACGGCAGGGGGAAGCCATCCTCCTGCCGCTTTGCTGTCCTGCGCATGCTTCTTGACGGGAGAGCTTTTATGTGGAGCGGGAGAAGCTCCAGCGGTTTCTGCGTGGCGGAGGGAACCGCAGCGTTCTGGAGAGCATTTGTGGAGCGGGCAAGCCCGGAAAGACGGCCGGGCGGCGGGCGCTTCATTCGATGGGAGCACGGAAACGATAGCCCTTACGGCGCACCGTTTCGATATAGTGAGCGCCAGGGCACAGCTGATCCAGCTTTTGCCGCACGCGGGCCATGCATACCTGGATATTGTGCAGGCCTTGGTTGATGGGGGAACGCCATACGCCGTTATACAGCTGTTCGTAGGAGAAAACCTGACCGGGATTGTGGGCCAGAAAGGAAAGTAGGTCGAATTCCAGGGTGGTAAAGGCGGCGGTTTCTCCGTTATAACGCACCTCCCGCAGCCCGGTATCGATCTCCAAGGCTCCAAAGCGAAGAACCTCGCTGGGGACGAACTGGTAGTGCTGTTGGATTCTGCGACGCAGGCGGAGCTCCAGCTCGACCAGAGAGTAGGGCTTGCCCAGGTAGTCGTCGCCGCCAGCCATGAGGCCGCGGATACGGTCATCGGTCTTGGCATAAGCGGAGAGGAAAAGAATGGGTACTTGGGTGATTTCCCGCAGTCGGCGGCAGACGGAGAGACCGTCCGTCCCCGGCATATCCACATCCAGGATGATGGCATCCATGGAGGCGGTGGAAGCCAGCGCCAGGGCGTCGGTTCCGTTGTCAGCCCGGTAGACCTGATAACCCTGTCTTTGGAGAAAGGCCTCGTTGGCGGCCTGGATATGAGGGTCGTCGTCAACCAACAGGACTCGGTACATGGTGGTGTCTCCCTATTGTTTTCTTCTCTTGTATCATAGCATAGCCAACGGTGTGGAAAAATCACAGGTTCGTCACATTTTCAAACTGAACATTGACTATACAGTTTCTTGTAATTTTCTATAACCTATGGAAAAATCCTGCCAAAGGGCAGAAACTATTTTGTCAGAGAATGAAAGTCGAGAGGCAGGAAAAAGGCAACTATCTATGTAGCTGGCTGCGGGGCGGCTGGAGAAACCCATAGATGGGTTGCTGGCTGATGCCTAAGGACCATAAACTAAGTTGTCCGTTGCAGAACGGCTTAACATAAAAGAAGGAGAATGCGTCCCATGACTCTGGCTTTTGCAGTTTTTTACACAAGACCGGGTGAATATTCGTTCCACATTACTCCTGGCGGCATAGCTTTTACTTCCCCAAAGCTCTGGACGAAATGGGAACACGGCTGCCTGCGAATCGGTATGTCTGGGAAAATGTTGTGTGGGCCGTAAAGAGCCAATTGTTTTCTACATTTGGCGCTGGTTTTGTCTCCGGGAGTGGTGTGTTGTGCTGTACTTATTTTTTTCTGTACGCTGCCTTTTGTTATAATCCTCGGCGCTAATGTTTTTTGCAGACAGAAAAAGAGCTCGTTGCAGGAAATTTATTCTGCAACGAGCTTTTGCTTATGCGGGGAAAGGCCGGTTACTGGATCTTGGAGAGCACCTCATCCTGGAAGAAGGTCCCCACGGTCTCGGGGGAGACCGAGTAGAGGGTACCGTCCAGGGTGACACAGACACCCTTCTGGCAGTTGCCGGTGCAGAAATTGGCGGCCAGCTCCACCTTGTCGCCGATGCCATGGTCGGCGATGAGACGCTGCAGGCTCTCCACCACGTGGCGGGAACCCTTCAGATGGCAGGCACTGCCGATACATACGCTGAGCTTCATTGCAATCAATCCTCCCGTGCGAATTATTACTTGCCGGCGGCCCGCTCCAGCTTCTTGTTGCGGAAGTAGAGGCCGATGTCGGTGCAGACCATGATGATGTTGGGGAAATAAAACCAGAAGGCCAGGTTGTAGGTGGAGGTCATGAACTTGCTGATCAGGCCGCAGATGTATCCAAATACGATGAAGCACATGAACAGCAGGCTCTTGCCCTGGGTAGAACGGGAACGAACCGAGCGGACGATGGACAGGGGCCAGGAAACACCGAAGGACACGATCATCACAGTCTCAAAAAAGCTTGCAAGATCCATTTTTTCTTCTTTCTCCTTACTTTTTGCGGGCGTAGTTGGGAAGCAGTTTGGGGGAGACCACCCCGGTGTCAATCCCTGCCTCATCCAGAGCAGCCATGAAGGCATCTACGTGGGAGAGGGTCAGGGGAGCGGACTCGGTGGCGGCGGCGGTCTTGGCGGCGTTGCGGCCCGCACTGCGGCCAAATACGATGATGTCCAGCAGGGAGTTGCCCATCAGACGGTTGCGCCCATGGATGCCGCCTACCGCCTCGCCGGCCACGTAGAGGTTCTCTACCTGGGTGGCCATGCCGGTTTTGTCGATGTCCAGGCCGCCGTTCTGGTAGTGGAGGGTGGGATAGACCAGGATGGGCTCTTTGCGGATGTCAATGTCGTACTTAGCGAACATCCGCAGCATGGCGGGGATCCGCTTCTCAATGGTGCCCTCGCCGCCCAGCAGCTCGATCATGGGGGTGTCCAGCCAGACGCCCATGCCGTTGCCAGTGGAGACGCCCTTGCCCCGGTCGGAGCACTCCCGGATGATGGACGCTGCCGACACGTCCCGGGTCTCCAGGGGATGCATGAAGGCTTCGCCGTCCACATTGATGAGCTTGGCGCCCAAGGAACGGACCTTTTCGGTGACCAGCGCGCCGAAGATCTGCTCGGGATAGGCCGCGCCGGTGGGGTGGTACTGGAGGGTATCGGCGTAGAGGAGCTTGGCTCCGGCCCGGTAGCCCAGGATCAGGCCGTCGGCGGTGGCGCCGTAGTGGTTGGAGGTGGGGAAGCCCTGGTAGTGGAGACGGCCTGCGCCGCCGGTGGCCAGCACCACGGTCTTGGCCCGGGCGATCAGCCGCTCGCCGGTCTCCATATTCAACAGCACCGCGCCGGCAGCCCGGCCGGCCTCGTCCTTAATCAGCTCGATAGCGGCGGTGAAGTCCACCACGGGGATGCCCCGGTTGAGCACCTCGTCCCGGAGGGTACGCATGATTTCCGCGCCGGAGTAGTCCTTGGCTGCGTGCATGCGCTTGCGGGAGGTGCCGCCGCCGTGGGTGGTGATCATGGTGCCGTCGGCTTCCTTATCGAACTCCACGCCCAGGTCATTGAGCCACTGGATGGCTTCGGGAGCCTCGGTCACCAGGCGGTAGAGCAGCTCGGGCTTGGCGGCGAAGTGGCCGCCGCCGAAGGCGTCCAGGTAGTGGATGGCGGGGGAGTCGTTGGGCTTATCGGCGGCCTGGATGCCGCCCTCGGCCATCATGGTGTTGGCGTCGCCCATGCGCAGCTTGGTGACCACCATCACCCGGGCCCCGGCGTTGTCGGCCTCGATGGCCGCGGAAGCGCCGGCGCCGCCGCCGCCGATAATCAGCACATCGGTGTCATAGTCGGGGTGGGATAGGTCGATATCGGCGGGACGGATCCGGCTGCGGCCCTGCAGCAGGGCGGCCAGCTCGGTGGGAACCTTCTCGCCCTTGTTGGGTCCCACCTGCAGGATGGCGAACTCGCCCTCCTTGTAGTCGGGGTGATAGGTCTTCAGGAGGGCGTCCTTCTCCTCGGCGGTCATGCGGCGGGGCTCCAGGGTAGCGTTTTTCTCGCGGGCGGCCTCCACCTTTTTCATGGATTCCAGCATCTGCTCGGTGTACATGGTTCCCCTCCTTATTTCTCGATATCCCGGTGGTTATAGAGCTCCTGCATCTCGCTGATGGGCTTGCCCATCAGGCTCTCCAGCAGCTCCTGGAAGGTGCCGTTTTGGATTTCCTGCACCCGGTCGGCCAGGTGGGCGGACTTGGGGGCCAGGTACTTGCCGTTGAGCCGGCGGGCCAGCATGGCCACCTGGGGATGGGAGATCCCCGCGGGGCAGCGGGACGAACAGACGCCGCACATCACGCAGTCAAAGGACTCCTCGGCGCAGCGGGCGAAATCCCCCCGCTGGGCGTAGGCGATGTACTGCATCACGTTGAGGCCCTGGGTGCAGCTCTTGGTGCAGGCGTTGCAGCCGATGCAGCTGTAGATCTCGGGGTAGAGCTGCATCATGATCTGCTGGGTGGGGCTGATCTTCTCCATGTCGTAGACCTGCTTGACCAGGGGGAAGAAGGGCAGCGTCGCGATGTACATTCCCTCCTGAACCTGGGTCTGGCAGGCCAAGCAGGCCTTCAGTTCCCGGTCGCCCTGGATGCGGTAAATGGTGGCGCAGGCGCCGCAGAAGCCGTTGCGGCAGCCGCAGCCGCGGATCAACTGATAGCCCGCGTACTCCATGGCGCCCATGATGGTCAGGCTGGCGGGGACTTCATACCGCTTTCCCATCAGAAAGACGTGAACCATATTCTCCATATCGTGACTCCTTTTCGCGGTTAGCGTAGATGGTTTGGGGGGACGGCCTCACGAGGGGGCCGCCTGGGGCCTTAGTACTCGTTGGGCAGCTCGTCCAGCTGGTCAAAGCGGAAGACCGGGCCGTCCTTGCAGACATACTTGCTGCCGATGTTGCACCGGCCGCACTTGCCCACGCCGCACTTCATGCGCAGCTCCATGGTGGTGTAGACCTGGGTTTCGGAGAAGCCCAGCTCCTTGAGCCCGGCCAGGGTGAACTTGATCATGATGGGCGGGCCGCACATGAGCACGGTCTTCTTCAGGTCGGGGTTGAGCTCCTTGACGAAATTGGGAACGAAGCCCACATGGCCGTCCCAGCCCTCCTGCTCTCGGTCGATGGTCAGGTTGACCTCCACACCCTCGTCTGTCATCCACTCCTGGAGGATCTCCTGGTAGTCCACCAGGTCCTCCTTGGAACGGGATCCGTAGATGATCTGGATGCTGCCGTAGTTGGCGCGGTTATCCCGGACGTAGTTGATCACCGAGCGCAGGGGCGCCAGGCCGATGCCGCCGGCGATGAAGAGCAGATCCTTGCCCTTCAGGTCGGTCTCCACGGGGAAGCCGTTGCCGTAGGGGCCGCGGATGGTGATCTGCTGGCCCACGTCCATGGCGTGGAGCCAGTCGGTGAGGCAGCCGCACTTCTTGATGGAGAACTCCATAAACTCCCGGTTGGTGGGGGAGGAGGTGATGGAGAACATGGCCTCGCCCACGCCGGGAATGGAGAGCATGGCGCACTGGCCGGGGATGTGCTCAAAGACCTTCTTGCCGTCCAGGCCCACCACCCGGAAGGTCTTCACATCGGGGGTATCGATGCGGATGTCGGTGACGACCCCCAGCTTGGGGATCAAGGTTTCCTCATTCATGGACGTCTCCTTCCAGGGCCTTGGCGACCTTGACAATATTCATGGAGATGGGGCACTTGGCCAGGCAGCGGCCGCAGCCTACGCAGCCATACTCGCCGTCGTTGTTGGCGGGGAAGTAGACCAGCTTATGCATGAACCGCTGGCGGAACCGCTCCAACTGGCTGGTGCGGGGGTTGCCGTGGGCCATCTTGGTGAAGTCGGAATACATGCAGGAGTCCCAGCAGCGGTAGCGCTGGATACCGTGGCCGGTGTCGAAGTCCCGGATATCGTAGCACTGGCAGGTGGGGCAGACGAAGGTGCAGGTGCCGCAGCCCAGGCAGGCCTCGGACAGGGAGGCCCACTTGGGGGAGTCAAAGGCCTTCATCAGCACGTCGCCGCCAAAGGACCGGGTGGTGAACTGGGCCAGGGGCAGCTTGGCCAGGATGGCCGCGGTCTGGGCCTTCTGGGCCTCCACGGGGGCGGGATCGGCGTCCTCCAGCAGGCCGTCCAGCCGGGCCAATAGGGCTTCGCCTTTGGCGGTGCGGGCGGTGATGTAGAGGGCGTCCTCGGTGAGCCAGCAGGCCGCGTCCCCCTCGGGGTCGGCAGGGTCAATGCCAAAGGACTGGCAGAAGCAGGTCTCCTCCGGGCGGGTGCAGGCCAAAGTGACCACGGTGCCGTGCTCCCGGCGGGACTTGTAATAGCTGTCCACCGGATCGGCCAGGAAGACCTTATCCAGGATGGTGAAGCTCCGGGCGTCGCAGGCCCGGACGCCGAAGAGCACGAAGTCCTCGCCCTCGGTGCGGGGATCGATGATCTCGATGGTCTTGCCCTGCATCCGGAAGGAGACCAGGTTCTCGGTCTGGGGGAAGAAGAAGTCCTTGGCGCTGCGGACGGTGTTCAGGGCGCGGGAGAGCTCCATGCCCTCCTGCCACCGGGTGAACTGGGCGTCCCCTGCGGCGTTATCCACCGGCAGGTACAGGGCGCCGCCCTGGGCCATGGCGGCGTAGAGGGCGGGCATTTGGGAAAGAGGCAGCTTTTTCATCAGTCATTCCCTCCCTTGGTGTAGACGACGCTGGGCTCCACGTCCCCCTCGGTGTAGGCCGTAAGCGGCGTGCGGCCCTCGGCCTCCTCCCCGGCCTGGTATTCGCCGTAGAAGGTATTGATGTCCTTGATGAACTTGCGGTTCAGCAGGTGCAGGGGGATCCGCTGGGGGCAGACGCGGGAGCACTCGCCGCAGTCGGTGCACCGTCCGGCCACGTGGAAGGCCCGGATGATGTGGAACATGTTTTCCTCAAAGCTGGTAGCAGCCGCCTTGTTGTCCACGCCGGAGGCCGGGTTGTCAAACACGCACTGCTCGCAGGTGCAGGCAGGGCAGACGTTCCGGCAGGCGTTGCAGCGGATGCAGCGGGAGAGCTCCCCGCGCCAGAAGGCGAAGCGCTCCTCCGAGGACATGGCCTCCAGAGCGGCTACCTGGCCGAAGCGGTCGGGATTCTCCAGCTCGCCTTCCTCGCCGATGCGTTCGTCGTAGATCATGTGCTTTTTGCCCTTGCAGGCCTTACAGCGCTCGGCCATGGCCTCGGCCAAGGGGATGCGGCGCTGGCCGTAAAGGGTCTCTACCACCAGATCCTCGCCCTCCTGGCGGGCGGCGGTGATGGAGGTAATCCCCAGGGCGCGGAGGGTTTCCACGTCGGTCTTCCCCTGGCAGGGGACGCCAATGAGGTAGACGTTTTCCCGGAGGATCCGGTGCTCCTTGAGGAGCTGGTTCATGCTGTAGGTATCGCAGGGCTTGAGGAAGGCCAGCACCCGGCCGCCCTTGCGGCTCTCCTTGACCAGGTACTTGGAGAGGTTGGCGCCGCAGAACGCATCGTAGGCGAAGCCCTCGTCCAGCTCCTGGGCGCTGGAGAACAGCGCCGGCGTCATATCGTAGGCAAACTCGCCGGCCTTCCAGCCCAGGACACGGTCCACCGTGCCGTCGGCCAGGAGGGCCTTGGCGCGCTCGATCAGTTGGCTTTGCATCGCAGATCCTCCAATCGCTTATTCTCGCCCAGGGCGGTCACCGTGGAGACGAAGTCGTTCATGGTGGCGGCGAACTTGACGCCCTCGGCGGCGGAGACCCACTCCACCCGGGTGCGCTCCCGCTCAATGCCCAGATAGTCCAGCATGGAGAACAGCAGCGTCATCCGGCGGCGGGCATAGTAGTTGCCGGTGGTGTAGTGGCAGTCGCCGGGATGGCAGCCGCAGAGGATGACCCCATCGGCCCCCCGCTGGAAGGCCCGCAGGATGAACAGGGGATTGACCCGGCAGGAGCAGGGCACCCGGATGATCTTCACATCGGCGGGGTACTGGAGCCGGTTGGTGCCGGCCAGGTCGGCGCCGGCGTAGGAGCACCAGTTGCAGCAGAACGCCACAATGGTGGGCTTGAATCCTTCGTTTACTTGCATATCGCGTCCACCTCCGCCATGATCTGTCGATTGGAAAAGCCCAGCAGGTCCATCGCCCCGGAGGGACAGGCCACGGTGCAGGCGCCGCAGCCCTGGCAGACCGCGGGATTGACCTTGGCCACCCGGCGGATGGCCACCGTGCGGTTGGGCATGCGGAACTCCTTATCCTCGTAGCTGATGGCGCCATAGGGGCAGACCTTCTCGCAGGAGGAGCAGCCGTTGCATAGCATTTCGTCGGAGCGGGCCACGCAGGGGTTGCCGGTGAGCTTGTTCTTGCTCAGCAGGCCGATGACCTTGCTGGCAGCGGCCCCGGCCTGGGCCACGGTCTCGGGGATATCCTTGGGGCCCTGGCAGGCGCCGGAGAGGAAGATGCCGGCGGTGGGGCTCTCCACCGGGCGCAGCTTGGGATGGGCCTCGGTGAAGAAGTCGTTGGTGTCCATGCTGGCGGTGAGCATGGTGGCCAGGGGGCGGGCGGACTTATCCGGCTCGATGGCCGCGGCCAGCACCACCATGTCGGCGCTGATGTGGAGCTGCTCGTTGGAGATCAGGTCGCTGGCCTGCACCATCAGGGTGCCGTCGGCCTGGGGCGCCACCTTGCCCACCATGCCCTTGATGTAGTGAACGCCGTACTCCTCCACCGCCCGGCGGTAGAACTCGTCGAAGTTCTTTCCCGGGGTACGCACGTCAATGTAGAAGACATAGACCTCGGTATCGGGGTACTTGTCCCGGGTGAGCATGGCGTGCTTGGCGGTGTACATGCAGCAGATCTTGGAGCAGTAGGGCTTGCCGCAGCCGGAGGTATCCCGGGAACCCACGCACTGGACGAAGACGATGGTGTGGGGATGCTTCCCGTCGGAGGGGCGCAGCAGGGTGCCGCCGGTGGGGCCTGCGGCGTTTGTCAGCCGCTCGAACTCCAGGGAGGTCACCACGTCGGGACTCTGGGCGTAGGCATACTCCTCAAAGGAATCCAGCTTGATGGGGTTGTAGCCGGTGGCCACCACGATGGCGCCGTACTTCTCCTCAATGTGCTGGTCGGTCTGCTTGTAGTCGATGGCCCCGGCGGTGCAGACCTTGGCGCAGACGCCGCACTTGCCGTTCTTGAGCATGTTGCAGTAGTCGGCGTCGATGGTGGCCACCTTGGGCACGGCCTGGGCGAAGGGGATATAGATGGCCCGGCGGGTATCCAGCCCCAGATTGAAGAGGTTGGGCACCTTCTTCTGGGGGCACTTCTCGGTGCACAGGCCGCAGCCGGTGCACTTGGTCTCGTCCACGAAGCGGGCCTTTTTCTTAATAGTGACGGTGAAATTGCCCACAAAGCCCTCCACCTTCTCCACCTCGGAGTAGGCGTAGATGTGGATCCGCTCGTCCTGGGCGCAGTCCACCATCTTGGGGGTGAGGATACAGGCGGCGCAGTCCAGGGTGGGGAAGGTCTTATCCAGCTGGGTCATCTTGCCGCCGATGGTGGGCTCCTTTTCCACGATGTCCACCTCGAAGCCGGCGTCGGCGATGTCCAGGGCGGTTTGGATGCCGGCAATGCCGCCGCCAATGACCAGGGCGCGCTTGGTAACCGGGCTCTCTCCCGCCACCAGGGGGGCGTTGAGGTGGACCTTGGCCACGGCGGCCCGGCCCAGGATGATGGCCTTCTCGGTGCCGGCGGCCTTATCCTTATGAATCCAGGAGCACTGCTCCCGGATGTTGGCGATCTCCACCATATAGGGGTTCAGCCCGGCGGCGGCCGCCGTCTTGCGGAAGGTCTGCTCGTGCATCCGGGGGGAGCAGGAGCAGATCACCACGCCGGTGAGCTGGTGATCCCGGATGGCGTCCTTGATCAGGTTCTGCCCCGCTTCGGAGCACATGTACTGGTAGTTCGCGGAGAACACCACGCCAGGCTCGTGGCTCAGGGCCTCGGCGACGGCTTCCACGTCTACGGTGGCGGCGATGTTGCTGCCGCACCAGCATACGAATACGCCAATTCTCTGCATGATGTGCCTCCTTTACTTGCTATATTTGCGCATGGCGCTGACAATGGCCTGCTGGGGCAGATCCTCGTCCAGGAGGGCGGGGATTTGGTCGGGGGTCATGTGGTTGCAGCCCTGCTGGCGGATAACCAGGAGGCGCACGGCCTCCACCACCTTGGCAGGCTCCACGCCCCGGGGGCAGCGCTCCACGCAGGCGAAGCAGGACAGGCACTTATAGAGAGAGGGGGAAGCCATCAGCTTTTCGATCTCGCCCTTCTCCACCATGTAGACAAACTCATGGGGATGGTACTCCATCTCATCGTAGGCGGGGCAGGTGCCGGAGCACTTGCCGCAGCGCATGCACTTGCGCACATCCACGCCGCTGATGCGGGCGAGGGTTTCCTTCAACTCCTGGCTATTGGTCATCGCGCGCTCCCTTCCCGCCGACGCCCAGGGCCTGGGCCAGCAGCTCGGTGAAGTAGCAGATCTCCGGGCCGTCCGCGGCGTTCTTATGAATATTATAGAGGCAGAGGGGACATGCGGTGACCATCTGCTGGGCGCCGAAGCCGGCGGCGCTGTCGGCCACCTGGCGGCTCTTCTTGGCCGCGAGATCTGGATCCTCCAGGGTGATGTAGCCGCCGCAGCACTCGTTGCGGTAGGGGTAGATCACCGGATCGGCCCCCAGGGCCCGGAGGAAGTCCTCCATAATCACGGGATTCTCCGGGTTGTCCATGGCCATCACCGCGCCGGGGCGCAGCAGCAGGCAGCCGTAGTAGGCCGCCACCTTCTGTCCAGCCAGGGGATGGGTCACCGCAGCGGCCACCCGGTCCCAGCCCACCACGTCCCGGAGCACCTCCAGGTAGTGGAGGACCCGGGTCTCCCCGTGGTAGGGGGTCTCCAGCTGCATATAGTTGTTGGCCTTCATGGCGAAGTCGGCGTCGTGGGCCATGGCGTCGTTGGCCTGCTTGAGCACGTTGTGGCAGGCCGAGCACAGGGTCACCAGGTCGTGCCCCGCGTCCCGGGCGGCCGCCAGGGCGCGTACCGCCGCCAGCTTGGAGGCGATTTCGTCCCGGGCGGAGGAGAAAACCCCGCCGCAGCACTGCCACTCGGGCAGCTCCTCCAGGGTGAAGCCCAGGCGCTCCGCCGCAAGGCGCGCCGTGCGGTCCAGCTCGGCGGCCTTGTTCTTAAGCGTACATCCAGGGTAGTAGCTAAAAATCATGGAATCTTCCCTTTCCTTTGGTATTTGCGGGAACCCCGCCGCCCTTGGGACGGGCGGGGCGGTTAGGCCATCTCCTCGGGATGGAATACCTCATCGAACCGCTCGGCGGTGAGGAAGCCCAGGGCCACGCAGGCCTCCTTCAGGGAGATATTCTCCTTGTAGGCCTTCTTGGCGGTCTTGGCGGCGTTTTCATAGCCGATGTAGGGGTTCAGGGCGGTGACCAGCATCAGGGAATTGTGCAGGTTGTGGTACATCTTCTCCCGGACGGGGGCGATGCCCACCGCGCAGTTCCGGGTGAAGGAGACGATGGCTTCGGACAGCAGCCGCGCCGACTGCAGGAAGTTGTAGATCAGCACGGGCATGAATACGTTTAGCTCGAAATTGCCCTGGGAGGCGGCCATGCCCACAGCCACGTCGTTGCCCATCACCTGCACGGCCACCATGGTCACCGCCTCGCACTGGGTGGGGTTGACCTTGCCGGGCATGATGGAGGAACCGGGCTCGTTCTCGGGGATGGTGATCTCCCCCAAGCCGCAGCGGGGGCCGCTGGCCAGCCAGCGCACGTCGTTGGCGATCTTCATCATGTCGGCGGCCAGGGCCTTCAGAGCGCCGTGGGCGAAGACCAACTCGTCCTTACTGGTGAGGGCGTGGAACTTATTGGGGGCGGTGGCGAAAGTCTTGCCGGTGAGCTGGGAAACCGCCTCGGCCACCTTGACGTCGAAGCCCTTGGGGGCGTTGAGGCCGGTGCCCACGGCGGTGCCGCCCAGGGCCAGCTCCTTGAGGGGGGGCAGGGCGCGCTCCAGGAGCTCCCGGTCCCGCTCCAGGGAGGACCGCCAGCCGCTGACCTCCTGGGAGAAGCGGATGGGGGTGGCGTCCTGCAGATGGGTGCGGCCGCTCTTGACCACGTCGCCGGTCTCGGACTCCAGGCGGCGGAAGGTCTCGATCAGCCCCTCCATGGCGGGGAAGAGCTTGTCCTCCAGCATCACCACCGCGGCGATGTGCATGGCGGTGGGGAAGGTGTCGTTGGAGGACTGGCTCATGTTGATGTCGTCATTGGGGTGCAGCAGCTTGGCGCCGGCGATCTCATTGCCCCGGTTGGCGATGACCTCGTTGGCGTTCATATTGGACTGGGTGCCGCTGCCGGTCTGCCAGACCACCAGGGGGAAGTGATCGTTGAGGGCGCCGGAGATCACCTCGTCGCAGGCCTGGGAAATGGCGGCCAGCTTCTCGTCGGTCATCTTCTCGGGCTTGAGGGCGTGGTTGGCCATGGCGGCGGCCTTCTTCAGGATGCCGAAGGCATGGGTAATCTCCCGAGGCATGGTCTCGATGCCCACGCCGATGGGGAAGTTCTCATGGCTGCGCTGGGTCTGGGCGGCCCAATACTTGTCCGCGGGGACGCGGACCTCGCCCATGGAATCATGTTCAATACGGTAGTCCATCATAGATCCTCTCTTGTCTGCATTGGATTCTACACAGGAAAAAGGCCAGCCCCGGAAGCTCCGAGGGCGCAGCCTTTGGCGTAGGTACTAGATATCCAGGTTCTGGATGACGGCCTTCAGGCTGTCGGCGCTCTTGTGGAGCAGGGCGGTCTCCTCCTCGGTGAGGGGGGCCAGGATCTTCCCGGCGATGCCGTCGCGGCCCACAATGGCCTGGGTGCTGAGGCACACGTCGTCAATGCCGTACTCCCCGTGCATCAGGGTGGAGACGGTCAGGGCGGTATCCGCGCCGGAGAAGATGCACTTGCAGATGTGGCAGACCGACAGGGAGACCGCATAGAAGGTGGCGCCCTTGCGCTCGATGATCTTGCCGCCGGACTTGCGGATGTAGGTCTCTACTTCGTTGTGGACCAGCGTGGGGTTGATCATCTGCTTATCGGTGAGGCACTGGCTGTAGCTGTCGATGTGGATATTGGAAATGGTGGCCAGGGACCAGGGGACGAAGGAAGAATCCCCGTGCTCGCCGAAAACATAGGCATGGACGTTATTCTGGCTGATGGAGAAGTACTCCGCCAGACGGGCGCGCAGGCGGGCGGTATCCAGGATGGTGCCCGAGCCGATGATCCGGTGCTCCGGCAGGCCGGAGACCTTGTGGAAAAGATAGGTGAGGATGTCCACCGGATTGCTGACGATGATATAGACGGCGTCGGGGGCATACTTGGTGATCTGGGGGGTAATAGACTTGGTGATGTTCACGTTGACCTGGGCCAGCTCCAGCCGGGTCTGGCCGGGCTTGCGGGCCACGCCGGAGGTGAGGATGACGATGTCCGAGCCGACGGCGTCCTGGTAGGTCCCCGCGTAAATATTGATGGGAGGACAGAAGGAGACGCCTTGCCGGATGTCCAGGGCCTCGCCCAAAGACTTGGACTCGTTGATGTCGATCATGACCACTTCCGAGGCGATGCCGGCCACCGCAATGGTGTAGGCGATGGTGGCGCCCACGCTGCCCGCGCCGATGATGGTAATCTTGCTCATATCACACACTCTCCTCACTTTTTACAGGGATTGACGAACCCTTTCACGCCAGACTGGGCCAAGCCCAGACTTATATTCATGATAACATTTTAACAATCTATTGTCAAATAAAAATCTACGAAACCCAAGCAAATTTCAAGCATTTTTTCCAAATTTTTTTGCGGGAGGCCGAGGATCGGGCAGAGAGCCTCCGGCGTGTTGGCCGCGGGTGGGCGGCGAGGAAAGGAGCGGGATGCTATGAAGCTTTTGGTCAAGGAGAAAATCTTCACGCCGGGGGCATATTTTCCCCAGTGCCATGCCTCCACCGTGGCGGTATTGCCCGGGGGAACGGTGGCGGCGGCCTGGTTTGCCGGGGAGGCCGAGGGCCGGGAGGATGTGGCCGTGTGGGGGGCGCTGCGGACGGCTGCGGGATGGGGCCCTCCCCGGGTCTGGGCGGACATACCGGGGGAGCCCTGCTGGAACCCGGTGCTGCGGCCCCGGGGCGGCAGGCGGCTGACGTTGTACTTTAAGGCGGGGCATACCATTCCCCGCTGGCGCACCTATGTCTGCGAGAGCGAGGACGGCGGGGCATCCTTTTCCCTGCCTCGGGAGCTGGTGCCGGGGGACGAGGGCGGGCGCGGGCCGGTAAAGAACAAAGGGCTGGAGATGGATGACGGAACCTACCTGGCTCCCATGTCGGTGGAGACGGCAGCGGCCTGGGACGCGGGGGTGGACATTACCACCGACGGCCGGACCTGGCGCACCGCTTGGGTGCCCTTGGAGCACGGCGGCCTTCAGGGCCTGGGGGTGATCCAGCCCACCCTGTGGCAGGGACGGGAGGGGGAGATCCGGATGCTGCTGCGCAGCACCGAGGGGGTAATCTATGCCAGCCGTTCTGCCGACGGCGGCTGGACCTGGGACCCGGCCCGGCCCACCGCGCTGCCCAATAACAACAGCGGCCTGGACGCCGTGGGCCTTCCCGGCGGCCGGGTGGTGCTGGCCTGCAACCCGGTTTCGGGAAACTGGGCGGCCCGCTCGCCGCTGACACTGCTGGCCTCCGAGGACGGCGGCGAGACCTTTTCCCCGGCGCTGGAGCTGGAAAACCGGCCGGGCGGGGAATTCTCCTATCCCGCCGTGGTGGAGGCCGACGGCGTGCTGCACATGACCTACACCTATGACCGGCAAACCATTGTCTACTGCCGGGTGGAGCCCTGACGCCGTGGCGGGTCCTGTTTTTTCTTATTTTTGTATTGATTTTTTGGGGGAGGGGGCACTATTGCAAAAGAGCCCCCTCCCCCAAACCCCTTTCCCCCAAAACCTTAGGGGAAGGGACAGCTTGAAAAAGTAAGGGAACGGCTGGATTCCCCGCCTCCTCGGAATCCTGACGGATTCCTGCGGGGGCTCTTCGCGGAAAGCAGGCTTTCCGCGACCTTTGTTACCAATAGCGGGAGCCTTTCGCGGCCCCCGCACCCCACAGTTTTGCCGCAAGCGGCAAAACCCCTCGTCGGGCAAAACGCGCCGTTCACGCCGCCGCGTTTTGTAAATTACAAAAAATAGGGGAACAGCCGCATTCGTCTTTCAGCCGTTCCCTTTCCACTTCCATAACCTTCCCCCAAAAAGTTTTAGAAGGGTGGGGGCGCGGGGGAGGGGAACCTTTCTCAAAAGGTTCCCCTCCCCCGCAAACTCCCGCAAACTCCCGCCTCCCCCGCAGAAGCCGCCTTCCCACAAAGCTTCCGGGCCTAGTAGCCGATCATGGGAATGGACTTGGGCCGCTGGTTAAAGGCCGGAACCGCGCCGCGGCGCACCTCGTAGATCACCCGCGCGGTTTCGTCCATGGCCTCGGTCAGCTCCTTGTAGGGCTGGGTGGTGACGTCCACGATGCCGATCTGGTAGTTCTCGCCATCAAAGCGGCCCAGCACGAACTGGTCGTGGAACTGGAACCAGTGCACACCCACGCCATAGGGATGCTCAGCGCACTTTTCGGCAAACATGCGCCAGGCTTTGGCCCGCTCCTGCTGGTTTTCCACGCCTTTGAGCCCGGTGGCGGGGAGACCGCGGTCCAGCGCGCCGAAGTGGAACTCGCCGATGAGGATGGGGCGATCCACCCCGGCCTTGACGGCAAAGTCCATATCGATGGTGGGATCAAAGGAATAGCAGTTGATGGAGAATACATCGCAGTACTCCCAGCCGGCGCACATATCGGCATTGTAAGCCTTGCTCCAGCGCAGGCCCAGATTCAGGTGGTGGGGATCCACCTTCCGGCAGGCTTCGGCGGGCACCCGGACGTACTCCCGCACCAGGATCACCGAGAATTCCCGCAGATCCTTTTCGGCGGCGGCGCTGATCCTGGAAGCGTCCCGGATGGAGGCGTCGAAGTCGTCAAAGCCGGCGAAAGAAGCGCCCCAGGCAGCGTTGAGCCGGGCAATATCGCCATAGCGCTCCATGAGGAAGGCCTTCAGTGCGGCGCGGCAGGCCGAGGGATAAGGATTGTAAAGCACCTCGTCGGCGATGACGATATCCTCCACGAAGTTAAACTCGGGCTCGTTGCGCATGAAGTAGCCGATGAGCATGGGATCGTCCTTAAAGGGGACGAGCTGCTGGGCAAAGGCCACGGCATTGTCCCGGTACTCCTGGCTCATGACGTCGGGGAAGTCCCGGAAAATCAGCTCCTTGGTGGCAGGGAAGAGCATGCCAATCTGGTGGACATAGGGGATGGGCGGGGAGGTCATGTCCCCCTCCCGGAAGGTGGGATGGCTGCCAGTGGTATTCAGGCCGTGGACGCTGAGGATGTGGTTGTAGTTGGCCTTCCACCGGGCCTTATAATCGGCGCCGTAGACCCGCATCAGGTTGGCGGCGGCGAAGTTGAAGCCCACCGAATGCTCCGGAGGCATGTATTCGGTGCGTCGGCGGGTGGATTCCGAGAAGAGCGAAGCGAACTCCCCCTCCCGGTCGGGGATCCAGTCGCAGAACTTCTCCACCCCATCGATGCGGTCGCCGGAATAGAGGCCGCCCACGCCGCAGGCCCCCAGGGAGAAGAAGGAGTAGCCGTCGGGATCCACCAGGTACCAGCGGCCGTCTACCTTGGCGGTGGAGAAGAAGCCGGTGCCTTCCTTGATTTTGTGCCCGGTGTAGCCGCCCCAGCGGTTCCAGCCTTGGAAGGGATAGGCTGTGGGGCCCTCATTGGCTCTGACATGGGCCTCCATCTCGGCGAAGGAGTGGGCCTTTCCCGGCCAGTCCTTGGTCTTCCACTGACCGAATTCGTCCACCAGCTTCACATCCGGCAGGGGATATTCGGCCGGCTCCTTGTCATCCATGTAGAAGTCGGAGAGCTCCACCCGCACGTCGTGGAAGGTATCCTCAATGCCCAGCTCGATTTTCTCCACCTCGTCCATATCGATGCGGTGGCCGTGGCAGACCAGCTTCAATAGGCCTGGCGTCCGGGTGGTATAGATGGTATGATTGTCCATGAGGGACAGGTCAAAGCGCACCCGGGTCTTAATGCCCGGCAGCAGTCCAAAGCGATAAACCAAACGGGCCTCCTTTTCGCCCTTGGCGTAGAAGCGAAGCATAAAGGCCACACAGTGCTCCTCGCAGATCTTGATATCGCCAATGATATAGCGGTAGGCGGTTCCCACGGTGCCCTCCAGGGAGGCGCCGCCGGCGTCCTTGCCGTAGACCACGGTCATGGCGTCGGGGGAAACGCGCTCCACCACGGAATCCCGGGCAATGGATTGGGTCAGGTCTATCTTTTGCATGGCTGGCATCCTTTCTATGGTCGTTACTGCTGGCCCAGGGTGGCGTCCCCGTTGGGCAGCACGAAATCAAATTCCTCATCCCTGTCGCAGGTCAGCCGCTGGCCGTCGGTGTGCAGCCGGGCCACCTGGATAGAGAGCCTCTTGCATTCCTCGGGCAGGGGCATGCCGCGCTTCCAGCCCTCAGGACGGGGAGCATGGGAGAAGTAGAAGATGTAGGCCTCCGCCCCCAGCACCAGCACGTCGGCATGGTTGCCCATGCTGCCGTCCCCCTCCCGGCGGCTGCCCTGCTCCAGGATCATGCCGGCAAATTCCCAGTGAAGGCAGTCGTCGCTGACAAAGCAGCCCTGTCCCCGCCAGAAGTCGCCGATATACCACCACCGGTCCTTCCAGCGGAAGACGTTGGGGCCCTCATGCTCGTCATAGGTCACGGCGCGGCCCACGTGCTCCCAGTGATAGAGGTCATGGCTGTCGGCGTAATGGCTGTAGGAGTGGTCGTCCTCATCCTTGTACCACATGCGCCAGTGGCCGGGGGCGATCCGGGCCACACAGGCGTCGATCACCCGAGGGGTAGAGAGCTTTAGGCGGCTCTCGAAGTGCCAGTCCCACAGGTTTTCGCTGGTGTAGTGGATGATGGTGCGAGGGAACTGCCAGTGAGTGGGCATGCCGGTAATATAGGAGACGTACATGTGGTACAGTCCCTCATGGTAGATCACTTCCGGCGCCCAGAAGGTGTTGTGTCCGGGCTCAATGGCCAGGCCCTGGCAGGTGCCGCGGTAGAGCCAGTCGTATCCATCGGGAGAGGAAGCGATGCCGATCTCCGAGCCGTGGATATTGGAAGCGCCCGGGCCGGGACCATTGCTCCGGCGCTGGGTGTAGAGGATCCACCACTGCTGTTCCACATGGTTCCAGATGATGGTGGGGTCAGCGGCCCCATTGAAGATGGGGTCTTGGAAGAGAGGCGCCTGGGGTATACGCATGGCAGGGTCTCCTTTTCGATTTTTCCTGTAGTTTCAGTATAGCGAAAAGGCGGCAGGGATTTCCATCAGCAAATTCAACAAAGTTGCGGCCAAGCGCAGATAAAATAATTTATAGGATTCTAAATAAATCCTGGTCCATAAGAAAGGAGACTGCATCCCATGGAAGATTCCTTTGCCTCCGTATTGGAGAAGGCTTGGGGGCTGCATCCCCGAAGCATCCGACCCCAGCCAGGCGGCTGGGCTGCCCTGGCCTACCGGGTAGAGGCCGAGGAGGGGACCTATTTCCTCAAGTTCTACGAAAAGCGCCGGGCTTCCACCGAGAAGTGGACGGCCCTCATCGACGCTTACTCCCCGGTGATGGCCCACCTGGCCGGCACCCCGGCGCTGGGGGGCCGGGTCTGCGCCGCCCTGGAGACGGTATCCGGGCATTACAGCGCCCAGGACGAGGCGGGCATCTACATGCTGTTCCCCTTTGTTCCCGGTCCCACGCCCGGCTTTGAGGGAGAGCTTTCCGGCCCGGAGGTTGACCGATTGGCCGAAACCGTAGCCGCGCTGCATGGTTTTGGCAAGGAGACCCCCGGCCTGCGCCGTTCGCTGTGGGAGGACTACCAGGCCCCTTTCTGTGGGGATGTGGCGGAATATATGGCCGGCGGCTGGCGCCGGCTTCCCGGGCCGCTGCAGGCGATTCTGGCGCCCCATCGGGTCTCCATTGAAGAGAAGGCCCGACGCTGCCCCCGGCTGGGGCAGTCCCTGGCCTCCCAGGGCACGGCCTGCGTGCTCTGCCACACGGACATCCACGACGGCAATATGATCCGCGGACCCCAGGGGCTGGTCCTGGTGGACTGGGAGGGGCTGAAGCTGGCCCCCGCCGAAGCCGACCTGTTCCTACTGGCGGACAAGCCCTGGTATCCCCATTTTGGGGAGATCTACACAGCCTTGCGCCCGGATTACCGCCCGAATGCCATGGCCATGGAATTCTATACGCTCCGCCGTTGGCTGGAGGATCTTTACGAATGGATCCAGCAGCTGCTCTTCGACCGGCCCGATGCCAAGACCCAGGCGGAAATCTACCGCATTGTACAGGGAATGTTCTAACCCGCTCCCTTTGGGAGAAAAAAGCAGGCCCCGCTTCCGGAAGATAACCGGAAGCAGGGCCCCAGCCTGTCAAAAAAGGTCGCATCATGCGGCCTTTTCTGATATACTAAAGTCAGGTGATGAAGATGCTAAAGAAAGAAGCGGAGCAGCGACAGGCAGTAGAAATGCTGTGCACAGATATGTTGGTAC